>NZ_JAIRBO010000006.1:0-292128 GCF_021151565.1 Halomonas sp. IOP_6 | reverse complement strand
GCTGCTGAGTTCTTCTAACTCTCTGACAAACCGAAGGTTTTCACCTTCATTCACCGCTGGTAACGCTGTGCGTCCCCGGCAGCGGATGCGTACTTTACGGATTCGCTGCCGTCTTGGCAAGTGGTTTTTTGAGAAAGTTATCGAAAAAGTTAGGTAAGCGTCACACGAGCATAACGTTTCTTACCTGCCTGGATAACGTAGGCGCTACCCGTAGCCAACATCGTGTCTTGGGCAACAACATCCCCATCGACTTTCACACTACCGTTTTTCAACATGTCTTTGGCTTGCGCACTGTTCTTAGTGAGACCAGAGCGATTGAGTACTGCCGCGATAGGCGCCTGCTCATTACCTTCGAAATCTACTTCTACTTCAGGTAGGTCTTCCGGCAACTCACCTTCCGCTAGCTGATTCCCCGCCGACTTGTGTGCATTAGCGGCAGCTTCGTCTCCGTGGTAACGGGCAATAAGCTCACGGGCTAGCTCCATTTTCACGTCACGCGGATTAGCCCCCGCCTCAACGTTCTGCTTGAGCGCATCGATCTCTTCGTTGGATTTCAAAGAGAGCAGCTCAAAGTAACGCCACATTAAACTATCGGGCATAGACACTAGCTTATTGAACATGGAGCCCGGCGCTTCATCGACACCAACATAGTTGCCCAACGACTTGGACATTTTCTGCACGCCGTCCAGACCTTCGAGCAGTGGCATGGTGATCACGACCTGAGGCTCTTGGCCGAAGTGCTTTTGAATTTCTCGTCCCATCAGCAGGTTAAATTTCTGATCGGTCCCTCCTAACTCAACATCTGCCTCGAGCGCTACTGAGTCATAGCCTTGGACGAGCGGGTAGAGAAACTCGTGGATCGCGATAGATTGGTTAGCTTTATAACGCTTTTCAAAATCATCACGCTCAAGCATCCGCGCGACCGTGCTTTGCGCTGCCAACTCAATCATTTTAGCGGCGCTTAATTCACCAAACCATTCGGCGTTAAAGCGCACCTCGGTCTTTTCGGGATCGAGGATTTTAAATACCTGCTCTTTATAGGTTTCGGCATTGGCTTTTACATCGGCCTCGGTGAGCGGTTTACGAGTAATGTTTTTGCCAGTGGGATCACCGATACGACCTGTGAAGTCCCCGATCAGGAAAATAACGGTGTGCCCGAGATCCTGGAACTGGCGCATTTTCGTCAGCAGCACACTATGCCCAAGGTGCAAATCAGGTGCTGTCGGGTCAAACCCTGCTTTAATACGCAGCTTACGGCCAGACGCCAGCTTTTTCTTCAGCTCATCCTCTACCAGGATTTCATGCGTGCCTCGCGACAGTAGCGCTAACGCCTGATCCACCTCACTCATTGCCTCTCTCTCCATGTAATATGTGCCATATAGGCGTCAGATATCGAATAACCGGCGATGTTACCATGCCCTATCGCCTTGGTTGAGCCTTCACTACGTTTTGGATGAGCCGCTTTATGAAAACGCCCCACCCTACCTTACCGTCGTACTATGTTGGCTTAATGTCGGGCACCAGCCTGGACGGCATTGATGCGGCGTTGGTCGCTATAACGCCGCACTCGCCACCTGAGCTCATTGCTACGCATGCGTCGCCAATGCCCCAGTCGCTTCATAACCTACTGCTCAACCTGTGTCATGCCGAGCAAGTGAGCTTCGCAGAGCTGGCAACGGCCGAAAACGAATTTTGCCAGCTACAAGCAAGTGCCGTGAAAACACTACTGGCTCAGCAACAGGTCTCCGCAGCGCAAATTAACGCTATTGGTAGCCATGGACAGACAATTGAGCATGCTCCCGGCGGCCACCAAGGCGGCCCTGCCTATACACTACAGCTTGATAACCCCAGCCTGTTGGCCGAATTAACCGGCTGCACGGTGGTGGCTGATTTTCGCCGACGAGACTTAGCCGCTGGTGGTCAGGCAGCGCCGCTTGCACCAGCGTTTCATCAAGCCCTTTTTGGTCGCCAGACAAGCGAGCAGCTTGTTTTAAACCTAGGAGGCTTTGCGAACCTGACGTGGCTACCCAGCGATACCAGCACTCCCGCCATTGGCTTTGATACAGGCCCTGCCAATGTGCTGTTAGATGCTTGGTTCTCAAAGCATCACGACGGACGCTTTGACCAAAATGGTACGTGGGCCTCTCGCGGACAGATCGACCAAGCGCTACTAAAACGCTTGCTAAACGAGCCTTTTTTTCATCAACCGCCGCCGCGCAGCACCGGGCGCGAACTATTCCACTTGGCCTGGTTAGAAAACAAGCTAACGGGTAACGAAACTGCTTGCGATGTGCAAACTACGTTAGCGGAACTGACCGCGATAAGCGTTGCCCAGGGTATTCAGCAATTGCCCGCGACCCACGACAGCATGACATTAATTGCCTGCGGCGGCGGAGCACATAACGCCTATTTAATGGCGAGGCTAGCGTCACACTTACCCCATGCAACATTTAAGTCTCCCACCGACTTAGGCTGGCCCGAAGACTGGATTGAAGCAGGCGCTTTTGCTTGGCTTGCCCATCAACGTTTACACGATCTGCCCGGCAACTTACCTTCCGTCACTGGTGCCAGTGGCCCGAGAGTTCTGGGTGGCATTTACGCCTGCTGATTTACGCCAACGCTCCCCATAGTAGGTAGATTAAGTCAACGGCTAACACCATCAGCACGTATCATAGGTAGAAGCCCAGCAGAAAGGTGCCGATCAGATGCATTCTGCTTTGCCGAGAACACCAGCAGTTCGGTAATATCCATCTCTCTTTTCCCAGCAGTGGTAAGGTGCTTGAGTATGACAGACATCGCGCTTCCCGAGTCACTCGCCCAGGCCCGCGAACGCCTGAGTAACGCATTAAAAAAGGCTGAACGCCCACTCGATAGCGCAACGCTGCTAGCCGTTAGTAAAACAAAGCCCGCTTCCATGATTCGCCAAGCCTGGCAGCATGGGCAGCGTGAATTCGGCGAAAACTATCTGCAAGAAGCACTGGAAAAACAAGCCGAACTGGCCGACTTAGACGATATTGTGTGGCATTTTATTGGTCCACTACAGTCCAACAAAACCCGCGCAGTGGCAGAAAGCTTCGCTTGGGTACATAGCGTTGACCGCTTAAAAATAGCCAAACGGCTTAGCGAACAACGCCCGGAACACTTACCACCACTCAACATTTGTTTGCAGGTCAATATTAGCCGCGAAGCTTCTAAGTCGGGCGTCATGCCCGATGAGGTAATGTCACTAGCGAAAGAAGTGGCCACCCTACCACGGCTGTGTCTACGTGGACTCATGGCGATTCCGGCCCCGGCTAACAGCCTTGCAGAACAGCGGGCGCCGCTTGCGGCCTTGCGACAACTACTGGAAACCCTTCAGGCAGCGCTACCGGATGCCCCTCTGGATACGCTATCGATGGGGATGAGCGACGATTTAGAAGCCGCTGTTTTAGAGGGCGCAACGCTGGTACGTTTAGGAACGGCGATTTTTGGCGCACGCACCACTCAACACGCTACTCAATAACACTGCTAATTGAAGAGCGTAAAGACGACTGACATCCCATGCTGCCCGATGCAGCTTTTTTACCCAATAAGGATACCCACATGGCGAGCAAGATTACTTTCATTGGCGCAGGCAATATGGCCAGCGCCATTATCGGCGGCCTCATCGATAGTGGTGTGTCTCCTAGCGACATCACGGCCACCGCACCTAATGAAAGCGAGCTAGCGCCTTTAGCAGCACGCTTAGGAATTAACACAAACACCGATAATAACGCCGCCGTCGAAGACGCCGACGTGGTCGTACTCGCGGTAAAACCCCAGATTATGCGCAGCGTATGTGAAGCGATGCGGGATAACGTACAACAGCAATCACCGCTGATTATTTCTATCGCGGCAGGCCTCGATGCAGCCACCATTGATCAATGGCTAGGCGGTAATAATGCGCTGGTTCGTTGCATGCCCAACACTCCTGCATTGGTCGGCATCGGTGCCAGCGGCTTATATGCCAATAGCGCGGTGAATGAGGAGCAACGCACGCTAGCAACACAGCTTATGGAAGCGGTTGGCATTGTGGAGTGGGTTGAAGAAGAGAGCCTGCTTGATGCGGTAACTGCGGTATCCGGCAGTGCGCCGGCTTACTTCTTTCTAATGTTTGAGGCGATGGAAGAAGCCGCTGTCAAACTAGGCTTGCCTGCCGCCACGGCGCGACGCTTGGCTATTCAAACGGCACTGGGCGCCGCCACTATGGCCCAGCGCAGTGACAAAGACCCGGCCACACTCAAACAAAATGTTATGTCGCCAGGCGGCACGACAGAACGTGCTATTCAGCACATGGAAGATGCGCAACTACGCGCCACCATCGCCGACGCCATGCAGGCCTGTGCCCAGCGCGCAGAAGCAATGTCCAAGGAACTTAGCGCCAACTAAATACGCAACTTTGCAATGGAGAGGCAGCAATGGGTAGTCAAGTGGGCAGTGCCGGGTTAATGCTTGTTAACTCGTTAATCAATATTTATTTATTCTTACTGATGCTGCGCTTTTTGCTGCAGGCATCGCGGGCGGATTATTACAACCCGCTTAGCCAATCAGTGGTTAAAATTACCCAGCCTGTTGTAGGGCTATTTCAGGGTTTCTTAGGTCCCGTCGCTGGGCGCTTTGACCTTGCCACGCTGGCCGCGGGCTTTGTGCTGAAAGTGGTTAGCATGTTGGCCATTTTCATGGTGATTGGCGTTGGCATGCCACCTATACCAGGACTACTGATTGCGGGCATTGCGGCACTGGCTAACGCCATATTAAAGATCTATTTCTTTGCCATGATTGTGATGATTATTCTGAGCTGGGTCGCCCCAAATGCTAGCCACCCAGGTGCTTTGCTGGTAATGCAGCTAGTCGAGCCCATTATGGCTCCTGTTCGGAAAGTCATTCCGCCGCTGGGCATGATCGATTTATCACCCATCGTGGTGTTTATTGCGATTAATTTGGTGGATGGCTTAGTAGTGGGGTCCTTGATCCGCGCTGCGGGTATCTCTGGCGCACTGGTTGGGCTGTAACTGCGCAACATTCCCCAGGGCCTCTTTTTAGCAGGATTTATTTTTTGCAGGACTAGCGCTTTCGATGCCTGATTCAGACACTCTCACTTTCGTTGACCGGCCGGCGGACTCCGTTGGCCTCGTCACCCCCCATGTAGCGAAATTTGATACGCCGCTGCCGCTCGCTTGTGGCAAGGTGCTGCCTGAGTACGAGCTTATCTACGAAACCTACGGCACGTTAAACGCTGAGCGTAGTAACGCTGTGTTGATCTGCCATGCGTTATCGGGACACCATCATGCAGCGGGCTATCACGGTGACGAAGACCGCAAACCTGGCTGGTGGGATGCTCATATCGGCCCCGGAAAATCTATCGATACCAACCGTTTTTTTGTGGTATCGCTAAACAATCTGGGCGGCTGCCATGGCAGCACAGGCCCTGTTAGTCACAACCCTGAAACCGGCCGCCAGTGGGGGCCTGATTTCCCCATGGTCACTGTCAGTGACTGGGTAGCCAGCCAAGCGCGTCTGGCCGATCAACTGGGCATTGAGCGTTGGGCCGCAGCAGTGGGCGGTAGCCTGGGTGGTATGCAGGTGCTTCAGTGGACAATGACTTACCCTGAGCGTGTCGCCAATGCGGTAGTGATTGCCGCCACCCCCCGGCTCTCCGCCCAGAACATTGCCTTTAACGAAGTGGCTCGTCAGGCGATTCGCTCTGACCCTGAATTCTTCGGCGGTTGGTATGCAGAGCACGACACGGTCCCCAAGCGTGGTTTGAAACTGGCACGCATGGTGGGCCACATCACCTACCTCTCCGAAGATGCAATGGGCAGTAAATTTGGCCGCGACTTGCGCAGCAACGATTTGAACTTTGGGTTTGATGTCGAGTTCCAGGTTGAGTCTTATTTGCGCTATCAGGGCGATACATTCTCCACCGCCTTTGACGCTAACACCTACCTGTTAATGACCAAGGCCCTTGACTACTTCGATCCCGCAGCCACTCAAGCAGGCGACCTAGCCAGCGCACTAGCACCCGCAAAGTGCCCTTTTCTGGTTGTTAGTTTTACGACTGACTGGCGCTTCCCACCTTCTCGCTCTCGAGAACTCGTCGACGCGCTCACCCGCGCTGGCAAATCGGTTAGCTATGCCAATATCGACTCTCCTCACGGGCATGATGCCTTCTTACTGCCCGAGCCACGTTACCACGCTCTGTTCAGCGCATTTATGACTCGCATAGCCCGAGAGCTGAATATCGAAGAAACAGCCAGGGAGGAGACCCTGTAATGCGTGCGGATCTTGAACTGATTTACGACTGGGTGCCCCAAGGGGCTCACGTGCTGGATTTAGCCTGCGGTGATGGTGCTCTGCTTGAGCGCTTAGCGCAGGAGAAAAATGTTACCGGCTACGGTTTAGAGATCGACCCCGACGGTATTACCCAGTGTGTCGCCAGGGGCGTGAACGTTATTGAGCATAACCTGGATGATGGCTTGGGTAGTTTCTGCGACAACAGCTATGATCAAGTCATTATGACCCAAGCGCTTCAGGCGCTACGCCGCCCAGATAAAATGCTTGATGAAATGTTACGCGTCGCCGAGGAAGGCATTATCACCTTTCCTAATTTTGCTTATTGGCGACACCGAATTCATCTTGGCCTACGTGGCTATATGCCGGTCTCTAAATCTCTACCCCATGCCTGGTATGACACACCCAACATCCACCTTTCTACCTTTAACGACTTCGAGCATCTGTGCCGTGAAAAAGGGTTGGTGATTGTTGATCGCGCGGTAGGGGTTGGCGATCACAAAGGGCACTGGACATCCAAGTGGTGGCCCAACTTGTTCGGTGAAATTGCTATTTTTAGAGTGCGCCGTCGCTAATTTATTTTACGTTGACTAGCCATATCGACCCATAAGAGGAGACCTGCCATGGTTTATCGAGCGTTACGCAGAACAACCCTGCTTACTACGCTGCTTTGCTCACTGCTCCTCGCCACACAAGCGGTAGCTGAGCAGTTGGTACGGATAGGCGACTATGAGATCCATTACAGTGCTGTGGCCACCAGCTTCCTCACCCCAGAAGTTGCCCAAGCGCACGGCATTCAGCGCAGCGCAGGTCACGGATTGGTTAATGTAAGCGTACGCGAACGCCAAGAGGACGGCAGCACCCGCGCCGTTAACGCTAGCGTACAAGGCCACGTGACAGGCCTCACCGACGTCCAAGAATCGCTAAGCTTTCGTACTGTGCACGATGGTGATGCCACTTATCACTTGGCCACCTTTGCCCTGCGCCACGACGAGCCCACGCGTTTTAACCTTGACGTTCGCTACGACCGTAATGCCAGCCCTGAGCGGGTCAGCTTTATTCAACGTTTTTATATCGAGCGTTAAATTCGCACCGGTAGCGGTCTTGCTAATCGCACCGCTACCGGAGCTCCTGCCTGCCAATCTAGCGTAATACCGTAAGCCAACACCTCAACTCCAGCATCTACCGCTGCGGCTAGCGCCGCCGCATAGATGGGATCGATGTGGGCCGCTGGGGCTACATCGTGAATACCTTCATGGGCGACACAAAACAGCAGCACGGCCCTTTCGCCCTGCTCGGCCAGCGCGGTTAATGCATGCAAATGCTTGGTGCCCCTCACGCTGACCGAATCAGGAAAATAACCATGTCCATCGGCTTCTTTAAGGGTGACCTGCTTAACTTCAATAAAAACCTCGCCCTTATCAGGATCACTCAGCCGGAAATCGAGCCTTGCGTCACTGATCTTCACTTCCCGCTTGAGCGTTTGATAGCCTGCCAATGGCACAATATCACCGGCTAAAATGGCCTCCTCCACGATGCGGTTGGCGCGACCAGTGTGGACAGAAGCCAGCGCCAAGGCGCCCTCTGACTGTGGCAACTCAATCCATTCCCAGGTCCAGGCCAGCTTGCGCTTGGGATTATCACTCCGTGACAGCCACACTCGACAACCGGGCACATTCACCGCCTTCATTGAGCCCGTGTTGGGGCAATGGGCAACGACTTCCTCGCCACTCTCCAGCCTTACATCGGCTAAAAAGCGCTTATAACGACGCATTAACACCCCAGGCACCAACTCAGGATAGGTCGTCATAGTCGGCTCACGAAACGGCCAATGCGCTCTACGGCCTCCTGCAACCGTTCAACGCTGTTAGTAAAGGCAATGCGCACATGGTGTTCGCCGCCCTCCAGCGCAAAATCAATGCCCGGGGTGATTGCCACGTTCTCCTCAACCAGCAACCGCTCACAGAATGCTTGGCTATCTCGGCTGTAATGAGAAATATCCAACCACAGATAAAAAGCCCCTTGAGGTGGCAGGTCCGGGGCAAGCCCCAACTGCGCTAACCCATCCAACAACACTTGGCGTCGCTGCTTAAGCGTCGATCTACGCGCTTCCAAAATATCTCGACACTCTGGAGTGAAGGCGGCCAACGCCGCATGCTGGGAAGGTGTTGGCGCGGCAAGGAAGACGTTTTGCGCCAGCCTAGTAAGCGGCTCGACGGCATGTTCAGGCGCCACCAACCAGCCCAAGCGCCAGCCTGTCATGCCGAAATATTTAGAGAAGCTATTAACCACGAAGGCCTGGTCGGAAAGCGATGTCGCCGATAGTGGTGCATCGTCATAATTCAAGCCTTGGTAAATCTCATCGACAATCACGTCACCGCCTTTCGCAGCTACCGTGTTGATAACTGCGGTTAGCGCCTCAGCGCCTAACGTATGTCCCGTAGGGTTAGACGGGGAGGCCAGCATGGCTAAACTCGTTTTAGCTTGCCAGTGCTGTTCAATCAACGGCGCCGTTAACTGCCAACCGCTTTGGCGACCCACGGGAATGGCATCAATGTCTGCGCCAGCTAGGGCCATAAAGTGACGATTACACGGATAGTTGGGATCGGCCATCAAAACACGATTGCCTGTTTCGACCAGTAATTGGCTAGCCAGCAGCAGCGCTCCAGAGGCCCCTGGCGTTACCAAAATACGTGAGGGGTCAACGGTGGCATTAAAATGCTCGGCGTAATGTCTTGAAATCGCCTCCCGCAGCGACGCTAGGCCTGCCGCAGGTGTATAGCGCGTTTTGCCTGTTGCCAACGCTTGCTGGCCTGCTGCTACAATCGGTGCCGGCGTCGCGAAATCAGGTTCGCCGACCTCTAGGTGAATCACATCGTGGCCTTCGGCCTCTCGAGCCTGGGCCATTTCCAATAGATGCATCACGCGAAAAGGTGCAACGTGATTTACACGTGAATTCCAAGCCATAACGGTTCCTTCACTAAATGGTAGAGAAATCATGACGCAGGTCGTTGAAGAGGCAAGACCATGGTCGAAAATGCGCTATTATGCTTGCATAGCGCGCATTTTTCAGCTAAACAAGCATCCCTTTGGCGTGAGATCGTGACACACGCTCATGGTCGATCAGCAGTCACATACGTAAGGGGCACTCCCATGCCAGTAGCGGAAAAGAAACCGGAAGCGTCCAAGTCCTTCACCCCGTATGAGCCAGCACCGGGCGAAGAGTATATGAACGAGAAGCAGCTCGCGCACTTCCGCCAGCTCCTTCTAGACTGGAAACAAGATCTCATGGAAGAGGTGGATCGTACCGTACGCCACCTACAGGAAGACGCTAATAACTACGCTGACCCCGCTGACCGCGCTACTCAAGAAGAGGGCTTCAGCCTGGAGCTGCGTACTCGGGATCGCGAACGCAAGTTGCTGAAAAAGATCAACGAAACCATCGAAAAAATCGATGAAGACGACTACGGCTTTTGTGAAGCCTGCGGCGTTGAAATCGGCATTCGCCGCCTTGAAGCCCGCCCCACGGCAACGCTGTGCGTGGACTGTAAAACGCTGGCAGAGCTTAAAGAGAAACAGCTCGGTGGCTAATCATCGGCGCGAATACGCTATAAGCTGCTAGTTTGTTACAAGCTAAAGCGTCCAACGGGCACCCTTGAGGTGCCCGTTTTTGTTTGTCATCTTGTATTTATCGCTGTACTTATCATCGTAGTTAATCGCTGGCGCTATTTGAACAATTGATTCGGGCTGTCATGACCCATACCACGCACTACCGAGGACGTTTCGCTCCTACACCGTCAGGGCCACTGCATCTTGGCTCGCTAGTCGCCGCCCTAGGCAGCTATTTAGACGCCCGCGCTGCTGGTGGGCAGTGGCTGGTGCGCATAGAGGATATCGACCCGCCCCGCTGCCCTGAAGGCGCTGCTGATACAATTCTGCGTCAGCTTGACGCCTTTGGGCTTCATTGGGATGAAGAAATCCGCTGGCAATGCCACCGTGATGAGGCTTATCAGCAGGCGCTCGATCAACTGGCTGCCCAAGGTTTGGCTTATCCATGTAGCTGTTCGAGAAAGCAGTGGCAAGCGTTTTCAATCTATCCTGGCTGGTGCCGCGAGAGCGTTCGTGATGCCACAAAGCCGGTTGCCTGGCGGCTGCGCAGCGACCTGGCAAAGCGCCCTATTACTTGGCAGGATCGGCTTTTTGGTTGCCAACAGTTCGACCCTGCCGTTTTGGGCGATGTTGTGCTTAAGCGCAAAGATCAGCTTTGGGCCTATCAGCTCGCCGTCGTAGTGGATGATGCTGATCAAGGCATTACCGATATTGTGCGCGGTTATGACCTGCTGGATAACACGCCCTGGCAAGGCCAGTTGCAGCAAGCGCTTGGCTTATCAACCCCCAGCTACCTACATTTACCGCTCGTGGTTACTCAAGAGGGTCAAAAGCTTTCTAAGCAAAACCTGGCCCCTGCATTAGCCGAAGACGCCGACGGCATTCGCCAACAGCTGTTTCAAGCACTGCAACTACTCGATCAGGCCCCACCTGACACGCTGGTTCAAGAGCCACCCGAAACACAACTAAACTGGGCAATAGCACACTGGTCTGTTGAAAAGCTTGTCGCTACCACCCACCGCCGCTATCAATCAGAGTTTTAATATGTACGTTTATCGCATACTGCTGTTCTTGGTGTTTGGCGGCTATTTGCTTTCGCCGTTACTGATGGACGGCTGGGGAGATCCAAGCATTGCCTGGTATCGCCCATTTGCTATTTGGGGCGGTCTGATCGCGCTAACGCTATGGCTTGAGCAAAAAAGGAAGTTAGATGAGCGTTGAGCTTTTAGGAGTAGTACTGCTGGGCCTAGGCTATCTTGCCTTACTGTTTGCCTGCGGCATGGCCGTTGAGCGTGGCTGGGTGCCCGTGCGCATTACGCGCCACCCTATTGTGTACACCCTGGCATTGGGCGTATACGCCAGCGCGTGGGCAATCTATGGCAGTGTGGAACTTGCGGCGAAAGCAGGCTTTGGTTACCTGGCATATTACCTCGGTGCAGCCGGGGCTTTTCTGCTGGCCCCCGTACTGCTGGTGCCCATACAACGCATTACTCGTACCTACCAGCTCTCTTCACTGGCGGATCTATTTGCGTTTCGCTACCGATCCCGCTGGGCAGGCACTCTGGTAACGCTGATCAGCCTGCTAGCCGTGATGCCGCTGCTGGGTATCCAGGTGCAAACCTTAAGCGATGCGGTCTACTTGCTCACCGGCAGCCGCTATAGCGCGGCGGCCACCCTGCTGTTTTGCGGTGTGATCGCAGGCTGTGCGGTGTTGTTTGGCGCACGCCACAGCCACCGACATCGTCACGATACGCTACTCAGCGTGATTGCTTTTGAATCGATCATTAAACTACTGGCGATGCTTGGGCTAGGTGCCATTGCACTGTGGTGGGTATTTGATGGGCCTCACGGATTACAGCAGTGGTTAGAAGGGCCTGGAGCCGCAGCCCAAGCCGCAACGCCGCAATTTGAAGCCCCCCAATGGCGCACGCTGCTACTGCTGTTCTTTGCGGCCGCTTTCATGATGCCGCACCTGTTTCAGATTACCTTTGCAGAAAGCCTTTCTCGCCACACCCTGCTCCAAGCCAGTTGGACATTACCGCTATTTTTGCTACTGATGGCACTGCCAGTACCGTTGATTTGGTGGGCTGCACAATCGATAAACGAGACGGTTCCCGTTGCAGCCTACGCCGCCTTCTTGATGTCAGAGCATTGGTGGGTGGGAGCGCTAGCCTTCATCGGTGGCCTTGCCGCCGCCAGTGGCACCATGATGATGATCGCGCTGGCTCTTTCAGGCATGGTGCTTAACCACGTGGTGCTAGTGGCTCGTCCCCCGGAGGCGCGTAGCGATTTATACGGCTGGCTGCTCTGGCTACGTCGCGGTTTAGTCGTCGCTGTGATTGCGGGCGGGTGGCTATTTGCTGAAAGCGTCGGTCGCTACCATTCGCTGACAAACTTGGGGCTCGCTGCATTTGTAGGCATGGCACAGTGCCTGCCTGGCATGCTGGCGTTGTTGTACTGGCCCGGTGCGAACCGCAAGGGCATGATCGCCGGGCTAATGAGCGGCATCATCATTTGGCTGTGGGGCCTATGGTTGCCGCTTTTGCTTGATCTCCCCACGCTCTCGCTACCCCTCACTCCCCTGATGTCTGCGGATGCGCCCATTTGGTATAACGTTACGCTTGTTTCTTTAGCGGTTAATATTTTACTGCTTCTCATTGTGTCGTTATTTACCCGCATCTCAGAAGGAGAACGCTCTGCGGCTGAAGCATGCTCCGTAGATGCGGTCATTCGTTCAAAACGCCTACCACTGGAAGCTGCCACGGCGGGAGACTTCCCTACTTATCTTGCCCAAGCGTTGGGCGATGAAGCAGCCAGCCGTGAAGTTGACCGCGCACTGGCAGCGCTAAACCTGACACCTCAGGAGCGCCGCCCCTATGCACTGCGCCGCCTGCGCGACCGAATCCAGGCGAATTTATCCGGTTTAATGGGGCCTTCAGTTGCGCGAGATATTGTTGATCGTTACTTGCCCTACCGCCACGACGACGCACCGGTCACTGACGACATTCATTTTGTTGAAAGCCGCCTGGAAGCTTACCGCTCTAGGCTCACTGGGTTGGCTCGGGAACTGGATGGCTTACGCCGCCATCACCGGCAAACGTTAGCCTACTTGCCCGTAGGCTTGTGCGTGCTAGGCGACGATGATGAGCTGTTAATGTGGAATGAGGCGCTTTCATCACTCTCCGGGATTAGCGGCGATAGCGTGATTGGCTCACGCCGAGATAGCCTGCCCCCACCCTGGCCCAATTTACTCGGTAGCGTACTCAACGCCAGCCATACGCCGTTGTATAAACAAGCCGTGTCACTACATGGCAAGGATTACTTCCTCACTCTTCACAAAGCAGTGTTAAGCGGACACGACAGCCGTGGCGGCAGCGTAATTTTGGTAGAAGACCATACTGAAATGAAGTGGCTAGAAGAGGAACTTGTCCACGCAGCGCGTTTGGCCTCCATAGGGCAACTTGCGGCAGGCGTGGCACATGAAATAGGCAACCCTATCACGGGCATTTCGTCACTGGCCCAAAACTTGCGCTACGATACCGATGACCCAGCGCTACTGGAAACGGCTGACCAAATTCAACAGTTAACCCAACGAGTCACTAAGATTGTTAACTCGCTGGTCGGTTTTGCCCACGGTGGCCGTCAAACCCTGCCACTGCCGGCATCCCCCGCCTCGCTCTCTACCGTTAGCGAAGACGCGCTGCACTTGATCCATTTAGCGCGCTCGGGGGAGGATGTAAGCTTTACCAATGACTGCCCGGATGACATCGTGGTGCGTGGCGATGCTCAGCGATTAACCCAGGTCATGGTCAACTTACTGAGCAATGCCAAAGACGCTTGCGACGCTCAGGGCACGGTTCATATTGAAGCAGGCAAACAGGCAAGCCATGCTTGGTGGCGAGTCACCGATGATGGCCACGGCATTGACCCAAGCGTGAAGCATCGCCTTTTCGAGCCGTTCACCACGACCAAGCCTGCGGGTCAAGGAACGGGGCTTGGGCTCTCGTTGGCCTACCAAATTATCAATGAGCACCAAGGCAAAATAGAGGTTGCGTCACCACCTCCAGGAAAGCCTCGCGGCACTGCCATCACGCTTTGGCTACCGCTTTACCAACAGGATGATCACCTACCTCATGCCCAGGATACTGATTGTTGAAGATGAAGCGATTATTCGCAGCGCATTAAAGCGTTTACTCGAACGTCACAGCTATACCGTCAGCGAAGCGGGCAGCGCAGAAGAAGCACGTGAGCTGGCGCCTAGCGAGTTTGATCTAGTCATTAGCGACCTGCGACTGCCAGGTGATCCTGGCACCGCCCTCATTGAGGCCGCAGCCCCCGCGCCGGTACTGATAATGACCAGCTATGCCAGCATGCGCTCGGCAGTCGACGCGCTTAAGCAAGGGGCTGTGGACTATGTTGCTAAACCATTTGATCACACCGAGCTTTTAGAAACCGTCGAACGCATTCTGCATAAGCAGTCGATGCAGCAAGGCACACCTCCGGATATCACCGATGAAGGAGGTGGGCGTCAAACGATGATCGGCAATTGCACGGCTATGCAGCAGGTTTACACGCGCATTCGCAAAACAGCCCCGGCAGACGTTACCGTGCTAATTCAAGGAGAATCCGGCACAGGTAAAGAGCTCGTTGCCCGGGCCATTCATCAGCAAAGCAAACGCGCCAAAGCACCGCTGATTTGTGTGAACTGCGCGGCAATACCTGAGACGCTGATCGAGTCAGAGCTTTTTGGCCATGAGAAAGGAGCGTTTACCGGCGCTAGCGCTGCCCGAACCGGGTTAGTGGAAGCCGCCGACGGTGGCACCCTGTTTTTAGATGAAATCGGCGAGTTACCACTGGATGCCCAGGCGCGGCTGTTACGCGTACTCCAGGAAGGTGAAATCCGCAAAATTGGCTCCGTCGAAACACGCCATGTGGACGTTCGCCTGATCGCCGCCACCCATAGGGACTTGCGCGCTCTGTCAAAAAGCGGGGAATTCCGACTAGATCTCTACTATCGCCTTAACGTTATGCAGATTGAACTGCCTCCGCTGCGCGACCGTGAAGAAGACGTATTGAAGATAGCCGATATCCTGTTAGATAAAGCCTGCAAACGTCATGATCGCCAAGGGCTTCGTTTGTCACGGGCTTCCCGACAGGACCTACGCGACTACCCTTGGCCTGGTAACGTACGCGAGCTTGAGAATGCACTGGAGAGGGGTGTAATTCTAGCTGAGGGGCATTTGATTCACCCTGACGACCTAGGCCTTGGCCCTGTTACCAATCGACCTCACTCTTCTGCAGGTAACAGCTCCGCATTAGCCAATGAATCATCAGCGCCAAGTGGCGATGACGACGACCTCTCTCTCGAGGACTATTTTCAGCATTTTGTGCTGGAACATCAGGATCAAATGAGTGAAACCGAGTTAGCCCAAAAACTGGGAATTAGCCGTAAAAATTTATGGGAGAGGCGCCAGCGCCTAGGCATTCCACGTAAAAAAACCGCACGCCGCCCCAATTAGGTGGCGGCAATACCTATGATTAGCCATTCACCACCTCGCCCTCTACGACTAACGTCCAATAGATTGATTTGCATAAGAAATATCCAAAACTTTCCCATCAGCCACTGTTACCTTCCCACACAACACGCCCCAAAAATCCCTTAAAAACGGGTAACACTATGCGTTGCGATTAGTTCCCTGGCATAGCCAATAAATTACAAGCCCATGAAAATAAAAGAATAAAATATGGGTGGCACAGCAAGTGCAATACTACTGGGCAAGAAGAACAAAATGGGCAGCGCGGACGTCGCTAACAAAAACAACATGACACCGCCCCAACCTGAGCCAAAACAAAAACAACAGGGCCAGGCAGAGATCATAGTACTAACAAGAACAATAGGCTTGAGTCTCACGACTTGCTAGCGCTAAGCAGAATAGGCGCAGCGAACAATAACAACAGTCAGCAAGTGCCCAAAAAAGGACGCGACGTACACAAAGAATCTGCTTCCAAACAAAAACAACAGCAGCATGTGTGTACACCCCGGAACCAATAACAACACGCCGGGAGAAAAAGTTCGCGGTTGGATTATTGTTTTGAATACGAGGCGGTCGGAATCAGACTGGTTCTCACGCCTACCGACTGCGGTGCGTATTCAGAGCGATGTGCCATCATGAAGAAAAACAACAGCATGGACGCTGATTGTCTGCTTTATAGGGGAGGCTCTTGTAGCCTCCCCTTTCCGCGTTTAAAGCAGTCGTCTTTTACAAACCCTGCTCCAGTGCTTTGCAAGCCTCAAGGGGTCGGCTACACTCAGCAACTTACCGCTAACCTTGCGGTCATTTTTTCGCTACGTTTCTCGATACTGTTTTCGATAATACTGTTTTCGATACCCTGCGAGTCGATATCGCCGCATGTTTAAAGGATTTACCCGTTTATTACATAGCCCGGGAGAGCACTTGAAATCCCTGCTCGATTCCCCAGAGAGCGCCGCTGATGCGCTCAGTCCCCGTATTATTCCGCGCTCCGAGCACCCTGTTTCTCGTCAGCAAATCAGCGAGGCCGCGTTAAAGGTGCTGTATCGCCTTAATGGCGCTGGATTTGATGCCTTCCTAGTTGGCGGCTGCATTCGTGATGCATTGCTGGGCAAAATGCCGAAAGATTTCGACGTTGCCACGAATGCAACGCCGGAACAGGTGCGCGATCTGTTTCGCAATTCGCGGCTGATTGGTCGGCGTTTTCGCATTGTGCATGTGCGCTTTGGTCGCGAAGTCATTGAAGTTACCACTTTCCGCGGCAAGCCTCAGGACGAGCACGGCGATCATATCGCCCAGCAGTCTGACGATGGCCTGCTATTGCGAGACAATGTGTGGGGCAACATCGAAGAAGACGCTCTACGCCGCGACTTCACCGTGAATGCGCTTTACTACAATATCGCTGACTTCACGATTCATGACTTTGCCAACGGCGCGCGTGATATTGAGTCACGTACGCTGCGACTGATTGGCGACCCCGTTACCCGCTATCGGGAAGACCCAGTACGTATGCTGCGTGCGGTGCGCTTTGCGGCCAAGCTCGATTTCACCATCGAGCCAGCCACTGAAGAGCCGATGTATGATCTAGCGCCGCTGTTACTGCAAATTCCTCCCGCCCGTTTGTTTGATGAAGTACTCAAGCTATTCATGTCGGGACACGGCTTAATTACTTTCCGCTTACTGAGCCATTACAACTTGTTTGGCATGCTGTTCCCCGAAGCGGAAGAAGCCATGGCGGATGCTGCTTGGGCCGAAGATCTGATTGAGCAAGCGCTCACTAACACCGATAAGCGCATTGCGGAAGGCCGGCCAGTGACGCCAGCCTTTCTGCTAGCCGCCTTTTTGTGGGCGCCAGTGGCACACCGTCAAGCCGAGCTTGAGCGCGAAGGCATGCCCGCAATTCCAGCGCTGCAAACTGCCGCCCAGCAGGTAGTCACTCGCCAGTTACAGCATATTTCGATTCCCAAACGCTTTGGCATGCCGATGCGCGATATTTGGGAACTACAGGCACGCCTTCCTCTGCGCCGTGGCAAACGGGCATTTCAAACCCGCGAACACCCACGCTTCCGAGCCGCCTACGATTTGCTGCTGTTGCGTGAACAAGCAGGTGAAATACCGCGTGGCTTAGGCGATTGGTGGAATGCCTTCCAGCAAGGTGATGAGCACGAGCAACTTCGGCTGCTGCAAAAAGTGGGAAGTGATCCGGCAAGCCAGGGGGACCGTCGACGTAAAAAACGACGCAAACCACGTAAAACAGAGCAGTAAGAACACAATGTCACTTGCTTATATTGGTCTAGGTAGCAATCTGGATGATCCCGTCAGCCACATTCGCCAAGCCTTACGAGAACTGGACACACTGCCTCTTTGCCAGTTGGTGGCCCAGTCGTCCCTATACGCTACACGGCCAATAGGGCCACAGGACCAGCCTGACTTCATTAACGCCGTGGCCGCCCTTGAAACTACGCTTTCTCCGCTGGCACTACTGGACCAGCTTCAAGGGCTAGAGCAACGCCACCGCCGTCGGCGATTGCGCCACTGGGGGCCGCGCACGCTGGATTTAGATCTGCTGCTTTACAATCAAGACACGATCGCGCGCCCTAGGCTTCAGGTTCCTCATCCCCATATGCATGAACGCGCCTTTGTATTAGCGCCTCTTGAAGAACTGGTGTCTGCTACTCAATTAGAGCCAATAGTGCTTTATCAACAGCCGCTTGCTGAGTGGCTGAAGCAGCTTGAGCAAAGTGGGATACAACGGTTAGACAATCCAAATGCTACCGTGACTGCTACCGTCTGACACAAATCTCGACACCAAGCCCCCATTCAGGTAACAATTGCCAGTTACGCCACTTCACGCTTGCAAGGATGCAACGTTAATAATGGTCGGCTGCCCACGTTGCATCGGCCCACTTAGAAACTACGAGAGCACGCCATGAAAACCGTCACCCTGAGCACTCTGCAGGCGTATAAGCGCGCCGGCGAAACGTTCAGTTGCCTGACCGCTTACGATGCCTCTTTTGCCCATGCCGCCAGCGCTGCAGGCGTTGATGTTCTGCTAGTCGGCGATTCCCTAGGCATGGTCTTACAAGGGCACACTAGTACGCTTCCCGTGACTATTGAAGATATTTGCTACCACACACGCTGCACGGCGCGTGGCAAAGGCCATAGCCTGTTGATGGTGGACTTGCCGTTTATGAGCAACGCCACCACGGAACGCATGCTAGAAGATTCTGCCGCATTGATGCGTGCTGGCGCTGAACTGGTAAAAGTCGAAGGCGAAGCATGGATGGCCGACGGTATCCGTGAGATGACCCGCCGCGGCGTCCCGGTATGCGCCCACCTTGGGTTAACACCGCAAACGGTCTACCAGTTAGGTGGTTATAAAGTGCAAGGCCGCGAAGCCGCCCAGGCCGAACAAATTATCAATGATGCCAAAGTGCTCGTTGAGGCAGGTGCTTCCGTGATTTTGCTGGAATGTGTACCAGCCAGTCTTGGCAAAGCGGTAACTGAAGCCTTAGACGTCCCAGTGATTGGCATCGGCGCAGGCCCTGATACCGATGGCCAAATTCTAGTCATGCACGACGTGCTAGGCGTTACTCATGGCCGCACACCGCGCTTCGTCAAGAATTTCATGGCTGATGCTGAAAGCATTCAAAGCGCATTTGCACACTACCATGAAGCGGTTAAAACCCGTACTTTCCCAGCCGCTGAGCACTGTTTTTAAGCGCCAACTGGAACGACCACGACCTCTTTATGCGCACTTTACGAGATATCAACGAATTACGCAGCACGCTCCGCGAATACCGCCAGCGTGGCCAACGCATTGCCTTAGTGCCCACCATGGGCAACTTGCATCAAGGCCACTTGACGCTTGTGGCCAATGCTCGTCAGCACGCTGACGTCGTCATTTCAAGCCTGTTCGTGAACCCAATGCAGTTCGGTCCCGGGGAAGACCTGGACGCCTACCCACGGACGCTCGAGGCAGACCAAGCGCAGTTGACTGATGCTGGCTGCGATATTCTCTTCGCCCCCACCGTCAGCGCGCTTTACCCCAATGGCCTGGCTGCCCAGACTCTCGTGCATGTCCCCGACGTAGGTGAAGGGTTGTGCGGAGGCTCGCGCCCTGGGCACTTTGATGGCGTTTCTACCGTGGTCAGCATGCTATTTAATCTGGTGCAGCCGGATGTAGCTTGCTTCGGTGAAAAAGATTACCAGCAACTTGCGGTCATTCGTAAGCTGGTGAGTGATCTACACATGCCTATCGAGATTATCGGCGTACCGATTGTGCGCGCTGATGACGGCCTAGCGCTCTCCTCTCGTAATGGTTATTTAAGTGCGTCTGAGCGCGCAAAAGCCCCCATGCTATATCGCACCTTATGCGAGCTACGCGATGCGTTAGAGCGCGGCACCTCCATCGAAGAGGTACTACAACAGGGTAAAACGGCACTGTATGATGCTGGCTTTACGCCTGACTACCTTGAGCTACGTGACGCAACGCTTGCTCCTGTGAGCAGCTCGACACGCAGTGCCGTGCTACTAGCAGCGGCTAAGCTAGGCCCCGCTCGACTTATTGACAACATCAGCGTGCAGCTCCCAGACGCTGCCACTGACACTAGCGCGTAAGCTAGTTTCGCTATTTAGGAGTTTCTATGCACACGATTATGCTTAAAGCCAAGCTGCATATGGCTCGCGTTACCCACGCGGTACTCAATTACGAAGGTTCCTGTGCTATCGACGGGGAATTGCTGGATATGGCCGGTATTCGCGAAAACGAGCAAATCCAGATCTATAACGTGGAAAACGGCGAGCGCTTCACTACCTACGCGATTCGTGGAGAAGAAGGCTCTCGGCTAATTTCCATCAATGGTGCAGCCGCGCATTTAGCCTCACCGGGGCATCGGATTATTATTTGTAGTTACGCTCACTACTCCGAAGCAGAGCTTGAAAAGCATCAGCCTGCGCTTGTCTATCTGCAAGAAGGCAATCACGTTAGCCACACCAGCAATGCGATTCCTGTCCAATTAGCGTAAGCCAAGCAGTTGAGTAAGCAGCTATTTAACGGGCCGTTTTACGGCCCGTTTTTATTTGCCTAAAAAAGCGTATTGCCGCAATGCACAACCTTCCCCTATGCTGATAGATAAGTTCGACACAACATGCTAACAACAATGGAGAGTCCGCTTCCCCTGAAGCCTCTGTCCTCACTCGGAACGTTGCGTTACTTACCCAAGGAGTCATCATATGCAAGACGTGGTTATTGTCGCCGCTCGCCGCACCGCCGTAGGAAGCTTTGGTGGATCACTCGCTGGCATTCCTGCTAGCGATTTAGGTGCATTGGTTATTAAAGACATTCTCGCCGCTACCGGCGTTGCCCCAGAGCAAATTGATGAAGTGTTGCTAGGCCAAGTGCTGACAGCTGGCGTAGGCCAAAACCCTGCGCGCCAGGCGGCTATCAAAGCTGGTCTGCCTGATGCCGTTCCAGCCATGACGATCAACAAGGTATGCGGCTCAGGCCTCAAGGCCCTGCACTTGGCTACCCAGGCCATCCGTTGCGGTGACGCCAGCGTTATTCTGGCAGGTGGACAGGAAAACATGTCTGCGTCCCCCCACATCCTGCCTAACTCGCGTAACGGTCAGCGCATGGGCGACTGGAAAGCGATTGATTCCATGGTTCACGATGGCCTGTGGGATGCATTCAACAACTATCACATGGGTATTACCGCGGAAAACCTAGCGGAAAAATACAGTATCACTCGCGAAGCGATGGATGAGTTCGCGGCGGCCTCTCAGCAAAAAGCTGCGCAAGCTATCAGAGATGGTAAATTCAAAGGCCAGATCGTTCCTGTGGAAATTCCGCAGCGCAAAGGCGATCCAGTGGTGTTTGATACGGATGAGAACCCACGGGAAGTTACCGCTGAGAAGCTAGGTGGTATGCGCCCCGCGTTCAAGAAAGACGGCACCGTTACCGCCGGTAACGCCTCCTCCTTAAACGATGGCGCTGCAGTGGTGATGCTTTGCTCAGCAGAAAAAGCCAAAGAACTTGGCTTAGAGCCACTGGCGCGTATTGCCGCTTACTCTAACGCTGGCGTTGACCCAGCAATTATGGGCATTGGCCCAGCTCCGGCCACCCGCCGCTGCCTCGAAAAAGCGGGCTGGAGCCTGGACGACCTTGACCTAGTAGAAGCTAACGAAGCATTCGCTGCTCAAGCGCTTTCAGTCAACAAAGAGTTGGGCTGGGATGTCAGCAAAGTGAACGTGAATGGCGGTGCTATTGCACTAGGCCACCCGATCGGTGCTTCTGGCTGTCGTATTTTGGTTAGCTTACTGCATGAAATGATTGCGCGTGATGCTAAGAAAGGCCTAGCCACCCTGTGTATCGGCGGCGGCCAAGGCGTCGCACTGGCGATTGAGCGCCCTTAACCACTTTTTCAATACGGTTAAACGTCATGCCCCCGCTACTTAGCGGGGGCATTTTTGTTAGCTTATTTTTACGGCTTTTTTAAGGACTAGCGACGCTTCTCCCCTACAATGCTCGAAGGCGTTCGCCATACCAGTAAAGCCCCGAGCAAAAACAGCACTGATGCCGCCCACATAGCAATCGGCAGGCTAGTGCCATCAACGATACGTCCACCAAACATGGCTCCTAAACCAATTGACATATTAAAGGTAAAGGCCATCAGCGCGGTAGCAGCCTCGGTATTAGGTGCCGTACGTATAATCCAGGTTTGAATACTTACTGATACGCTGCCAAAAACAGCCCCCCATACCATTAGCAGCAGTACGCCGCTGGTAGGTTGAACTCCCAGTAGCGGGAAAATAGCCACAACTAACAGTAACAAGCTAGGAATGGCCAGCACCGCCCGATAAGGGTGACGCCCAGCAAAGATACCTGCCGCGATATTACCTAAAATCCCGGCCGCCCCATATAGCAACAACAAACTGCCAACATGACGCTGAGCCACGCCACTAATCTCCTGCAGAATGGGGCTAATAAAGGTATAAGCAGCAAAGTGCCCAATTACGACAAAGCCAGTGGTTAACACCGCGACACGCACGCCGCGATTGCTAAACTGCTGCGCTAACATACGCAACCGTACCGGCTCTCTTGGCGGCAGTGGCGGTAGCCAACACCATAGTGCAATGGAGGTTAAAAGACTCAGCCCTCCTAGCGCACCAAACGCCACCCGCCAGTTGCTCAGGTCCCCAAGCAGCGTGCCTAACGGCACCCCCAATACTGACGCAGCGGCCACACCACCGAAAATAATCGTCATGGCCTTGGCAACTTGATCGCTGGGCACCAGCCTTGGGGCAATACTGCCCGCAATGGCCCAAAACCCACCGATACTAATGCCCACCAACACACGGGCTGCCAGTAGTAACCCAAAATTGCTGGCCACTGCTGAAAGCGCGCTGCCAATCACCATCACAATCATCATCACCGTGAGCATAATGCGTCTATCTAGACGGCCTACCGCGACCGGCAACAGAGGCGCTGAGAAAGCGGCAACAACTCCCGGCACGGTCACCATAAGGCCCGCCATACCTGGTGTGACACCCATTGACGACGCCACCTGGGACAATAACCCTATAGGCAGTTGCTCAGCTGTCACCAATAAAAAAATGCCGATCATCACGGCCACTACCGCCCACCAACGCGGCGCTTGCTCCTTCTCCATGTTCTCTTCTCTTTTCCTATACTGCCTATAAAACGACACCGCCCCCGCAACTGAAAGCTGCGGGGGCGGCCGTTACGTCTACATCGCTTTAGTTAGCGACGTCCGCCTCGGCAGCGGCAAAAGCTGCTTTCTCTTCCTCGGTGATCTCTTTGATTGAGAGTTTCACACGATTGCGGTTGTCGATATCCAATACTTTCACAATCACATCATCGCCTTCATTTAAGAAGTCGCGCACGTTGTTAACGCGCTCGGCAACAATTTGCGATATGTGAACCAAGCCGTCGGTACCCGGCATGATATTAACGAAAGCGCCAAAGTCCGCAATGCGAACTACTTTACCGTTATAAAGCTTACCAATTTCCGCCTCTGCGGTAATTGCCAGCACGGTATCGATCGCTTTTTTGGCTGCGGCTTTATCTTCGGCGTAGATGCGCACGGTGCCATCATCATCTAGATCAATAGAAGCGCCGGTATCTTCGCAAATCTTACGAATCGTCGCGCCGCCTTTACCGATCACATCACGAATCTTGTCCGGATCAATTTTGATTGTCGCCATAGACGGAGCATTCTCCGACACATCGGTACGACTTTGACTGATCACGTCGTTCATCTGAGCAAGGATACTGAGGCGAGCATCATGAGCCTGCTGCAGCGCTTTCTCCATGATCTCTTCATTGATGCCTTCAATCTTAATGTCCATCTGTAGAGCAGTAACGCCCTCTTCAGAACCGGCAACTTTGAAGTCCATATCGCCCAGGTGATCTTCGTCACCCAGGATATCGGTCAATACCGCATAGCCGTCTTCATCTTTCACCAAGCCCATGGCAATACCTGCCACCGGTGCTTTTAATGGTACACCAGCATCCATCAGCGCGAGCGAGGAGCCGCACACTGACGCCATGGAGCTAGAACCGTTAGATTCGGTGATTTCCGATACCACACGGATGGTATAGGGGAAAACGTCTTCTGACGGCAGCATCGCTTGAACGCCACGGCGTGCTAAACGGCCATGGCCAATTTCGCGACGCTTCGGGCCGCCCATAAAGCCGGCTTCACCAACACAGTAAGGAGGGAAGTTGTAGTGCAGCATAAAGCGGTCTTTACGCTCACCTTCCAGGGACTCGATCAGCTGCGAATCGCGCAGGGTGCCCAAGGTAGCAATGGCGATGGCCTGAGTTTCACCACGGGTAAATACTGCCGAACCGTGTGTCTTAGGCAGTACACCCACCTCAATCGCTAGAGGACGTACAGTGGCATTGTCGCGTCCATCGATACGGGGCTCGCCTTTTACGACACGAGAGCGTACAACGCGCTTTTCAAGGCCAGCAAACGCACCTTTCACGTCATCTTTGCTGAACTTACCTTCTACTTCTTCGCCTTCAGCAGTGGCCAACTGTGCAACCGCTTCATCTTTCAGCGCTGACAGCGCATCTTGACGAGCCATTTTGTCAGTAATGCGATAAGCATCACCTACCTTGGCTTCAAAGGCATCGGCCATGGCCGTTTTCAGTGCTACATTTTCTTGAGCAGGCTGCCAATCCCAACGCGGTTTGCCAGCGTCAGCGACCAGCTCTTTAATCGCGCTAACGGCTACCTGCATTTCTTGGTGACCAAACAGCACGGCACCAAGCATTTCGTCTTCAAGCAGTTCCTGAGCTTCCGACTCCACCATCAATACGGCGTTTTCGGTACCGGCAACAACCATGTCCAGCTCTGAGGTAGTCAGCTCTTCAACGGTTGGGTTTAGGAAGTAGCCCTGCTCTTCATTAAAGCCCACACGTGCCGCGCCAATCGGGCCGTTGAACGGCACACCAGCAATACCCAGCGCTGCCGAAGTGCCCAGTAGGGCTGCGATATCGGGGTCATGATTACGATCAGTCGACAGAACAGTACAGATAACCTGCACTTCGTTCATAAACCCTTTAGGAAATAGCGGACGGATCGGACGATCAATCAGACGTGAGGTAAGGGTTTCTTTCTCAGTAGGACGCCCTTCGCGCTTAAAGAAGCCGCCGGGGATCTTGCCCACTGCGTAGGTTTTCTCTTGGTAGTGTACCGAGAGTGGGAAGAAAGGCTGATTGGGGTTTGCTTCTTTTTTAGCCACAACCGTACACAGTACGACGGTTTCATCCATGGTCACCATAACGGCACCAGTGGCTTGGCGAGCAATACGCCCAGTTTCTAGGGTGACGGTGCTACGACCGTATTGAAACGTTTTTTTTACCGGATTCACGGCGACTTCCTTTAACATTAATATCTACTTGTCTTTTCGCTTGGGTCGTTTTGACTCGCCACCATTCTAGGCGCTGTGGCGCCATACGGCTACCAGAAACAAAAAAACGGGCAGCCCACAAGGGGCTGCCCGTTTTTGATCGTTGCCGTTAACGCTTAACGACGCAGACCTAAACGCTGAATCAGAGACTGATAGCGTTCAAAATCTTTACGCTTCAGGTAATCCAACAGCTTACGACGCTGGTTTACCATGCGGATCAGACCACGACGAGAGTGGTGATCCTGCTTGTTGGTTTTGAAGTGGTCCTGCAGGCCATTAATGTTGGCGCTCAGCAGTGCAACCTGAACTTCAGGGGAACCGGTATCGTTATCGCCGCGGCCGTATTCGTTGACGATCTCGGCCTTCTTCTCAGCGGTTAATGCCATCTGTCTCTCCAGTAAGCAATATGCCTAAAATTGAATGGGTGAGACCACGCATATTTGCAGTCTCATGCAACTATCTTCACGTACAATTTTCGCGCAAATCGCTACGTCCTTGCAACGCTTTACGAGATAGCGACGGTACTTAACAGCCGCTTGGGAGCTACTTCCTGCGCCCCTTTTACAACGCCAAGGCCGATAAACGTCTCAGCGTAATAAAGTCTTGCCAGCGTATCAGGCTCAAGCACACCAATGGCTAAACTAGCCGATTGGCCGTGTGCAAGACGCCCGTAAGCCGTTTCATCCACCGTCAGCGACGGCAAATGATCGACCAGCACATCCGCAGGCATTAGTTCAGCCTCTCGGGTGGCTTGATCTGCCAGCGCCTCAAGGCCCTCCAGTGTCCACATTGCATCGCCGGTAAAGGGCCCCGTTTTGAGCCTTCTCAACTGGCTAATGTGGGCACCACAGCCCAGCGCATGACCAATATCTTCAGCCAAGGTGCGAATATACGTGCCTTTGCTGCAGCTGACTTCAATCTCAAAGGCAGTGCCCTCGAAAGCAAGCAGCCGCGCATCATACACGCTTACTCGCCGCGCTGCACGCTCAACGTGCTTACCCTCACGGGCAAGCTCATACAGCTTTTTGCCTTGATGCTTCAATGCCGAATACATCGGCGGCACTTGGTCAATCTCGCCGTGAAAGCGAGCTAGGACTGACTCGACATCCCCAGCCGTTAAGCGGGGGACCTCTCGCCGTTCAATGACCGTGCCTTCGGCATCACCGGTGTCTGTAATCACACCCAGTTCTACACGGGTGCGATACATCTTGTCGGCTTCTAACAGGTGCGCGGAAAACTTAGTAGCTTCCCCAAGGCAAATAGGTAACAAGCCTGTTGCCATAGGGTCCAGCGTGCCGGTATGACCGGCTTTTTGCGCCTCAAACAGACGACGCACACGCTGCAGCGCATGGTTGCTGGAAATACCCTTAGGCTTATCCAGCAGCAATACGCCATTAACCGGCAATCCGCGACGGCGACGTGCCATTAGCGCGTCTCCTCACCATTGTCATTGTCGCTTCCCTCTTCATCATCCTGCTGGCGTGCGCGGTCAGTTGAAACCGCTTCGTCGATCAGTGACGAGAGGTGCTGGCCACGTACCACGCTTTCATCGTAATGAAAGCGCAGTTCAGGTACGTGACGCAGCTTAATACGCTTGGCAATTTGGCTTCTTAGAAAGCCTCCAGCGCGCTTTAGCACCTGCAGGTTTTCTTTGATACGCGCGGGATCTTGCTCACCCAATAAGGTGACATAGATATCGGCGTAGCCAAGATCACGGCTAACGGTCGCGCCGCTCACCGTTATCATGCCCAAACGCGGGTCTTTTACTTCGCGCTGGATCAGTACTGCCAGCTCCTTTTGGAGCTGGTCAGCAACTCGGTCGGTACGCTTAAATTCGCGCATGATTGCTCCTCGCGGCCTTACAGGCTGCGCTCGACCTTCACTTGGTCAAAGACTTCGATCTTATCGTTGACCTGAACATCGTTGTAGTTCTTCACGCCGATGCCGCATTCCATGCCGTTACGCACTTCTTGAACGTCATCTTTGAAGCGGCGCAGCGACTCGAGCTCGCCTTCGTAAATCACCACGTTGTCACGCAGTACACGGATACGTTTGCTGCGCGATACGGTGCCTTCGACAACCATACAGCCAGCCACTGCACCAATTTTCGGTGCGCGGAACACATCGCGTACTTCGGCCACACCCACGATCTCTTCTTTCCACTCGGGAGCAAGCATACCGCTCATCGCCTGCTTAACCTCATCGATCAGCTGGTAAATAACGCTGTAGTAGCGCAGATCCAGACCTTCACGTTCGATGATTTCACGAGCAGCCGCATCAGCACGGACGTTGAAGCCAACGACGATGGCCTCAGAAGCAAGCGCCAAGTTGGCATCAGTACCGGTGATACCGCCAACACCCGAAGAGACCACGGCGACTTCAACTTCACCGGTGGAGAGTTCTTCCAAGGCGCCTTTGATAGCTTCCAGCGAACCTTGAACGTCAGCTTTCAGAACGATGTTGACCTTGGCCACTTCGTCTTGACCCATCTGGCTGAACATGTTCTCCAGCTTGGCCTTCTGCTGACGTGCCAGGCGCACTTCGCGGTATTTGCCTTGACGGAAGTTAGCCACTTCACGGGCTTTCTTCTCATCGGCAACGACCATGAAGTCATCACCTGCGTCCGGCGTGCCATCCAAACCTTGGATTTCGACCGGCATAGCAGGACCAGCGGTATCCACTTGCTTGCCCAGCTCATTGGTAAGCGCACGAACGCGGCCGTAATGCAGACCAGCAAGAACGATATCGCCTTTCTTCAGCGTGCCGTTTTGTACCAGAACAGTGGCTACCGGACCGCGACCTTTATCAAGGCGCGATTCAACAACAACGCCTTTACCAGGTGCAGAAGGTACAGCCGTCAATTCAAGTACTTCTGACACAAGCTGAATGGCTTCCAACAGCTCTTCGATGCCATCGCCAGTCTTCGCAGAAACGTGCACAAACTGGGTGTCACCACCCCATTCCTCTGAAATCACGCCATGCTGCGAGAGCTCATTACGAATGCGGTCCAGATCGATGCCCTGCTTGTCGATCTTGTTCACCGCCACCACCATGGGTACTTCAGCAGCTTTGGAGTGTTCGATCGCTTCAATCGTCTGGGGCATTACGCCGTCGTCAGCAGCAACAACCAGGATAACGACGTCAGTCGCTTTAGCACCACGGGCACGCATTGCGGTAAACGCCGCGTGGCCAGGGGTATCCAGGAAGGTAACGCCGCCGTGGTTGTCTTCCACGTGGTAAGCACCGATGTGCTGGGTAATACCGCCCGCTTCGCCAGTGGCGACTTTCGCGCGACGGATATAATCCAACAGCGATGTTTTACCGTGGTCAACGTGGCCCATAACAGTGACCACCGGTGAACGAGTAATCTCTTCGCCTTCGTAGGAGATGCCTTCCAGCATTTCCGTTTCCAGCGCATCGTCCTTCACTAGCTTGACCTTGTGGCCCATCTCTTCCACAACGATAGCCGCAGTATCCTGGTCAATCGTTTGGTTGATGGTCACGGCCGCGCCCATGTTGAACATGGCCTTGATCACTTCATTGGCCTTGATCGACATTTTGTCGGCCAGCTCAGCAACGCTGATGGACTCAGGAATCGAGACTTCACGGACGATCGGCTGAGTCGGCTTTTGGAAAGCATGCTTGCCGTTGCCACTCTGGCTGGCACCACCACGACGACCGCCGCGACGCTCGGCACGTTTGACTTTCTTACCGCCACCACCGCGCTTACGTTCTTCGCGGTCGCCACGATCCTCATCGTCACTACGGCCTTTTTTCTTAGCCGCTGCCTTTTTAGGCGGCGCTGTACGACGATCCGTGCGGCCTTCTTTCGGCGGCGCAGGCGGCAAATCATCAGGTGCCGGGGTATCGTCGATTTGCAGCTCAGGCACAGCGATATCGGGCACTTCAGCCGCTTTTGCCTTGGCTTTCTCTTCCTCGGCTTTACGTGCAGCATCTTCCGCTGCTTTCGCTTTAGCCGCTGCCGCCTTCTCTTCAGCTTCGCGGATATCGCGAGCTTTACGCTCGGCTTCCGCTTCTGCCATATCGCCTACCAGCTGACGCGGACCAGAATGCTTAGGCTCAGGCGCTTTCGGCTTATCGTCTTCGGCGCTCTTAACGTACGTTTTCTTCTTACGCACCTGCACTTCGATCGTTTTGCCACGTTCGCCCGTTTTAATACGGCTACGGGTTTTACGCGTCAACGTAATGCGGTTTTTGCTAGCATCGCTGTCACCGCCGCCATGGCTTTTTTTCAAAAAGCTTAGCAGCGTTTGCTTATCGTCTTCAGACACGGCGTCACTTTCTGACGCATGTTTTAAACCAGCTTCTTTCATCTGTTCCAATAGGCGGGGCACATCACGGCCCACCTTTACTGCAAAATCTTTAACTGTCATATCCGACATAGTGACCCTCCTCAGCCCGTGACCTTTTACTGTGTGTTCGAATCCGATACGCCATCGTCTTCAAACCAGGGCGCACGGGCAGTCATGATCAGTGCCGCTGCGCGCGCTTCGTCCAACTCCTCGATATCGACCAGATCGTCGACAGACTGCTCGGCGAGATCTTCCATGGTGACGATGCCTCGGCTAGCCAGAATGAAGGCCAGGTGGCGCTCCATGCCGTCCATGTCCAGCAGATCGTCTGCTGGTTGGGCACCGTCTAGCGCTTCCTCCGAGGCAATGGCCATCGTCAGCAGCTCGTCTTTCGCTCGTGCGCGCAGCTCTTCCACCAAATCTTCATCGAACTCTTCGATTTCGAGCATCTCTTCAAGCGGCACGTAGGCAACTTCTTCCAGGGTGGTAAACCCTTCTTCTACTAATAGGCGGGCAACGTCTTCGTCCACTTCCAGATGCTGAACAAAGGAGTCCACCAGGCTATCAATTTCCTGCTCACGTTTTGACTCAGCTTCATCTTCGGTCATCACGTTAATACGCCAGCCGGTTAGCTCAGAAGCTAAGCGCACGTTCTGGCCGCTACGACCAATGGCTTGCGCCAGATTGTCTTGAGCAACGGCAACGTCCATGGCGTGAGCATCTTCGTCAACCAGGATAGACGCCACATCGGCAGGTGCCATGGCATTTATCACCAACTGCGCTGGGTTATCGTCCCACAGCACAATATCGACACGCTCATTTTGCAGCTCTGACGACACTGCCTGTACGCGGGAACCGCGCATACCAACACACGCCCCAACAGGATCGATGCGGCGGTCGTTAGTTTTAACGGCGATTTTGGCCCGCGAGCCAGGGTCGCGCGCTGCACCCTTGATTTCAATCAGCTGTTCAGCAATTTCCGGCACTTCAATTTTAAACAGCTCAATGATGAACTCAGGACAGGTACGTGACAGCTGTAGCTGCGCACCACGCGCCTCTGGATCAACTTTTACTAGCAAGGCGCGTACCCGCTCATTCATGCGGTAGCGCTCACCGTGGATCATTTCGTTACGCGGCAAGAACGCTTCAGCGTTTTCACCCAGGTCGATAATCAACCCGTCACGGGTGGTTTTCTTGACGATACCTGCCACCAACTCGCCTTCGCGGTCAGCGTACTGACGAACCACTTCAGCGCGTTCGGCTTCACGTACCTTTTGCACGATAACCTGCTTTGCAGTTTGTGCAGCGATACGGCCAAACACGGCATTTTCAATCTTTTTCTCAACCACATCGCCTAGTTTCAGCGGCGGATCACGCTGCTCGGCGATGGTTTCTTTAATTTCATAATCAGGTGTTTCAAATTCGTCATCTTCGACAACGGTCCAGTAGCGGAACGTATCGTAGTCGCCCGTGCGGCGGTCGATATGAACGCGCACATTGGCTTCTTCTTGATCAAAACGCTTGCGTGACGCGCTAGCTAGCGCGGCCTCAACCGCCTCAAAAATAACATCGCGGGGGACGCCTTTTTCGTTAGAGATCGCGTCCACGACCATTAAAATTTCTTTACTCATGCGTTTGCCTCGCCAGAAAACCTGTCCTTTTGTGCATCATCCCGGCAGCCTGCCGGAAGCCGCCACCCGTTTATTCGTCGAATTGCGGGACGACGTGCGCAGAATCGATGCTTTCGATTGGAAAACAGTACTCTTCGCCATCCAGCTGTAGCAGTACTTCATCGCCTTCGACACCAGCGAGAAGGCCTTGGTATTTACGCCGTCCATCAAAAGCCACGCGCAATTTGAGCGCAACGTGGTGGCCTTGATAACGAATAAATTGATCCAGGGTATATAAGGGACGTGCCATACCAGGCGACGAGACTTCCAAGCGGTATTCGCCAGGAATGGGATCTTCCACATCCATAACGGCACTGACTTGGCGACTAATATCAGCGCAGTCTTCCACGCTGACGCCACTTTCGCGTTCGATATAAATTACCAGCCGCGAATGCTTGCCCTGGGAAAGATGGTCGATACCCCATAGCTCAAAACCCATGGCGGCTACGACAGGTTCGATCAGCGCGTGAAGCGCAGCGTGTTTTGTGGCCACAGACAAAGCTCCTATAGCCGTTGCATCAGGCACCTGGCCAGGAGTTGAATGAGAAGCTAGGTGGCTGATTGGCGTTACCCGGAAATGTGTCTCTGGCAATTCGGAAGACTTCCGCTCTGGAGACACTCTTGGCTCTCGAAAAGCTACTAACAAAAAGCCCCTTCACAGGAAGGGGCTTTTCGAAAGAAACCTGTAATACCACCTAATAACATGATTTGGCTTTCGCCCTTGCCCAACCAACATCAAGATTAACTAACATCAAGACTTTTTAGGCGATTAACATGTTACTAGTAAATGGTAGCGGGGACCGGATTTGAACCGATGACCTTCGGGTTATGAGCCCGACGAGCTACCAGACTGCTCCACCCCGCATCAATCTAGGTCGACGATAATAGACACTTGAACCACTTTCGTCAACCTTTCTTTTCAAGTGCATTTTTCGTCTTAGGTGCCAATCCCTACTTTTTGACAATAGCCCTTTAATGAAGCTTATTTGACAAAACAACTCTGGGAAGCTGGTAAACCAGCAAAACAGATGGTGCCGAAGGCGGGACTTGAACCCGCACGACCATACGGTCACTACCCCCTCAAGATAGCGTGTCTACCAATTCCACCACTTCGGCAACAGGGGAGGCTAAAAAAAGCAGTATCAATATGTTACTCGCTGCTTTCCTCTAGCACTGGCGCGGTATTATCCATACTTGCAGGGCCATCGTCAAGCGTTGGAATATTGCGCTGCTGTTCAATCAGGCGAGAGTCGGGAATACCCGCTTCGGGCGCTTGTCCTGCCTGGGTCGCAAAATAAGCCAATGCCATTGAGGTAACAAAAAAGCCGGCGGCTAAAAGCCCCGTTGCGCGAGACAAAAAGTTACCACTACCCCGCGAACCAAACACAGTTTGCGATGCCCCTCCACCAAAGGCGGCACCCGCTTCGGCACCTTTACCCTGCTGAAGCAGGATTAGCACAACCAAGGCGATCGCAATCACCACGTGAACCATAAGAATTGCAACTTGCATGGGATTATCCTGCTGACTGACAAATGGCGTAGAAATCGTCGGTTTTAAGTGAAGCACCGCCCACTAAACCGCCGTCGATATCCGGCTGAGCAAGCAACTCAGCCGCATTATTTGCATTCATGCTGCCGCCGTAAAGCAACTTAAGCTGCTCGGCTAGCATTTTATCAAACCCGGCCTGATAGGTACGAATACCGGCCATTACTTCCTGAGCCTGCTCTGGGGTTGCGGTACGGCCTGTCCCAATTGCCCATACAGGCTCATAGGCAATAACAACCTTAAGCCGCTGTGCCGGCTCTAAACGCGCCATTGCATAGCCAACTTGCCGCAATACAACATCCATCGTGCTACCGGCATCGCGCTCTTCTAGGGTTTCACCCACACAAAGAATCGGCGTGATGCCGACATCAAGCGCAGCGACCAAGCGGTCAAACACCTGCTCATCACCTTCTTTGTATAGCTGGCGACGCTCAGAGTGACCAACCAGCACATAGGCCACATCAAACTCTTTAAGCATACGCCCGCTGATCTCACCCGTATGCGCACCTGAGTGCTGAGGATTGAGCGTCTGCGCCCCTAACTGTAACGGCGTATTTTGGAAAGCACTTCGTGCAGCTTCCAAATAAGGAAACGGCGGAATAACTACAACGTCGATATCATTAGGCAGCTTGGACGCGGTGAAGGCGTCTCCGAACGCTTGAATCAACGCCGTGGAGCCGTTCATTTTCCAGTTACCGGCAATTAATGGCGTACGCATCGATTATCCTCACTCAAGGTGGAGCGAAATGGTATAGGAGCGGCCTTGTCAAGACAACCGCTGTTATACAGGTTAGTTAGTTGGGGCGTGGCAAGCATACTCGCCTATCAAACACATTTACCAAGCTAGCTGAGCAACGCCTGGACCTGATCGGCAAGTTTATGCGCTAGACGGTCAACATCCAGGTGAGCCCGCCCTTCCACCATCACTCGGATTAGCGGCTCAGTGCCCGACGGCCGTAGCAACACTCTACCCTGGTCACCCAGCTCAGCTTCAAGGGCAGCCACCGCTTCGAGTAGCGGCTTTGCCGTCATGACATCTTTTGCGTTGGTGCCCCCAGGCAGCCTGACGTTAACCAGCGACTGGGGCACCTTTTCCAAGCCCGTCAAGAGAGACAGTAGCGGCTTTTGCTCTCGCACCATCAACGCCAACACTTGCAACGCTGAAACAATCCCATCGCCCGTCGTTTGAGCATGACCACATACAATATGACCTGATGACTCGCCTCCCAGCTCCCAACCGTTGGCAGCCATCATCTCCATGACAAAGCGATCACCCACTTTCGCGCGCTGAAAGGGAATCCCCAGCCGCTCCAGCGCCATGGCAAGCCCGAAGTTGCTCATCAGAGTGCCTACCACGCCGCCTTCAAGCAGCCCCCGTTCGTGACGATCTCGGGCAATCAGGTAAAGAATATCGTCGCCATCCACCTCACGGCCATCGGCATCTACCAACAGCACTCGATCTCCATCACCATCAAAGGCAATGCCTAAATCAGCGCCTTGCTGAATCACCGCTGCACGCAGCGCTGCGGGATGGGTAGACCCCACTTGATGGTTAATATTCAACCCATCAGGGGAAGAACCAATCACGCTAACATCAGCGCCGAGCTCACGAAATACGTTTGGCGCAATGTGGTAGGTAGCCCCATGAGCACAATCCAATACCACTTTTAGACCATGCAGGCTGAGACGATCAGGTAACGTCGATTTGCAGAACTCGATATAGCGCCCGGCAGCATCGTCAATACGCGTCGCTTTACCCAACTGAGCCGCGCTCGCCGTTGTCAGAGGTGCATCAAGCATCGTCTCAATGCGATCTTCAATCTCGTCGGGTAGCTTTTTACCCTCGGCAGAGAAAAACTTAATGCCGTTATCATCAAAGGGGTTATGCGACGCGGAAATCACAATCCCAGCGTCGGCGCGAAAGGTACGCGTTAGATAGGCGATCCCCGGTGTAGGCATTGGCCCCAACAACGAAACATCGACGCCTGCGGCAGACAGCCCCGCTTCCAAGGCTGACTCAAACATATAGCCAGAGATGCGCGTATCTTTACCAATTAACACACGTGTGCGGCCTTTTTCACGGCGCAGCACCTGACCCACCGCCCACCCCAGTTTGAGCATAAAATCGGCAGTAATAGGCGCTTGCCCAACCGTACCGCGAATCCCATCGGTACCAAAATAACGTCGCGTCATGGCATCATCTCCTTATTTAGCTGCGTCTCGCAGCCTTCCTGAAGCACCGCCCATGCCATATTTACGGCATCTACCGTGGGCCCTACATCATGCACGCGCAAAATATTGGCGCCCCGCTCAACCGCCATGGCTGCTAGCGCAAGACCTCCGGCCAAGCGCTCTTCCACCGGGCGACCCAACACTTTACCAATCATGCTTTTCCGCGACATCCCCACTAACAGCGGCAACTCCAGCGCCCGAAGCTCATCCATATACTTCAGCAAGCGCAGGTTATGTTCAATGGTTTTGCCAAAACCAAAACCAGGATCTATCAATAGACGGCTACGACGAATTCCAACGGCTTCACATGCCGCTACCCGCTCAGCAAGATAGTCGGCAACCACTCGCTCAACTGGCTGACCATAATAGGGCGACTGCTGCATATCCTGGGGCTCACCTTGGCGATGCATTAAACACACAGGCAGGCCGGTGCTTGCTGCAGCGCCGAGCGCACCCTCGCGCTCTAGCGCTCGCACATCGTTAATCATACCAGCGCCAAGCGCGCTTACTTCTCGCATAACGACAGGGCTACTGGTATCCACTGACACCAGCGCATCTAGCTCGTGCACTAACGCTTCAACCACAGGCGCCACACGATCTAACTCTTCTTGCTCTGATACAGGACTAGCCCCTGGCCTTGTCGACTCCCCGCCCACGTCAATCATCGCAGCACCTTCCGCCAACATTTGTTCAGCGTGGTGCAGCGCGCTATCTAGACCAACGTGTTGCCCGCCATCAGAGAAGGAGTCCGGAGTAACATTCAGAATCCCCATTACCCGTGGAAACGAAAGATCTAATGAATGGCGCCCACAGCGCAGGTGATATGCGCTATCCGCTGCCCGTGAAGGCGATGAAGAGTCAACTATCGGTTTCATGCTGCGGCCTACTAAAAGAAAAAACGTGTTTGCAATTGCTTCACAGCATAACAAAAAGGCGCCCCGTTATGGGGCGCCTTTGCTAACATCTCTAACACTCACACACGTTAAGGGCCTGCGGGACCGCCTAACGGGTCAGAAGGACGACGGCGTGGCTCGTCATCATCTTCTTCGCCATCGTCGCCAGACGCATCAGAAGGCGTATCGTCAGCCTTTTCCCCAGCCTTCTCTTCAGGCTTATCGTCGCTAACACGCGTGCCGCCGCCAGATGAATCACCGTCGTTCCAGCCTTCTGGCGGACGCGGATCGCGCCCCTCCATAATATCTTTCAGCTGATCAGCATCGATGGTTTCGTACTTCATCAGTGCTTCGGCCATCGCGTCTAGCTTGTCGCGATTATCTTCCAAAATCTGACGAGCCTGCTCGTAACACTCGTCGATAATCTTGCGCACTTCTTTATCGAGACGAGACGTTGTTTCGCCAGATTTTAGCTTACCGCCACCCTGACCGGGGCCACCAAGGAACTGGTGGGACTCATCCTCGTCGTACATGATCGGGCCCATCTCATTCGACAGCCCCCACTTAGCGACCATGTTATGAGCGAGCTCGGTAGCACGCTTGATATCGTTTGAAGCGCCCGTTGTAACACCGTTAGCGCCCAACGTCATCTCTTCGGCAATACGTCCACCAAACAGCGAGCAAATCTGACTGAGAATTTGTTGGCGAGACAGGCTGTAACGATCTTCTTCCGGCAAGAACATCGTAACACCTAGCGCACGGCCACGCGGGATGATCGTCACTTTGTAAACAGGATCATGCTCGGGCGCAACCAAGCCAATAATGGCATGACCTGATTCGTGATACGCCGTGTTGAGCTTCTCTTTATCGGTCATAACCATCGATTTGCGCTCAGCGCCCATCATGATCTTGTCTTTAGCAAGCTCCAGCTCTTCCATGGCAACCAAGCGCTTGTTACGACGAGCGGCAAACAGCGCTGCCTCGTTGACCAAGTTCGCAAGGTCCGCACCAGAGAAGCCTGGCGTACCGCGCGCAATTAGCTGCGGCTTAACATCATCCGCCAGCGGCACTTTACGCAGGTGAACGCCCAGAATATGTTCACGACCACGAATATCCGGCAGCCCAACCGTTACTTGACGGTCGAAACGACCCGGACGTAGCAGCGCAGGATCAAGCACGTCAGGGCGGTTAGTGGCCGCAATGACGATGACACCTTCATTAGCTTCGAAGCCATCCATCTCTACCAGCAACTGGTTGAGTGTCTGCTCACGCTCATCATTGCCGCCACCCATGCCAGCACCACGTGAGCGGCCAACCGCATCGATTTCATCAATAAAGATGATGCAAGGCGCTTGTTTCTTGGCTTGCTCAAACATGTCACGAACGCGTGAAGCACCAACGCCCACAAACATCTCAACAAAGTCTGAACCAGAGATAGAGAAAAACGGTACTTTGGCTTCGCCCGCAATGGACTTGGCCAGCAGCGTTTTACCCGTTCCTGGCGGACCTACCATCAATACACCGCGCGGGATTGTGCCACCCAAACGCTGGAATTTAGTAGGATCACGCAAGAAGTCTACAAGCTCTTCAACTTCTTCTTTCGCCTCGTCGCAGCCTGCAACATCGGCAAAAGTTGTCTTGATCTGATCCTGGGAAAGCAGTTTGGCTTTCGACTTACCAAAACTCATTGGACCGCCTTTACCGCCACCGGCTCCACCCTGCATTTGGCGCATAAAGAACATAAAGATGGCCAGAATAAGCAGAATCGGGAAGCTCGCAATCAGCAAGCGCGTCCAGATGCTTTGTTGTTCCGGCTCTTTACCGACAACGGTCACGTTGTTGCTTAGCAGATCATCCATCAGCTTAGGATCTTCCGCCGACGGGCGAATGGTCTGGAACTGAGAACCATCCGTACGCTCACCAATGATGGTATAGCCATCAATCGTGACACTACGTACCTGCTGATTTTGCACCTGCTGCACAAACTGAGAGTAGTTGGTGGTTTGCGGTGCGCTTTCCGTACTGAAATTGTTGAACACTGTCAGTAGAACGGCCGCGATGACCAACCACAGAATCAGGTTCTTCGCCATATCGTTCAAGGGGCTACCCTCATTACAAGAATCCGTCAGTTAACCGTTAATACTCAGACCTTACACTAGAGCTTAACGTTCAACCATTGCCAAAGCACATTTTGCTTTGGGCCATCTGTGTCACGCTCGTCCAATGTGCATAATGTGACACAATTTACGCCTGCCTGTCTGGCAATCGTGGTGATAAATCTTTGCTATTACCCGCCAGTATCTACACGCTCGCACTTACTGACGAGTACAGGGCAACGTCTCGTTAGCCTCGAAATCCTTCCGCTAAAAAATAGACTTCCCGCGAGCGCGCCCTCGAAGCATCCGGCTTGCGAGTCACAACACGATCAAAGCTACTTCGGAGCTCTTTCAAATAGGTATCAAATCCTTCGCCTTGAAATACCTTAGCCAGAAAACGCCCGCCAGGCGGTAGCGTTTCTCGCGCAAGTTCCAAAGCGAGTTCAACAAGGTACATTGCCTGTGGCTGATCAATAGCCGCCATACCACTCATATTGGGGGCCATATCAGACATCACAAGGTCTACCTGACGATTTCCTAGACGTTCAAGAATCGCGTTAAGCACGCTCTCTTCAGTAAAATCGCCCTGGATAAAGTCAACGCCGGCTAGGGCATCCATCTCTAATATGTCTGACGCTATCACGACACCCTCAGGCCCCACCTTTTCTGCGGCAATTTGACTCCACCCCCCTGGGGCAGCGCCTAGATCAATTACCGTCATGCCGGGGCGAAACAGTTTATCCTTTTCATCAAGCTCAAGCAGCTTATAGCTTGCACGGGAGCGATAGCCATCTTGCCAGCGTTGTTTCACATACTGATCGTCGAAATGTTCTTTCTTCCAGTTGTTGCTGGTCTTGCTCACTGAATGTTTACGGCTTGGGGGCTTTTGCTGCATGTGGGAATCTAACACTGGAATAAGAGATGGGCGCATTCACGCGATTGCTTTCACTTAACGGCATTTCACCGTAAGATGGAGCGTTAAGCGCTAACCGGGATACCGCAAGATACCATGAGCTTGTCACAGGCACAAAAGAAAGCATTTCGTAGCATTGGCCACCACCTCAATCCAGTGGTCACCGTTTCTGAGAACGGCGTCTCCGAAAATTTGCTCGCAGAACTCAGCCGCGCGCTCAACGATCACGAGCTCATCAAAGTGAAGCTCGCTATTACAGAGCGGGACGACCGTGTCGCAATGCTCAATGAGCTAGTCGCCGACAGTAACGCCGAGCTAGTACAAACCATTGGCAAAATGGCGCTGCTCTATCGCCGTAACCCAAAGGTAAACCCCAAGCTTTCCAACATCACGCGTTTTGAAAACCACCACGGACGGCATTAACCCACACGTGGCTCGTTAACCAACGCATGATACTAAAAGGCCCGCGACGTCACCGTCACGGGCCTTTTAGTGTGCCTGGATTGCAGGCGCCTTCAAGACGCCTGCCCCGCGTCACCGCGGTAAATCAGAGATGTTCAACACTCTCAATTTCGTACTCAACATCGCCACCAGGTGTTTTTACCACCACCACATCGCCTTCTTCTTTGCCAATCATCGCTCGGGCGATAGGTGAGGTCACAGAAATGCGCCCCTCTTTAATATTGGCCTCGTCTTCACCAACAATGCGGTAGGTAACGCTGGCGTCGCTATCCAGGTTCAGCAACGACACGGTAACCCCAAAGATCACCTTGCCGGTTTTTGGCAGCTTAGTAACGTCGATTACCTGCGCACCTGAAAGCTTGCTTTCAATTTCCTGGATACGGCCTTCAATAAATCCTTGCTGCTCACGAGCGGCGTGGTACTCAGCGTTCTCTTTGAGATCGCCATGTTCACGCGCTTCAGCAATAGCAGCAATAACTTGAGGGCGGGCTTCGCCCTTCAAGTGATTAAGCTCTTCGCGAAGACTTTTTTCTCCCGCTACCGTCATCGGGACCTTGTTCATTGACTTGCTCCTGCATGCAGATCCTGAAGGCGCCGCACCGTAATCTCCCTACCGTACTCAAGCGCCATGCAAACAGCATTAGCGCCCGCCAAGGTGGTCGCATAGGGCACCTTGCGCGCGAGAGCAGTACGGCGAATAATTGAAGAGTCGTTAATAGCCTGACGACCTTCAGTCGTGTTCACGATGTAGGCGATTTCGTCGTTCTTCAGCAGATCGACGATATGGGGACGGCCTTCGTAGACTTTATTGACGTGCTCCACTTCCAGTCCAGCAGCCTCAAGTGCCGCTGCTGTACCGCGCGTTGCACATAGTGTGAAGCCCAATGTTAGCAGAGAACGCGCCACTTCGATAATCCCTTGCTTGTCGGGCTCGCGTACCGAAAGGAACGCTTTACGCTCGCCATCCAATGCTGGAATGGCTTCGCCAGCGCCCAGCTGCGCTTTAAAGAACGCTTCTGCAAAGGTCTCGCCAGAGCCCATTACTTCACCCGTCGACTTCATCTCGGGCGACAGAATCGGGTCAACACCTTGGAACTTGTTGAACGGGAAGACCGCCTCTTTCACGCTATAGAAGTGCGGAATAATTTCGCGCTCAAAGCCCTGCTCGGCCAGTGTCTTACCCGCCATGCAGCGCGCCGCGATCTGTGCCAACGAAGTGCCGATGCACTTAGACACAAACGGTACGGTACGCGACGCACGAGGATTAACCTCGATGACATAAATTTCGCCATCCTGCCACGCCAGCTGCACGTTCATCAGACCCTTAACGCCCAGCTCAACGGCCATTTTCTTGACCTGCTCGCGCATTTCATCCTGCACATCGGCAGGCAGCGAGTAAGGCGGTAACGCACAGGCGGAATCACCAGAGTGAACGCCGGCTTGCTCAACGTGCTGCATAATACCGCCGATCACCACCTGTTGACCGTCCGACACAGCGTCGATATCGATTTCGATCGCGGCACTCAAGAAGTGGTCAAGCAAAACGGGAGAGTCGTTAGACACCTTCACCGCATTGGTCATGTAGTTTTCAAGCTCGGAGGCGTCATAAACGATCTCCATTGCCCGACCACCCAGCACGTAGCTAGGACGCACCACCAGCGGGTAGCCGATGGCCTCTGCCTTGGAAAACGCCTCTTCAAAGCTGCGGGCAGTGGCGTTGGGCGGCTGCTTCAAGCCTAGCTTGTCGATCATCACCTGGAAGCGCTCGCGATCTTCAGCACGGTCAATGGCATCCGGCGTGGTACCAATAATCGGCACGCCTGCTGCCTCTAGCTCACGGGCAAGCTTCAGCGGCGTTTGACCACCGAACTGCACAATCACGCCAACCGGCTTCTCTTTGTCGGCAATTTCCAACACATCTTCCAGCGTCACCGGCTCGAAGTAGAGACGATCAGAGGTGTCGTAGTCGGTAGAAACGGTTTCCGGGTTGCAGTTGACCATGATGGTTTCATAGCCATCATCGCGCATGGCAAAGGCGGCATGAACACAGCAGTAATCGAACTCGATACCTTGACCGATACGGTTCGGGCCACCACCCAATACCATAATTTTCTGACGATCAGAGACGTCCGCTTCGCACTCCTCTTCATAGGTGGAGTACATGTAAGCGGTGTCAGAGGCAAATTCCGCCGCACAGGTATCGACACGTTTATAAACCGGACGAATGCCCGCTGCCTGGCGCGTTTTGCGGAACTCTTTTTCAGACACGCCCAGTAGCTTGGCCAAACGCGCGTCACCAAAGCCTTTGCGCTTAAGCTGGTAAAGCTCACGGGCAGAGAAATCGGCCAGGGCGCGCTTGGCGACGGCATTTTCAGTCAACACCAAATCTTCCAACTGCACCAGGAACCAAGGGTCGATATTGGTGAGCGCAAATACCTCATCGACACTCATTCCAGAGCGCATTGCGTCAGCCACATAGAAAATACGCTCGGCACCAGCGGCCTGCAGCTCGCCCTGAATGATCGCCATGTTGTCTGGCGTGAAATCGGTGATGATCGGATCAAGGCCATCGTTACCGGTTTCCAGACCGCGTAGCGCTTTCTGCAGCGACTCTTGGAACGTGCGGCCAATCGCCATCACTTCGCCCACCGACTTCATCTGAGTGGTCAGACGGTCGTTTGCCTGAGGGAATTTCTCGAAGGTAAAGCGCGGAATTTTAGTGACGACATAGTCGATTGATGGCTCAAACGACGCGGGCGTGCGGCCACCGGTAATATCGTTTTGCAGCTCATCCAAGGTGTAACCCACCGCCAGTTTCGCGGCGATTTTAGCAATCGGGAAACCAGTAGCCTTAGATGCCAGCGCCGACGAGCGCGATACCCGCGGGTTCATCTCGATAACCACCAGGCGACCGGTTTTCGGGTCCATACCAAACTGTACGTTGGAGCCGCCGGTTTCCACACCAATCTCGCGCAGCACCGCGAGGCTGGCGTCACGCATGATCTGGTACTCTTTGTCGGTCAGCGTTTGAGCTGGCGCGACGGTAATCGAGTCACCGGTGTGAACGCCCATAGGATCGAAGTTTTCAATCGCACAGACAATGATGCAGTTGTCATTCTTATCCCGCACCACTTCCATCTCGTACTCTTTCCACCCCAGCAGCGATTCATCGATCAGCAGCTCGTGGTTATTGGAAAGCTCGAAACCGCGGGTACAGATCTCTTCGAACTCTTCTTTGTTATACGCCACGCCGCCGCCGGAGCCGCCCATGGTGTAAGAAGGACGAATAATGGTCGGGAAGCCCAATTCAGCCTGAATTTCCCAGGCCTCATCCATGGTGTGCGCCACTTTGGCTTTCGGGCACTCCAAACCAATACGCTTCATGGCCTGATCGAACAGATCACGATCTTCGGCCATATTGATGGCATCGGCGTTGGCACCAATCATCTCGACGCTGTACTTTTCCAGCACGCCATGCTTTTCCAGGTCAAGCGCACAGTTGAGCGCTGTCTGGCCACCCATAGTGGGTAGAATCGCGTCCGGGCGCTCGGCCTCAATAATTTTTTCAACCGCTTGCCAGGTAATCGGCTCGATGTAGGTGGCATCGGCCATGGCCGGGTCGGTCATGATGGTAGCCGGGTTGGAGTTAACCAAAATAACTCGGAACCCCTCTTCACGCAGCGCTTTACACGCCTGGGCGCCAGAGTAGTCAAATTCGCAGGCCTGGCCGATGACAATCGGGCCAGCGCCAATGATAAGAATGCTGTTGATATCGGTACGCTTAGGCATAACGGTTCCCGCAAAATAGGTGACGATGAGCGACAAAAAAACGGCGTTACATGGCGGCGATCAAGGGCAGCGTTAGCGACGCGCCTGCATCATGGCAATAAAGCGATCAAACAGCGGCGCCACATCGCGCGGGCCGGGGCTGGCTTCCGGGTGACCTTGGAAGCTAAACGCCGGGCGATCAGTGCGCTCGATTCCTTGCAGCGTGCCATCGAACAGCGAACGGTGCGTGGCACGCACGTTGGCCGGAAGGGTCGCTTCATCAGCAGCAAAGCCATGGTTTTGGCTAGTAATCATTACCGTACCGGTGTCTAAATCCTGCACCGGATGGTTAGCACCGTGATGGCCGTGGCCCATCTTGATGGTTTTGGCACCCGAGGCCAGCGCCAGCAACTGGTGGCCAAGGCAAATGCCAAATACCGGCGTATTGGTTTCCAATACATCCTGAATTGCCTTGATGGCGTAATCACAGGGCTCGGGGTCACCGGGGCCGTTAGCCAAAAAGATGCCATCCGGATTCATCGCCAACACGTCAGCCGCAGGCGTTTGTGCCGGTACAACCGTCAACCGGCAGCCGCGCGCGGCCAGCATACGCAGGATGTTAAATTTCACACCGAAGTCATACGCCACCACGTGGTAAGGACGCTCACCTTTGGTAGTATCAGCGTAGCCCTCGCCCAACGTCCACTCGCCTTGGGTCCATTCGTAAGCCTCTTTGCATGAGACTTCCTTGGCCAGGTCCATGCCCTTCAACCCGGGAAATGCCTTCGCTGCCGCCAGCGCCCGCTCTACCGCATCATCGCCCTCTGCTTCTGCACCCGCCAGAATCGCACCGTTTTGCGCACCTTTATCACGCAGAATGCGCGTTAAACGGCGAGTATCGATATCCGCAATGCCCAGCACATTTTGGCTTTTTAGATAGTCAGAAAGGCTTTGCTCTGAACGGAAACTACTGGCTAGCAGGGGTAAATCACGAATCACCAGGCCAGCTGCGGCAATCGATGCAGATTCCACATCTTCCGAATTAATGCCGGTATTGCCGATATGAGGGTAGGTCAGCGTGACGATTTGGCGGGTGTAAGAAGGGTCAGTGAGGATTTCCTGGTAGCCGGTCATGGCTGTATTGAACACCACCTCACCGCTTGTGACGCCATCCGCGCCAATGGCAATGCCATGAAACACACTGCCATCTTCCAGGGCCAATATCGCGGGTTTGCTCAATGCGGGGTTATTCAAGACAAGTTCTCCCATGCTGGTGGGAGCCTGTGGGCGCAGGCTCGGCGATCCGGTTTGTCGGCGTTTGTGCGTGCAAACGTCGGGTCGTAAAAAAGCGGGACGAAGCCGATAGTAAAAAAATCGGTTTCATCCCGCTTGTTGTTCTCTTCCGTGGCGAATGGCCATGGCGCAGCATTTAGCTGACTGTTTTCTCTAACCTAAGGCCAGTGCAACAAGCGCGGTGCTTACCCTACAGAGATTCGTTCGCTGCAGATATTTTGCTGCTTTTTGCAGCCACTGGGCCAAAATTTTTGGAATGTTACAGGATTTATCGACCTTAGGCTAGCCCTAAAACTACCAGCAACTTTATATGCTCCATTTTGCCCCTGCAATCAATATGCCACGACCTTCAGGTCATTGATAAATGAGGAGGGTGGAAGTCGCCCCAAAATTTTTTGTGTACGTAATTAATATATTTGGTTGCCTTCTTGATGTTTTTTTGTCTACGCTTGTCCGAGTTGACCAAATGGTCAAACGCGTTTTTTTCGATAGCTCACCCAACAAATACAAAGAGAATATCGTCATGCCACAAAGCCCTACGCCGTATTCTGGCTCTCCTCCCGTACAAGCAACGAGCACCCTGGATAATTACTTCAATGTCAGCCGCCGCGGCTCCTCGGTGAAGACCGAAGTGCTTGCAGGCATCGCGACGTTTCTAGCCGGGATGTATATCATCGTGGTCAACCCAGCCATCTTATCCGATGCGGGTATTCCCTTTTCTGCAGCACTCTCCGCCACCGTGGTCATCAGCTTTTTTAGTAGCTTGGCCATGGGCTTGTATGCCCGCAACCCAATTTTAGTTGCTCCTGGAATGGGCATGAATGCGCTTTTCACCTACACCCTGGTGCTTGGCGCAGGGTTATCGTGGGAAGTTGCTCTAGGCTGCGTATTCTGGTCAGGAGTACTGTTCGCTGTTTTGGCGCTGTTTAACGTTCGCGAAGCCATCATCGAGGCCATTCCAGCCTCATTGCGCTATGCTATCACCTGTGGGATAGGCCTATTCATCACCTTTATTGGGCTCAAGAATGCCGGGTTCATCGTAGCCAACCCTGCGACCCTGATTAGCCTGGGTGATTTAAACGCAAGCCTAATAACCTTCTTTATTGGCCTAATGGCTACCGCGATATTAGCCATTCGCGGCTTCAATGGCGCTCTGATCTTAGGCATCGCCCTAACCACTCTGTTGGCAATCCCTATGGGGCGGCTGTGGAGTGACGACGTATTGGTGGCTTGGCAAGGCCTAGCCGCATGGCCGGATTTCTCGGCGGTAATGAAGGTCGATATTCTAGGCGCCCTCAAGGTGGCTTACCTGCCGTTCATTTTCGTGATGCTGTTTACTAACTTCTTCGACTCACTGTCTTGCTTTATGGCGCTATCCGAGTCAGCGGATCTCAAGGATGCCAACGGTAATCCACGCAACCTTAAGCGTTCCATGACGGTGGATGCTTTCGCATCGATGATCGCGGCCCCTCTCGGCACCAGCGCGGCACAAACCTTTATCGAATCCGGTGCTGGCGTTGCCCAAGGCGGCCGCACAGGACTCACGGCAGTCGTTATTGGCGTATTGTTCCTGCCTTTCTTGTTTCTCTCACCGTTGCTGTCCCTAGTTCCCAGCATCGCGACCGCCCCAGCTCTTGTCCTGGTGGGGCTGTTCATGATGGCACCGATTGGAAAGATTGACTGGAGCCGTCTCGAGGAAGCCTTTCCCGCATTTCTGGCCATCATTTTAATGCCGCTGACGTACTCCATCACCCTGGGTATCGCCTTTGGTTTTATCAGCTTTGTGCTCATCCGGCTGGCCACCGGCAAGTTGGACGAGATTAAGCCTGCAATGTGGGTCTCCGCCCTGTTAGCGGTGGTTATGCTGCTGACAGCACAATAGACGACTCTTCTCATGCTGAGTCATCAAAAAATACCCCGTTTCTCACGCACCACCTGACCGATCGGACAGCACTTAAGCAACCAATAACAACATAACGGGTAGGACTATGATTACATTTCACCTCAATGGGCAACCGCATCGCGTTACAGCGGATGTTCACCTTAGCGTTCTGGAGCTGCTAAGAGAACAACTACACCTGACCGGCACCAAGGAAGGTTGCGCGTCTGGTGATTGCGGCGCTTGCACAGTAGCCATCGGGGCACCCGATGCCAATGGCGAGCTACGCTACCACAGCGCCAACGCCTGCATCATGCCCGCTCATCAGCTCCAAGGACGCCACTTAGTCACCGTCGAAGGTCTCGCTGACGACCAGCAGTACCTGCATCCCGCCCAGGCAGCCATGGTCGAATGCCATGGTAGCCAATGCGGCTTCTGCACGCCGGGCATTGTGATGTCATTGTTCACACTCCACGAAGAACAGCACACTAACCCGCTCGCCACTCCCTTTAGCCCTGAGCGCCTTGAAGCCGCACTTGGCGGCAACCTGTGTCGCTGCACTGGCTATCGCCCCATTCGTGATGCGGCATTAGCAATGAACAGTATCGATGGTCATCGCCCTGAATGGTTAGATGCAACACTGAATGATGCGCAAGATAATCAGCACGTGGCCAACCTGGACGAAACCAGCAGCCGTTTCCATCAGCCTCGTCAGTTGAATGACCTAATACGCCTACGCGCAGCCCATCCAGAAGCACGTTTGGTTGCGGGTGCCACTGACCTTTGGCTTGAAGTCACCCAACAACTGAAGGACTTACCACGGCTTATCGATACCACGCGCGTAAGTGAGCTTCAGCAAATTGAACAAGGTCAGGATGCGAGCGGGCGCCCCGGTTGGTGGATCGGAGCAGCCGTCACCTATGCACGCTTGGAGCCTTTACTCGAGAGTGAATACCCAACCTTTGCCCATCTTCTACACCGCCTCGGCTCGGCTCAGGTACGCAACCGCGGCACCTTAGGCGGTAATGTCGCCAATGCATCCCCCATCGGCGACACCCCGCCGGTGCTGCTGGCCCTTGATGCACAGCTTCGCCTCGCAGGCCCTAACGGCTCCCGCGAGATTGCCGCCAACAACTTCTTCATCGACTACAAAAAGACCGACTTAGCTAACAATGAAGTATTAAGCGCGGTTTTCATCCCGGCCCCGCAAGCAGGCCGCCAGCTAAAAGTATGGAAACTCTCGAAGCGGCGCGAAGATGATATTTCTGCCGTGCTGAGTGCTTTTGCCTGGCATCTGGAGGATGGATGCCTACGCGATGTACGCCTGGCCTTCGGTGGCATGGCCGGCATACCTGCCCGAGCCCGTGGGGCCGAAGCGGCTCTCGAAGGGAATCCGCCCTCACCAACCGTCTTCGAGGCTGCACGCCAAGCGCTCGCGAATGACTTTTCACCGATGAGCGATGTTCGTGGCAGTGCCGACTACCGCACGCGGTCAGCGAGTGCGCTACTTGAACGCCTACGTCTGGTCATCGAATCGTCTACCCACACCCAACCACACACTCAGGAGGTGATGCTCCATGCGTACGCTCACTGATCTGCCAGCACCACAGCCTGAGCAGAAAGCATTTCATCCAGCACAACATACCGGCCGTTTTTTTTCTGGCACCTCGGCCAATCACGAGAGTGCCATCAAGCATGTCACCGGGCGCGCGGCTTATATTGATGACCTAGCCCTTCCGGCCAATGCCCTCCACCTAGCCGCAGGCCTGTCATCTGTCGCCCACGGGCGCATTACCCGCATGGATCTGGAAGCGGTAAGGTCTGCTCCTGGTGTGGTCGATGTTATTAGCGTGGCAGACGTGCCAGGCCATACCGATATTGGCCCCGTTTTCCCAGGGGATCCCATCATGGCTGACGGCGAAGTGCTCTACGCGGGCCAGGTGCTATTCGCCGTGGCGGCCGACAGCCATCGTGCGGCTCGTCAAGCAGTCGAAAAGGCAATTATCGAGATCGAAGAGCGCCCAGCAAGCCTCGACCCCGTTGCTGCCGCCAACGCGGGTGATCTGGTTCGCCCCACTCATCAACAGATCAGTGGAGATTGGGAAAAAGCCTTTGCCGACGCCGCCATTGTCGTTGCTGGCAAACAGTTTGTCGGCGGCCAGGAACACTTCTACTTGGAAGGGCAGGCCTGCGTCGCCCATCCCAGCGAAGACGAAGGCGTCATGATTCACACCTCTAACCAGCATCCCAGCGAGACGCAGAAACTGGTTGCCGAGGTACTCGGTATTCCCTTCCATGCCGTTACCGTCGAGACACGCCGCATGGGGGGCGGATTCGGAGGCAAGGAAACACAGGCTTCACCTTGGGCTTGCATAGCCGCATTAATCGCCCGGCGAACCGGGCGCAGCTGCCGCTTCCGCTTACCGCGAGTCGATGACATGCGCGTAACCGGTAAGCGCCACCCTTTTCATAACGACTACCGCCTTGGCGTCGATGCCCATGGCGTGATTCTGGGTGGCGATATCAATGTAATCGGCGACTGTGGCTATTCACCCGACCTTTCCGACGCCATTGTTGATCGCGCTATGTTTCACTCGGATAACGCCTATTCGCTGGGTGACGTCCGCGTTACAGGATATCGAGCGCGCACCCATACGGCCTCTAACACCGCCTTCCGCGGCTTCGGCGGCCCCCAAGGTATGATGGTTATCGAAGCGGCAATGGAGGATATCGCTCGCCGCCTAGGCGAAGATCCGCTGACGATACGCAAGCGCAATTTTTATCGCGACGGACGCAACACGACGCATTACGGCCAGACGGTGGATCAGACCGTTCTTCTGCATGAGCTGGTTGAGCAACTCGAAACCTCTAGCGACTACTGGCAGCGACGCCGAGAAATCCGGGAGTTCAACGCCAAGAGCCCCGTCATTCGCAAAGGCTTAGCGTTGACCCCAGTAAAATTCGGCATTTCCTTCACCGCCCAGCACCTCAACCAAGCGGGCGCGCTACTGCACGTCTATACCGACGGCAGCGTAATGATCAACCACGGTGGCACCGAGATGGGCCAGGGGCTGCACACGAAGATTTGCCAAGTGGTGGCGCGTGAGCTGGGCCTGGATCTTGATAGCGTGCGCATCACCGCCACACGTACCGACAAGGTGCCCAATACCTCTCCCACCGCCGCCTCCAGCGGCGCCGACCTCAATGGCCAGGCAGCTCGCGATGCCGCGCTCAAACTAAAAACACGGCTTTATGACTTTGCTGCCGAGCACTACCATCTCGATCGAGAAACCATCCACATCAAAGAGGGTTATCTAATAGCCGGCTTTGGCGAAAGTGAACGCCGCATCGCTTGGGGAGAGCTGGTTCAAGCCGCCTATCTATCGCGCATCTCGCTATCGGAAAAAGGCTTCTACGCCACACCATTGATCCATTATGACCGTGCCAGCGGCAATGGACGCCCCTTCTACTACTATGCCTTTGGTGCGGCGGTGGCCGAAGTTTCAATCGATACCTTGAGCGGCGAATACTTGGTAGATCGTGTCGACATCCTCCACGACGTGGGTGACTCCCTGAATCCGGCTATCGATATCGGCCAAGTCGAAGGTGGTTTCATTCAGGGGATGGGCTGGTTAACCAGTGAAGAGCTGAAATGGAATGGTAAAGGCCAACTGATTTCGAATGGCCCCGCGACCTACAAGATCCCCACTTACGGCGATCTACCCGCCACTTTCAATACCTCCTTAATGGAAGGCCACCCCAACTCCATGGCCAGCATCTATCGCTCCAAGGCAGTAGGTGAACCCCCTTTTATGCTTGGTATGTCGGTATGGGCGGCCCTGCGTGACGGCTTGGCCAGCCTAAACGGATACACCCAGGCGATACCTCTGGACACGCCAGCCACACCGGAGCGAGTCATGGCTGCCGCCGAAGCCGCACGCGCCAAACTTGACCCTGCCGCTGACAAACGACACAGCAATGTCCGTTAAGCCTTCCCCCTCTAACTATCTTCAGGAGCAACATCATGAATGAAGAGCAAGGACAAAGCCTGAAACAAGAGCAGGGGCAAGCCTGGTTAATACGTGCACGGGTCTTGAGTTTCGATGCCGATCCCGGCGATGGTGACACGCCCCGAGAGGGTAGCGTTGTCTACCACCAAGACGGTGCCCTGTGGTGGGCCGATGGCCGCATTCAGGGCGTTGGCGACTATCGCACCCTGGCCCCTCAGCTGCCCGCCGATATCAGCGTCATCGACCAGCGTGACAAGCTGGTCATGCCAGGCTTTATTGACAGCCATGTTCACTACGTTCAGCTCGATATCATGGCCTCTTATGGCCGCCAACTGCTGGACTGGTTGAATGACTACACCTTTCCTGAAGAGTGCCGTTTCGCCCAGCGCGCACATGCCGACAACATGGCCGACGCTTTTCTCAAAGAGTTGATGCGAGTCGGGACCACCACCGCCCAAGTGTTCTGCTCAAGCCATCCCAATTCGGTAGATGCCTTCTTCAGCGCCGCCCAACGCCGCGGCCTATGTATGCTCGCTGGCAAGGTACTGATGGATCGCCACGCCCCCGAAGCACTTACCGACAAGACCCTCGGCGGCATTCGTGATACCGAGCGCTTGATCAGCGACTGGCATGGCACCGACCGCCTTGGCTACAGTGTTACGCCGCGCTTTGCTCCCACATCCACACGCACCCAGCTTGATGCCGCTGGCGGCCTGCTGCGCAACGATGAAAGCCTATGGCTGCAAACTCACTTATCGGAAAACCTCGGCGAACTGGACTGGGTAGCCGAGCTGTTTCCAGAAAGCCGTGACTACCTTGAGGTTTACGAGCAGTCCGGCCTGGTTGGGCCACGCAGCACCTTTGCCCATGGCATTCATCTGGACAATGGCATGCGCAAGCGGCTGGCTGAACGCAGTGCCAATATCGCTTTTTGCCCCAGCTCTAATCTCTTCCTTGGTAGCGGCTTGTTCGACCGCCACGCCGCCCATGAAAGCGGGTTAAATCTAACCCTGGCCAGCGATATTGGTGCTGGCACCGATCTTTCCGGATTAGCGACTCTCAAGGCGGGCTATCAAGTAGGGCAACTGCTCGGCCAGCCACTGACGGCCTGGTCAGGCTTCCATGCCCTGACCAGAGGCAATGCAGTATCCCTATCGCTAGATGACCGTATCGGCCGTTTCGCACCAGGCATGGATGCCGATTTTGTAGTTATCGACCTGTCCGCCTCACCGCTGATGGCACGACGTATGGCACGATGCGAAAGTTTGGCAGAGGAGTTATTCACTCTAATGATGCTAGGCGACGACCGCGCTATCTTCGAAACCTGGGCTGGAGGACGCCTACAGCACCGGCGTCAAAATTAAGCAGAAAATCAATCAGGAGGGGGGCCAAAAAGCAGCAAGCCCCCTCACCCTGCTAGCGGGTTCGGAGGCCATCCAAACAGTTATGTTCAGCAGCCAACAGAGTACATATCGAAACGCCCCCTGTTGTACTAAAACATTACTCTAAACCTAATACATCCTGCATATCGTAACGGCCATGCGCCTTATCAGCGACCCAGCGAGCAGCGCGAACCGCGCCTTTAGCAAAGGTCATACGGCTGGAGGCTTTATGGGTAATTTCGATACGCTCGCCTTCAGTGGCAAACATCACTGTGTGCTCGCCAACAATGTCGCCAGCGCGCACGGTGGCAAAACCGATTTCTTTGTCGGTGCGCGGACCGCACTGGCCTACCCGCTCATAGACACCGTGCTCTTTTAACGTGCGGCCGATGCTCTCCGCGACCACTTCTCCCATCTTAATCGCCGTGCCAGAAGGCGCATCCACTTTATGACGATGGTGCGCTTCAATGACTTCAATATCGTAGCCTTCGTCACCGAGGGCTTTTGCAGCGGTCTCAAGCAGCTTGAGGGTCAGGTTAACGCCGACACTCATATTAGGCGCGAACACCATGGCCACTTTATCGCGGTAGCTGTCCAGCTCGGCCAGTTCGTCATCGCTCATGCCGGTGGTGCCAATCACAATGCCCTTGCCGTGCTCGGCGCAGAATGCCAAATTTGCCAGGGTTACCTGCGGCGCAGTGAAATCGATTAGAACATCGAAGTCGTCCACAATCGCAGCGAGAGAATCGACGGCCACCACACCGCGTTTGCCAACACCTGCCAGCTCACCAATGTCCGCACCCGCCAAGGAACTACCTGGCTCAACGATACCGCCTGCAAGTGAGGCATCTGCCTGCTGTTCTACCGCATTTACTAATGTGCGGCCCATACGGCCAGCGACGCCTACAATGGCAATTCGAGTCATGAGAACTCCTGCGCGTGCGCCGTTCGGCACCCAGCTTGGTATAAGAAAAACAAGGATAAAAAAGTGGCCGAAATTATAACAGACCCCTGTTAATGATGCGGCGCTTGCTTAAGGCAGCGCGCACGCTGCTTCGAACGAGTTAGTTCTCCCAAACAATTTCCAGCGGCTCGTCTTTTGCCATGCGCATGAGATGACTTTCCACCACCCCTTCCAACTGATCCAGATGCTCTTCTTCCAAGGTTTCAAGGGACACAATCAAGCGATCCGCCTCGGCATGCATCAGGCAGGTGCCATTGGCAAATGTGATTTTGGCTTCCTGCTCATTATGCTCAATCTCAAGCTTATGTGCCCAGTGCTTGCACAAGCGGTTTATCAAGCGCTCACCAGAAGGCGTTACGATTTCGGCACGGGATAAAGGCATCGTATTTTCTCCACAAAGATAGTGAGTTAGATCTTACTAGCGTAATCCTCACAGTAGAAATCGCAAAGTAAGAAATGAGAATCCCTTGCAACAGCATGTTTCTGTTCAGGGAAACGCTTATCGTCGAAGAAGCCGTTTAATCCGGCGGCCTTCCAGTGTGGCCAGCCCGACCCCGCTAAGTAGCAACGGCAGTGCCAGCAAAAAGCCGCTAGAAACCGGCAGGCCAAACAGCAGCCAATCTGCTAACACAGGCCACACCAACGCAATGTATTCAAAAGGCGCTAGGCGTGACGCTTCGGCGTAACGCAGCGCCAGCGTCATCGCAATATGGGCCGTGCCGCCAAACAAGCCAGAAAGCACTAACAACCACACCACATCACCGTTTAGTGGTGCCCAGCCCAAGGGCAGCGTTGCCAACCCCGCTAGCGCAGAGACCAGAATAAAGTAGAAGGCAATGGAACCGGCTGTTTCGGTACGTGAAATGCGCCGTACGGTTAGCAGCGCTCCAGCAGTTAACAGCGCGCTCAGCGCCCCTAGCGCATAGCCAGCCAGTTGCCCTTGCTCGCGACTGGCCTCAAGCCCTGGCAGCACCAGCACCGCCACCCCAGCCAACGCCAACGCAATAGCGCCCGCCCGATAAAGCGAGAAACGCTCCCCCAGCAGCAAGACACCACCCAACGCCATAAACACGGGCGTCAGCTGGGCTAACAACGTAGTTTCCGCGACAGGCAACAAGGCCACCGCCGCGAACGATGCGAACATTGCCGCTGCCCCAAGCCCCGAGCGCAACGCATGCCCCAGTGGACGGCGCGTCGCCAATCCCTGCGGAAACTCGCGACGAAGCATCAAAAAAACAACAATCGGCAACAGCGCAAATAGCGAGCGGAAAAACACCGACTGCCCTACCGGCACCTCGTCACTCACCGCTTTAATACACACCAACATACCGGTAAACAGCACGCCGGAAAGCACCCGCAGCCCAATGCCCAACCCAGAGCGAGACTCTTCATCCGCTAGCATTTGCCCTCGTCCTTATGTGCAAATAAGTTATGTGCAAATAATCCACGCTTTAAAAGGGTATCGGTTAGCGATTAAACGATAAGCCCATCAGACCCGCTATTTTACACTATGCAACACAATGAGTTAGCGATAAGCAATCAACAAAAACGCCCCGAAACTTGAAAGTATCGGGGCGCTGATGTGCTGTGAAGTGAATCGCCGTTACGGCTTCATCTCTTCAAAAAACTTCTTCACACTGTCGAAGAAACCTGTTTTCTTCGGCGAGTGGCTGTGACTATTGCTGCCGTCAAAGCTCTCTTGCAACTGACGAAGCAGGTCTTTCTGCTCGTCATTGAGATTGACCGGCGTCTCCAGCACCACTTTGCAAAGCAAGTCGCCAGGGGCGCCGCCGCGTACCGGCTTCACACCTTTACCGCGCAGCCTGAAGAGTTTACCGGTTTGAGTTTCCGGTGGAATCTTCAACTTCACACGGCCATCTAACGTGGGTACTTCTAGCTCCCCACCTAATGCAGCATCAACAAAGTTGATCGGCACGTCACACTGCAGGTGTTTGCCATCACGCTGGAAGATGTGGTGTGGCTTGATCGACACCTGAACATACAGGTCACCAGGCGGGCCACCGTTAATACCACTTTCACCTTCGCCATTCAGACGAATGCGATCACCAGTATCCACTCCCGGCGGAATCTTCACCGATAGCGTGCGCGTTTCCCGCACGCGGCCTTCACCGTTACACTTGTGGCACGGCACTTTGATGTGCTGACCACTGCCGTGACAGGTCGGGCAAGTTTGCTGAACCGCGAAGAAGCCTTGCTGCATACGCACTTGGCCGTGGCCATGGCACGTGGGACAGGTTTCTTTGCTAGAACCAGGCTCAGCACCTTCACCATCGCAGCGGTCACATTCGATATGGCGTGGCACGCGGATATCAACGGTTGTGCCGGAAACGGCGTTTTCCAGATCCAGCTCTAAGTTGTAGCGTAGATCACTGCCACGCGCGGGGGCGTTAGGGCCACGACGACGGCCACCACCGCCACCAAAGATATCGCCAAACACATCGCCGAAGATGTCGCTGAAGTCGCCAGCGCCACCACCACCGAACCCGCCACCGCCAAAGCCGCCGCCCTGGCCGTCAACACCGGCGTGACCAAATTGGTCATACGCCGCGCGCTTTTCGCCATCGCTTAAGACTTCGTACGCTTCTGACACCTCACGGAATTTTTCCGCTGCAGTGTTATCGTCCGGGTTTCGATCAGGGTGGAATTTTTGCGCCAAGCGGCGATAGGCCTTTTTGATCTCTTTCTGATCAGCCCCTTTTTCGACACCCAGGACTTCGTAATAATCGCGTTTGGACATGGGTCCTACGCCTCCTGGTTAGCTACGCACTTAATTAGGCGTCTACTTCGGAAACAGCAACGCGGGAGTTGTCTCCCGCGCCACCGCATTCCTTAGCAGATAGAGGTGATTTACTGTTTCTTTTTGTCGTCGTTGACTTCTTCGTACTCAGCGTCAACCACGTCATCCTCTGGCTTGGTGCTGGCATTTTCAGCACTTTCACCGTCCGCCTGCTGAGCAGCTTCTGCCTGCTCGGCGTACATTTTCTGCGCCAATTGGCCAGACACTTCGGTCAGCGCGTCCAGCTTCTGCTGGATGTTGTCCTGATCGTCAGTCTTCACTGCTTCTTCCAGCTCGCTGATCGCGGTCTCGATGGCTTGTTTCTCGTCATCGGTCGCTTTATCGCCGGCTTCCTGCACAGTTTTGCGAGTGGCGTGAATCATGCCATCTGCTTGGTTACGCAGCTGCACTAGCGCTTCGAACTTTTTGTCTTCGTCCGCGTGAGCTTCCGCATCGCGTACCATTTGCTCGATCTCTTCATCCGTGAGACCGCTGGACGCTTTAATGACGATAGACTGCTCTTTATTGGTCGCCTTATCTTTGGCCGACACGTTTAGAATGCCGTTGGCATCCAGGTCGAAGGCCACTTCAATCTGCGGCACACCACGCGGCGCTGGCGGAATATCGGCAAGATCAAAACGACCCAGCGATTTATTCTGCGAGACTTGCTTACGCTCACCCTGAACGACGTGAATCGTCACTGCCGTTTGGTTGTCATCCGCCGTGGAGAAGGTTTGCGTCTTCTTCGTGGGGATGGTGGTGTTTTTGTCGATCAGCGGCGTCATTACGCCACCCAGGGTTTCAATACCCAGGGTCAACGGCGTCACGTCCAGCAGCAGTACATCTTTTACGTCGCCGCCAAGAACACCGCCCTGAATCGCCGCACCAACAGCAACCGCTTCATCTGGGTTGACGTCTTTACGCGCTTCTTTACCGAAGAAATCAGCGGCTTTCTTCTGCACCATCGGCATACGCGTCTGGCCACCGACCAGAATCACTTCGTCGATTTCAGATGCAGACAAACCAGCATCTTTCAGCGCCATTTTGCACGGGTCGAGCGAGCGCTGTACCAGATCTTCAACCAGCGACTCCAGCTTGGCACGCGTCACCTTCACGTTAAGGTGTTTCGGGCCAGTGTTGTCAGCGGTGATGTACGGCAGGTTAACGTCTGTCTGCTGGGCACTGGAAAGCTCAATTTTAGCCTTCTCAGCCGCTTCTTTCAGACGCTGCATAGCGAGGTTGTCGCCAGACAGATCCATACCGCTGTCCGCTTTGAACTGGTCAACTAAGTAGTTGATCAGCGCCAAGTCGAAGTCTTCGCCGCCCAGGAAGGTGTCACCATTGGTGGCCAACACTTCAAACTGGGTTTCGCCGTCAACGTCGGCCACTTCGATAATAGAGATATCGAAAGTACCGCCACCCAGGTCATATACCGCGATGGTTTTATCACCACGGGATTTGTCCATACCGTAGGCCAATGCAGCAGCGGTCGGCTCGTTAATGATGCGTTTAACATCAAGACCGGCGATACGGCCCGCATCTTTCGTGGCCTGGCGCTGGCTGTCGTTAAAGTACGCCGGTACGGTAATGACCGCTTCAGTTACCGCTTCACCGAGGTAGTCTTCGGCAGTTTTCTTCATTTTCTTCAGCACTTCCGCACTTACCTGCGGCGGCGCCATTTTTTTGCCTTTTACTTCAACCCAGGCATCACCGTTATCGGCTTCGGCGATTTTGTAAGGCACCATTTTGATGTCTTTTTGTACGACATCATCTTTGAAGCGACGGCCAATCAGGCGCTTAATCGCGTAAAGGGTGTTCTCAGGGTTGGTGACGGCCTGACGTTTTGCCGCCTGGCCTACCAGCGTCTCACCATCGTCGGTGTAAGCAATAATGGAAGGCGTAGTGCGGCCGCCTTCGGCATTTTCAATGACTTTAGCGCTGTCACCATCGAGCACTGCCACACAAGAGTTGGTGGTGCCCAGATCGATACCAATAATGCGTCCCATAGCAAAAACCTCGAATTCGGTTGTTACAAAACTGATGTTTGAAAGCTGATGTCAAAAAATCTGCTTTTTGAAATTTAAAGCGTTTGCGGGTTTTCCCGCGGGTTGCCCTTTATTTGGGGGCCGCTTGCAGCATTTCAAGGGGCTTTTTTTTGCTTTGCGTCAGCCAATGCTTAATTGGCTTTTTGGCTAACTACCACCATCGCGGGGCGAACTAGGCGGCCGTTAAGCAAATAACCCTTCTGCATCACGTCCATGACGGTATTGGGTTCAAGCTCGGGATTCGGCACCATCGCCATCGCTTCGTGAACCTGCGGGTCGAAGGGCTCACCCTGGGGTTCAACGCTTTCCACGCCAAATTTATTCAATACGCCTAACTGCATTTTGAGGGTCATGGAAACGCCCTCACGATGTACGTCAGAGGCTCCGTCTTCCATGCTCTCTAGGGCTTTTTCCAGACTATCAACAACGGGCAATAGCTCCTTAACAAATTTTTCTAAAGCAAACTTGCGCGCTTTTTCAGCTTCTTGCTCAGCTCGGCGACGCACGTTTTGAGCTTCAGCAGCGGCACGTAGCGCTTGGTCTTTAGCTTCCGCCAAGCTCTGCTCAAGCTCTTCCACCTGAGCGGCTAGCATATCGGCTTCTGGGTTTCCCACGCCGCCCTCTAACGCAGCGTCTTCCTCGATCAAGCCTTCCAGCTCACCCTCGACCAGGCGCTCTTCAGCCGCTTGCTCGGTGACTTCCGCTTCTTGCTCTTGGCGGGCCAACTCATCTTCTAATGGGGTTTGCGGTTCTTTTGCCATGCCTAGCTCCTGAAAAGTATGCAGCGGTGGCATTAACGGCCACCTCGGTTAAGTAACGAGTATTAACCACGTATGGACGCTATATGGGGGCCATAAAAGCCATCTCAAGAGGGGCATTGAAGTGAGTTATAGACTACTGTATAAAACAACAATTATTGGATAAGTATCCAGCTTCTGTGCCGCACCGCCTCAGGAGGCCTTATGCTCACGCAGCTAGCAATCCAAGATTACGCTATTGTTGACCGCCTTGAACTCGACCTAACCCGTGGTATGACGGCGATTACCGGGGAAACTGGGGCAGGCAAATCGATTTTACTCGGGGCACTTGGCCTATGTTTGGGTGAGCGTGCCGACGCTGGCAGCGTGCGCCATGGGCGTGAGCGCACCGACCTTTCCGCTCGTTTTGATATTCAACATCTACCCGCTGCCACAGAGTGGTTGACTGCTCGCGAGCTGCCTGCTGAAGAGTGCTTGCTGCGCCGTGTGGTTACAGCCAGCGGTCGCTCCAAAGCGTGGATCAATGGCCACCCTGCCACCATCGCCGACCTAAAATCGCTGGGCGAGCAGCTGATTCAAATCCATGGACAGCATGCTCATCAGGCACTTATGCGTGAAGAAACCCATCTCGCCCTGCTAGATGATTATGCCGGGCTACGTGAGCGTAGCCAGCAGTTGGCTGAAACCTTCCGCGAGTGGCGCAGCGCCCGGCGGCGATTAAAAAAACTCAGCGAAGAAGGCAGTGAAGTTGAGGCAAAGCGGCAGTTGCTGCGCTACCAAGTAGAAGAGTTAGATCAACTGGGACTGGCAGAGGGTGAGCTGCAAACGTTAGAAGAAGAGCAGCATACTCTCGCCCATGCGGAAGAGACGCTGCGTGAAACCCAGTTTGCCGCCGATTGCTGCGCGAGCGATGAAGGTGGCGCTCTGTCGCTGTTAAATCAAGCCTATGCCCATTTAAGCGCGCTACCCGGCAGTGACAAAGGCACACTGGCCAATACCTTGGCCATGCTTAGCGATGCGCGCATTCAAGTAGAGGAGGCTTCAAGCGAGCTAAATCGTCTTGCCAGTACTACCGAACTAGACCCGGAACGCCTAGCCTGGGTAGAAGAACGGCTTGGCGATGTCCACCGTATTGCCCGCAAGCATCACGTTGCCCCGGAAGAGATTTGCGCGCTGCATGCCCGGCTCAGCCAGGAAGTCGAACTGCTAGAAGCCAGCGACGACGACCTGGAGTCGTTAAGCAACCAAGTGTCTGAATACCGCGAGCGCTATCGCAGCGATGCCAAACAACTAAGCGAGGCGCGACAAAAAGCCGCCGTTCGCTTGGGCAAAGAAGTACAACAACAGCTAGGGTTCTTGGCCATGGGTAAAGCACGTTTTGACGTGGACGTTACCCCGCGTGAAACGCCTACGCCAGAAGGCCTGGACCACGTCCAATTCCTGATTAGCGCGAACCCAGGCCAGCCTGCTAGGCCGCTAACCAAAGTGGCTTCGGGCGGTGAATTATCGCGCATCAGCCTTGCTATTCAAGTGGTGGCCGCCTCCCACTCCACTATTCCCAGCCTGGTCTTCGATGAAGTGGACGTGGGTATCTCGGGAGCGACGGCCGAAATTGTCGGTCAACTGCTACGCAAGCTCGGCGAAAACGGTCAAGTAATGACCGTCACCCACCTGCCTCAGGTCGCCGCTCAGGCGCATCAGCATCTGCATATTGAAAAACGTGCCAAACGAGATAGCACGCTGACCCATATGGCCCTGCTAGACGAGCGTGGTCGGATTAGCGAGCTCGCCCGCATGCTGGGCGGTGTAACGCTATCTGACCAAACACTCGCCCACGCCCGCGAAATGCTGCACGCTAGCCAACGGCCACCGCACTAAACGCTTTTTTTCAATCGATAACGCGCTAGCAAACGCCACATACTATAAAAAACGCCCCTAGGGCGCGAATGAGTCATCACTCGCACCCTAGAGGCATTTTATTTAGCGCGACTATTTTTTATTTGTGGGGCCGCTGTCCTGTCGGGTTACGTCCGACCCACGGGGGCGTACGTAAAGCACCAGGGCATGGTCCACAAGTTCATAGCCGTGCTCTTCGGCGATCTCTTGCTGACGTCGCTCGATGATTTCATCGACAAACTCAATGATTTCACCACTTTCTAAACACACCATATGGTCGTGGTGGTCTTCTTGAGTCATCTCGAACACCGCGTGGCCACCATCAAAATTATGACGGATCACCAAGCCTGCTGATTCAAACTGAGTCAGCACGCGGTACACGGTAGCCAAGCCAACATCCTCGCCCGCATCAATCAGTGTTTTGTACACTTCTTCTGCGCTAAGGTGGTGTTGACCCGAAGCATTTTCGAGAATCTGCAGGATCTTGACGCGCGGCAGGGTCACTTTCAGCCCGGCTTTGCGCAGTTCATGGTTCTGATCGGCCATGGTTGCTCTTCGCAGTAACAGGTTAGGTCGGGTATGATCGACCGAAACCACGATAGTGAAGAATAGGCTCAAATGCAAAAATTGACTCGTATCATTACTCTTTCCGTTGCCCTAACCGTTGTTAGCGGCTGCAGCTACGTTGGCGTTTACAAGCGCGACATCCCTCAGGGCAACTTGGTGACCGAAGAAATGGTCAGCCAATTACAGCCAGGAATGACCCGAGAGCAAGTCACTTATGTGATGGGTCGCCCGTTGCTGGAAGCCCCATTTGACACGCGAGAATGGGATTACGTTTACCGTCTTGATAAAGCGTACGCGGGTGTTGAGCAGCGGCGTGTAACCCTCACGTTCGATAACATGGGGCGTCTGGTGAACGTTGAACAGCAAGGTGATTTCTCTAGCGATCTGCCGGTCAGCACGGATACCGGCGCAGGCCCTGCAACAGAAACAGCAGATCCAATCACCGGCATCAACGCACCTAGCCAACGAGTACCTACGTCAGAAAATGCCACAGCGCCATAGCCAGTGATGTCTTCCGAATAAGTTACTCGCCTCTGGCTTGACGCTTTGCCCGCTCTAGGCGAGCAGCTTTGGGGTCTATCTCCAATGGGCGGTAGACCTCAACACGATCTCCTGGGCGCAGCGCTTCTTTTTCAGGCTGGCGCAGCGCTTTGCCAAAAATTCCCAGCGGTGCCTGTTCAAAGGTGTCGCTGGGAATCTCGGGAAACAGGCTGGGTAGATCTGCCATCACTACCGCTTGGCGTGCGGTTGTGCCTTGGCGCACCTTTAAGGCCACTAGACGCTGCTTGTGCGGCAAGGCAAAGGCAACCTCTACCGAGAACGTATCAACGGCCATAGCGCTCGTCAGCACGCTTCGTGAAGGCATCGACAAGCTGCCCCGCAATTTGCTGAAATAATTTTCCAAACGCCATGCTAAGCAAGCGATTGGCAAATACAAATTCCATTTCCAAGCTGACTTTGCAGGCGTTTTCCCCCATCGGGATAAATAACCAACGCCCTTTAAGCTGCTTGAACGGCCCTTTTACTAACGACAGCTCAATCCGCTCGGGGGCATATAAATCATTTCGAGTAGTGATTGTTTGCTCCACACCCGCACGTCCAAGGGTCATCTCGCCAATTAAATGCGCCTCGTCATGCTCTAGCAGGCGCGCACGGCGACACCCCGGCAGGAACTCGGGATAGCGTTCGAAGTCATTAACCAGATCGAACATTTGTTGGGGGGTGTGCCGCACCAAGGCGGTACGATTAACGGTTGGCATTGACCTCTCCGCTGACTTCACAGTGCCCAAAGCGTATCATGGGAAACATTTTTGTAGACCTTGAATGGTATCACGCCTCCCCACATAACGAAGGGGGTGCTACTGACAGATCAACGATGAGGTTCCATGGCCACTAAGAAAGGTAACAGTAAGGGCCCTAGCAACAGCGTTATTGCCCAAAACAAGAAGGCTCGGTTTGAGTACCATATCAACGAAACCTTAGAAGCAGGTTTGGTACTCGCGGGCTGGGAAGTTAAAAGCCTTCGCGCTGGTAAAGCACAGCTTACCGACACCTATATTTTGGTTCGTAACGGCGAGGCTTTTTTACTAGGCAGCCATATCATGCCGCTTAATACAGCAAGCACCCACGAAATTGCTGACCCGACGCGCACGCGTAAGTTGCTTCTGCACCGTAAGGAAATTGCCAAAATTTTCTCGGTAACTCAGGACAAAGGCCACACTTGCGTGCCGCTCAAGCTCTATTGGAAACGCAACAAGGTGAAGTGTGAGCTGGCATTGGTGACCGGCAAACAGCTGCATGACAAGCGCGCCACCGAGAAAGATCGCGACTGGAGCCGTCAGAAAGGTCGGATAATGCGGGAACATAACAAGGCATAACTGGTCAATTCGATGTGAGCACGTTAGAATGCTCATCTGTAATCAGGGGGCGACATGGTTTCGACGCCGGTGACAACCCTTGCGGTGCATGCCGAGAGCGTGATGTATCTCGTAAATCCCACATCACGAAAAATAGTCGCAAATGACGAAAACTACGCTCAAGGCGCGCTAGCAGCTTAAACACTGTTAGCTTCTTGTCTGGCCCAAAGGTGATGTGCCTATTCATCACTGATGGGATACGAGCTAAAGCTGATAGGACCGCGGTTGGTGGTGTCTTCTCATCAATCGTTAAACTTAGAAGGCTCGCGTGGCTGAATCCTGATCGTCGGAGTCAGTCGCGTTAAAGCAAATGACGAAATCTAAGCATGTAGAGCCAATAGGCGCGTGCTGGCGGACGCGGGTTCAATTCCCGCCGCCTCCACCACCTGACTATACAAATCAAGCACCTACGGGTGCTTTTTTTGTGCCTGTAGTCTGAAAATGGTCTGTTTAGGCATAGTGTGGTCAACATTTTGGTCAGTTTTTCTTAAACACCTCGCACCCCCTCGAAGCTAGCCGCGTGCAGCGACAGAATTCAGCACAATTGCAATATTGATACAATATAACATATCATTTTGTGCGCTTAATTCTAACGTTTAAGGGAATACACCTGTGCCACGCTCTTTATTTCTGCTTACACCGCTTGCCACTGCTCTGCTTATCAGCTCCTCTGCCTATGCAGATGATCACCATCATGGGCACGACCATGATCACTCTGGTCATGCTCATGAGCACGACGCCTATGAACATAGCAACGATAAACATAGCGATGCTGAAAACAACATCAACGTTTCCTTAGTTGTGGAAGGCATCTACCACAATCGCTTTTCAGGAGATGAGAACTCGCCTGCCGGCTTTAGCCATGGGCACGAAAGCGGTCACTATCATGAAGAAGGACATGACCACAGCGGCCATAGCCATGATCTCGACAATGGATTTAACCTGGGACACTCTGAAGTGGCTATCGAAGGGCAAACCGCCCACCTTGAGGGCAAGGCCGTTGTTTCGCTAACGGAAGACGATATCACGCTGGAGGAGGCTTTTATTGCGACACGTACGCTGCCTAACGGGCTGCGCTTACAAGCCGGTAAGTTTCTTTCTGATATAGGCTACATTAACAGCCGACACCCTCACGCTTGGGATTTTGTTGAGCGCCCACTGGTCAATGAGTATTTGTTTGGAGAGCATGGTCTGCTCGATACAGGTCTACAGCTAACCTGGTCACCAAACAGCACCTTGACGCTGGGTAGCGAGCTGTTTCAAGGCGAGGGAGAAGGCTTCAGCCGCTTTGATGAAGGGGGCTATGAGGATCGCGCCAGTGGCCCTCGCGTGGGCACGATTTTCGCTAAATACCGCCCAGATCTCGGTGCGAATAAGCAGCTAACGCTGGGAACGTCTGCGGGCATGAACCGTCAGTATGTGCGTGTCGATGACCATGGCCACCATGCCCATACCGCTGAAGGCGACAACTGGTTCGCAGGTTTAGACGCGCGGTTTAACTACGATGCGGAGCAACCTGGTTATCAGGGCAACTGGCAATTAGGTGCGGAATACTTCTATAGCGAACGTGACCTGCAAGAGCATGTGCAACACCATGATCACTTTCATGCACACGACCACTACACAGAGCAACAAGATGGCGCTTACATCGACGCTATTTACGGTATTGCGCCTCGCTGGGAAGTCGGCCTACGGGCAGAAGCATTAGGGTTAACCAACAAAGTGATGGGAACCCACCCTACCGCGATCGTCTCAGAAGACACGTCCTGGCGGCACAGCGCGCAGCTCACTTGGCATGTACGCGATAACATGTTCGTGCGCACCCAACTGACCCGCGAAGACTTTGCAGGGCATGATGAGCAGTGGGTGGGAATGGTGCAGTTCAACGCAGCGTTTGGCAGTCATGCAGGACATAACCACTAAGTGCGCTAAATCATAGATAAAAAGCCCGTCTCATATTCAAGAGACGGGCCCTACCCTTAGCCTGCACACCGCGCAGCCGGCAATCAACCACCAGCCAATGTAAAGCGTGATGCACTGAAAGGGCTAATATCCAACTGGCTATCACGCCCTTGTAGCATGTCAGCTACCAGACGCCCCGTCGTGGCACCGAGCGTTAGCCCTAGTTGGCCATGACCAAAAGCCATCGCCACGTTTTCAAGCAATGGCGATTTATCAATCACAGGCTTGGTGTCTGGCAAGAAAGGGCGCCAGCCAGCGCCAAACTCCATACCAGCTGTATTCAACGATGGCAGTATCGTCTTGGCTTTTTCAAGAATGATCTCCGCACGCTTGAAGTTCGGTTCAGCACGATTGCCAGCAAACTCAATCGTGCCGCCGATCTGCAGCCCTCGCTCCATAGGAATCAGGCCAAAGCCGCCATCAGCATAAAAAGTGGCGTGGGTTAAGTCGACACCAGGGTTGGGTAGCAATACCTGATAGCCACCGACCTTAATCAACGGCACCTTAATGCCTAACGCTTCAAAAAACGCCGAACTGCCGTTGCCTGCAGCGACCACCGCCTGCTCGACCGGCAGCCTCTCACCGCTAGCCAGAGTCACACCAACGGCACGCCCTCCCTGGGTCTCAACACGCGACACACTATCCTGCACAAGCTTGCCGCCCTGCTCTACAAAACTGTGAGCAAGCTCGGTTAGGAAGGTTTCGGTATCGCACACCGTGCGCCAATCTGACAACAACAAGCCGTGAGAAAAGCGTCCCGCTAACGCCGGCTCCATAGCGGCAATCTGTTCGGCATTTAGCGTTTCGGAAACAAACCCTAGCGCGCGGCGTAGCTCTACATAAGTTTGCTCATGGGCCAGCCCAGCCGCATCGTCAAACAGTTCAAGGGTTGGGTGGTGGCCAATCAGATCGTCACGGCGGCACTTCGCTAATAAGGGTTCATAATCCTGAAAGGCGCAGCGCGTTAAGGACGCTAACTCATGGGCAATAGTGTCGATACGCGAACGCCGCGCATGGGTCATAAAACGCAGCATCCAAGGCAGCAGTCCTGGTAATGCTGATGGCCGCAGTGCCAGCGGCCCTTTTTGATCCAGCAGCCATCCAGGCACTTTTTTGATAATACCAGGCTTGGACTGGGGAATAATTTCGCTAACCGCAATCTGCCCGCAGCTCCACTTAGCGGTACTATCGCCGGACATAGCGGGCTCTACGAGCGTTACGTCGATCCCCTCTTTTTGCAGATATAACGCACAGCAAATACCAACGATTCCACCACCAATGACCACGGTTGGATGCGTTGTAGTCATTATTATCCTCCTGGTTTTATTCGGGCGTGCTTGCAAGCAAACCCAAGTCGCAGCGATTCGGTTGTCGGCAAAAAAACGCCTAGCTCAAAAGACAAACACCCCGCCTTTCGCAAGCCGGGGTGCTGTCTTATCGGTAAAACACGTAACGACTAGTGACGATCAACTCGAGCTAGGAGCCGGATTCGGGCTAGTAACGGCTGCGTCAGCAGCAGCTCCCAATGCTTCGGTAGAGGCAATCGCTTCCCCCTGCTTGTCCCACAGTGCGCGCTCTTCATCGGTCGCTTTGGGCGAGAACAATCCCATCTGCGCGTAAAGAATACCGATTAAGGGCGATAACCAGCAGGCAAAGGCCAGCGGAATATACAACAGGTTCTCGACGTTACCTTCGCCAATACCAAGTCCTAATACGCTAATGACAAAGGCACCACCTGCGTTCCATGGAATGAGCGGCGACATCAATGTTCCACCTTCCTCAACACCACGCGATAGGTTCAGGGTTGAGTAACCCAGTCCACGGTAGGTAGGCGCGTACATACGCCCCGGTAGCGCAACGGATAGGTAGGGATCGCCTGCCACTAGGTTAGTTGCAAAGGAGGTAGCAATTGCCGAGGTTTGAACGCCTTTGAACGAGCGCACCTTGGACATAATGGACTTAATGATGGTCTCCAGGCAGCCCGTTTTCTCCAACGCACCACCAAAGGCCAGGGCAATCAGTATCAACGAGATGGTCCACATCATCGACTGAATACCGCCACGGTTTAACAGGCTGTCCATGGCTTCCACGCCCGTTTCAATGGAGTAACCATAGTTAGCGTAAGTAACGATATCGTGCAGACCTACCCCCTGAACCGCCATGGCAGTTACTGCACCCGCCATTACACCAGCAAACAGGGAGGGAATCGGCGGCATTTTCTTGACGGCTAGACCAATAACCAGCACCGCTGGCAACAGCAGCCAGATAGAAATAGTAAAGTGCTCGTCTAGTGACGCAGTGATGGCATTAATGCGCTCAAAAGATGCCGCTTGATCATCAATCATGGTGAAGCCCACCACCAGATAGATGGCTAACGCGATCAGCATGGCCGGAATCGTCGTTGGCATCATGTTTTTGATATGCGAGAACACATCGTTGCCAGTAACCGCCGCCGCCAGGTTGGTGGTGTCGGACAGCGGTGAGACTTTGTCGCCAAAAAAGGCGCCGGAAACAACCGCACCAGCGGTCCAGTAAATCGGAATTTCAAACCCAGCGCCGATACCAACAAGCGCTAAACCTACCGTACCAACGGTTCCCCAGGAGGTCCCCAAAGAAACGGACACCACCGCACAGATCAGCATCGCCGCGGCAAGGAAGAAAGCCGGAGACAACAGAAGAAGGCCGTAATAGATCAGACTGGGCACGGTACCGCTGGCAATCCAGACGCCAATAATCATGCCCACTAAGATCAACACCGAAACCGAAGGCAAAGACACGTTGATAACGTGAAACGCCCCATCTTCAATCCGCTTCCAGCGGAAGCCAAGCTTGATTCCCACTAGCGAGGTTATTGCCAAGCCGATAGCCAGCGGGATATGCGGTGTGAAATCACCAAAATAGAAAATTTGTACCCCGATGGCGATTAGTGTCAGCACAACGGGCACAAGGGCAAGCCCGAGACTGGGTTTTTGACGTACCCTTTTTGGTTTATCTTCCATCTTATAGACCTCGTTATTATTGAGTTTTTAACAGGTTTATCAGCAACGATGTTTTTTGTTCAGCAGGATCATTTTTAGATTTATCATCTAAGGCGTTAGCAATAGACATGTTTTCTAGAGGTATACTGCCTTTTCATCTATACCAGCTAATTAATCACAATGCGTCATCGCACTTTCAACACTTCAACGACATTGCGATCACATCACTGTTACAAAAGAATACGAGGGTAACGATGACTTAACGTGTCCATTCCTCGGCTTTTCGTGCTGCTTCCAGGGGAAATACGCATGATCCAGCAAATAATACTGCTGAACTAAGTACGTTAAGAAACTATTCAAATTTATCTATAAAACCTTCTAAAACAGAAAAACAAACTAAAAAACGCCAGCTTTATAAGCAAGAAGCTGGCGTTAAATTTCAATCAAACAACAAATAACTCCAACAAAAGGCGAATCAAATTGAAGCGATAGCGCGACCCATTTGTTAGTTAAACAAATACTCCAGCAGCCTATGGTAAAGAGGGATCCCAAGCATCACGTTGAGAGGAAAAGTAATGCCGAGTGACGCTAGCATAGCAAGCCCAATGTTCGCTTGAGGGATAGCTGCGCGCATTGCAGCCGGCGCCGCTATATAGGAGGCACTAGCAGCCAATGCGGCAAGAATCACCACAGAGCCCACTGGCAAACCAACTAGCGTACCTACCAGAATCCCCAGCAATGACAGCAGCAATGGTGTGACCAGTGCAAAGGTCACTAAGCGCCAATGATGCCACGGCATTGGGCGCAGTGTTTGCGCGGCGGTTAACCCCATTTCTAGCAGGAACAACGCCAGCACGCCTTTGAAAGCTCCAGTAAACAGTGCGGTGACTTCCTCTCCTTGAAATGGCCCGTATAGCGTGCCGATCACGACCCCACCCGCTAACAGGATAACGCCTCGATTGGTTAAAGTTTCATGCCATAACTTGCTGGTGCTCTCTTTAACAGCGGCTCCTTGATAGCGTCTAAACAGGGCAATCGCCACCATAATCGCGGGTAGCTCCATAGCGACCAAATAGAGCGTTACTTCACTCCCCACCGCTAACTGACGTGCTTCTACATACGCCAGAGCGACCGCAAACGTACCCGCACTGACCGAGCCATAATGAGCAGCAATGCTAGCGCTGTCGGCGGCGGAAAGGCGCACCCAGCGGCGCAACACTGGCATCAGCATCAGCGGTATAAACGCTGAAAGCAGCGCTACGCCGGTAAGTTCTGGCACCAACCCCCAATGAATATTGCCATGCAGTGCCATTCCTCCCTTTAAGCCAATGGTGAGCATTAATAACAGGCTTAGGGTGTCGTAAGTAGCTTTAGGTACCTGAAGATCCGACTTCACCGCTCCGGCGACTAGCCCCAATAAAAAAAACATCACCACAATATCTGGCATCACCACTGCTCCCTAGGGTCAAAAGAGACTGCATTTTGCGAGCGATGACACTAGATAACTAATAATATATTGAAAGAAAGTCATAGATAATTATCTATGGAGCTATCATCACCCTATCACGACTCATTAATAAGCAGTGGTGATAGTTAATAGGCAGTGATGATAGTTAAACTAAGGACTTGAAAGAGTAGCTAGGCGCGATGCCGGAAAGACCCCGCCCTGAGCAATCAGGGCGGGATGGTAAGAGCCTAACGTAACGTTAAAGGCCAATAGCAGATGAGGTGGATCGGCGAGGATCGGCACCACCAAAGAACATCCCATCTTTGATCATGATTGACTGAGCAGCGCCCATGGCTGACTGCTGACTGACCGTGTGGCCACGCTCTTCAAGCAAGTTAAGCGTATCTGGACTAAAGCCTGCCTCAACGCGAATCTCATCAGGCACCCACTGGTGGTGCATGCGCGGTGCGCTAACCGCTGATTGTATATTCATATCATGATCAATAACGTTCATTAACACCTGTAGCGTTGTGGTGATAATACGTGAACCGCCGGGACTGCCAGTAACCAGAAAGTTTTTGCCGTCTTGTTTGACGATAGTGGGCGTCATAGACGAAAGCATTCGTTTGCCTGGCTCGACTTTATTGGCTTCGCCGCCAATCAATCCATAGGCGTTGGGCACGCCGGGCTTGGCTGAGAAATCATCCATTTCGTTGTTGAGCAAGAAGCCCGCGCCATCCACCACGATTCCAGAACCATAGCTGAAGTTGATGGTGTACGTGTTTGAAACTGCCAGACCACCATCATCTACAATGGAAAAGTGAGTGGTTTCATTAGATTCGTAGTCGTTCGGATTGCCAGGCGCAATGTCTGCACTAGGGGTAGCTTGGTCGCCAATCTGGCTACGCAGTTCGGCTGCATACTCCTTTGAGGTGATGCCGGCTAGAGGCACATCGACAAAGTCAGTATCGCCCAGGAACTCCGAGCGGTCAGCGTAAGCACGTTTCATGGCTTCGGCCATTAGGTGCATGCTTTCAGCAGAGCCAAAACCGAGTTCACCGATGGGGTATTCTTCGAGAATGTTCAGCATTTGCACAATATGAGCACCACCGGAAGAAGGAGGGCTCATGGCGTAAATATCGTAGCCGCGATAAGTACCATGGCTGGGCTCACGGATGATGGGGGTGTAACTAGCCATGTCTTCCATGGTGATCAGCCCATCGTGACGCTCCATCTCGGCAACGATCAGCTCTGCCGTTTCTCCTTCATAAAACTCGCGAGCCCCTTGTTCAGCAATGCGCCTGAGTGTCGCAGCTAGATCAGGTTGCTTGAAAATATCGCCGACCTCGTAGGCGCTACCGTCCTCCTTGAAGAACTTGGCCATGCTCGCATCCCAGGGCTCAAAGCGTTCTCTGGTCTCTTGTAGCCCTTGAACAAAGCGTGGAGGCACCGCGAAGCCATCTTCAGCAAGACGAATGGCGGGCTCCAACGCTTCAGCAAGACTTAGCGTGCCATACTCTTCCAGGGCCAGAGCTAGCCCCGCAACGGTACCAGGAACACCCGCGGCCAAGTGAGTAAAGCGGGAACGCTCGGTCACTGCATCGCCATTTTCATCTTGGAACATAGCTTCAAAAGCAGCCGAAGGGGCCATCTCGCGGTAGTCGATGGCAATGACTTCGTCGCTTGTTTCATCCGAGATCAGCATAAAACCGCCACCACCAATATTGCCGGAACGTGGCTGGGTCACCGCTAGCGCAAAGCCAGCTACTACGGCTGCATCAACGGCGTTGCCTCCTTCAGCAAGCACATCACGGGCAACCTCTGAGGCAAGAAAGTGGCTGGTAGCGACCATGCCATGGCTACTCTCTTGAGGATGAAAGCGCTCACCTTCCAAGATCGCTTGCTGAGAGAATGCCTGTGGAGAGACTAACAACCCGCCGATACATAAACTGGCCGTCAGCGTTTTAAGCGGACGCGAAGTTAAAAAGGGGATCAACATAGGTGGAATTCCTTATAGTTATTAGCTTACAAACACCGAGATTATCAAGGAACACTTTGCTGTCAAGCAGTGTTCTGGATCTTGAGGAGCAGCCCAACATGCATCACTTTAGTGAAACGTAGTTTAAACTCACATGCCCACACCTACCCGTCAACGGCAAGAGATAAGTCTAGCTTTTCGATGATGGCTTGCCAGGTATTCAGAGACGCCCCAGGAGTTGCGGTTGCCATGAACATTCGCCATCTGACCTTTAGGTTGCTCCAGGTATACGTAACCGTCGTTAGATGTGGCTCCATCAGCGAAGCCGCAAGACAGCTTCACCTTACCCAGCCAACCGTGTCACAGCAGTTGAAACGCCTCAGAGAAGCGGTAGGCAGCCCGTTGTTAGAACAGCATGCCCAGCGACTGACGATGACCGCCACAGGGCAAGCGCTTTATCAGGCAAGTCGGGATGTTTTGGGGCGCTTTGACGACTTTGCGGACCAGCTCAGTGATTTACAGTATGGCAGTAAGGGGCGATTTAGCATTGCCCTCGTGAACACTGCTCAGTACGTCTTACCACGCCTCTTAGGGCCTTTTAGTCAGGCGTTCCCTGATGTCGATGTCACCGTTCATATCGGTAATCGTCGACAGGTATTGGCGCGCTTTGAGCGCCAGGAAGACGATCTTTATGTCTTTAGCCATCCGCCCGCGCTTGCTCACGCGGTCGCGTCACGCTTTATGCGCAACCCCTTAGTTGCCATTGCCGCCGCCGACCACTCTCTGGCTCAACAGAAAGCCGTGACGATGGAGCAGCTACTAAGTGAGCGCTTACTGCTACGCGAGCCTGGCTCTGCCACACGCATGCTATTAGACAGCTGGCTGCAAGAGCACGGACTGACCATGCAAAAAACATTACAGATGGCCAGTAACGAGGCCATACGAGTAAGCGTGGCAGCCAATATGGGCGTTGCAGTGTTATCTGAACACGTTTTGCCTAATGAGCATCCTGACCTAGTAGTATTACCCGTTCAGGGGTTACCTATTGAAAGTCACTGGCAATTTATAGTGCGTAATGATCAGCGCCTTCCACAGTCAGCACAGCGCTTTCTTCACTACGTTCACGAACACCTGACACAGTGGATTGAACCGCGCTTTGTATGCAATGAACTAGACACCCTACTGAACGCCTACCCGACGTTTCCTTTGCGTGGATAGAGCTTCGATTCATTGACTTGCAGACGCAGCTACTTCACTAATATTTGAAAGTCAGATGACGTTTTTAATAATGCATTGCTGAGTGGCTAGTGGCTACCCTACTACCTAGCGTTCCACTTAACTATTTTCTAAGGAGCTCGCTGTGCAAATTGCCACCCTCGGCCCTAGCGGCAACAATCATGAATTAATTGCTCTGCGCTATTTAGCGAAGCATGGTAAACCATCCACGAATCTTCATCTTTTCGAACAGTTTGAAGAGGCGTTTGAAGCGCTGGTTGAGGGGCGAGTAAGCCACCTACTCCAGTGCACCGCTCACTTTTCCCACAGCGATTGCGTGGGCCGCTATATGCACCGCGCCTATCCGGTTGATGTCTTTATTGCCGGCAGCAAGCCTTTAGCGTTAGTTGCCCAGCGTAGTATTGCCTCCCCTCGTCATGTAGCTATTCAGCCAGCTACCCGCCACTACACGGATTTAAGCAGCTTTGGCGATATTATCGAAGCACCCACGACGGTTGCCGTGGCAGAAGGCTTGCTAGCGGGTACCTTTGAGGCCGGGATTTGCGCTGAAGAGGTCGTAAAACAAGCGCCTGAGCAACTTAAGCTGGTGCAGTCGCTGGGGCCTGCACTAGATACCTGGGTGGTGTATACCACCACCCAATTACCGGCCATGTCGCCGTTGTTTTTAAACCATGTGCCATTAAACGAGAAAGATAACAGCGGCGCCCGCCACCACTAAGATTACACGAAGCCAAATGGCTTTACGGGCAATGACACCAAACGAAATAGCCGTTAAACCAGCGGCTATTTTTAAACCATCGAGCAAAGCGCCCGCTGGATTAAAAGCAAGCTGAATAACGTCAGGGTTCGCGACCATCGCCAAGGGAATGATGTACAGCCCTATCCCCAGAGCCATAGCCTTAAGCGCTACTTTGAGCCAGTTTTCACCTACCATTCCAGCCGCGATAAACACTCCTCCACAGACAGGCGGCGTAATCGTCGAAAGCAGTGCGTACCAAAACACAAACAGGTGCGCCAACAACGGCTCTAATCCGAGTGATATAAGCGCTGGCCCCGCCACCGACACACAAATCACATAGGCTGCTGTTGTCGGCACCTCCATGCCCAAAATCAGGCAGGCCAGTGCGGTCAACAACAGCGCAGGCCATAGAAGGTCATTTGAGAGCGATAAGATACCCGACGTGATCTTTACGCCAAGGCCTGTTAACGAGAGCACACCAATCACCAGTGAGGCACACAAAATAATCGCGCCAATGGTGGCAATTTGCCGCCCTGCGGTAACCACCGCATCCGCTAAGCGATTTGCAAACCCAGTGATTGAGAAACGCAGCGTAACATCGACCAGCAGCAGCGCTACGCCGGCAAATATCGCAATACTAGCGGCATATTGAGGCGTGTACCCGCCGTTAAAAATACGCTCTAACAGCAGTACAAACGGCACCGCAAAAAAGAGTGATGTGATGAGCACTTCTTTGGCGGCTGGCTGCTCGCTGGCATCAATCGGCTGCAAGTCATGACGCGTTGCGTAGGCATTAATTCCCATCCATACCGTCAGAAAATAGAGCACGGCCGGTAGCGTTGCTGCTGCCATGATTTGTGTGTAGGGCGTGCCGGTTAGCTCTACCATGACAAAGGCTCCCGCCCCCATCAGCGGTGGCATTATTTGCCCGCCTGAAGACGCCACCGCTTCTACCGCGCCCGCAAACGAACGCGGGTAGCGCAAACGTACCATAGAGGGAATCGTAATCGCCCCAGTAGAGGCAACGTTCGCTGAGGCTGAACCTGAAATGGAACCCATCAGCGCCGACGAAATCACCGACACTTTAGCCGCACCACCGGTTAAGCGCCCAGCAACGGCACTCGCTAAATTCATGAAACCTTGGCCAGCTTCGCCAGCATTAAGCACCGCACCAAAGATCACAAAGATAGCCACGACACCCACGCTAACTCCCGTCAGCGAGCCCCAAAGCCCTCCTTCTGCAATCGTCAATGAGCCCACCATGCTTTGCAGCGGCAAACCAGGGTGACCAAACGCCCCCGGCACATACTGCCCGAAAGCCCCATAAAGCAGTGCCACTAGCGCAACCAACGGCAGCGGCCAACCAATCGCACGTCTTGCGGCCTCCAGGGCCAGCACAATTAAGAAAAGGCCAATCGCCATCTGCAGATGGGTATCAATAAAGCCATACTGATTCGCAAGCGTGGCTTCGTTAAGCGCGATGTAGGCGCAAGCTGCTATCCCCAATAGCGTCAGCCCCCAGCCACTAATGCGCTGAAAGGGGGTTTTAGCCATATAAATCAACACCCAAGGCAGCAGTAGCGCCATATGCAACGGCCTGCTCACCAGGGCGGGCGTTAAACCGTAAAAAATAAGTCCTAAATGAAACCCAACGCTAATGACACCTAACGCGATCCAACCAGGGCGCGCCACCGCATTAGGTGTGGCGTTATCAACCGTCTGAGACGAAAAAAGAGCATGCATGCCGAGTTGCCTATCCCTATAAAACAACGCAACGGCCTACAGACCGTTGCGTATTATCAGTGCCAAAAAACGCTGCTAAGGCAGCCTTTATCGAAGAGCGTCAGGCACATCGACTCCCGCTTCTTCATAATAACGCAGTGCACCGGGGTGCAGCGTACCGGTCATATTACTCAGCATGTCAGGCGAGATACTGCTCCACCAAGCCGTTTCTTCAGCCATGGCATCGCGACGCTCCCAGAAGGTTTTTGTCAGCGCATACGCGGTATCGTCATCCATTTGTGAAGTTGTATAGGCGATGACCGGCAGCGACGTAGTTTGAACATCCTCATCCACGCCTGGGTACGTGCCACCAGGAATCGTCTGACGAGCAGCACCTGTTTGCGCTATCTGCTCATCGCTAAAGCTAACCAGGGTGATTGGCATGCTGGCAGCCGTTTCAATAACATTCGGGGTTGGGAAGGAGCTGGCCGTCACAAAGGCATCAATCTGACCATTTTTTAACGCATCTGGCCCACTTCCAATAGAAGCATCAGCAATACGCACTTTCTCTTCCAGCCCGAACAGCTCTAGATACCGAGCAGCTTCCCGAGCGCCAAAAGTACCTCGGCCGATTAAGATATGTTTATCTTCAAGCGCAGCCATATCGGTCACACCGCCATCGCCTGCAATCACAAAATGCATAGTGATAGAGGGAATAGGAAATAGGCCGCGGATTTCTTGGAAACGAGGATGCTGACGCTCGGCAAAAGCCCCTTCCCCAGCCATAGCCTGTTCAACTAAGGCTGGCGGCGTAGTGAATACATAGTTACCTTGCCGGGCCATCACCTCCATCACGTTCTGCACCGAGCCCTGACTCTCTTCTAGTGTCAGAATAATGGCATCGTCAGTGCCTTGGCGCACAGCCTCAGAGAGCTCAACACCCATCTGGTAATAGGCGGTTCCCGCCGATGCTGATTTATAGGTAACCCGTGTTTCTGCTTGTGCTGTCATTGCAGTAGCGGCAAGGGCAAGCGTGGCGGCCGAGATGCCTAACGTGCGATAAAGGGAGCGAATTGAATGATGCATATGAGTTCCTTAACGTGTCCAACGGCCAGCTGTGTGGCCTCGTTTTTATTGACTAAAAGCGATGACAAAAGCTAAATTCCAAGCCTTTAGACGCGACATAATGATCAACCATACCAACGCAGCCATCAATATGGTCGCGCAGGTTGCTCAGTTTTATTACAGCCTGAAGATCGACCCACAAGCAGCAAATATACCTACAAAGCAACGGAGACCAACAAATATCGTAAATCTATTATGTTTATCTGACTTATGATTAAACTCTTTACATTTATTTGACCATATTGCTATTAGCTAAACGGATAATTTCCAAAAAAAAGACGTAATAACTTGCTTATCAAAGCCTTTCATTCGGTTTAATTCCGTATTGCAATGCAATATAACTTGTTAAACTAACGCCGCTTATTCCCCCTACCTTTTAACCAATATAAGGATAAACACGCCATGCCGACGTTACATAATGACCCAGGCCAGCTCCGAGTTTCTCGTTGCTGGCCTTTTTTGTTAGCAGCCTTATTATTATCCATTAGTCCTTCCGCTTTTGCAGTGACTGGAGATATCGACTTAACCTCCTCAACCGTCGGATTTTTTGCCGTAGCAATCTTCGTGCTTGCCTATGCCTTAGTAATGGCAGAAGAAAAAATCCACATGCGTAAGTCTAAACCGGTACTGGTTGCTGCCGGTATTATTTGGGGACTCATTGGCTGGGTGTACGTCCAAAACGGCATGTCTGATACGTCAGAGCATGCGTTTCGTGTGACACTTTTGGAGTTCACCGAGCTAATGCTGTTCCTACTGGTTGCCATGACGTATATCAACGCCATGGAGGAGCGCCGTGTATTTGATGCCCTGCGCTCGTGGATGCTGCGCAAAGGCTTTAGCTACCGCCAGCTGTTCTGGTTAACGGGCGGCCTTGCCTTTGTGCTATCGCCAATTGCCGATAACTTAACCACAGCGCTGCTAATGTGTGCCGTTATCACCAAAGTTGCTGAAGGGGATAAACGCTTCATTAATCTCGCCTGCATCAACGTTGTGGTAGCCGCCAATGCCGGCGGTGCCTTTAGCCCCTTTGGCGACATCACCACGCTGATGGTCTGGCAAGCAGGTATTATTCAGTTCCAGGAGTTTTTCATTCTATTCCTGCCCTCCTTGGTTAACTTCCTGATCCCTGCTGTCATCATGAGTATATTTATTAAGGATCAGAAGCCCAGCAGCGTTTATGAAGATGTCTGGCTCAAACGCGGTGCACGGCGAATTATTGCGCTGTTTTTGATCACTATCGCCACTGCTGTGTTGTGCCATACGCTGCTGCACTTGCCGCCTGTACTCGGCATGATGACTGGTCTTGGCTACCTACAGTTTTTCGGCTATTACCTACGTCGCAGCTTGCCTCGCTCACTGGAACGCAAGCGTGAACGCTACAGCCGCCAAGGCGATAATAAAAAGCTTGAGCAGTTGGGTGGCGTGGTGCCGTTTGATGTTTTCAATCGTGTCGCCCGCGCCGAATGGGACACACTACTGTTCTTCTACGGGGTTGTTATGTGCGTAGGTGGCCTTGGCTTTATGGGCTACCTTGGGCTGCTTTCCGAAGCGCTTTACACCGGCTGGAACGCCACCTGGGCCAATATTATCTTGGGGGTTGTGTCAGCAGTAGTCGATAACATTCCGGTAATGTTCGCAGTCCTGACCATGGAGCCGGAAATGTCCCACGGGCATTGGCTGCTGATTACGTTGACGGCCGGTGTAGGGGGAAGCTTACTCTCAATCGGTTCGGCAGCGGGGGTTGCGGTAATGGGCCAAGCGCGTGGCGCTTACACCTTTATGGGCCACCTACGCTGGGCACCCGTTATTTTTCTCGGCTACGTCGCCAGTATCCTTGTACATCTGTGGCTTAACGCCGACAGCTTTGCCGTCTTTGGTTAACGAACAGCTGTAATCAGCTCAAGCCCGCGTCTAGCACTAACAAGTGCTGCGCGGGCTTTTTAGTACGTCTCAAATAAATACTCAATTGGCGTCGGGCGGCCAAATAAATAGCCCTGGTAGCGGTAGCAGCCATGACCTTTGAGCCAGTCAAACTGCTCTTTTTTCTCGACGCCTTCAGCCACCACAGTCAAGCCAAGACTGACCGCTAAAAGGATAGTAGTATCCACAATCGCCGCATCGGTCTTGTCTGTTAGCAATTCACGAATAAACGACTGATCAATCTTCAACTCATCCAACGGTAAGCGCTTTAGATAGCTCAGCGACGAATAGCCTGTGCCAAAATCATCCAGCGCGAAGCGAATGCCTTGGGAACGAAGCTTTAGCATAGTGCTGCGGACTCGCGTGGGCTCACTCATCAACAGACTTTCTGTTACCTCCAACACCAAACGGCTTGGTGGGGCCTGGGTTTGTGCTAACAAGCTTTCTACATCGCGTATGAACCCAGGTTGCTGGAACTGCACCGAACTCACGTTAACGGAGATAGTGAGTGCTGCATACGCAGGTTGCTGCGCCCATTTTGCTAACTGTTCACAGGCTAATTTCAATACCCAGTGCCCAATAGGCAGAATCAACCCGTTTTCTTCCGCCAGAGGGATAAAGGTGGCTGGTGATACCCAGCCACGCTGAGGGTGGTACCAGCGTAATAAGGCCTCAACGCCAGTAGTGACGCCTTGATGATTGACCTGAACTTGGTAATGTAGCGACAGCTCATTGCGCTCTAAGGCTTGATGCAGATCCCCCTCAAGCTTGGCCCTCTCTAGCACACTAGTTTGCATATCCATATTAAAAAAGCGCAACGAGTTACCGCCAGCCGCTTTAGCTTGTTGTAGCGCCATATCTGCTTGTTGTAAAACATTGTTTACGCTTAACCCTGAACACTTAAACAGTGAAATGCCAATACTGGCGGTAATCGGCAGTGCCCGGTCGTTACGCAGCTTAGCAACCGCTTCTAAGAGCTGCCTTGCAAGGCGTTCAGCCTTGTGTGTTGCTTTACCTTGTTGCTCACCTAATGCATTTAACAGTACGACAAACTCATCGCTACTAAAGCGGGCAACGGTTGCCTCCTGAGGCAGGTGTATTTGCAATCTTTCGGCAACATTAATCAGTAATTGATCACCACTCTCGTGGCCTTGAATGTCATTCACCAATCTAAAATTATCTAAATCAACGATAAAGATTGCGCTGAAGTTTATTGTGCAATTATTTTGATCCGTGACATCGGCTAATAATTCCATGAGACGCCGACGATTGGGGAGACCTGTTAATGCATCATAAAACGCTAGGCGATGGGTTTTAGATTGCATTTCCAGATACTCAGTAAGCTCTGTAGAGATACCGCATAAGCTAGGCGCTTCACCTGGTGCCATGGTTAACGGCATCTTAATAGAAAGAAAAGTACGTACATGCTCCTCACCCTGCAGCATACTATGCTCTTCAACCGTTACTTTTTTGCCTGAATCTAAAACATTTTGATCGATTTTTCTTGTTGCTTCGGCGCTTTCGGCATCAAAAAAATCAGCGTCACGCTTTCCAATAATATTTTCTGTGGACTGATTAAAAAGCTCACTTATTCGACGATTGACGTAACGATACTTTAGCGAGGGAGATTTAATATAGATAAAGGCATCTACACTATCTAAAATAGTCGCCAATAGCGCCTCATGAGTAGTTAACTGATCTCGGTTAATTTTCATGCGGCGCTTAAGCAGTATGTTGCCTAAAAGCGCTAAAACAAGCAGTAAAATAAGTAAACCACCCCCCCACCACATCCATGTAGGAGTTAATTGTGATGGGGTTGACTTAGCTCGCCATGCACTTAACGTTTCATAATAAACAGAGCCATTATCCTGCTTCCAGCGACGTAAAACATCATCGATATGATTAAGTATCTCATCAGAGAGTTGAGGTGAGGCGGCATAAAAAAGCCTTGCTGGCTGAAAAATAACAGGCGTATCACGCAACCCATAATCGTGAGCCCGCCAGTCGCCAAATAGGTGATTAGCGGCCACAAGGTCTGCCTCACCATCCGCAACTGCCTGAAACCCTCTGGCGAAACTACTCACGGGCAGCCAAGTGACGTTGATATCAAAACGCTCGGTTACCGCTGCCAAATAGCTTTGCTGAACGGACCCTGACACCACGGCTACACGCTGCCCCTCAAGATCAAAAATAGCGCCGATCTTAGCCCCTTCACGCTGGTAAAGCTGTGACCAGCTATGCATCACCGGCTCTTCATGAAACGAGATACGCTGAGCACGCTCTACACTCCAGGCAACGTCAGGTAATAGGTCAATGTCTCCTTGCTCTAACAAGGTAAGACAGTGTTGAAAGTCACATTGAAGACTTTCAAGCTGCCACTGCTCTTCTTTGGCAATCGCCTGCAAAAGGTCGCCTAGCACGCCTCGAGGGCGACCTTCATCGTCAGCGAAGAGTTTTGGCGGATTGTGGTACACACCAACGGTCAGTGTCTCAGCCGATAAGGGGGTTGTTGCCAAACATCCAGCTAGCAGTAATGTTCCCGACATAAAGTGGGCTAGAGCGCACAACGCCCCCTTTTGAGTAGAAGATGAGCGAAGTCCGAAACAGCTCAACGTCTGGAACATAGATAAACCTACGCACCGGGCATGGTAAGGGGGCCTGCGCGCTCAACAACCCGTTGCCAGGCAGGATCACTTTCAATACGCGCCACAAATGCTGCGATAGCCGGATACGTTGCCAACGATTGTGTCGCGGCAACGGCCTGTAGCGGAAAACTCATTTGTATATCGGCCCCACTCGGCCAGTCACCCGCAAAATTACTTCGTTTGTCTAGGTGCGATTCAATAATGGTTAGATGTTGTTTTAGTTGGGGCTGGATAAACCGCTGCTGCACCGTTGAGCTAATTCCTTTTGCTAACGGCTTAATCAGCCACGGAGACTGCTTAGGCAATTGGCTAAAGACCAGCCCCATCACTAACAGCGGCATTAACGAACCTTCTGCATAGTGGAGCCAGTAGCGATAATTCACCCACTCATTACGGTTTTCTTCAAGGAGCTGATCTTTGGCATTACCATAGCAGTTGACGAGATAATCAATAATTGCCCCTGATTCTGCCACGGTCAGCTCACCGTCGGTAATAACTGGCGACTTACCCAGCGGATGGATTTTTTTAAGTGATGCCGGGGCTAGCTGAGTTTTAGGATCGCGCTGATAAACCTCAATATCATAATCAAGGCCAAGTGTTTCCAGAAGCCATAAAATACGGTGCGAGCGGGATTTTTCGAGATGGTGAACGCGGATCATAACTACTCCATGGGGCGACTTGGTACGCTAGCATTGCACCAAAGTCAGTTATCCTTTTACTGCAAGCGTATTTAGCTTAGCACTATTGCAGCGTTGAACCCCATGAAGCTTAGCACTTATTTATCTTATTAAAGAAACGCCAAGAGCATGGCTTAAGGCATTACCAGATCAAAATTAAGCCTATGTTTTAAATCATTTTTAATAATATGAACATGCTCTCATCCATTCTGTACTACGTTCTATGTTCATGACGCCAACGTGACAATATATCTAACGGCGACCATTTCCCTTCCAGCCAAGGGGCAAGTAGGCGCGTTGAAAGTGGAATAAATAAAAACACCATGACAGGCGTCAACATCATCGTACTGACCAGAACACGGGGCACCATGGGCCAGTCCGCCAAGGCACTGCCAAATACCCAGTTAAACAACAGTGAAATGGGGAAAAAAGCCAACCATACGGCGATGGCTTGCTTCCAGCGCGGAGGCGTCGTGCCCGAGCTAGACTGAAACCAAGCATCTAGACCGGTGGCACGGTGCTCATGAGGCGCATCATATAGCCCCTTACCTCGCTGTAGCCATGCATTCCGTGAAGCCGAATGCTCCCAGGCTGTTAACGTATCACTGCTACTAAAGCGGAAAATGATCTGATATTCGTCATCGCTATTGGGGGGGGCCAAAACACCGGATCCCAAATAACCAGGAAAGTCAGCCGCCAAGTCGCGGCCTTCGTTTAACCAACGGTTAAAATCGTGATAACGACCGCTCGCCACTCGACGGGCTACCATTAACGTAACAGGTGAGGCAGACATGATATATCTCCTAATGTAGTCACAGCGAATTGCCGGGTAGGCAAGCTGTTGGCCTTCAGGTGGGTAACCCCAAAAGCGGCACTCGCATTATACAAGCAATGATGATGCCATGTGGTGACAAGAAGTGGTGATAAGGTGGTAACTAGTGGCCTGGTAGTGGCTGACGACGTTCGCCACGCTGAAAAGACCTAACGTGCAAGTAAATATCAATGGCGCTGCGAATTGCATCGGCCTCTAGGGCATCTGGTACCACGATAGGCCCTTCCACTTCGCCTCCTGAGCGCAAAACCCTATCTACATCAGCACGATAGCGTTCTAAAAGGTGTTCTATGTTGATACGCACACGATGCACTTCTAGCGAGAAAGCATGTCTTTGTTCGTTACGCTTAACGACATCCAATGGATTTTCTGCCGATTCGATTAGGCTCTCCAGCGTATTGAGCACTAATTTTTCGGCTCTATTTAGATTGGGTATAACGGCATAAATGAGCTCATGGAGCGTTAGATTTGCATCGCTATGGTGCATATGCCGAGTCAACTCTTTGAGAGAGGTTGAATGTTGATAAAACGCCCCTGGTCAGAAAATTCCAATCGATAAACACCATGAACTCCCTCTTGTCCAACTACTCGGCGCAGCGCTTCAGCAGGAAAAATGACCCAGCGGCCATCGACGCTGCGCGTTCGCACGTTCGAGTAGCGCCCTTCGTAATGCGCTAGGCACTCACTTTTTGACAGATGAATAACAACATCAATTATGGGCATGCGAATGATTAACCAAACAATAGCTAAGCGGTCGTTTTAGGCACGACGATTACGTGCTGCGATTCCTTCATAGATGCTCTATGCTAACGCAAACAGCTTATCCTTCGGTAATTGCTTATGGATCTTTCTACCCTAACCCCCTTTGTTTCTTCATATGCGTTACCGCAGCCTAAGGTAAGCAGTACACAGGCTAATCGGATGCCGTCGGAGGAACAGAAAGCTCACGCCTCTGAGACTGCACAAGCAAGTGAAGAGACGGACTCATCCGCCAGTCGCGAAACGACCGGTCCTACGCGCCCTGACGGTACGCCGCTAGCACCTGAAGAGATTCAGTACTTAGAGCAGCTTAAGCAAACTGATCGAGAAGTCCGCCAGCATGAAGTGGCCCACCAGACGGTGGGCGGCCCCTACACCGGCGGTGCCAGCTATGAGTACGAAGTTGGGCCAGACGGTAAACGCTATGCAGTTGCGGGTGAAGTACCGATTGATTACGGCCCCGTGCCAGGCAACCCCACGGCGACTATTGAAAAGATGCAAACGATCATCGCGGCAGCGTTGGCGCCGGCAGAACCCTCTTCTAAAGATATACAGGTGGCCGCTCAGGCAAGACAATATTTATTGGAAGCCAAACTGGAAGCCGCTCGCGAGCAGAGCGAAATGAATGCTGCACGAAGCGCTGGGGAAGCTACTACAGAAGAAGTGACAACAATGCCTGATGAGCAGGCAGCCTGAGCCGTTGGCTTTCCCACATTAGATTGCAATTACTCATCCTATTAATGTCGCTTAGGGTGCTGGTGAAGCAGCACCTAAAAAACGCTGATTCCAGTAATCGACATCCAGTGGCACGCTGACCACGGCTCGACCGCTACCAGGTGCGTGGATCATTTGCCGGTTCCCACCATAAATGCCTACGTGTGTGGCTTTGGCGCCATCTCCAAAAAACAGTAAATCACCTGGGCGTGGCGCATCAACCGAAGGCAGCGCGCGGAACTGATCATCAGCAGTGCGGGGCACGCGGATGCCCGCAGCGCGATAAGTCATTTCCACAAGCCCCGAACAATCCAGCCCCTCCGGAGTATTGCCACCAAAGCGATACGGTGTGCCAATCGCTTGCTGGGCATGAGAGAGAATCAGCGCGCGTTCCATTGAAATGCCCGCTTGATCACTTGAGGCGGGAACGGTAGTTATCTCTTTGCTGGCACACCCTGCTAATAGCAGCAGCGTGAATAGCGTTAACAGTGGGGACAGACGGATAAATGGCATACATCGCTCCGGCTCAGCACGTTAGCAATGCTTATATCATGGCCTATGCGCAGCTTACCCGCTACTGATTCGTAGGTGGCTATTACTAACGCACTATGACTAACGCCCTATCCACTCTACAAAGGTGGTTTTGCCTAACGCATGGCGCTCATGGCGCAGGCGGCTCATCGCAGCATAGGGTAAGTCCATCACTAAGCCGTTACCAAGCGGCTGCCCCAGCACTTGGCGCAGCAGCGCATTGCAGACAAACAGATGTGCAACCACCAACACGTGCTTACCGGGCGGATTAGCCAACAGCCGCTGCCAGGATTCACTAACCCGAGCATCCAGCGCTGCCAACGTTTCTCCTTCTGGGGGCGCAGATAGACAGGGATTAAACCAAAATGCGCTCATCGGCTCGCTGCCCTCATCGGCAAATACCTGGGCATGCGTTTTGCCTTCCCAGCGTCCCAGGTGAAGTTCCGCCAAGTCGTCATCAACTTGTACAGGCACATCAAACTCCTCGCCTAGCCACAGCGCAAATTCGCGGCAACGTAGCAATGGCGAACTGACAATCGCATCGTAAGGTGGCTTGCCCTCTACCGTGTGGCGCATGACGGCATCACTCACTTGCTTCCAGCCCGTTTCACTCAGTGGGTGGTCGGTGCTGCCACGTAGCATGCGCCCGCCGACTGGCTCTCCATGGCGCATAATATCGATGGTGGTGATGTCTGCATTAGGAAAACGCATGGTTTCTGTTCCTCAACAGGCTAACTAAATGATCGCGTGGCGCACACGGGCGGAGACCCACTCGGATACCAGCACCGTGGCAAAAATCATCACAAAGATGACGCTAACTTGGTTCCAGGCAAGGCTGTTAATTGAGGCATTGAGCTGCAAGCCAATACCACCAGCCCCCACCAAACCCAGCACGGTAGACTCACGAATATTAATATCCCAGCGATACACGCTAATACCTGCAAAGGCAGGCATTACCTGAGGCAACACAGCGTAGTTCATCACCTGTAGGCGGCTGGCGCCGGTGGCACTAATCGCTTCAACGGGGGTTGGATGGATCTCTTCAATGGCTTCATAAAGCAGCTTGCCCACAAAGCCAATGGAGCGCAGCGCAATGGCGATAATACCCGCCAAGACGCCAGGGCCAAGAATGGTGACCAACAGCATGGCCCAAATCAGCGAGTTGATAGAGCGCGACGAAACAATAATAGTGAGCGCCAAGCTGCGTATCAGTGGGTGCGGCGTGGTATTGCGTGCCGCTAAAAACGCCACGGGAAAGGCCATGACAATGCCTAGCGCCGTCCCTAACGTGGCAATGTTCAAGGTATCCCACATGGGCTTCCACAGCACATTGGCATACTCCCAACGCGGCGGCATCATACGGCTGATTAAGTCGCTGCCCTGGCGGCCAGCATCTTCAACAAACACCCACATGGTGTTATCAGAAATCACTTTCCAACATAGTAGAAACAGGCTGATGCCTAGAAGCCAGGCAGCGAATTGCAGCCACTGGGCACGGGTAGTGCGCCGCTGCCAAAGCGGTGCCCCTTGGAGGGATGTTGAAACAGGCATATCGTTTCCTCTTATGACAAGTGGCGCGCCGTTACTGTGTCCAGCGGCGAACATAGCTGGAGGCATACTCACTCATCAGTACAATAGCGATGATAATCAGCAGGATGGCAGCAGATGTGCCGTACTCGTAGCGGCTCAACGAGGTATTCAGGGTGGCACCGATACCGCCAGCGCCGACAATGCCAATCACTGACGACTCGCGGAAGTTGATATCCAATCGATACATCGAGAGACCAATTAAGCGCGGCATCACCTGAGGTTGAATGGCATGATTCATGGTTTGCCACCAGCTCGCCCCGGTGGCACGTACGGCCTCTACCTGCCGCCAGTCGAGGTCTTCAATATCCTCTGCCAGCAGCTTGGCCATAAAACCAATCGTGGCAAACGCCAGGGTCAACATGCCCGCAAACGGCCCGAAGCCGAACATCACCACAAACAGAATGGCGATAATAATTTCCTGAAAGGTGCGCGAAACGGCAATAATCGCGCGGCATACGGCATAAATAGGTAATGGCGAGATATTACGCGCCGCCCCCAGCCCCACGGGAATGGCCAATAACACGCCAATCACTGTAGAGGTTAACGTCATGGTCAGACTTTCCAGCAGGCCAGCGATAATATCGCTCTGGCGGCTCACGAAGTCCGGCTGCAAAAACGCACCCAGAAAATTGAGTGCGCGTCCGGCCCCTTCCGCCACACGTGCCCAGTTAACTTCCACAGAGGCAAGTGCGAGTACCAGATAAACCATCGCGCCTAGCACCAGCCCCCAACGCACACGCGGGTTATCAATCAGTGGTAAGCGCCGCCAGTGCCCCTCACGCGCAGCCTGTTGGCGCGCCAGTGAATTGGTGCTGCTCATCGCGCGCCCCCACTCGCTAGTCTTTCTAACCGGGACAGCTCGCAACCAGTATGAAGCCGATGTGCTTCGCTCTCTTTCGTATTCTGTTCAGTTTCATCATCGTCGGAGTGTTCTGGGGTGGTATCCCAATCCTCTTCACCATAGATAGTCGTGAGAATCTCACTGGTAAGCTCGCTAGGCTGCCCGTCAAAGACGATTTCCCCAGCCCGCAACCCCACAATACGGTCAGCAAACTGCTTAGCCAGCGCGACGTCGTGAATGTTGATAATCGCGGCCAACTCTCGCTCGGCGCATAGTTCACGGATCAGGCGCATGATCTGGCGCGATGTTTTCGGGTCGAGACTGGCGGTAGGTTCATCAACCAATAGTAGCTTTGGGCTTTGTAACAGCGCGCGGGCAATACCGACCCGCTGGCGCTGGCCACCGGAAAGCGCATCGGCGCGCTTATCAATAGCGTGGGGTAAGCCAACCCGTTCCAGCAAGCGAAAGGCTTCGGCCACGGCTTCCTGTGGGTAGCGGCGTAAGAAGCTACGCCAGAAACCTACATAACCTAGCTGGCCAGACAGCACGTTCTCCATCACGGTTAAACGGTCAACCAGTGCATACTCCTGAAAAATCATCCCCATGGAGCGGCGTGCATGGCGTAGCCGGTTGCCTGATAGTTTGGTCAGCTCAATATTATCTAAGCAAATGCTGCCTTGAGTGGGCTCTACCAAACGGTTAACACAACGAATCAGCGTGCTTTTCCCTGCACCGGATGGCCCAATCAGCGCCATCACTTGGCCCTTAGGTAGCGTCAGTTGTATATCGGTTAACGCACGATCCCCAGTGGGGTAACGTTTGCCAACGCCGGTAAGAGTCAACATGAGAGTGCCCCATTTACGATTAGTCAGGTACATAGCAATTCGGCCAGAAAGTTGCCTTCCTGGCCGATAGGGTTTCAGAACGACTAGTATGTTAATCGCAGTCGTAGGTCACGCCATTAGCATCGGCGATGGTGCGAATGACCGACCAGTTTTCCTGATAAGTAATCGGGATAAACTGCGCTTCACCGGAATTGGCAAACTCGGCCTCAAGAGCCGTACCTTTCCAGTCGTAGCTGAAGAAAGCATCCTGAATTTTCTCGGCCAGCTCAGGGTTCAAGTTATTGGCCAGCCCATAGGCGGTGGTGGGGAACGTTTCTGAGGTGTAGATAATCTCGTAATCACCTTCGTTGACAACGCCACGAGAGATCATCCGCGCGCCAACAGAGTTAGCAATGGCAGCAGCTTCGTAGTCTTTGTTTACCACCCCTAAAATGGAGTTGTCATGGGAGCCGGAGAACGCAGTTTCGAAATCCTCACCAGCCTCTAGACCGTACTCGGAACGCAGCAACGCAGAAGGCGCGCGGAAGCCAGAGTTAGACGTTTCAGAGGTAAATGCCAGTTGGCTGCCTGCCAAGTCTTCAACCGACTCAATGCCGCTGCCGGGATAAGTGATGATCTCCATCTCATAGCCAAAGCTACCGTCTTCAGCAGCCATCATGGCAAAGGGACGGAAGCCGCCGCAGTTAACGGCAACCGGTACACCGCCCGTATTAAAACCAGCCACGTGCAGGCGACCTGCGCGCAGTGCTTCCTGCTGAGCCGCGTTGGACTGAACCGGGAAGAACTGCACCCGCTTGCCGGTGGCATCGCTTAAGTGTTCGAGAAAATCCGCCCAAACATCAGCGTATACAGCTGGGTCTTCGACCGGCGTGTAGGCAAAGACTAAGGTATCCGGGTCGACCCACTGAGACTCATCGCTGGGTACGTCAGCAACCATGTCACCGTCATTATCAACATAGCGCGAAGAGAGGTCAGCGGAGGCACTAACGGCTGCTAGCGCAAACGCACTAACCACAGCAACGCTAATCAACGTACGAGAAAACGATTGAGACAGACAGAGAGGTTGCATACATCACCTGAGCGGGTTATTTAACAATGCCGCTATGGTGGTGCCCAATCATGACAGCGGAGGGACATTAAAATGACAAGGTCATGACCCCTAAGTGACAGTTAAGTGAGTAAAAACTCAGTGCTACCTACTACACGTTGGCACCACACAGCATCCTCGGCGCTCTACGAATAAACTGTTACCCGCTATTTTTTTTGCTTGGTGCTTTAACTCGGAAAGTTGCGCGGCAATGTCTAGCGCCTTGCAGCTAGTGGTATCAGTGACCGGCTTAACAGCAATAGAGACACTTACAAAAGGAATAAACATCACCGAACCCTGGCGGTTTTCTATATGGATTCCCCCTTGCTGACGGTCTGCCTCTTCATAAAACCCGGGCGCCATCACTTCAAAAGAGTGCAATATTTGCAGGCAAACGCCCTCCCACTGCTCTAAGGGAAGCAGCATCATAAAGTCATCACCACCAATATGGCCGATAAACCCGCCAGCGCTTTCTACCTGCGCCTGAAGCAGACGTGACAAGGAAATAATCACGTGATCGCCACGAGCATAGCCATAAGCATCGTTAAATGCTTTGAAATTATCTAAATCAACGTAGGCGGCCGCGAACCCTTCGCGCTGATCGAGATAAGTGACCAGCGTTTCGTTTATCAGAATATTACCCGGCAATCCGGTAAGCGGATTGGCATGACGGGCCTGACGCACCTGAATGGCGGTAATTTCGCGCAATAGGTCCACAATAGTCCCCATTCCCAGATAGCAACCGCGACTATCCACAATAACGAAATCTTCCTGCTCGATATCGCGGCTATCGGTTAGCTGCTGGCTAAGCGCCTCAAGAGACAAATCTGCGTCGGCCACTAGCATTTTAGGGTCTGCAATCTCTAACACCCGACGCTTTGCATACAACGCGTGGCTATAGGGGTTGGTAAATAGCGTTAAAAACGCATTGCGACGCACCACGGCTATTGGCACGCCATCTTCTACCACCGCCACACAGCGTAGGGTTGTAACATCACGAAATCGTTCGGCAAGCTCTGGTACGGAGCACGCCGGCGACACAGCACTTATCGAACGTAAAATAGAGTGGGCGGTGCGCCCCGCCGGGCCTTTTAGCTGTGTCGTGGCAGGCAACAGCATATGTAGCTGCAAGGGCGGATGAAGGCTGGGTCGTGCAAAGTAAAATCCCTGAAGCAACGCCAACCCTCGGTCTAATTCCCACAGACAAAGGTGCTCGGCGGCAGTTTCAACTCCCTCAGCAATCAGTTGGCAGTCTAAGCTGCGCGCTACATCGAGAATCGAGCGTAAGAACTCACGTTTAGCCGGCTCTTGATCAATGCCAGAAATAAAGTGGCGGTCTAGTTTGACGAAATCAGGGCGCAGTTCAGACCAATGGCGCAAACTGGAATGGCCAGCCCCTAAGTCATCTAGCGCCACTTGAAAGCCCATGTCGCGATAGTGGGCCACGGCTTGACGCATCAGCTCGTAATCATGAATAGGCACATGCTCAGTAAGCTCGATCACTACCCGCTCTGGGGGCAAGCCGCTCTCTTGAATGAAACTCAACGTTAAGCCTTCACGGAAGTCACGCTCAACAATTGTCAGCGGCATCACGTTCAGAAACAGCAATCCCGGCAGTTCAAGTTCTGCAAAACGCTGAATCGCTAGTTGTCGACACAGTAAATCCAGTTCGACTAACAATCCTGCCTGAGTCGCCACCTCAAACAGGCGTAACGGCGAGTGTAGCGGCGATGTTTTCGGGCCACGAATAAGGGCTTCATAGCCATAAATAGCCTGTTGATTGGCATTCACAATGGGCTGAAACAACACATGCAGCTCTTCTGCTGCAATAATCTGGTTCAACCACTGTGCTTCTTGTGCGGTCATATACCTGCTGCCCTATCAAACGTCGCCTGTTCCTTTGATTGTTATAGCTCCATCTGATTTTAAAGCGCCATCAGGAAAGCATTCGGACAGCAATCGTGCGACATTTCCATGTCGTTTGTATGACACTACGACCAACAGCAGCGGACTAAGAGCGCGGGAGTTCTGACGGTGGAAACACCACATCACCTCCATCGACGTCTAGCTGGCGAATATCCGTTGGGTGGCCCTGTTCATCCAGGCTTACCAACCCAATCCCACTGGCATTCCATAGCCGCTCTCCGGCGCTAGCCCGGTCTGGGTCGCGGGGGTGAATACTTAGCTTGCGGCGCTTGGTGAACCAGTTGAGCGGCGATAACGGCGCATAGAGCCAACGGTTCAATCGGTCAAACGTGTTCAACAGCTGTTGGGGAAACGTATTTTTGATCCCACTGGAGGTAATTTGCCAAAGATGCGGTGCCTGCTTTTGACGACGTACAACAATATCGTAGGCAAATGAATAGTGGACGTCGCCAGATAAAATCACGTAGTTACCCGGCGTTTTTGAGTGCCGCCAAATATGCAGTAGTACATTGGCAGCCCCGCGATGCGCCATCCAGTTTTCAGCGTCCACCACCAACGGCTTGCCCGCCAAGGTAAACAGCTTTTGAATGATCTCTATCAGCTTGACCCCAAACATCGGGGCTGGGGAAACGATAACGGCGCTTTTAGTACCCAGTAACGCTTGCTGCATTTCCATCAGCGCCTCCCAGTCCATCAAACCCGAAGGACGGTTAGGGTTACGCTCGCTACGCCAACGGCGGGTGCGCGTATCCAGCACGATTAGGGCAGGCGTGCCAGGCACCTGGTACTCCCAGCCCTGAAAGCGCAGTAACCGCTCGATGAAATTATCCTGGGCGCTCGCGTTAAGCGAGCTATCCTCTTCAAATAGTGTCGAGGCTTGAAGCAACAGCGGATTAAGCTTATCCGGTGCATTGCCCCATCCCTGACACAATAAATAAGCCACTAACGCATTGCCGATAATACGCTTGGAAAACGGATGGCCGTAGGCACAGCGCTCCCAGTCAGCGGTCAAGTTCCAGTCATCGGTGACATCGTGATCATCAAAGATCATCAGACTGGGAACGTGGGCCATTAGCCGTGCGCACTGAGGCAGCCCTGCAACAAAGTCGTCAATCACCACCTGCTCTTTCTGATAGGCGTCCGTTTCTTTGTCATCCAACTCTGGCGGTTCAACAGCAATGAGTTGCCAGGGCGTTGGAGACCATACCAAGCAGTACATGGCGAGCATTTCTGCCAGTGTCACTAAGTGGTTTTGCGCATTTGCGGAGGTAAACACAGGCTTTTTAACGCCGCCAAAGAAACGCTCACGCAGCGCAGCGTTACTGGTCACATCCGGCAACAGCGCTTCACGGTGATAATAGCTTTCGGGGGCGGCGTAAAGCGCTTGACTGTCATCTACCGTGGCTCCTTCCAACTGCTCATCTACCAATCCCAAACGCTCAATCAGTGCGTGTACGGCACGCAGCATCGGGCCAGCAACATCATCAACATAGACCTGGTCACCGGTCATCAGCAGCCAGGCTGGCCACTCTTTAGGGGTTGATTGGCGTTCGGCTAACCAGGTATCTGCCCGTACCAAGCCATCGGCGCTGTTGTGATGAGGTTTACGGCACGAACCGTGCATCAACCGGTGATGCCGAGAGGCCAGCACAAAGCCTGGATACGCTTCGCCCTCATGACATAACCAGGGCGCCCAATCCGGCAGGCGTTGCCATTCGCCTTGGGTACCCTGTACCTGCAAATCGTAGACAATTCGCTCATCGGTGGGCAGTGCGGTCGGCAAGCTCAGGTCAATAAAATGAATATAGGCGTGCTGGCCAATCGCCACGCATTGATGCGACTTATCCAATGGGTGCGTCTGGACACCCACTTGTTCAGGGTAAAGCAACAGTTGCATGGTTAGCGGCCGGGTCGCGACTAGCCACAGCACTAGCCGCGAAGGCGAAAGGCGACGCAGCAGTGGCCCCACCAGTACGTCCGGCAATGTCTTGGTGATTTGCGTCATGTCATTGTCTCTTGGTTAGGTCATGCATAGTAGCTACCGAGCAACCACAGGTAATTCAACAACCACCTCTAATCCACCCGCCTGGGCACGTTGCAGATGCATTTGCCCTTGATACAGCGCGACAAGATCCGTCACGATGGCCAGCCCAAGTCCACTACCAGAACGTTGCTCATCGAGACGTTTGCCGCGCTGCACAGCGGCTTGGCACTCCTGTGCGGACATACCAGGGCCATCATCGCTCACTCGTAGCGACAGCCGTTGGCCATCGGTTTGCAAACGAATGCTCACCTCGCTTGCCGCCCAGCGAAGTGCGTTGTCCAACAGGTTACCGACGATTTCCTGAAGATCCTGCCCATCCATATGGACGCGCGCACTGCTGTCTATGTGTTGCTGCAGGCGAATATGACGGCGCTGCGCAAGACGTGTAAGCCCAGTAATCAGCGCCGCCAACGTATCCTGAACGGCAATTGGGGCGAAACGCGCCCCCTCGCCAGCAGCCGATGCCCGCGCTAAGTGGTGACGCACCGCATTGTCGATGCGCGAAAGCTCAACCTCCCAATGAGCGCGGCTTTCACTGGGCAATTGCTTAACCAGCAATCGCATAACGCTTAGCGGGGTTTTTAACGCATGGGCAAGGTTACCTGCGGTATGGCGGCTTCGCTCAATCAAACGCTGGTCACGAATAAGTACGGCATTCATTGACTCCGCTAGCATCGCCAGCTCATCCGGCAGGTGGGTGTCGAGCTGCTCAGCCTGCCCTTGCTCGACGTCCCGGAGATTAGCATTCATGCGTCGCAGTGGTGCCAACCCCCAGCGTACCTGCAGCGCTAGTACACCTAACAGCAGCGCCCCCAGGCCCACCAGCCCCAGCCATAAAGCTTGTTGAAATTGTCGAATATCTTCTCGCAACGCATCATCACGGGCGGCAATGCTAACATGCAGCGGGGTTTCCAACGGGGCAAGGTAAATATCTCGCTCGACAATTCGCAACTGCTGGCCTCGCGGGCCGCTCCACGTGCGAGCCGATAGGTTTGTATTATCGACAACCGGTAGGCGCTGATCCCACAGCGAGCGCGACGTTGCCGAAAGCTGGTCATGGTCGGTAATTTGCCAATACCAGCCGGAATAAACCTGTTCAAAACGCGGGTCGCCCAGTGATCGATCGTAACTTATCTGCTGGGCAATCGGGTCAAAGGTAACCCCCGCAATGATCACGTTCAGCGTTGTCTCCAAGCGTTCATCAAAGGCATGAATTGCTGACGTACGATAATGGTGAGTGAGCAGCCAACCCGCCATAGGCAACGCTAGCAACACCATTAACAGTGCCGCCAGTAGAAGACGCAACGTAATCGAACGGGTCGACCAACGCTGAGCCCAACGGGTAATAGCTGGCTTCATGCGCCGGAAGGCTCTTCAGCGAGTAAGCGATACCCCTGACCACGCAGCGTGGCAATCCGCCATGCGCCTAATTTACGCCGCAACCGGCTCACTTGAACATCAATCACGTTGGAGTCGGGCTCATGATCACGGTCATAGACATGTTCAGAGAGCTCACTGCGGCTAACCACGCGCGGGGCAGCATGCATTAAGTAGCTGAGTAGGCGCGTTTCCTGGGCGGTTATGCTAACCGGCCTGCCCGCCAGCGTGACATGCTGGGTATGGGTATCCAGGCGTAGCTCACCCACTTTTAGCACGGGATGGGCATGGCCATGACTACGACGCACCAGGGCACGCAGCCGAAACATGACCTCGGCAGGTTCGAAGGGTTTCGTCACATAGTCATCGGCCCCTGCGGTAAAACCTGCCGCTTTATCAGCCCAGCGCTCGCGCGCCGTCAAAATCAGTACTGGCAGATCAATGCCGTCTTCACGCCACGCAGAGAGCCAGCGCGTGCCTTCACCATCGGGTAGCCCCACATCAAGGATGACCGTGTCATAGGCTTCCGTGCGCACTAGAAAATCTGCTTCCTGGCCATTTTCCGCATGCTCTACCAGCCAATCACCCTCCCGTAGCGCTTGAATAAGCTCACGGGCGAGCGCCTGGTCGTCCTCTACCAGTAAACACTTCATGAATAGCTACCTTATTGGCGGCGCATCTCGTTAATACGCACACCTTCTATTTTCATTAACTGTCCACTATGGCCATCAAACTCAAACTCAACCACTTGATTCTGAGCGCCCAGCAGTTTGATCTCATACTCTACATGGCCATCCTCACGCTCGATCTCTACTTCTATTACCTCGCCGATATAATTAGCCTCAAGCCAGTCCAGAATGGACTCTAAGGGCACGACAGCGCCTCGCTGCACTTCACTGTGCAACGCTTCCCAGTGTTGATCACCAATGGCACTACCGGCCAGCGCAATGGCAAACACCGTGACAACGACGTTCACAGGCAGCGCTTTGCGCAAGCGCATGCGTGGCAGGCGCTGCCAATAACGTGAAAGGGTGAGCGTGAGGGGCATCTTTTTCATCGTACTAGAATGCCAAAAGCAACATGAACGTTAGATGAATGGCTTTGTCAGCTTACGGAAAGAACCGCGGTGTTATAACTGTTTTGCCTTATGACGAATGCTGTCTCATTCAACAGACGACGTCATTCAACAAACCAAGAAGGAATTTGATATGAACGCTATGAAAAAAATATTGCTGATCCCGACCTCCGCGCTGCTGTTCACTGCGGCTGCAGGTAGCGTGCAAGCGGATACATTGCCGGTTGATCAGATTGATAGTGTGCTAACCCATGCCACTGACTATGGGTTCACCCATTACGAAGAGATCAGTATTAAGAGCCGTGGCCGTGCCGAGGTTGAAGGCTGGCTTGATGACGAATGGTACGCTGACATTGAATTTTCCATCGATAGTGGCGAAACACTGCAAGAAGAGCGTGAGCGTTTAATTACCGGTGCCTGGGGCATGAGTGAAGATGATATTCGCCAAGCACTCGAGGTAGCAAGCCAAGAGGGTATGAGCGAATTTGAAGATATCGACATTGATAAAAGCGGCATGATTGATGTTGAAGGTCGCGATGAAAATGGCCGTGAAATAGAAATCAGTCTACGCCAAGGCTCCTTTCAAGTAAGCGAAATTGACCGCGATTAACGGGATAGCACAAGCCAGCATTAACTAACGCAAACCATTATGCGGGCCACTTAGGCCCGCTTTTGTTGGCAGCTCATAATGTTTGATACGGCAAATAAGCGCTGTCAGTTACTTTTTTAATTAGCCAGTGGGACATTGCCAGCAACGCGTTGTAATGTGGTACGCATCATCAATAGTCATTGACTGTGTACTTCTGGGAGATGCCTTTGACGCTACCCACCACCGCAGAAGGCGTAAGCGACCGCCTAGAGCATTCGGTATTGCGTGATCTTGCCTGGTTGCTCGCCACGCCTGACTTGATTGAGCTGGCGGGGCCGACTACCTATCCAGGCAGGCCAACACGCCAGGAGCTTGGCCTAGTAGATTCAATTGATGACTGGTTGGCGAATCTTTCGTCACTAGTGAGTGCGCTAGATGGCCAACTTGCGACACGCATGGGGCACTACCATGAGCGGCTGTGGCACCTGATGTTAGATAACGCGCCTAACACACGACTGCTCGCCAAGAACCTGCGCATTACCCAGCGGCGCAATACCCTGGGAGAACTGGATATGCTCTATCGAACACGGGACAACCCCAACCCCATCCATTTGGAAGTGGCGATAAAGTTCTATCTTGGCCTACCCGAAGGGCCTGGCGATGCTACCTGCCAAAGCCGCTGGATTGGCCCTGGCGGGCTGGATAGCCTAGCGCTGAAATGTAGCCATCTGCGCCATCATCAGTTGCCAATTTCGCGCACTGCCACCGCGCAAGCGATCATCGCCCACTGGCTAGCGCCTAGAGATATAGGCCCCGCTCCACCACTCCATCATCCACTGACGCAGCGCCTAGCGATGCCCGGCGTACTGTTTTATCCCTGGCACGCAACGTTACCGCCGCCCAGCGGTGCAACGGTCGATCATCGACGTGGTAAGTGGTGTTATTTAAGGGATTGGCCGCAATTCTCAGCTCAGCGAAGCGAGACACTGAAAATGGCATGGCTAGAGAAGCCTCACTGGCTAGCACCGCCACCATTGGCTAGGTTCTACTCTGCCAAGAAACATATGGCAGACGTGACGCCCCTCATCCATCGCTACGGGCCGCAGCAAGTAGTGCTATACGACCCTCAGGCAAAAGCATTAACTGGGGAAAAGCCGCTTGAGCGGCTAGTCATCGTGCCTGATGACTGGCCACGCCAAGTACCGCTAACGCCCCGTACTCGCGATTAAACAACCAGCTCGTTAAACAACCACCAAGTTATCGCGATGGATCAGCTCGTGAGCCTCCACGTAACCCAGAATTGCTTCAATCTGGTGGCTCGGTTGGCCCGCTAACTGACGGGCTTCATCCGCACCGTAGTTAACCAATCCTTTGGCCACGCGTGCGCCCTGCTCATCCACGCACAGCACCATATCACCGCGCTTAAAGCTGCCCTGCACTTCACGTACGCCCACCGCCAACAGGCTAGAGCCTTTGCCACGCAGTACATTGACAGCCCCGGCATCCAGTACCAAGGTGCCACGCACCTGCAACTGACCTGCCAGCCAGCGCTTGCGAGCAGCGATGGGCGCTTGAGCTGGGCGCAACAGAGTGCCCAGCGCCTCGCCAGCCATGATGCGGGAAATAACGTCCGGCTGGCGGCCACTGGCAATCACCGTGACCGCACCGGAACGGGCAGCCAATTGTGCAGCACGTATTTTGGTGCTCATGCCGCCGCGACCCAAGGCGCCTCCACTGCCAGCAACAGCGGCTAAGCGCGGGTCGTCGGCACGGCCTTCAGCAATCATTTTGGCATTGGGGTCGTGGCGAGGGTCGGCGTCAAATAGCCCCTCCTGATCGGTTAGCAGCAGCAGTGCATCGGCTTCTAACAGATTGGCTACCAGCGCGCCAAGCGTATCGTTATCGCCAAAGCGAATCTCGTCGGTGACCACGGTATCGTTTTCGTTGATTACAGGCACCACACGCATCTCAACCAAGGTACGCAGCGCTGACAACGCGTTGAGATAGCGCTTGCGGTTGGAAAGGTCATCGTGGGTGAGCAGAATCTGGGCCGTTAACATACCGTGGCGAGCAAAATGCTGCTCGTAGCACTGGGTGAGACCGTTTTGGCCTACCGCCGCAGCAGCCTGAAGCTCATGAACGGCACTGGGGCGAGCCTGCCACCCCAGGCGCACCATGCCCGCCGCTACGGCACCCGAGGATACCAGCACAACTTCTTTGCCCTGCTGATGCAGCGTGGCAATCTGGTCGACCCAGCCACCAATGGCCGGCTCATCCAAGCCTCGGCCATCGTTGGTGAGCAGCGCGCTACCAATTTTAACCACCACCCGGCGGGCGCTGCTTAACGCCTCACGGCCGGGCAACTGCTCATTGCTTTCCACGTCGCGACTCTCCCAAGCCATTCCGCTCACGCGTTTGATTCCGTTAACCCTGCTGACGCCACCCATTCGGCCGACGGATCGGTTATGGGGCGTACTCTACCTCGACATCGTAATCATCATCGTCAAAGTCGTCGTCATCTTCATCGTCGTCGTCACGCTTACGGCGACGGCCAAGACGCGCTTCCGTACGGGCCACTGATTCTTCTTCCATGCGGCGGCGCATTTCCTGCTCGCGGGCATGGGCTTCTTCATCTTCATTTTCCAGGCGCTGCTGCTCTGTCAGCCAGCGATACGCCGCCTGCACCAGCTTGTCAGTGCCGTCGCTGCTGATTGCCGAGATGCGGAATACCGGGCCATCCCAGTTCAGCGCTTGGATAATCGCCTCGGCGCGGGCTTCGCGCTCATCTTCCGGCAGCAGATCAAATTTATTCAGCACTAACCAACGCGGCCGCTCAGAAAGCGCCGGCGAGAACTGGCCTAGCTCATGAATAATCGCCTGCGCCGCTTCCACGGGGTCAGACTCGTCAAACGGCGCCACATCCACCACGTGGAACAGCAGACGTGTACGGGTCAGGTGCTTCAAGAAACGCAGCCCCAAGCCCGCGCCATCAGAGGCACCCTCAATCAGACCTGGCACATCGGCCATCACAAAGTGCTCGTGCATCCCCAGCTTCACAACACCCAGGTTGGGCACCAGGGTAGTGAACGGATAGTTCGCCACTTTGGGTTTAGCCGCGGATACCGAACGGATCAGCGTAGACTTGCCCGCATTCGGCATGCCCAGCAGGCCGACGTCGGCCATTACCTTCATTTCCAGACGCAGGTTGCGGCGGTCGCCTTCGGTGCCCGGCGTGGTGCGGCGAGGCGCACGGTTGGTCGAAGATTTAAAGTGAATATTGCCCAACCCACGGCGACCACCTTCGGCCACCAGTACCACCTGACCGATATCGGTGACATCGGCGATCACCTCAAGGGTGTCCTCATCGATCACCGTGGTGCCCACCGGCACTTTCACATGCAGGTCTTCACCAGCTTTACCGCTCATTTGGCGGCCCATGCCGCCCTGGCCGTTTTCAGCTTTGTAAAAACGCTGAAACTTGAAATCAATCAAGGTATTCAGTGAATCGTCACCAATCAGGTAGACGCTGCCACCATGGCCACCATCGCCACCATCAGGGCCACCTTTGGGCACATATTTTTCGCGGCGAAAGCTCAGACAGCCATTGCCGCCTTTACCTGCCTCAACAATAATCGAGGCTTCATCGACGAACTGCATTGGATTCTCCCGGCCGCTTCCGCCGCCCTAACTGCAATATCCCGCCCATTAATAACAGGCAAAAGGGATCGAAAAGACAAAAAAGCCCCGCCATGGCGGGGCTTTTATTTCGTCATCTTCGCTCTGCGCAACAGCTGTTGCTTAGGCAGAAACGATGCTAACGAATTTACGGTTGTTCGGACCTTTGGTCTCGAACTTCACGAAGCCGTCGTTCAAAGCGAACAGCGTGTGATCACGGCCCAGGCCAACGCCAGTGCCTGCGTGGAAACGAGTGCCACGCTGACGAACGATGATGCTACCCGCGCTGGCTGCTTGGCCACCGAAGAGTTTCACACCTAAGCGTTTGGACTCGGAATCGCGACCGTTACGCGTGGAGCCGGCTGCCTTTTTATGTGCCATTGCAAAATCCTCCTTAAGGGAATCGACTGCTTACGCAGAAATTCCGGTAATTTTGACTTCAGTGAACCACTGACGGTGGCCCTGACGCTTCATGCTGTGCTTCCGGCGACGGAACTTGATGATCGTTACTTTATCGCCACGGCCGTGGGAAACGATTTCAGCGGACACTTTGGCACCGCTTACTAAAGGCGCGCCAACGTTGACGTCATCGCCGTCTGCAACCAACAGCACTTCATCAAACTCAATCGTTTCGCCGGTAGCGACTTCGATTTTTTCGAGCTTGAGGGTTTGACCTTCTTGAACGCGGTACTGTTTGCCACCGCTTTTAATAACTGCGTACATGTCGCTCTCCGGACTTGTCGTTAATGCCGATTACGCCCCGCGTAATCAACGCTCATCGCCTTCCGCTCTTATCGACCTGCTGCGAGTGGCGCCCCTTTTGGCAACCATCTGACAGGGAGCATGATGAGTGGGTCGCGAATTATAGCGACTATCGCGGTTTACCACAAGACTACGGGGCATTGTCAATCACACATCACACTACGAACGTCTATCACTACCTTGACGCCTCACAGACAGCCCCATAGCATGGCCCCAACAATCCTACCCCCGCGATGAACGGAACCCATGACAGCCAACGTCTCTCAAACCCCGCCTGCCAGCCCAACGCCTTCACCGCTGCACGCCGTGGTGGCCGATGACTTTGACGCCGTAAACCGGACCATTGTCGCGCAATTGAATTCCAAAGTGCCGCTGGTAGAAACCATCGGCCAATATATTATTGAAAGCGGCGGCAAGCGTCTGCGTCCTTTACTCGTGCTGCTGGCTGCCCGGTCACTGGGCTATGAGGGCGACAAACACATCACCCTGGCCACGCTGATCGAATTTATGCACACCTCCACGCTGCTGCACGACGATGTGGTCGATGAATCGCACATGCGGCGTGGCAAAAAAACCGCCAACGATGCCTGGGGTAACGCGCCGTCAGTCCTGGTGGGAGACTTCCTCTATTCGCGCTCGTTTCAAATGATGGTGGACGTAGGATCGATGCGCATTATGGCGATTCTATCCGGCGCGACCTGCGTGATTGCCGAAGGCGAAGTACTGCAGCTAACCAATATCGGTAACCCCAGCATTTCTGAAGCGGATTACTTTGAAACCATTCAAGGTAAAACAGCGATGCTGTTTGAAGCGGCTTCCCACAGCGGTGCCGTGCTTGCCGACGCCACACCTGAGCAAGAGCGCGCCCTGCAGTACTACGGCCGCTATTTAGGTCTCGCCTTCCAGCTCATCGACGACCTGCTGGATTACCAAGGCGACGCCGAGGCCATGGGCAAAAATGTCGGCGACGACCTGGCAGAAGGCAAACCTACCCTGCCACTGATTCATGCTATGGAGCGCGGCACTCCGGAACAGGCCAAGCTAATCCGCCAAGTGATTCGCAAGGGCGGGCTGGAACAGCTCGACGAGGTGCTTGAGATCATCAATGCCACTGGCGCGCTGGAATATACCCGCGCGCGGGCGGTTGAGATGGCCGATAAAGCCCTGGCCGAACTCGATGCCCTGCCACCGAGCCCCTACCGCGATAGCATGGCTAACATCGCTCGGTTAGCGGTTGATCGCAAAGCATAAAGTCTGCGCAACAAAGCAACCCAGCGCGAAAAAGGGACTTGAAAAAAACCCTTCGCCTGCGTATGATTCGCTCCGTTGTCGAGCGCTGCTTAGCGCGCTTTTAATAGCATCGTTGCAACAATATTCGGAATATAGCTCAGCTTGGTAGAGCGCTGCCTTCGGGAGGCAGAGGTCGTAGGTTCGAATCCTGCTATTCCGACCAAAAATTTCATAAAAAACGGCCACTTAGCTAATACAGCAAGTGGCCGTTTTTTGTTGGGCATTGTTGGGTAATCGTTGAGCGCTCGCTAACCTGATGCTGAAAGCCAGTAGTTTGTCGTTACCAGCGCAATGAAAAGAATGTAACCCGCTACGATACCCACCATGGCACGGCCACTGCGGCGCCCAATGACCGCCCCACAGAGCCCTAACACCAGCCCCATGAACATAAAGCCTAACCCTGCTGTCACCCCTGTTGGCGTAAATCCTGGCGTTAACAATAGCGCATACAGGAACGCACCCAGCCCATAGATACCCAGCAATGACGCCCACTCTTGGCGGTTAAACATAAACTCTCCGTAACAAAAAGGCTGCACATACTACTGGTGAGTATGCTGGAACACGTCTACGTTTCGGGCCCAGTGTACTTAACATTTTGCCCAGCTCTTCCCGCCAACAGCGTCAAAATAAGCAACGCAAATTGCCGCCCCGTTTCCTCGTTCTCCAGCAGCGGCATACTCAGTTTTTCATGATCATTCATTGCATCTAATACAGCGTCGGTGACGCGCTTGGGAAATAGCCCGTGCATCACCTGGGTTTCATCATGGTGGTTGATCTGGGCCATCACCTCATCATCACGCTCAATGCGGTCAGCAATGCCGTTGGCAAAATGCAGCTTATCTCCATCGCTAATATCTGCGCCGTAGAGGTCATTCAGGCGCTCGATAATCTCATTAAGGCGTTGAGTTTCGGGGTCATGGGGTTTGCCGGAGCCAACATCTGAAATCGGTTTCAAGCCGTAATCGCCGCTCTCCTCTTCAAGCGAGAGGCGCTGTTCAGCACGTTTGGTCAGCCGATAGCTGTCCAGCTCAAGTTCGCTGACATCAATAGGGTCGCCAATTAATAGCCGATCGATACGTAGCAAGGGATGCAGGTGCTTGGCATACACACAAAGCTGTTCTAATTCAGCATCATCGAAGTGGATGATCTGACTGAGAAATTCATAGGTGCGTACAAAGCTCTGTAAGTTTTTACGGAACAGATCAAGCTCATCGCGGGTCTTGCCTGCGTCTTCTAACTCCTGCTCCGCACGCATGCGCCCTTTTTCGTCACCCTGCTGTTCCGCCTGCTGGCGAGCGTCTTTCCACGTTTGTTGCTGCTCTACGGTGACTTCATAACGCTTTTTGAAACGATCTTGAGCAGGCTGGCAGTGATAACTTAATCGTGAGGCGGGTGCTTTAGGGTCAAAGAAAGCAGTAGCAAACGCTTCCACCTCGGGCCAGTGATAAATGCCGTTAGCATCCAGCGTGCGTTTAAGGTCATACACCACCTGCGGGTCGGAAACGTCAGCCAAGGTGGCTTTGCGATAATACGGCGCAAACGCTTCTAAAATTTCTTGTGGTTCATTAAAGAAATCGAGGATAAACGTCTGTTTGCCAGGAAACAGGCGGTTGAGCCGCGAGAGCGTCTGCACGCAGTCTACACCCTGCAGCTTCTTGTCCACGTACATGGCGCATAGCTTGGGCTGGTCAAAGCCAGTCTGGTACTTGTTAGCGGCGATCATCACGTTGAAGTCGTCGCTGTCCAGCGCCTTGGCCAGATCACGTCCACGAACGCCAGGGTTCAGCAGTTGGCTGGCTTCAGTTACTTCCTCAGGAATGACCTCATCGGCCGGTACGCTGCCAGAAAACGCCACCAAGGGGTGCACGTCGCTATAGCCTTGAGCTTCCACATACTGGCGCATAGCCAGCTGGTAGCGCACCGCCTCTTGGCGGCTGGCGGTGACCACCATCGCTTTGGCTTGGCCGTCCAGCAGGTGGCGCACATTAGCGCGGAAGTGCTCAACAATGACCTCTACGCGCTGCGCAATATTGTAAGGATGTAAGCGAACCCACTTGGCTAATGCGCGGGAGGCCTTTTTGGCGTCTACTTCCTGCTCTTCATCTTCTAAATGGGCCAGTTTCCAGGCGGTGCTGTAGGTGACGTAATTACGCAGCACATCCAGAATGAAGCCTTCCTCGATAGCCTGACGCATCGAGTAGAGATGAAATGGCTCGGGCTTGTTGTCTGCACTTGGTGGCAAGCTTGGGTCTGGTACACGGCCAAACAGTTCTAGTGTTTTGGCCTTGGGTGTGGCGGTAAAGGCGTAGTAGCTGATGCGCTCATTAGGTCGACGAGTAGACACGGCTGCATCCAGCATTACTTCTGCACTGATTTCTTCGCCTTCATCAGCGCTCTCGCCAGCGGCGGCTAATAGCGCCTTAAGCTTGCGCGCAGAATCGCCCGCCTGTGAAGAGTGTGCTTCGTCGGCAATCACTGCATAGCGGCCTTCGGCAAGTGTTGGCCGCTTATCCAGCGCATCGAACAGCGCAGGGAACGTTTGAATGGTAACGATGATAATACGAGTATTGCTCGCCAGCGCCTCAGCCAGCTGTTCAGATTTGCTCTGGTTGCCGACATCGCGGGTAATCGGGCAGACCACCCCATGGGCATGTTCAAACTGGTAAATGGTGTTTTGCAGTTGGCTATCCAGCACGGTGCGGTCAGTCACCACAATCACTGAGTTGAAGCGCTTCTGCTGGCCGCTTTCGTCATACAGGTTGGCCAACTGATGGGCGAGCCAGGCAATCGAGTTAGACTTACCCGAACCAGCGCTGTGCTGAACTAGATAGCGCTGGCCGCCATCATCGGCTTGGGTGGTCTCAATTAGTTGATTAACCACTTCCCATTGGTGGTAGCGCGGGAAAATCAGCGTTTCTTTCGTTTTGCGTCGACCGTGAAAGTCTTCGGTTGTTTTCTGCTCCAGGTGCAAAAAGCGCCCGAGAATCTTCAGCCATGCGTCCGGCAATAGCACACGCTCCCACAAGTAGCTTGTGGCGTAGCTATTGTCATCAGTTGGTGGCGGGTTACCAGCACCGCCGCCTTCGCTGCCCAGATTAAACGGCAGAAAGAACGTCTCTTTACCCGCCAGCTTGGTAGTCATTGCCACTTCCGCTTGGCTAACAGCAAAATGCACTAGCGCGCCGCGCTTAAACGCCAGCAGCGGCTCTAGCTTGCGAGTAATGGGATCTTTTAGCGGGCGATCGTTGCGGTACTGTCGCTTGGCGTTTTCTACCGACTGCTTAAACTCACTTTTTAGCTCCAGGGTGGCGGTTGGAATACCGTTTACAAACAGCACCAGATCTAAACGTGGGTTGTAGCTCTGGCCGCCACTGGCTTTGTCTCGGGCATGGGGCGAGTAGGCCACTTCCGGCACCACGCGCAGACGGTTGGCACGGTAGCGGGAAAGCGCTTCAGGGTTCATGGCGTGGTCAGGCTTGAAGCTGCACAGGTCGAACGTCACCCCCGGCACTTTAAAACCATGGCGCAGCACCTCTAGCGTGCCCGCTCGTTCCAGCTCGCGTACCACTTTCTGTACAAACACCGTTTCAGACGATTGCGGGTTAGCCTTGCAGAACTTCTCCCAACGCTCCGGCCAAGCTTCCTGCACATACCCCAGCAGATCTTCGGTATAAAGTGCTGTGGAGCGTTCATAACCGCTGGCCGTGCCCACCTTCCAACCATCGGTGGCCATGGCGTCGATGATATCCTGCTGGAACTGAGCTTCCCTGCTATCGGCCATAAAATTTCCTGATACGATGATGTTTAAAACGATGTAGATCTTTCGGCTAATTTTTTACTTATCAGCTAACCAAAAAAGCAGGCATTCGCGTCAGCCTTCACGATAGCAAAAAACTCCTCAATAGAAGCTGACTCAGGCTGTGGCGTGTACAAATGCCACTTCTGATCACTGCGCATCCAGTAGATTTTCCAACGTTGAGATTTTTTGACGTAGGTGGCTTTTGCCACCGGCAACTCCATCGTGGTTGACGGCTCTCGAAAATGTGGACGAAGCTCCATAATCTGAACGCTTTGGCCGGAAACCCGGACATCCAGATCCAGCTTGGAACGAACTTCGATGGGAGGCCTTCGAGCTGTCAGAAACGCAGAAGCAGCCCGCTCGACTTTTTTGATTTCAAACTCACTGAGTGCCATATGCGACTTCCTAAAGAAAAAATGCCCAGGTAACGCCTCAAAAACCGAAGCAGCTTACCGTGGAGGCACAGCCCTGGTCTTGTCAGAGGTGATAACCGAGCTTACCCGTGAAGAATACGGGCTGACTACTTTACATACACATTCTATATGTAAGGTTTTAGTCACTAACTTTACACATGCACTCTGTATATCAAGATGCCACCCTTATCTTTACATCCTCAGAACGCCTGCCTTTATGAACGGAACAACGTCAAATAGCTTGAAACAATATGGCTACAGAACCCAGCGTCCAACTTGGAAGGTCTCAAACTTCATCGGCTGTCTCCCTGCTTTCCGATAACTCCAATGGCGGCTGCCAGCCACGCACATCGATCTTGCCGGTTACAGCGGCGGAGATTAGGGCAGAGCGGCGTTCTTGAAGCAGGGATGTGAGTTTAAAAGCTCTTGATATAGCGATATCAAAATTAATTTTTCTTTTTGTAATATATGTTTCTATCTCTCGCTGCTCATCTTTTGACGGGAGCGGGACAGGCAAATTTGCGAAACCTTCCTGATTTACGTATACCAATGTTGCTGATTTACCTACTAAATCAAAATATGGTTTTGAGCATATAATAACGTCCCTTAGGTAAGCGGCTGAAATGCCTCTTGGGATATATGCTTGGAGCTGCTGGTTGATCACTGCATCAACAAGCAATAGTGAAGCTATGCCAAAATTGCCTACACAACTTGCGACAACGGCACCTGCCTTTAGAACGCGCGATCCTGCCTTAGTAATTTCTGTAGCTGAGACACATCGCTGCGCTCCAGTAATTTTTTCAAATTTCATCTCCTCCATGGTGACCCAAAAACATCCATCTCCAGAGTCATTTAACTCTGGCTTATTTCGTTGTGGAATAAAAATATCTGAGATCATTTTGGCACGTGTGACAACCCAATGCTCTGGCACTTCACCCAACCACTCCACACCGGAGTCTTTCATCGGCGCATCGGGGTCGAGCCCTTTAGTGACAGCATGGAAAATCACCGCCTGACGCTTTTCCTTGAGCAGCTTGATCAGGCGCTGCTGCTGCTCCACCAAGGCATCGATGCGGGCGGTTTCGTGACCGAGGAAGGTGGATATCTTGGCTTGCTCATCAAGAGGTGGCACTGTTATTAAGAGGTCAGCTACGTCCTCAAGAGAAAGCTGAATTTTTGTCCCACCATAACCTTGGGACGATAGGTAGTTCTTTCCAACATCCGACAATGTCACATAGGCAACCCAGCTTGGCAGAATCCTTTTCTTGAAGAGTCGCGCTAGGGCTACATGTTGGCTGACATATGCTGTCTCTATCACGCTTGGCACGACGGCAACTGAGCCTAGGTAAGCGGTGATAGAAAACAGCACATCACCCTCTTGGACCTTGGTGCGCTCGCCTTCTGAACCGTCGGGGACATTGACACGCTGCAGGTCAGTCATATCAAGGTAGATGTGGTTTCGGGTCAAATTCCCAATACGGATGAATGCTGCGCCATCATCTGAATAATGTGATGCCCACCCCCGGGATCCACTTGTGAGAAACTCTAGGTCGCGTTTGATGGAAAATACATCCCAATGCGCTGGCACTTCCCCCAACCACTCAACGCCGGAATCTTTGTATTCAGGATAAGCGGGATAGCTCATGCTGATAGCTCCTTGCTCATTTGCGGCTTTCCTTCGCTTTTTCGGGTGACAATGTGTCCCGCCATAGCTCGGGAAGATGCATTGCGGCGTGGGTGGCGTTGGGCTGTTTATCGAGCAGGCTATACAAACGCTGCGGCCATGAGGTGCCGGGGTTAATCACCAGCATCAGGTGGCGCAGCATCACAAAGTGGTTATAGATATGGCGCGCCTGTTCAGCGGGCGTTTCAGGATGCAACAGGGTCGGCATTTTGCGGATATGAGGATATTTTTTGGCGAAACGTCGGTTCCATAAGCGCGCATGGTGGGCACACACATTGCGTAGCTGGCTTAGGTTATGAAAAACGCTATGGGCAATTTCGATGGTAGGCAGATCAAGTTGATGAATAACATCTTTCTTGACCTCCGTGACAGTGGTGGATTCAAACCACTGCGATAACGCGCCAAACGTTAGCGTTTCCGCCATGATCCATATCGGGGGTAATCCTGCGCCGCGATATTTACTTCGATAGTGCTTTACAAAGGCTTCTTCGTTGTCTTTTAGCTCACTCGCGGCTCTCGCAACCTGTTTGGCGTGCTTGTAAGGGCAGTGAAAGTACTGAGCTTCCAGGTACGCATATGGGCCTTTTTGAAGCGCGAAGGCGTTTACCCATAGCGAGCGAAGGGAGACTTCAATGCGCTCTAGCGCTTCAAGACAAAGCAGCCGTAACTCGCGGTCGAAGATATAACGATTGAGTACATCATCAAACGACACATTGGCCACAAAACGATGAGTGCGCCCATTATCAGCATGGGCGGCAGGCTCCTCAAAGGGCAGCCAGTAAGCACTTAGGCGGTAGTAACCAATATGCGAGAGGTAGTGCTCGGCACGCGCCATGTCAGGCACTTGCATGCCTCGCTCGCGGAGCAGGGAAACTTGCTGGTCAACGGGGATGGGAGGCTTGTCATAGCGCATGTTGACAGCCCCAAAATAGTAACCCCCCGGTTTGAGCATCACCGCAGCGCGCTGCAGGATAGGCTTGGGGGGTGTTGTTGGTATCCATTATAGGCACGCTGACCGGCGCCAGCAAGAAAAACCCTGCTTGGTTGGCTATTTGAGAATTGCTAATGAGTGCCTTGCTCATGCCGACAGCCCCTCGATCATCTGCTTGATCTTATCGGTGCAGGCTTTGAGGTCGGCGTCGATCTCTTCCAGCGGGCGCGGGGGCGTGAACTGGTAGAAATGGCGGTTGAAAGGAATCTCGAAACCGATAATACCGATGCGGCCATCCAGCTCATCACGCTTGTTGTCGTCGATCCAGGCATCCGGTACGTGGGGTTTTACCTCACGTTCGAAGTAATCAAACACCGATTCGTTATAGGGCACGTTTTCATTATCGCGCAGACTGGTGTCTGGCTCGGGGTTGCCGTGTTTGTCCAGGCAGATATCGGCGTCCGGGTCTCGCTCAGAAAGCGCGTTGAGGATGGCCTTCTGTACTGGCGCGCCAACTTTTAAGCCTTCAGCTTTGAGCGCCGCATTCAGCACTTTGGTAAACGCTTTGCGATTGGTGTAGCGCTGCTCACCTAATTGCTCGCAGGCAGCTTTGAGGGCAGTTTGTTCTCCCTCATCTAGTTTCTGAATGGCTTTTTCGTCGTCCAGCTTGGCTAGACGCTCGGAGCTAGCTGCAAAGTTTAGACGCAACGGGCGCTCGACGGTGATGCGCCGATAGCCAAAGGTTTCCATCGGGAAAATTTTACTCTCGTCGTTCTCTTCAAAGGCACCGTAAAGCCGCACGATATCGTCAATATCGCGGTCGGTAATGTATTGGCGCTTGCTGCCCAGCGACTTGCGCATCTTGCTGGCCCGGCTAGTGGCGTTAATCAGCTGTACTTTGCCTTTGCGCTCAGCGGGCTTGTTGTTGGAAAGCACCCATATATAGGTGGCAATGCCGGTGTTATAGAACATATCGGTGGGCAGGCCAACGATGGCTTCCACCATGTCATGTTGTAGCAGGTAACGGCGAATTTCGGATTCCCCACTGCCCGCACCGCCGGTAAACAGCGGTGAGCCGTTAAGGATGATGCCGATGCGCGAGCCACCGTCTTGGCGGTTGCGCATCTTGGCCACAAGGTGCATCAAAAACAGCAGCGAGCCATCCGACACACGCGGTAGGCCAGGGCCAAAGCGGCCATCGTAGCCACGCTGCTTGTGCTCATCGGTGACTTGCTTCTGCACCTTTTTCCATTCCACGCCAAACGGTGGGTTAGAGAGCATGTAGTCAAAGCGCTCGCCCGCCAGTTGGTCGTCAGAGAGCGTGTTGCCCAGCTTGATTTGCTCGACTTCCTGCCCCTTAACCAGCATATCGCCTTTACAGATGGCGTAAGACTCAGGATTGAGCTCCTGGCCGTGCAGCGAGACCGTCACGTTCTGACTGACCTGCTGAATGTAGTCGTCGCTTTCAGAAAGAAAGCCACCGGTGCCTGCGGTTGGGTCATAGACGGTAACGATGCTATTGGGCCTAAGCTTGGCTTCTTGCCCGGTTAACACCAGTGAGGTGGTCAGATGGACGATATCTCGGGGTGTGAAGTGCTCCCCTGCGGTTTCATTGGAGCTTTCGGCAAACTTGCGAATAAGCTCTTCAAAGATACCGCCCATACCGTGGTTGGTCACCCGTGCAGGGCTTAGGTCAATCGCCGCAAATTGCCGCACAACTTTATAGAGTAGGTCATTGGCGCTGAGCTGCTGAACAAAGCTCTCGAACTCGAAGTGCTCGAAGATCTCTCGGGCGCTCTGGCTAAACGATTGCACATAGCTCATCAGGTCGTCGCTGGTTTGGGTATCGGAAAGGCTACTCAGGCTCAGCGGTGAGGCGTTGAAAAACGGCTGATTGGCGGCGCGCAGCAACAGCTTTTCACGTACGGCTTCAGGCTTATTTTGATGATCCTCGGCAGCTTCTAGCACCCTGGCCTTGGTAGGCTCAAGAACACTCTCCAAGCGACGCAGCAGCGTGAACGGCAGAATGATACGACCATACTGGGACTGCTTGAAATCACCGCGCAAAAGATCAGCGACCGACCATATAAAAGCGGCAAGCTGAGAATGACTCTCCGTGTTCACGGTGGATCTCCACATCTAGGTAGGTGCAATTCGTAAGTAATGCGGCACATCATACACAGCTCAGCGATATTGATCAGCGGGGCATAATGTATGCCCTGAACTCCCCCTACCCTGGCGGGTGGATCAGCCCCACCACGCTGACCAAAATCAGCACGACTCCCAGCACGCGGAAGAACAGCCCAGTGTCTGCTTTTAGCATATAGCGGTGGGCTTTTTCGCCTAGCAAATGGCCGATAAATGCGCAGGGCAGTAGCCATAGTTGATGAATCAGCTGGAGGTCGACGCCGGCGATTATGAACGACGCCATCTTGATCATCACCAGGATAAACCACAGCACAAACATGGTATCGCGCAGCTGCTCTTTAGCGACGTGAGTGGCGAATACCGCGACAATCAGCGGCGCGCCAATCAACGAGGTGCCACTGACATAGCCACCGAGAGCAAGCAGCACGATATCGACGTATTTGTTGTTACTTCTAAACGGCTTATTCAGCACATAGCCAATGGCATAAATGATCACAATGCCGAAAATAATGTTGGTCATGATCTGAGAGGGCAGCGTTAACAAGCCCACCACCCCGATCAACTTAGGCACGATCATGATTTTCAGGGCTTTGGTTAAATAGCCCCAATCGATATTACTTTCCGGCGACGTACCTCCCACGCCCGCTTTCTGCACTTGACGATGGCCGCTCCAGGCAATCCAACTGGAAAAAATCAGTAGATGAATGGCCACAATTGGTAGGAAGACCAGCGGCTCGTTTACCACCAGCAGCAGAAAAGGCAGCGCCAGCACGGCTCCACCAAAACCAAGGCTGGTGCGAACAAAACCGCTCCAAGCAAAAATAAGCCCGATGAGAAGGTACTGGTACCAAAGTAAATCCGTCATTGCGCGTGCATGGCCTCTAAGAAGATGAGTGGTTGCCTAGCCCCCACCAGCGTGGCAGCAATGCGCGCACCTTGGCCTGGGCAAAACGGTCGTCCATTAATATCACAACCCCTTCATCCTCGGGGCTGCGAATCACTCTTCCAGCGGCTTGCACCACTTTGATCATACCGGGTATCCGATAGGTGTAGTCGTCGCCCTGGCCGAAACGGGTGTTCATGCGCGCTTTCAGCGCTTCGTTAAAGTCGTTAAACGGCGGCAGGCCTAAGGTGGCAATAAACGCGCCGATTAGGCGCTCGCCAGGAAAGTCGACCCCTTCGGCGAAAGCACCGCCTAGCACTGCAAAGCCGATGCCCTTACCACACGGGGTAAAGCGCGCCAGAAAGGCGTCGCGCTCGGCTTCCTGCATTCCACGGGTTTGGGCAAACATCGGCACGCTAGGATGTTCGTGCTGAAACTGCGCCATCACCTGCTCCAGATAAGCAAAGCTACTAAAAAACGCCAAATAATGGCCAGGTTGACGCTGATACTGGTCGGCCAGGACTTCCACAATAGGCGCCACAGAGGCCTCACGGTGATGATAGCGAGTGGAAATATCGGTACGAATACGCACTTCCAGCTGGCGGGCGGCAAACGGTGAGGCCACTTCCCGCCACACGCTGTTTTCCGGTAACCCGAGTAAATCGCGGTAGTAATGAAACGGGGTCAGCGTGGCCGAAAACAACACTGCGCTGCTGGCAACCTTGAAGCGTGCCGCCAGAAAATCCGCAGGAATAACATTACGCAGCCCTAGCACTGCGTCGCCTCGGCCATAACTGGTAAGGTCGCAAAGTGAGTGGTCACCAAACCGCTCCGCCAAACGGCAGAAAGCCAATGCGTCAAACAGCAGCTCTTGAAGCTCAATGCTTGAAGCGTCGGGGTGCTCAACCAAATAATCGGTGATCGCGCCAGCCAAGGTTTGCATCGCGGCCACCAGTTTGTTGGGCAGCGCATCAAGCAAATGGTAACGCTGTGACGCCGCTGCATCGGTGGTCACTGCCTTCGTTAGCGCCTGCCACTGCCTACCAACACGGGCTAGCGGTTTAGCAAGCGCGGGAGGTGAGCGGCGACGCAGACGATTCAAGCGCTGCTGGGAAAGCTCGGCACTGTACATGCCCCGCGATCGCTCAACTAAGTTGTGCGCTTCATCTACCAGCAGGCCTACCCGCCAGTCGTTGGCTTGGGCCAAACCATGCAGCAGCGCATGGCTATCAAACCAGTGATTCACATCGCCCACGACTACGTCGGTCCAGCGGGCTAGCTCCTGACCTAGATAATACGGGCACACACTGTGGGCAAGCGCCACCTCACGCAGTCCGGCACGATCTAGCCAGCGACGTGCCACCGCGGCTTGGCGAGCGGCAGGCAAGCGGTCATAAAAACCTGCTGCTAACGGGCAAGCATCGCCTTGGCAGGCGGTGCCTGGGTACTCGCAGGCTTTTTGTCTGGCCACCAGTTCCAACACGCGCAGCGGCGATGAGAGTGCAGGCGATGAGAGGGAAGATGAAATAGGGGTAGATGCAGTAGGCGGTGATGAATTGGAGGTAGCAAGACGTGCCAGCTCATCCAGTGCCACACGGCGGCCCGGGGTTTTCATAGTCAGAAAGGCCACCCTATCCAACTGCTGACGGGGCATTGCAGTCAGCATTGGAAACAGCGTGCCAAGGGTTTTGCCAATGCCGGTAGGGGCTTGGGCCAGTAGGCAGCGCCCGGTGCTGGCGGCTTTATAGACATCTTCCGCCAACGGGCGCTGCCCAGGGCGAAAATCAGGACAGGGAAACGTCAGCGTCGCCAGCCACTCATCGCGGCGTTGGCGATGGGCAGACTCCTGCTCTGCCCAGGCCAAAAAGCGTTGGCAGTGATCGGTAAAAAACGCCTGCAGCTCAGTGGCGCTAGCTTCGTGGATAAGCAGCGTTTCCTGACCGCTGGTAATCTCTAGATACACTAACACCAGCGTGACACGCTCAAGGCCACGCTCGGCACAGAGCAGCGCGCCGTATACTTTCACCTGCGCCCAGTGCAACGCACGCTGATTAGCCGCCATGCGATCTAGATTGCCACGATAGGTTTTGACCTCTTCCAAACGGTTAGCGCTGGGGTCAAAGCCGTCAGCGCGGCCCGCCACGCGAAGCCCCTGATACTCACCGGAAAGCGGCAATTCGGCTAGGTAATCATCGCCCCGGCGGCTAGCCACTAACCCATGCCCTTCGATACCTTCCTGAGCGCTGGGTGCTGGCGTAAAGCGGTGGTCAAGATCGCCCTCCCGTGCAGTGAAATCACATAGCGTGCGCACCGCTACCCGGTAACGGCTCATTCGGCATCTTCTCGCTCAGACTCTTCTCGTTCAAACCTTTCTGGTTGAGACCCTTGTGCTTCAGATGCTGGCTGCCAGCGCACATGACATACTTCAACAGGCATGCCGTGGCGGCAAAAGAAGCTAATCCAGCGGCGTTGGTTATCTTGTAGACGATCCCCAGGCCCTTTCACTTCTATCATTTTGTAGCGTAGTTCGCCGGGCGGTGCATCCGGCATCAACTGAATCAGGTCAGGTAGGCCTGCACGGTTATGTTTAGGGTCATCTAATAGCCGCATAAAACAGGCACGCAAATGGGCAGGCGGCAAGCACTTAAGCGCAAGCGTTAACAGCTCTTCACTGACGATTCCCCAGTGAACAAAGGGCGAGGCGATGCCCTGTTTGGCGTGCCAGGTGCGCAGTATCGTGTCCTGATAGCGGCCATCGTCCAGCAGGGCCAGGCAGGCAGTGATATCGACTTGACGCTGAGAGACAAAATCCTCGCGGTATAAATCCGCTGGCCCGCTGTGAAACGGGTGAAAAAACGCGCCTGGCAGCGGTTTAAAAATGGCCGGCCAGAGCAGTAAGCCAAATAGCCCTGTCAGCAGGCTATTTTCAACGTAATACACCGGCGCGTTAGGGGTCGCCATGTAGTCAGCAACGGCACGCTCGACTGGCTGAGGGCCAGGTAAATGAAGCACATAGGTAGGCGCCTGGGCCGCTTGTTGATCAGCCCAAGCAGAATGATCAACCTGTTGGGGTAATTTGCGTGCTAAACGCGGCAGCAGCCGCATAAGGGCTTGGCTTTCGCCTTCATTTGGCTGCGCGCCAAGCGCGCTGATCGTGAGTTCATAAGCATCTGAATAACAGCCTAAACGCTCTAACACGCGCAGTCTGCGAATACGCGCATCGCTGTTATTGGCGTCAGCGTAAAGTGTTAACGCTAACTCTGCGTCGCCGCCGCGCTCGGCCTCGCGGCCAATGGCAAGCAGCAACCGCGCCCGCCGAGAAGCTAACCAACGGTTGCTGGAAGCTGGTGGCACCTCTATGGAAAGCGCTTGCGGCAACTCGCCGTCGTCCAAGCGTTCACGCAAGCGGTGAAGCGTTAAGTAAGTAGTCACTTCATTGCGGCTTTGGAACGCGCGCGACTCCGCGGTAAGCGGTACCTGCTCAAAGCGCTGCAGGCCCAACTCCGTTAGCACGAACTCTGCCCAGTCCTGGCGCAGATTGCCGAAAAACATCAGCCGAAGTCGATCACACAGCGCCATCACCGTTAGCCGCACAATCTGCGTCGTCGCCGTTGGCCACCACTGCTGAAGGGGGGCGGACACTTCTAGCGATGCTTCCAAAGCTGCTTGAAGCGCAGCTTTCGTGCTGTTGCGGGCTAGACCTGCATTGTTGATCTCGCCTGCCAATGCCTGGCGCAGTTCACTCAGTCGCAACAGGCGAAATAGCTCGCGGCTGCTTAATTGCGGGGCATTGTCTACCCATCCAAGCACCACCAACGGAGCCAAGGCCTGCTCGGCGTCACCGATTTCCGCATAGCTCAGTTTATCCAGACGAAATAATTCCCCTTTACGCATCACCATGCGCACCAATAGCGCCTGGGAGGCTTGGGGTAACGTCTCAAAATGACTAATAGCGTCGCGCTCAGCAGCACTTAATAGGTCGTAGTGGCGGGCTTCCACCCAGGCCAACACGTAACGAAAGTTCGTCAGATAGTAGAAGGGGTCATCTAAGGAGGCGGTCGCTGATGCGACAGGAGCACTGTTCATCTATCCATTGTAACAGTGCTTGATGAAGCAGGTTAACCCACCCGGTGCTGATAAAGTACGTCCAGCGCATCGTCATCAGCAGCAGAGGATGACGCCTTTGATTGGGCAACGGGTTTGCGGCCGCCCACCAGCACATACCATTCCGCTTCTGTTAGGTAGTGCTGACACCAGCGGCTTAAGCCCGCGGCCACATCATCGCGAATTCGTTCGCCGCTTCGGAAAGCCTGGGCGAGATGTAACAAGTCCTGGCGAGCAGTGCGAGCACGGGCGTTGCCGCCGTGCACTTTGGAAAGTGGGCAGCGTCGATCATAGGCTGCGTTGGTTAATGCATTTAACCAACGTTCCAATTCATGCGCCTGAATACCGCCGTAAACTGCCACACTGCTCTCCATGCTGAATGATGATTGAAATTTAATGAGCTCCGCCCATTAGCACTGGCGAAAAAGGGCGTTAGATTGCCCGATTGTGGTGCAACTGTCATCTTCGGGTTATTCCTGGCCACACCCAGACATAGCCTAAGCCAAGACATAACGACCTATGTCTGTACTATACCTGCTAATCGAACGAAATGATTTGTAAACGTTAGTAATTCATTAGCGTCTCTTTCGCTTTGTGTTTAAGCGACGCCAACACTTTAGACTCATGCCATTCAGGGCGATAAACAATGCCAAAACCAAACGACAACGCAGGCATAAAAGGCAGCACCTTGACATGGTCGTGGCGCGACAGCTGATCTTTCGCAGTAATCGGGTTCATTACCGTGACACCGACTTCATTAGCTACCAACGCGCTAATCGTGCCGATATTAGCTTCCGTTTTACCTGAAATTTTAACACCGTGCTCGGCGACAAGCTCCAGCAGTGGATTCGTGCTAACACTTGGCTGGTTGCTGATCACTAAATGTTGACCACGCAAATCACTGACTTCAACAACATCATGCGTGGCTAGCTCAAGCTTGTCAGGCACCAGCGCCACGGCTTCTGTCACCAGCAGTGTTTCTGTTAAGAGCTGAGGAGACGTCGCTGGCAATGTGATAAAGCCGATATCCGCATGGCTTGATTCCACCGCCGTTTGTACATCGTGGCTCGACATCATATCCAGACTAATACTTATCCGGCTGTTTTCAGCCAGTAACGCAGCGACTACCTGGGGCACAAAGCCAAAACATAGCCCGGGAATAGCGGCAATTCTCAAGCGTGATGTGCCGAACTCCTTAAGCGCCAACACACTATGGCGTAGCTCTTCGATATTGCCCATCAGCCTGAGAATCTCATCGTACAGCTCGCGTGCCTCAGGCGTTGCTAGTAAGCGGTTTTTTTCACGTAGAAAGAGCTGAATCCCCAGGTTCCCTTCAAGCTGCGCCAGCGAACGGCTCACTCCCGATTGCGTCATGCCAAGCAGGCGTGCCGTCCCTGAAGCGCTACCTACTTCATACAGCGTCTTGAAAGTTGCTAATGCTTTCAACGAGTTAATGGTGACCTCAGGCATGACTTTTACTCATTGATATTCGAAAAACGATCATATATTGAAATATAGTAACAAGCCTACCTAGACTGCAAGTGAGATTTTTCACCACACCATAAAAAACGGAAAACGTGATGACCGACTCTCCGCTGTTCTACCAGGCAGGTCCTGCCCTGCCGGAAGTCAGCCACGCTGATGGCGTTATGCTCTGGGATACCCAGGGCAAGGATTATCTGGATGGCTGCTCTGGGGCTATTTCCTGCAACCTTGGTCATGGCCGACAGGATATTCGTGACGCCATGCTCGCCCAGATGGATAAGGTGGCCTTCACCTATCGCACTCAGTTTGAAAGCGCTCCCGCCGTTGCGCTTGGCCACCGGCTAGTCGAGCTATTTGAGGGTGAACTCGGCAAGGTGTTTTTCATTTCCAGCGGTTCCGAGGCAGTGGAGTCGGCCCTCAAGCTGGCAAGGCAATACTTTTTCGCCCTTGGTCAGCCTCAGCGCCAGCGCTTTGTATCGCTGCGCCCGTCTTATCATGGCAGCACCATGGGGGCACTGGGCATGACCGGCTATCAGCCGCTGGAAGCGCCCTTCACCAGCATGACCCATGCGTCCATCAAAGTGCCGGGGCCGGATTTCTATCGTCATCAGGAGTGTGATGATGACACTCACGTTGACCGCATCCTGGCAGAGACCCGCGCTGCCATGAAAGCCGCTGGTCCTGAATCACTGATTGGTTTTGTCATCGAGCCAATCGGCGGTGCCAGCACCGGTGCACGGCTATTAGGCAAACGCTACCTGCAAGGCATTCGTGCCTTATGCGATGAATTCGGCTGCTTGCTGATTGCCGATGAAGTACTCACCGGCGTGGGCCGAACTGGCACTTGGTTTGCCTGCCAGCACTACGATGTGGTGCCGGACATCCTGGTCACCGCAAAGGGACTGGGCGCGGGCTACTACCCCATTGGCGCGATGCTCGCCCGCAGCGCTATCGTCGAAACGGTCATGGCCAGCGGTGGCTTCCAACACGGCCACACCTATGCTGGCAACCCTTTGGCCTGCGCTACTGGCCTGGCCGTGCTTGAGGCCATTGTGCGCGAAGATTTGCTGGAAAATACCCGCCAGCGTGGCGCGCAGCTGGAAGCAGGGCTGCGCAGGCTTGCCGAGCGCTACGACTGGGTCGGCCATGTACGCGGTGCTGGCCTGTTATGGGGCGTCGAACTGGTCGCTGATGGCGAATCGCGCCAACCTTTCCCTGCCGAGCAAAACCGCTTCGCCCAAATCACCGCATTGGCCAAACAGGAAGGCCTATTGATCTACCCTCGCCGCACTCTGGATGGCGTGGCCGGTGATCATTTTCTGGTCTGCCCGCCGCTGACTATTCAGCCCGAGGAAGTCGACACTCTGCTGGAACGCTTAGCGCGTGCCATGGCGCGTTTTGATCAAGCGCTTACCGCCGCTGATTTGCCCCCACAACCTTCCCGGGAGCGCTTAACACCATGACGCTGCTGAACCACAAAGCCTGTGATATTGACGCGGCCATCGCCGAGATTCCTGATGGCGCGACCATTATGGTAGGCGGCTTTGGCTCGCCGGGCACGCCCTTTGCGTTGCTCGACGCCCTGCTCGCCAGCGGTCAACGCAACCTGACACTGATTAAAAACGATGCCAATGAACCTGGTATCGGTATCGGCAAGCTAATTGAGGCAGGCCGTGTAAAGCGCTTGATCACCTCTCACTTAGGCCTCAACCGAACGGCCATTGACGCCATGAATTCTGGCGAGATGGAGGTCATTTTTCATCCTCAGGGGCTGTTGGCTGAAAAAATCCGCTGTGCAGGCGTTGGCCACGGCGGCTTTCTTACCGATATCGGCATCGGTACGGAAATTGCCGAAGGCCGTCGAGAAATCAGTGTGGAAGGTTGCACCTGGGCGATTGAGCCTGCCTTACAGGCTGATGTTGCTCTAATTCACGCTGAGCGAGCCGACCGTTACGGCAACCTGATCTATCGCGCCACGGCCAGCAATTTCAACCCCTTAATGGCCATGGCTGCCGAGCGGGTGATTGCTCAAACCTACCGTATCGAGCAACCCGGCGACCTGCCTATCGACACCATTCATACGCCTTGTGCCTTTGTCAGTCATGTGGTGCAGGTCGACCGCGCGTCCAGCCAGCAAGGAGTTCGCCCCCATGCTTTCTGATCAGCAGCGTATGTTGACCCGCGCCGCCCGTGAAGTCATCGACGGCCAGATCGTCAACCTGGGGATCGGGCTGCCAACACGGCTGTTCCACTACCTGCCCGATGATATGAATGTCCTGGTGCATTCCGAAAACGGCGTGCTGGGCTGCCGCCCCCGCCAAGAAGGCGAAGCGCTCGATATCGACATGATTGACTCCGGCGGCGCGTATATCACCACCCGCGCGGGGGCTAGCGTGTTCGATAGCGCCACGTCCTTTGCAATGATCCGCCGTAGTCGCGTGGACGTTACCTTTATGGGCGCCTTCGAGGTGGATCAGGAAGGCAACCTGGCCAACTGGAAGATCCCTGGCAAATTCTCGCCTGGCATTGGCGGTGCCATGGAGCTGGCCCAGAAAGTCGCCCGGCTGGTGGTGCTGTGCTCCCACAACGATAAGCACGGCAACCCCAAGATTCTCACCCGCTGCCAACTTCCCCTGACCGCCAGTCGCTGTATTTCCCGCATTATCACCGAGAAAGCCGTGATGGATGTGACGCCAGAAGGGCTTGAGGTAGTGGAAATCGCCGAAGGGCTGAGCGTTGAAGCGCTGCGCGAAGCTACCGACGCCCCCCTGCTGATTGATGAATCACGTTTAGGGAGATTCTGATGCTCGACGCCACCGAACAACGCATCATTGCCTGCTGCAATGCCTTGATGGACGACACCCTGGAACTGACCAGTGACTTGGTGCGGGGCTATAGCGTACTCGGCCAGGAACAGAGTGCGCTGGACACCATGGAGCGTCACCTTGAGCGCCTGGGCCTGCCAGTGACCCGTGTACCCTTGGACGCCCCCGGCTTTGAGGAGCACCCCCATCGTGCTCCCACCGAATGGCCCAGCACTGGCCGCTATAACGTCATTTCAGACCTTAACCCTGGCGCGCCAGGACCACATTTAGTGTTCAACGGCCATCTTGATGTGGTACCTGCCGAGCCTGTCGATATGTGGACCCGCCCCCCCTGGGAGCCGTGGCAAAAAGATGGCTGGCTGTATGGCCGTGGCGCGGGTGATATGAAGGCAGGGATTGCCGCCATGGTGATGGCGGTTGAGGCCGTGCGTCGGGCGGGGGTAGAGATCAACTTTCCGCTCACCCTACAAACCGTAATTGAAGAAGAGTGCACCGGCAACGGCGCGCTGGCCTGCCTGCATCAAGGTTTTAGCGGCGATTTCGTACTGATCCCGGAACCTTTCGGCGCTCAGATCTACGCTGGCCAAGTGGGAGTGCTTTGGTTTCGAATGCGCCTGGATGGCGTGCCTGCCCATGTGCTCGACCCCAGCGCCGGGCGCAATGCGATTGAAGCCCTACAGGACTATCTACCTGCTCTGAAAGCGCTGGAAGCCGAAATAAATGATTTACCCCGGCCTGCGCTTTACGCTGACCATCCTCATCCGTTCAACCTTAGCGTTGGCCGTGTAGATGCGGGCAACTGGGCCTCCAGCGTACCCGCCCACGCCATTCTGGAAGGGCGTGTTGGCTTCCCGCCCGGCATGTCACCAGAGGAGGCCATGCAGCGGGTCAGCGACACCCTGATGACCCGCCACGCCGAGCTTGACGACGCGACACCTCCACCCAAGATCAGCTTCCATGGCTTTCGCTCCGAAGGGCATGTGGTCGATCTCGATACCCCAGGTATCCGGCTCCTCTCGGAGTGCCACGAAGCCTTATTGGGCGAACCACCTGCCCACTATCTGTCCACCTGCACCACTGACCTGAGGGCCTTCCACGTTTCCGGCGAGATCAACGGCACCTGCTACGGCCCGATTGCTCAGCGCATTCACGGTGTAGACGAGTGCGTCAACATCGACTCGATTCGCCACGTGCTCACCACCTATGCCCTGTTCATCCATCGTTGGGCGCGCATGGCAGACAACCAGGAGACCCACTCATGAGAGACGTGTATCTCGCCGACTATGCGCGCAGCGCCTTCAGCCGCGCGCACCCCCGCAAACCCGAGGTCGATGCCTGGGCCGATACCCGCAGCGATGCCCTGCTAGCCAGCGTGCTTGATGGCTTATTAGCACGTAGCGGCGTTGACGGCGCGGCGGTGGAAGACCTGAGCATTGGCTGCGCCCTGCCAGTAAAAGAGCAGTGGAGCTTTGGAGGGCGTTACCCGCTGTGGCTGGCCGAGCGTTTCGGCCCCCTGGGAGAGGCATGTGCTACCCGCCAAATTGATCAGCAATGCGGCTCGGGACTTGCCGCGCTGCGCAACACCGCACGGGAAATTCAGGCCGGTGCTGTCGAGGTTGGCATGGCCGGAGGCGTGGAAAACATGACCCGCGTGCCCATGGGCCCGGCACTGTTTAAGGAAGGCGTGCTGACCAGCCCTCAAGCGCTGCAAAAAGCCGACTGGCTGACGCTCGACGTGGTGCTCAATATGGGGCTGACCGCCGAACGACTGGCCAAGTCTGCCGGTATTTCGCGTGAGGCGATGGACGCACTCGCCCTCAGTTCCCACCAGCGTGCCGCCAAGGCCAACGCAGCAGGTCACTTCGACGCTGAGCGTTTGACCCTGAACAACGCGGCAGGCGAACCGGTCAGCGCGGACAGCAACATCCGCGCGGATACCAGCGCTGAGCGCCTGGCGGGGCTGGACCCGGTATTTATGCAAGGCGGCGTAGTGACCGCAGGCAACAGCTCGCCGCTGACCTCTGGTGCCGCCGCCACGCTACTGATGTCGGAATCTGCCCTGCGCCAGCACGGCATTAGCCCCTTGGCACGCGTTGTGGCCATCGCCGACTGCGGCGTCAAGCCAGAGGAGATGGGCGCCGGTGCCGCCGCCGCCATTCGTCGCGCGCTGAAACAGGCCCAACTGACACCGCAGGATATCGGCGTATGGGAAATCAACGAAGCCTTCGCCGCGGTGCCGCTGCATGCCATGGGTGAGCTTTCGATTGACCCTGAGAGCGTCAATATCTGGGGGGGTGCCATGGCGCTGGGGCACCCGTTAGGCGCGACCGGCATCCGTCTCGCGGGCACGCTTAGCCGACTTCTTCACTCCCGCCAGCAACGCTACGGCTGCGCGGCGGCCTGCATCGGCGGTGGGCAAGGCATCGCCATCATTTTAGAACGCTAAAGCCACTAGATGCCGTTTAACCAAGCGGCAAACAACACTAACTCCTTATAAGGAGAATAATAATGTCGACGACAACGTCAACAACAACGAACGACGAAAACAAACGACCCTCGTTTTGGGGCGCCATCATAGGCATCGGCTTCTTATGCTTCATGATGTTTGCGCAGATCTTTTTACTTGGTGAAGACTGGGTCACCCATATCTCGCTGATCTTTGCCATTGTGGTCTGCGCCATCATCGCGCTGTATTCCGGCTTCAGCTGGCAGGATGTGCAGAAAGGCATATTGTACGGCTGCGAAATCGCCATGCTGCCGATGCTGATCTTAATGATGGTCGGTGTGTTAGTCGCCAGTTGGATTGCCTCCGGCACGATTCCCTCGCTGATCTATTATGGCCTTCAACTGATCAACCCCTCCTATTTCCTGGTCACGGCCGTCATCGTGTGTGCCGTTGCATCACTGGTCACCGGCAGCTCATGGACCACCGCCGCCACCTTCGGCGTAGCCTTTATCGGCATCGGCAGCGGTCTGGATATTTCTCCGGCGATGACCGCGGGCGCAGTTATTTCCGGTGCTATCTTCGGTGACAAGATTTCACCAGTATCAGACTCCACCAACCTCGCTGCTGGGGTTGCCGAGGCCAACCTGTTCGACCACATCCGCTCGATGTTCTACACCACCGGTCCTGCACTGATCATTACTATTATTCTGTTCTTCTTTATCGGCATGCAGTTTGACGGCGAAGGGGCTGATATTTCCCGCACCGCTGAACTACTAGCGGGCATTAGCGATAATTTCTCAGTGGGTCTGCTCGCCTTCCTGCCCCCATTAATAGTGGTCGTTTTGGCCTATCGGCGCATCAACGCCCTGGCAGTCATGGTCATTGGCAGCCTATTGGGGGCGGGACTTGCTGTCGCCACTCAAGGCGTCGGACTGGGCAGCATGATGAATTACATGAACTACGGCTATGTATCGGAAACCGGTGTTGAAGCCGTTGATAGCCTATTAAGTCGTGGTGGTTTGCAAGGCATGATGTGGACGATCTCGCTGGGCTTTATCGGGCTTAGCCTGGGTGGCCTGCTGGAGAAGACTCGCATGCTCGAAGTGTTATTGGAAAAGATGGGCAAACTGGTCAGTAATTCACGCGGGCTAATCGTTACCCACGTTGTCTCATCATTAGCCACCAACCTGTTCTCGGCCAGCCAGTATATTGCCATTATTATTCCGGGGCGCATGTTCGTACCCGCCTACCGCAAACTCAAAATTCTGCCATCGGTATGTTCGCGCACCTGTGAGGACTCGGCCACGGTTACTTCGCCGCTAGTTCCTTGGGGGCTAGGCGGTGCTTACTACATGGGCGTGCTCGGCGTGTCCGCGTGGGATTACATGGGCTGGACTTTCCTCGCCATTATCACTCCCGTGATTGCCATTGTGTACGGCCTGTTCAATATCTGCATTTGGCGTGAAGGCGAGCGTAACGACGTCAACACCTATAATCAGCCATACACCGAAAGTCTGCCGCAAGCCGAGCTAGCGAAGTAGATCGCCACCTACCAGACCAACACGTGGCTAGAGGCGACCGAGTTGTCGCCTCGCACCACTGCCTATCAACCTGAGGGCATCTCTCATGTATAAGAATATTCTAATCACAACGGCGGCAGACAATAACTCCAATATCCTGCAAAAAATCGAAGTGGCACGTAAGCTGGCAGACAAAGACAGCACCATACAGATCATTTCGGTAATGGAGCGTATTCCCCCTTATATCGCACCATCACTGCCGAGTGATTACCGCGAAACCACCGCTCAGCGCATCAAGGACGGTATTCGCCAGAAAATTGGCGGCGAGCACTACGAGATTCATGTTGTGGAAGGCAATGCTGCCCATCAGGTGGTCAAGTTTGCCAAACGCAACGGTGTCGACTGCATCATTATTTCCTCGAACCGCCCCGGCTTTCCCGACCACTTTATGGGCTCCACCGCCCTCAATGTTGTACGCCAGGCAGCGTGTACCGTGACGGTGGTTCGGTAGACCGGCCATTCGATCATCTGCGAAAGTTACCTATCCAACGCCGAGCCGGAAAAATCGCTAATCGGCCACTGAGTGGCCCATTGACGTTTTCGGCTTGGCGTTTGGCGCTTCAGCGCATATTCAGCGCGGCTGGCTTCGGCGCGATCTGCGAACGGTTGCGCGCCGAGCAGCGCTATCGGTGGATTCGCTCGGGTATAGCGGGCGCCTTTGCCGTCGCAGTGCGCTTGGTAACGTTTCGCTAGGTTATTGGTAATCCCCACATAGGTGCCGCGTTTGCACTCAAGTAAGTAGAGGAACCATTGGGTATCGGTATTGATACTACTCACCGCAACAACTCTTTATTTTTCGACCGCTACCACATAGACAGCGCTCGTTTCGCCGCGGTTTGAGGCGCTCAATGGTCGGCACGCCATCCACATACCACCAGCGCCCGTCTTCAAACACAAACCGTGAGTTTTCTTCCAGCACATGCCAGCGGTTTTGTTCACGGAAATAGGCTAAAAAATGGACTGTGCCCTGCCTCTCGTTTGCTGGCGGTGCCGCCACAATCGTGAGCGCTTTCCATTGGGTGTCTGGGTCGGGCGCTAGCTGTGCTGGCCGCGTTGATGCGTGCCAAGTGGCGAGTAGGTAATCACGGCTATTCAACGCAAATGCCGTGTAACGTGAGCGCATTAGCGCTTCTGGCGTAGATGCCGTTGCACCTTGGTGATAAGGCTGGCAACACGCCGTAAATGCAGCACCACTGCCGCACGGGCAGTTGGCTGACGTTGAGACTGGCGTTGAAAGCGTCATATTGAAAGCTCTGTATTCTTTGGTTTATAGATTTGGTATACGTTTTGTTTCGGTATTGGCACAGAGTTAGATATAGTACCAGAGCTACATCATCAGACAGACGGAGTACGACACACGACCAAGCATTCTTTCCAAACCCAGTGGAGGTTCTCCTATGAAGGTTTACAAACCCGAGTGGCAGTGCACGTTTAGCGTAAACGAAGGCGCGGTAGAATCAGCAACCTGGAAAGAGCGAATCGCCTGGCGGCTTAGACAAATCGCCGATCGACTAGAAGGCGGTGGCCGTACGGTAAAAATCGACTACAACGTCTCTCCGCACGTTAGCCGAGACGAAGTTGATACCTGTTTGGGAAAAGGGTTTGAGGTGACTCAGCGGCTGCTGACCCAACTTGCCCGCCAACAGGCCTGCGAAGATGTGATGCGCCATGCGAAAGCAGAGCTTTACGAAGAGCAGCATCAGCACTAATAGCCAGTCCGTAAGCGTCTCAAGAAAACACCCGCCTATTTAATATTGGCGGGTGTTTTTTATTTCCCCCCTTGGCTGCTATTACACCACTTTCTTCCGGTACCCAGACCATGGCAAGCATGTGAATAGCGCGAGTAGCCCAAGCGCTAGTACCGCATCGCCAAGCACACCAACTCCCGTACCGAACACAGCACTCACCCCCATCGCTACCACTGCAGCACTACCAATCTGGCAGAACCCCACCAGCCCCGATGCCGTCGCCACATGCCCGTGTTCACTGGCAACCGCTCCGGATACCGCTAGCGATAGCGAGGAACCATTAGCAAGGCTGACTAAACACATCGGGAGTATCACACTGGCTGTGCCCTGTAGTTGCAACGCGCCCACGGCCAAAAATGCCACACCGCCAAGTACGAAAAACACGATGCCTGCTGTGACGATGCGATCATAGGGCCAGCGATCGAGCAGCCGTTTAGCCAGTAGATTGGCACCGATGATGCCAGCCGTCAGTGGCAAGTACAGCCAGCCACTCTGCTCCTCGCTCAACCCTTGGCGCGCGAATAGAAAGGGCGATTGGGTTAGGTAGACAAACCAGGCACTGTAGATCGCACAGACGACCAGCGTATAGCGGCAGAAGGTCCGGTCACGCAAAACGTGGCCAAATCCGGTAAAGGGCGAGGTCCGAGTACGAGCTGGGACAGGGAGCGTTTCTGGCAGCAGCGTTAGCACCATCAGTAGCGCCATAGCGCCGAAAGCAGCCACGCATAGGAAGTCGGCTCGCCATCCGAAGGTAGCGGCCAAGTGCCCACCGATGGCTGGCGCTAACGCTGGTGATAGCGACACTAGCGGGTAGACCATCGCGTAAACCTTGGCCGATGTGCGCTTATCACAAGTGTCGGCGATCAAAGCGCGACCGATCACTAGGCCCGACGCCGCACCAACCGCTTCGAGTATGCGCCAGGCCAGAAATCCGACATAGCTATCAGAGGCCGCACAGCCCAGCGAACCAGCCATGTACAGCGTAATACCAGCAAGCAGCAACGGCTTGCGACCATAACGGTCCGACAGTGGCCCATAGACCAACTGCGCACTCGCCAGCGCCAGCAGATAAATAGAGACCGTTTGCGGCATTTGCCAGTCGGCAACGCCGAACTCAATGGTCATGCTCGGCATCGCGGGTAGATACACGTCCGAGGCAATCAGGCCAAAGGCACTGAGCATGGCGACGGTCAGGATGAAAGATACACGAGGCATGGCCACTCCCTGCAGCAGTAGCCAACCTGCTGCGCGCGATATGGGTTAAGAAGAATCTAAATTCAGAAGGAATAAGCGCCATGGTACGAGGCAGCTTTGCATGTGAAAATGCATGAATATGCAGTGAGTGGCTGCATATTTGCAGCATGGAGAAATTCATGAACTGGGATGATGTGCAAATTTTCCTAGCGGTGTATCGCGCAGGTACGCTACGAGGGGCAGCGCAGCAGCTATCCATTGACCAAACCACCGTAGGTCGGCGCTTGACTAGCCTGGAGCGAGCACTGAGTAGTCGGCTATTCCTGCGTGCCACGGGCGGGTTGGTACTGACCGATAGCGGTCAACAAGTGCTAACCACGGCCGAGGAGATGGAGCGGCTAGCCGTCTCCTTCAAGCGACGCGGCGAGGGAGCTGACGAACGAGTCGCTGGTGAAGTGCGCGTGACCACGACTGACGCACTCGCTGTGGACTTCGTGGTGCCAGCAATTGAACGCCTGCGTACCAGCCATCCCGAGGTGCGTGTGATCTTGAGCACCACGACGCGATTATTCGACTTGGCGCGGCGTGAAGCCGATGTCGCCGTGCGTACGCTACGCCCGGAACAACCCGAGTTGATCGTGCGACAACTTGGCCGCTGGGAGGTCGGTTTATACGCGACCCAGCGTTATCTGGAACAGCATGGCGAGCCACAACCCGGTGAAGGCTTCGCAGGTCACGATATTGCGCTCTACCAAAGAGGAGTAACCGGGCGGCAGGATGACACGTTGGCTGGCGAATCAAGGCGACTGGGGCGTGTAGTCGCCGAGCTGGACTCCAGCCTGATGTTGGCAACCTTTGTACGTGCAGGCCTGGCCTTGGGAGAATTACCGGACTACTTGGCCCAGCGTGACCCCAAGCTGATACGCGTATGGCCTGAGCGCCGCCGGGCCAAGCCTTATGAGGCATGGCTTGTCTTGCACCAGGATTTAGCACGCACGGCTCGGGTCCGGGTCGTTGTGGAGGCGATCGCGGAAATGTTCGCCCATTGACGTGTACAACTAGCTTACGCAGCCGCCATTATAAGTAACGACCATCATCCCAAATGAGGTGTTTCTAGCGCCTGCCCTAATCGCTGCATAAACGCCGTACACTCATGCAACTGCGCCGTCTCAATATACTCATCGGGTTGATGCGCCTGGGCGATGCTGCCAGGGCCAAGAATGATTGTCTGCAAGCCCTGGCCTTGGAACTGCCCGGCCTCGGTGGCATAAGCGACCGCATGATTACAGCAAGCGTGTGGCAGATGATCTTTGGCTAAACGAAGCACCTGGTCGTTTTCGCGGTCGGCCAAGCCCGGCACTGTCACGTTTAGCGGCTCGGTGGTGATTTCAACGTGCTTGCCTTTAGCCTGCAGCTCAGCGCTTAGCTGGGCGCAATAGGCATCAAAGCGCGCGTATATTTCATCGAAGGTATCCGTGGGCAGATGGCGAATTTCCCACTCAAACTGACACTCCCGCGCCATAATATTGATTGCCGTGCCGCCTTTTATTTTGCCAACGTGCAGGCTGGTATGAGGCACATTAAAGGCCTCATCGACGCGGCCCTCTTCTACCAATGCCGCCATGGTGTCTTCAATGAACGTGACGAGCCTTGCCGCAACATGGATAGCTGAGGTGCCTTGATTCACTTGGCTACTGTGGGCCTCCTGGCCAATCACGGTAGTGCGCAGATTCGTTGCGCCTTTTTGCGCGACCACAGGCTGCATGCTGGTAGGTTCGCCAACAATGACGTGGGCGGTGGTGGAGTAGTGCTCGTAAAAGCGTTTAATAAGACTCGGCGCGCCCACACAGCCAATTTCTTCGTCGTAAGAAAATCCGAAATAGATAGGCTGCTTCAGCGACGCATTGATCCAGGTCGGCACCATGGCTAACGCACAGGCAATAAAGCCTTTCATATCACAGGTACCACGCCCGTACAGGCGGCCATCGCCGCCATCACGAAGGGTAAACGGATCACTCGACCATGGCTGACCGGCCACCGGCACTACGTCGGTATGCCCAGAAAGCATCACTCCGCCTGGGGCGTCAGGGCCTACGCGGGCAATCAGGTTGGCTTTGGTGCCACACGGGCTCATCACCCGCTCTGAAGCCACACCATAATCAGCTAGATAGTGCTCAACGAATTCAATTAGGGCCAAATTAGATTCACTGGAAGTGGTATCGAACGATACTAGCTTCGCCAGTAAGGTGGTCGCGTCAGTCATACTGCTCTCGTCAGTTAGGCTCCTCATATCACCCTATCACCGCCTCTCTCCTTTGCCTACTAAGCAGGCCGACGGACAGCGAAACGTTGACTGTCACGTCGAGTTCATCGTGCATTCATGAAAACGTCATCTACACTTTCTACTGTTCAGTGCACCCAAAAACTTAATAAACGTACTGCGAACGACCCACAAGGAGCCGTTATGTCTCGTTTCACATTGCACGCGCTTGCCCTAGGTGTGGCTACTGCCACGTTTAGCCTTTCTGCCCATTCTGCGACCGAAGTGACCTGGTGGCACGCCATGGGAGGCCAGCTTGGTGAAATCCTTGAAGAAATGACGGAGGAGTTTAACGCTTCACAGGATGATTACCGCGTCACACCTAGCTATCGTGGCAATTATACCGAAACGATGACCGGCGCCATTGCGGCGTTCCGTGCGGGCGAGCAGCCGCATATTCTGCAGGTATTCGAAGTCGGCACTGGCACCATGATGAACGCCAAAGGTGCCATCTACCCCGTGTACGAGTTAATGGAAGAGCATGGCCGCGCGTTTGATCGCGAAGCCTTCCTGCCAGCGGTAGTCGGTTACTACACCGACACCAACGGCAACATGCTGTCGTTCCCGTTCAACTCTTCTACGCCGATTATGTACTACAACCGCGACATGTTTGAGGAAGCGGGTCTAGACCCTGAGCAGGCGCCGCAAACCTGGTCTGAAGTGGCCGATTTTTCGCGCCAAATCGTCGATTCTGGGGCGGCCAGCTGTGGCTTTACCACCTCCTGGCCTAGCTGGGTAATGCTGGAAAACTTCTCCGCTTGGCATAATGTGCCGCTTGGTACGCTGGAAAACGGCTTTGGCGGCATGGAAACAGAGTTCAATTTCAACAATGAGCTGGTCGCCCGCCATTGGGACAACCTCCATAACTGGCAGGAAGAGGGGGTCTTTAAGTGGGGCGGCCCCGGTTCTGGCCCTGACTCAGAGCCGCTGTTCTACTCCCAGGACTGTGCGATTTTCTTCGGTTCTTCTGCTTCCCGTGCGGATGTCGCTGCTAACTCTGACTTTGAAGTCGGTTTCGGTATGCAGCCCTACTATGACGACGTAGATGGTGCGCCACAGAACTCCATCATTGGCGGTGCCACCCTGTGGGCACTACAAGGCCACACCGATGACGAGTATGAAGCCGTTGCCGCCTTCTTTGAGTACCTCTCACAGCCTGAGGTACAAGCCGAGTGGCATCAGCAAACAGGTTATCTGCCCATCACTCAAGCGGCGTGGGACTTAAGCAAAGAGCAGGGCTACTACGATGAGAACCCAGGTGCCGATATTTCGCTGAAGCAGATGACGCTAAACGAACCGACCGAGAACTCGAAAGGCCTGCGGTTTGGTAACTTTGTACAGATCCGCGACATTATCTCCGAAGAGATGGAAGCCGTGATGACCGGTGGCAAATCGGGCCAGGAAGCAGCTGACGACGCAGTGGCACGTGGCAATGATTTACTCCGTGACTTTGAAGCTGCCAACCAGTAAATAAGTACTCACTTCGCCGCTTACCCCACTGGGTAGGCGGCGATTTCGTTTGTCGATGCTTATATTTACTAACCATTTGCAGAGCTGCCCATGCAAACTAAACGCATGACCTACCCTGGTCGCTTTTTGCCCTACGCGCTGCTGGCTCCCCAGGTGATTGTGACGCTGATTTTCTTTATCTGGCCTGCTGGCCAAGCGTTGTATCAGTCGCTATTGCGCGAAGACGCCTTTGGGCTGCGCTCGACGTTTGTGGGCTTGGAAAACTTCGCTCGCCTGTTTCGCGATGGCGCTTACCTAAACTCGCTCTCCGTGACAGCGGTGTTTGCCATCGGCACCACACTTCTGTCAATGACGGTGGCTCTATTATTGGCCAGCACCGTCAACCGGATGATTCGCTCACGTAGTACCTACACCACACTGCTGGTGTGGCCCTACGCCATAGCCCCCGCCCTTGCGGGTGTTTTGTGGTGGTTTATCTTCAACCCCTCCATCGGCATTGTTCCCTATATGCTAGAAATGGTGGGTTATCAGTGGAACCACCGCAACTCGGGAAGTGACGCCATGCTGCTGGTTATTTTTGCCGCCGCCTGGAAGCAAATTTCTTATAATTTCTTGTTTTTCCTAGCGGGCTTACAGTCAATCCCACAATCGCTGATTGAAGCCGCCTCCATTGACGGCGCCGGCCCGACTAAGCGCTTCTGGACGATTATTTTCCCGCTGCTGACGCCAACGACCTTCTTCTTGATGGTGGTTAACGTGGTGTACGCCATGTTCGATACATTTGGCATTATTCACGCAACTACCCAAGGCGGCCCCGCCCAGGCCACCAACACGCTGGTCTATAAGGTCTACGCCGATGGCTTCGTCGGCTTGAATTTAGGCTCTTCGGCCGCTCAGTCAGTGATTTTAATGGCCATTGTGGTCGCACTCACGGTGGTGCAGTTCCGCTTTATCGAGCGCCGCGTGAACTACTAACACCACTGGCTAATTGTTTGGGAGACTTTCAATGGTTGAAAACCGACCCTGGGCGAATTTTTTTGCTCATCTGACGTTGATGATTGGCGTCGCGGTGGTGGTGTTCCCCGTGTACGTTGCGCTCGTGGCGTCTACCCAGGCGCCAGGCGACTTGCTACGCGGTACACTGCCGATGCTGCCCGGCGCCCATGGTATCGAAAACTTTACCCGTATGTGGCAGTCCGGCGTTTCCAACGCAGGAGCCCCACCAGCAGGCATGATGCTATGGAACAGTTTTGTTATGGCCATGGCGATTACCGTAGGAAAACTGTCGATCTCACTACTGTCGGCGTTTGCAATTGTCTACTTCCGTTTCCGCTTTCGGATGTTCTTTTTCTGGGTGATCTTCGTCACCTTGATGCTACCGGTGGAAGTACGCATTATTCCGACGTTTCAGGTCGTTGCAGATCTCAACATGCTCAATAGCTTTGCCGGGCTGTCGATTCCGCTGATTGCCTCGGCCACCGCGACGTTTCTGTTCCGCCAGTTCTTTATGACCATTCCCGAAGAAATGCTCGAAGCCGCCCGCGTCGACGGCGCCGGGCCACTGAAGTTTTTTAAAGACATCTTGATGCCGCTGTCAGTGACCAACATCGCCGCGCTGTTTGTGATCATGTTCATTTATGGCTGGAACCAGTATCTGTGGCCACTGCTAATCACCACCGATCCTGACTACTACACCATTGTGATGGGTATTCAACGCATGACCTCAGAAGAGAATCCCCAGTGGCATTTGATTATGGCCGCCGTGGTAATGGCCGCCCTGCCGCCGGTACTGGTGATTCTGTTTATGCAACGCCTCTTTGTGAAAGGCCTGACCGAGACGGAGAAATAAGATGGCCAGCATTACCTTGGAAGGGCTGAAGAAAACCTATAGCGGCGATGTTCACGCCGTCAAAGGCATCGACTTACAGATTGAAGATGGCGAGTTTGTGGTGCTCGTCGGGCCATCCGGTTGCGGTAAGTCGACCCTGCTGCGCATGGTCGCTGGGCTGGAAACCATTACCGAAGGCACGCTCAAAATCGGCGACCGGGTAGTAAATAAGCTAGAGCCCGCTGAGCGCGATATCGCCATGGTGTTCCAGAACTACGCGCTTTATCCGCACATGACCGTCTACAACAACCTCGCTTATGGCTTAAAGAACCGGGGTTTCAAAAAAGATGACATCGATAAACGCGTGCGCTTAGCGGCCAAGATGCTGGAGATTGAAGACTTCCTGGAGCGTAAACCCCGCAAGCTTTCCGGCGGCCAGCGCCAGCGGGTAGCAATGGGCCGAGCACTGGTGCGCGAGCCTTCAGCCTTCTTGTTCGATGAACCGCTTTCCAACCTGGACGCCAAGCTGCGCGTACAGATGCGGGTGGAGATTAAACAACTACAGCGTCGCCTAAAAACCACCAGCCTGTATGTCACCCACGACCAGCTGGAAGCCATGACCCTGGGCGACCGTTTGGTCGTGCTAAATGCCGGGCAAATTGAGCAAGTAGGCACACCGATGGAGATCTACGCCCGTCCGGCCACAATGTTCGTTGCGGAATTTATTGGCTCCCCGGCAATGAACATGTTGCCGCTGGAGTATCTGCGTACTCAAAACAGCAGCGTGCTGGAACACCTTCCCGAAGGCACCGACACCCTCGGCATTCGCCCAGACGACATGCACCTCACCGCACCCGATACGCCACATCTAGCCATCGACGCGACACTCATGCTCTTTGAGGCGGCAGGCGCGGAAAGCCATCTGTACGTTAATCTCGCCGACAGCGAGCAACCCACGGTGATTCGCACCGCTGGCCAGCCAGCCGTTCGTGAAGGTGAAACATTGCGCTTCTACGTGACCCGCGATGCTCTTCATCCTTTTAATAGCACCACTCGAAAGCGCACCGATGGTTAACACTGCTGCTTAAGAAAAATACGCATAAGAAAAGTACGTCATCTGAGACTTCATGCGCTACGTTTGAGCTAATAACAATAACTCGCTGCTCCGCTATTTTTTTGCCGGTAGCGTATGGATCTCTGTGATGAATACTGGTCTATGAAGACAGCATGTTATGGCCTCGACACCTTATACCGCGATCATTCCCATCCAAAGCAAACGCAGGAGAAGCGGCATGAATACCACCACCACACCCTATGTCGATGGCTTCATCGCTGCCGTGCCGACCGCTAATAAATCTGAATTTATTGAGCACGCCCGCGCCGCCGCAGAAGTGTTCAAAGAGTTCGGCGCACTGCGAGTGGTAGAGTGCTAGTAGGAACGGCCCGAAAGCCCTTCCACTTGCTAGTTTACCTCTCCAAGCGCAATCCCATAGCGGCTAAAACGCATCTTAATGGCTCCTTTCATATTGATGTCATCGTTCATCGTTAGCGTGCCAGAAAGGCCTAACAATGTGGTGACATCAATGACAAACCAACCGCGCAAACCACTCAGTGACGAAGAAATCGCCTACTTAGAGGAACTGGCTAACGGCAACGCATTAGCCAAGCAGCGTCGCCGCGAGAAAAAGCGCCAAACGCCAGCGACAAAGAAACCCTTAGACTAACCACGCCTTACCAAGACTGATGTCATGTACGCTTCTTAAAACCATTTAACTATTATCATAGACAGCATAATGCAAAAAGCCGATGTACTTTTAGCACATCGGCAAAACGATCTTAATAAGTGACTTAAGCGCTAAGGAAGCTATTTATTATTTAAAAGTGATAGCGGGCGCCTATTGCATAATACAGATCATCTTCGAAGTTATCATTGGCATCTTTATTGGCATCATTTAGCTCGACAAACACATCAAGATTGTTAGAAACATCGTAATGCGCCGCAGCGGCCCAAGCGTCACGATCATTATCCGCATTATCGGGATCAATGTTGTAATAATCGAGATAGAAGGTCCAAGCGCCGGTGGCAAAGCTACCACCTAGGCCTACCGTATCAAAACCGCCTCCCCGCTTATCGTTATCACCACGGGTTTCATAACCTAAACGCGCAGAGAAAGCGTCATTGATGTCGTACGTGGCCGTAGTACCAAAACGTGTTTCACCGTTGCCACCGCCACGAACGGTATCTTCTACATAGCCAAGTGCTAAACGTAAGGGGCCAGTCGCGTAAACGACGCCACCTTGTGTGGCGATAACGCTACCTTCGCTAGACTGCTGCGCTTCAGTGAGGCCACGCTCAGAAAAGTGTTTTGCTGAGAAAACAGCCTGAAAACCGTTGATCTCAGGCGTTTTATAGCCAAGTGAGTCGCCACGCGCCTGAAGACCACCGCCGGCAAATTCATAGCCACGCTCTACATAAACATCGAACGGTGTCATCACGTAGTTATCGTAGTAACTGTTATAGTTACCCGCCATGAACGTACCGTACTGCTTACTTTCGAGACCAAGGTAGCTATTACGCACTTCGTCAAAGCCCGGGCGGCTGCGCTCATCCCCAGTAAAACGCCACTCTACCCGTGCAAACGCGCGCAGGTCAGCGTTGATTTGATGACCTGCCGTAAAGCGCAAACGAGAACCAAAATTACGGAACTCCTCGCCATTATCAACGCCATTTTTTTCACCACCGCCTTCAAACCCCATAGCGATGCGGCCGTAGATATCTAGCGTCGTGCCGTCTTGGTCATACACCACCGCCGCCTGAGCCGCAGAGGCACCCAACAAACCACTAATAGCTAGAGCAAGTGTCGCCTTTTTAAACATGATTGATCCCATTAAAGTAGTTAGCGCTTGTTATCAGCACTTTTAGTTGCAAGATAATTCAGACACCGAAGTCTTCTAATTCAATTTACTTTTAACCCAATATTCGACAAAAAAGGGTCGTCATAAAAACCAAAAAATTATATTTAAGCTGCTTAATGAGCTTTTAATTGCGTATTGCGAAGGCACAATCGAGGATATGTTCACTTCGTCGTCAGCTACCTTAAAACCGATATATGTCATTCTTCTTAAAGTTTTATTTTTTAGCGCTTTTTTTGATAATCATAAAAATGCAACCTGATCGACATCTTGATCTGCTAAAGCATCACCATTCACTAGGGGCTTCCCCATTAAAAATGGTGGCCTGTCATCCCATGTTCACCAGGCTGTATTGGCAGTGTCACTATCGCTGCGCATAGTCAATGCAACAGTGAATGAAATAGTGAGTAAAAACGTGATAAAGGGATGGATCGCCCATGCGACTCTGTATCGTTAGCGAAACATGGTCACCAGAAATAAATGGTGTTGCGCATACCTTAAATAGGCTATGTCGTGAACTCACTCGGTTGGGGGTAACAGTGGATGTTATTCGCCCTAAACCAAGCATGGCTGCCGACGCCGCCAATGTTGCTCAAGAGCGTTCTCAAGGGCTTTCTCAAGAACCGTATCAAGAACCGTCCCAAGAGCTTCAGGTTCGGCGGTTAGCGCTACCGGGTTATAACGCTGTGCAGATTGGTCTTGCCAGCCCCTCACAACTTCGCCGTTTCTGGCAGAAGCAGCGTCCCGATTCTATTTATCTGGCAACCCAGGGCCCACTGGGCTGGGCAGCTCGGCATGCTGCACGCCAACTGAACATACCTTTAGTGGCTGGCTGGCATACTAATTTCGATCACTACTGCCATGACTACGGAGTTTCCTGGCTAGCTGCTGCCACGCGGCGATATTTACGCTATTTCCATAACGGCTGCGATCTTACCCTTGTGCCCACTCAACAACAGGCTGAAGCGCTACGCGCCCAGGATATCCGCGATGTAAAGGTGCTCTCACGCGGCATTGATGGCGATATTTTTTCCCCAGCACACCGCGACGACACCCTACGCGAACAGTGGGGGGTTAGCGAACATCAACCTGTTGCGCTGTATGTGGGCCGCTTAGCCCCAGAAAAAAACCTAGCGTTACTGCAAGAAACGCTGCAGGCCATGAGTGACGTGCGCCCCGATATGGCACACGTCATTGTTGGCGATGGCCCAGGCCGTGCTCAGTTACAAAAAGCGCTACCAGACGCTCATTTCACCGGTTTTGTGAATAAACAGGCACTAGCACGCCACTATGCCAGTGCCGATATGTTTATTTTCCCCTCTCAGTCAGAAACATGGGGAAATGTGGTGACTGAAGCCATGGCCAGCGGGCTGGCAGTCGTGGCTTATCACCACGCCGCCAGCGCTGAGCTGATTCAAAGCAGGCACAACGGCATCACCGTTCCCCCTGGCGATACGCTTGCCTTTCAACAGGCTGCCGTCGCGTTATGCCAGCACCCTGCTGACTACGCCCGCCTAGGTAGAACCGCCCGCTTACGCGCGCTAGAGCAAAGCTGGCCGGGAATCGCAGAGCAGTTCTTACGCTATTTACAAAATGCCCAGGAGACTCACCATGCGTCCGCGTCCGCTTGTCGTATTCGATCGTCTTGATGTCTTTGAATGGCAGCTTTGCCAACGGGTAACACACCTATCGCTTTACCGCCCCTGGCGGCTAACGCTGCAAACGGCAAGTAAGCTAGGAGACTGGCCTGTCTGGGTATTGTTAATCGCTGCACAACCCTGGTTACAGCCCAATGGTGCTTGGCGAATCATGCAGTACAGCGCCATCGCACTGTTCGCAGTCGCTATTTATAAGTTGGTAAAAACGCGGCTGTGTCGCGAACGTCCGTTCATCACCTACCTCGGTGGCGTCCATTGTGGTGAGCCTGCCCGAGACAAATACAGCTTCCCCAGTGGTCACACCATGCATGCGGTGATGTTTAGCGTGTTGGTCGCCGCTCATACCCCCTGGTTGCTACCTATTGTGATTCCCCTTAGTTTACTGATTGCCGTTTCACGGGTGGGGCTTGGGCTACACTATGTCAGTGATGTCATTGCTGGCGCAGCCATGGGCTATGGCTTTGCGCTACTGAGTCTTTATTGGATGGGATAACCCTTTGTGGTTGGCCGCTCAATGCCGTATCAATAAAAGCAAAAAGCCACCAACGTGGACGCAGGTGGCTCTTGGTATTGTCGATTAACTATCTCTATAGTTTTAATTATCTACATATCGGGAGGCATATCGTCACGATCCTCTATGGTGGTCATAAATGATGTCTTGAACATCATATAAAGACCGACTCCCGAAAACCCTAGAAACAGCACAAACATGCATAACATCAACACCATCGCCATAGCGCTTGTCCCTGGAAGTGTGCGGCTGCTACGTTGACGTCTTCTAACCGCTGAATTTTGGTTTACACCAGAGGATAGACCAAAATGTCACGCCCATTGATACAAAAGCTGTCCAGAAAATCTGGAAAAGATAAATATTAATAAAAATCAAAGTGTTAAAAACAATTAATTGACGCAAAAAAACCACCCCGCTTTCACGAGATGGTGATTTTGCATCAATGCTGCTCCCTGGCGGTGATGATCAGCGTTTCCTTACACTGATAAGGGTGAGCAGGCTAGTCCTTTCACATCCTTTTGCTAATATGGCTCCATGCCTTCCCTGATTACCTATTAGCCTGCTCACGCTTGTTTACTCATTGTGGCTAAAATTGCTGCGAAGCGTTTTTGGCGATTAACTTCACTTAAAAATTAGAATCACAACATTACTGCTGTAGGTAGTCAGGTTATTGCAGACAACAGGCCAAGCGCCACTTTTAACGCAAAAATATACTATAAACAACACCTTAAAAACAAAAAGCAATACCAGGCTAAGAGACAAACGCCGCTATTTAATGGCTAAAACTGACACATGCGACAAAATCACACGGCCAGCTAGCACTCAAACGATGGGAAATTGATGGCACCAACTGCCTGCAACGATTATTTTTAATGACAGCGTACCTAAAGTCTCTCTACAAGCGCTCAGCTGATGAGGATTCTTTCGATGAAGCGTGCAATGGCGATCAGTTTATTGATGATGGTGACACTTCTGGTAATAAGCGGCTGCAATACTATCCGCGGCGCAGGCGAAGACATTGAGCGCGGCGGCGAAGCTATTCAGCGCTCCGCAGGTAGTTAATGGCTATGATGACCGTATACCTTTCACACGGCCTGGAAAGCGGACCTGGCGCTTTGAAAGTACAAGCGTTAAAAGGGGTTGCTGAGCAGCTAGATAACTGCGAACCCGTGGTCATGGATTACCGTGGTATGAAGGAGCCCCAGGAGCGTTTAGAGCATTTGCTTGCCGTGATTGCCGAGCGAAACGACACGCTTGCTAACTGCGTTATGGCGGGCTCCAGCCTCGGCGGATGGTTAAGTGCAGCGGTTAGTGCCCAGGAACCTGTGTTAGGTTGTTTTTTATTAGCCCCTGCTCTTGGCTTGCCAGATTACCCGCAAACCTCAATCACACTGCAAGCACAACACACGCATATCATTCATGGATGGCGAGATGATGTCGTACCGCCAGGCCCAGTCATTGAACATGCCCGCTGTCAGCGACTTTCACTACGCATGATTGACGATGACCATCGCCTGCAGAACAGTCTCGATACAATACTTTCCGATTTCGAGCGGTTTTTAGAGCTGTGTCTTCAATAGTGATGTCTTTAAAACTATGTCTTTAAAAACTATGTCCTTAAAAACTGTGTCCTTAAAAAAACATACCTTTGAAAATAGCGCTCTTAAAGCCGCGCTATTTAGCTCAACATGGATCGCAAACGTACTTCTGATAACGAAGTGTTACAACAAATAGTCGACATACGCCAAACAAAGCTATACAAGTAGTGTACAAGCCATAGGAGAATGCTCATGTTTGGTCTATTTAAGCGCGATCCCAAGAAAAAGCTCCAGCAAGATTACGAGCGTAAATTACAGGCAGCAATGGAAGCTTCACGCAATGGTGACATGAGAGCGAACGCGACATTGACGGAGGAAGCAGAAGCTATTCTGACTGAGATCAATCGCCTTAAAGCAGAAGAACGCTAGGACACAACGCCCATGCGCCATCATTTCATCGCTGCCATGGCTCTAGGCTGGCTACCTTTAGCGGCTCATGCTAGCTGCCCTATTCCCGGCCAGTGGTGGCAATCGCAACATGCTGTTGCTAACAGCGCTGTTTTAGCCCAAGCAATACAGCATCAGGTTGTCCTATTGGGCGAGCAACATGATGCCATTGACCACCACCGTTGGCAGTTGCACACCCTAGCGGGGCTTTACGCGCTGCGTGACGATATGGTTATCGGGTTAGAAATGCTGCCCCGGGAAGCGCAACCCGTGCTCGATGATTGGGTTGCGGGCTTGTTATCCGAAGAAGCGCTGTTGGAGCAGTCCGGCTGGGAGGAGAACTGGGGGTTTGATGCTGACCTTTACTTACCCATTCTCCATTTCGCGCGTGTTCAACAGATTCCTCTGATCGCCTTAAACATTACTCCCGAGCTGCGTCAGCGCTTAGCTCGTGACGGCTTCAGCAGCGTGCCTGCCGACCAGCGGCATCATATACCTGCACCGCTACCGCCAAGCGCTGGCTATGAAATGCGCTTAAAAGACGTATTTGACCAGCATGCAATGGATGGCGACGACCCCGCTATGCTGAGACGCTTTTTACAGGCCCAACTTAGCTGGGACGTCGCGATGGCTGAAGGGCTGGCTAACGCCGCCGTAGAGGGTAAATTGGCCGTTGGCTTAATGGGTTTAGGCCATGTGATTTATCACGATGGTGTGCCCCACCAACTTGATGGGCTAGGGGTGGATCACACCTTCAGCTTACTGCCCTGGTCAACAGAAACCTGTGAGCCACCCGACCCTGCATTAGCAGATGCTGTTTTTGTACTGCCAGCGGCGGAGTAACCGCTAACAGATGGGTTGCGAATAGATTGATCGCGAATAGATTGGTCACTAACAGGTTATTCGTTAAAAGAATGGTCAGTTAGGCATCATCTGCCAGCGCAGGCAGCAGCGTTTTCAATTTACGGGTAAGAGTATTGCGCCCCCAGCCGAGTAATTCGGCGGCTTCCCCTTTGCGTCCACCGGTATGTTTCAGTGCCGTTTCAATCAGAATGCGCTCAAAATCCGGCACGGCTTCCTCCAACAGGTGGGTATGGCCTTCCGCCAGGGCGTGGTCAGCCCAATCCCTGAACGCGGAACGCCAATCGCCATAAACACTACCTTCGGAAGCGTTGACCGAGCGCAGCTCTGGGGGCAAGTCCTCAATGAGAATTTCGCGGCCAGAAGCCATTACCGTTAGCCAACGGCAAATATTTTCTAATTGACGAACATTACCCGGCCACGGCAAACGAGTAAGGTGCGCTTCTGCTTCGGGCGTTAACACTTTGATATCTGTGGTCAGCTCTTTGGCAGCTTCCGCTAAGAAATGACGCGTTAAACGCGGAATATCCTCCCGACGCTCGGAAAGGCGCGGCAGATGAACGCGAATCACGTTTAAGCGGTGGAACAAGTCCTCCCGGAACCGCCCATCGTCAACTAACGATTCCAGGTTCTGATGGGTAGCAGCAATAATACGTACATCGACTTTCACAGGGGTATGGCCGCCCACGCGATAGAATTCACCATCTGCTAACACACGTAGCAAGCGCGTTTGCGTTTCAGCGGGCATGTCACCAATTTCATCGAGAAACAGCGTTCCGCCGTTAGCCTGTTCAAAGCGACCTTGGCGCTGTTGCGCTGCCCCTGTAAACGCGCCCTTCTCATGGCCGAATAGTTCAGACTCAATCAAGTCCCGGGGAATCGCTGCCATGTTCAGCGCAATAAACGGCTTGCCCGCTCGTGGGCTATGTTGATGGAGCGCCTGAGCAACACGCTCTTTACCGGTGCCAGACTCACCGTTAATTAACACCGTGATGTGGGAGTGGGAAAGCCGCCCTATGGCGCGAAACACTTCCTGCATAGCAGGTGCTTCACCAATAATCTCAGCACTCAACCCTTCCGGTACGCTGACCGGGCGCTGACGCTCTCTTGCATGAGCGACCGCACGACGCACCAGCGCCAGCGCTTCGTCCACATCAAAGGGTTTCGGCAGGTATTCAAAGGCGCCCCCTTGGTAAGACGCCACGGCACTGTCGAGGTCCGAATGCGCGGTCATAACAATCACAGGCAGGTCAGGGTGTGCATCACGCACCCGGGACATTAAATCCAGCCCATCAATGCCGGGCATACGAATGTCAGTCACCAGGACATCCGGTGGATTTTCTAACAGTCGCTCCAGCGCGGTATCGGCGCGTTCAATACACTCTATATCCAGGTCTGGCTGCGCTAAGGCCCGCTCTAATACCCAACGGATGGCGCGGTCATCATCGACAATAACCACTCGTGCCACATCGGTTTGTGTCGCCTCAGTCATGACGCTTCTCCGGTGAAATTAACAACCAATGGAATCAGTAAACGAAATTCGGTATGTCCTGGGCGTGAGTCGCATTCGATCAATCCTTGATGTTGGTGCAAAATCGATTGAGCAATTGATAGCCCTAGGCCGCTACCTTCAGCGCGCCCAGACACCATGGGATAGAAAAGCGTTTCACGTAACGTTTCAGGTATGCCAGGGCCATTATCAATAACCCCCACTTCACTGACTAAACGATGGCGTTCAGCCCCCAGCGTAAATTGGCGGCGTGCGCGGGTGCGCAACATAAGCTCCGGCGAAGGCGTTGCTGCATCACTCATGGCCTGTACCGCGTTACGTGCCACATTCAACACCGCTTGGATCATTTGAGATTCATCGCCAGAAAGATCCGGCAAACTCGGGTCATAATCACGACGGATCTCCACATGCGGATGCTCGGCAATCAGCAGTGCTCGCACCCGCTCTAACACCTTATGGATATTGACCGGCTCATGTTTGACGATGCGATTGGGGCCCAACATGGAGTCGACCAAATCTCGCAGCCGATCCACCTCTTCCACAATAATATGGGTGAATTCACGTAGTGCAGGATCGTCCAGATCGCGCTCCAATAATTGGGCAGCACCGCGAATCCCGCCTAAGGGATTTTTAACTTCATGAGCCAAGCCCCGCGCCAACACTTTGATGGTCTCTTGCCGGGTGGTCAGCGCTTCTTCCCGGGAAATCTGCATTAGCCGATCACGGGGCTCTACTTCGAGTAATAGTTCATCGGCTGAAAGCGGGGTCACGGTGTAGTCCACCGTTAATGGCTCGCTGTTCAGCGGCGTAATACGTGCTTCGCGTTGGGTATAGGGATGAAAGGCATCCCGCGCTTTAGCGAGGACATCATCAATACTCTCATCGCCCCCTAACAGCGTGTCTAAACTAATGCCCTGCACACGGCTAAAACTCACCGCTAGCAACGCTTCCGCTGCCGGATTCATCCAGCGAACGCGGAGTTCACCGTCTAGCAGTAAGACTGCGGTGGTGAGGTGTTCAAGTAAGCGCTGGTACATGGCGTATCCTGAAGCGTCGCTGTAAAAAATAGCGTTATCGAGCGTATGAAAGAGAAACTGCAAAAAGCGCGCCAATTGACCACTTGCACGGCTAATGAGCAGGGGGCGGGGATGTAGCGAGCCGTTATAGCGCAGTCCTAGCAGTCAGTTTGTCACTTATTGCACCATTATAGTGCACATGACTCATCAACAATAAAAATACTCACCGCATCAGTGCGGTGCCGCAGACAGCGCTCTCCCCTTGCAAACAGACCTCTTCGTTTCACTATTCAGTGGTATAAAAAAACCCCGCCGAAGCGGGGTTTTAGGCCAGTCACACCCGAGGGGGTGGTACTAGCTGCTGTGCTTAGCAATCGCTCTTAACAGCTGTAGTACATATCGAACTCAATCGGGTGAGTGGTCATGCGAATGCGCTCCACTTCTTCCATCTTGAGGTCGATGTATGCATCGATCATATCATCAGTAAACACGCCACCTTCGGTCAAGAACGCGCGGTCTGCATCGAGTGCTTCCAACGCTTGGTCCAGGCTGTTGGCAACGGTCGGTACTGACTTACCTTCTTCAGGCGGCAGGTCGTACAAGTTCTTATCCATGGCATCGCCAGGATGAATCTTATTCTTAATACCGTCGATACCCGCCATCAGCAGAGCCGCGAACGCCAGGTAGGGGTTAGCGGTCGGGTCAGGGAAACGTGTTTCAACACGCTTGCCTTTCGGGCTAGCGGTGTACGGAATACGGATAGAGGCAGAACGGTTACGAGCGCTGTAGGCCAGCATAACCGGCGCTTCAAAGCCTGGCACCAAACGCTTATATGAGTTGGTAGACGCGTTAGTGAAGGCGTTCAGAGCACGAGCGTGCTTGATCACACCGCCAATGTAGTAAAGCGCCATTTCAGAAAGCCCAGCGTACTCGTCACCCGCGAACTGGTTCTGACCATCTTTCCAGAACGACTGGTGTACGTGCATACCAGACCCGTTGTCACCAACAAGCGGCTTCGGCATGAACGTAGCGGTTTTGCCGTAAGCGTGAGCCACGTTGTGGATCACGTATTTCATTTCCTGAACTTCGTCAGCTTTCTTCACCAGCGTGTTGAATTTAACGCCGATTTCGTTCTGACCCGCGTTAGCAACCTCGTGGTGGTGAACCTCAACGGTCTGGCCAATCGCTTCCAGGGTGTTACACATTGCACCACGAATGTCGTGGAAGCTATCAACCGGGGGAACCGGGAAGTAGCCGCCTTTAACGCGCGGGCGGTGCCCCAAGTTGCCGCCTTCTACCTGATTACTGGTCGCCCAAGCGCCTTCATCAGAGGTAATTTTGTACATGGAACCCTGAATGTCAGATTTCCAATGGACTTCGTCAAAAATGAAGAACTCAGGCTCAGGGCCAAAGAAGGCGGTGTCGCCCAGACCGGTGGACTGCAGGTAAGCTTCTGCGCGCTTGGCAATAGAACGCGGGTCACGGTCATAGCCCTGCATAGTGGCAGGCTCGATGATATCGCAACGCAGGATCAGGGTAGCGTCTTCGGTGAAGGGGTCGAGGAAACCAGTACCATCTTCAGGGCGAAGAATCATGTCGGATTCGTTGATGCCTTTCCAGCCCTCGATAGAGGAACCATCGAACATCTGACCATTTTCGAAAAACTCTTCGTCCACGTCCCGTGCCGGTACGGTGACGTGCTGCTCTTTACCGCGCGTGTCGGTGAAACGCAGATCTACCCATTTAACATCATGTTCTTCGATTAGCGCGAGAGTCTTGGCTGACATAGTGTCCTCCGGTATGAACGTGGCTTAAGCTTTTGACAGTAAGCTACCGATAAAAGAGTTATTAAACAAACCGGCTATCGTTGTAGCACGCCGAGAGGCATCTGCCTACGACCCGCTAGCCGCTGCCTAATACTAAGCACGGAACATGCCAACCTTGCACCAATATGGCATAAAAAAACAACAAGCAGTTGTTTTATAAAAGATAAAAAATAAAACACTGTGCTTCTTCATGTAGCATAATGCTCTGCGAAAGAACGAACTTAGCCCTAAAAAGGCACTTAGCTCAGAAAAACGCACCAATAAAGACCAACCAGAGACCCGCAAGCACCAGCATGGTGCATATAAAGCATCTATTATTTTCCTCATCACTGTAAACTTTAGCTTGATACCAAAAGAAACTCACACCTACAATTGATTACAAACAGATAGATTTAATAACAAACAGGTTTCACAACACAGGAAGCCACTCACATGGGCACGGTCTGCTTTATTGTTGATGCGTCAGTCACAGGTGCCCTTTTACCACGTCACCTGCGCGCTATTCGCCAAACAGCCTTTGCAGACCACACACTTCCCATTATCGTGACTAGCGCCACCACCGATCCACGCATTCCGGACATTGAGCAACGCTACCGCGCACACTTTCTCGTTACCCCTTCCCAGCCACTGGGCGCAAGGATCAATCAAGCAGCATATCTCAGCCAAGCTGATTGGTTACTGATTGCAATGCAACAACGGCCGCTAACAGCCAAACTGTGGTGTTTACTTTATCCCCAGCTAGACACGTACACGCTGGATGCTTTTTTGATTGGCAGCGAACCACCCCGCTTATCCGAACGCTTACTCCAGTGCTTTTTAGGCGCAGGCGTCGCTGTTCCTCCCTACATAGCAATCAGGCGCACGTGGTTAGAACGCTTAGGTGGCTTAGACCCAGAGCTAGATGAAGCAGCGCTTGCTGATTTACTACAGCGCCTTTACGCATGCCCTACCCGTTTACAAACGTTCAGCCTGGAAGCATCAGGGCTTACCCGTGACTCGCCATCAAGGAGTAACAAACCCTATCGACCTCCCCCCAACTCGCATACGGATACTTAACGTCTCTTATAGCCTAGGATCTCCTGTTGGTTAAACGCTCAAACGCTTACCCAATAGCATTGCCCCCGCCGTCATAGTGTTAAACATACTATTCAACACGATTGAGCCAAACAAATACCAAACGAGTACGCATGGATATAACGCACCCAGCGTGGCGCTTTACGACCTTTTAAGTAATGCATTAACCAACGTGCAAACAGCACACAGAAAGGTATTACCCCCACTTTTTTTGAAGATAAGTTCTTTTGAAGACAAGTTTTTTTGAAGAGGAAGCTATTCAACCAGCGAATGTAAGTGCAGTGGATCCACGGCACCTCAATACTTCAGCAGTGATTGGCTCGATCACGCCAACGCACACTACACTTAAACATCACGCTATATGATACCGCTCAACAAAAGGACACTGACAATGCATCAGCATATCGAATGGGACGAACCTGGCAGCGCAAGCGTTGTAGAGTTTTTTAAGAATGACCCCGACCACACTCCGCCCTACCCAGGCGCCATGCTCTCCGCCCGTTATCTAGGCCGCATTGTGCGGGTAAAAGTAGAAGCCTATCGTGAAGAAGATGCCGTCAGCATCGGCAGCGTTGCCGCCATTCTTGACCGTCACGGGCAGCATCACGAATCCCACCACAAGCTTAACGTAGGCGATATCGTCCGACTTCCCGATGACAAACGCGCTATGGAACGCTGGGACGAGGAAGATCAATAGTAACCACCATCACAAACTACGAAAGCAAGGCGCGCCCTTTAAAGGGCGCGCCTTGCCAAACCGTATCAACGGAAAAGTTCACCCCGCTTTCTGAATTTCTACTGAATGCGGGTAAGGTATTGAAACACCTTGCTTATCAAAAGCTTCTTTGACAGCTTTCGTCATATCAAATTTCACATCCCAATAGTCCGCAGCATCGACCCAAAGCCGCACGGTAAGGTCCACACTACTGGCCCCCAGGTTAGTGACTTTTATCCAAGGCGCGGGATCACCATGGATACGGTTGTCAGCCTCGGCCAGCCCCCTGATGATCGCCATGGCCTGATCTGCATCATCGTCATAACCAATCCCGAACTCAAGATCAACACGGCGTGTCGAGTGATGAGAGAAATTAGTGATAATAGCCCCCCAAGCCTGTCCATTAGGCACAATAATTTGCACGTTGTCAGGCGTCACTAACTCGGTCACGAACAGATTGAGATCCTTAACCGTACCGGATGTGCCCCCAATATCCACAAACTGACCCAGCTTGTAAGGACGAAACATAATCAGCATAAACCCCGCCGCTAAATCACTGAGCGTGCCCTGTAACGCCAGGCCAATAGCCAGCGTGGCAGCCCCCAATACAGCAACCAGAGAGGTAGCCTGAATACCAAACAGACCGAGTACCGTAATCAATACAACCAGTAGAATGACCCACTTCACCAAGGCTGCAAGGAAGTTGCCCAGAGTTGGGTCTATACGCGGTATCGCATTCACCCGCTTACGCACTAAGCTGCTGACTACCCCTGCGACAACCCAGCCCACAATCAACACCAACAATGCTTTCACGGCATTGATGATCAAAGGAACATAAGCCCCAAATTGCTCAAGAAAGTTTTCCACGACGTAATATCCTCTAGATGGCAGTTACCGAAACACACAGCAATCATTATCTTAAAGCAGTTTTATTTTGGAACATTCTCTTCCTCACCATATTTAACAATTCAAGCACCATCGTGCTGATGGCGCCGAAACTAAGAGAGTATTCACAACGGTTGAACGCTGAATTACCTGGACGGCAACATCCAACTTACTAATTAATGAAGGTAATGCACATTTCGAGTAGCGCGGCGTAAGCGTTAGCGCACCCGCGAAAGCGACCCGGCAGGTGTACATTTATGGCGGTGAGCAGATAGGTAGTGCGGAATTTGTACCACTCAAGCGGGGGCGATGCGGACTGTGGTGGCGTGCATGGCCGCGATGGTGATGTGGCTGTTTCCAACGGTCGGATGCATGTACACCCGGCATGGTTGGGCATTGGCTTGCATTTGTTGACTCCAAGCTGTGGTGGTTACAGCTGACATTTGCAGACGTCGCAAAACACAAGGTAAATATGCTTACCTTATGAACCAATTTGTAAGCTTTATTTACCTTGCCGGGCGAAAACAAGCCGGCACAAGACCGGCTTTAGGGATCATTCGTAGCCTTTTACAACGGCTATCAGAGCGTCTCTGTGATTGAAGATATCAGTCAGTGCATTTAGATCGTGCTTAACTGATTCATTATCTTGACGAATTTCAATTCTTTTTAAGCTTTTGGAATTGAAGTGAAGGCGACAGATTGGCTTACGATTGTTGTCATCAAGCAGCACGGCGCAATACGACTTTGCATCTCGCATGAAAACCCTTTCAGGAGCTACTTCGCTGGCAACGATAGCCCGAACCATGTTGTAACCATCGATCTCCTCCTGAGTCGTGACTATCTCATCATCTGTATTTTGAGAAGGTTCTTCGGAGTCCACCTGAATGGACTGTAAGTTAACAGCACCTGACTCATCGCCACTTGTCGTAGCTAATGCCTGTTTGAGCCTTAGAGAAACCTGCTCTTTGATGTGTTGAGCCATTGCGTCGCGGATGATCGGTGTGAATTCATCAAGAACTTGCTGAGTCATCCGTCCATCAAAGAAATCTTGAGCGATGAATTTGATGAATTCGCGGGGCGGTTCTTTAAGCATTTTGCTGAATGATGCCATCGCGAGATTGGTGTATTTCAGCCGATTTGCAGTACTAAGAATGGTGTCGACGTTAAAAACAGGCTTAGCAAATTTCTTCAGTTCTTCAATATCCCTTTCGTTATAGTCAGTCAGACGAAAGGTAAAAAATGGTCTGTTATCTAGCTTGTTTGTGTCATCAAGATCTGAGTAAAAGCGGTACTCAATGCCATTGGTTAAAATCGCAAACTTTGCTTCCGTGCAATTGAAATAGCGGTAGAGCTGGCTGAATTGTGCATCTGCAAGATCTGTCGTACGGGGCTTACATTCGATGAGGATTGAAAGCACACCATCATTTTTGATGGCGTAGTCGACCTTCTCGCCTTTCTTCAAGCCAACGTCAGCCGTAAATTCAGGCAGTACCTCGGTTGGATTGAAAACGTCATATCCTAAGCTTTGTATAAATGGCATGACCATCGCATTTTTCGTCGCTTCTTCGTTGACGATGTGGTCAAGCTGCTCTCTGGCACGGCTAGCCAGTGTTGCGATTTTTTGTGCTATCTCCATGTTCCCTGCCTTTTTAGTTGGTTTGCTACATCCTCCCAAATGCCCAACGCCCTAAAAAACGAGCGCAAATTTGGAAGTTATCTATTTCGTAGCTGGGATACAGCGTATTGTCAGATATAACTCTAATTCGGTTTCCAGGTAAATGCTGAAGACGTTTAACGTGTACTTGGCCGTCTAATTGAAAAAGAACTCCATCTAACCATTCTTTACCCAACCTCGCTATTGACCTTAGTCATACTTAGCCCACACCGATTCCACGCTAGCGCCTTTGGTTCAACGTGCTACGCTTCGCGTTACTTTTTATTATTTGGGTGATTCGCTATGCCGATGTTTCGTGTGTTGGCGGCTTCCGCGCTGGTGCTGCTCACGCTGTCTACGCAAACCCAGGCCCAAACGTCTGCTGACTGGTCGGCTTACGATGAGGTGTTTGAGCGTGGGGCGAACCACGCAGCGTGGTGGGAGGCAGGCTGGACGGGCATTTATGCGGCGAGTTTTGCGCTGAATGCTTACCAGTCAAGCGAGGCTAGTAGCCGCGATGATCGTTTTGATGCGCGGGTGGGGGTGGTGAAGTCGGCGCTGGCTCTCGGGGGCATGTTGATCGATCGGCAGCCGCATCAGGCGGCACTGGTTGAGTACGAGCGCTTGAAGGCACGTGGTGAGTTAAGCGGCGTACAGGCACTCGGCTTAGAGCTTGCTCAGGCGGAGCGTGAGCGCCGTGGGTTTGATGCACGCATTAGTTCACTGGTGGTCAATAGCCTGGCTGGGGCCGTGATTGCCGCCGATGGTCGTGAACGGGATGGTGCCGTGAACTTTGCCACCGGCATGTTGGTAAGTGAGCTACAAATTTGGACGCAGCCCAACCAGGCTTCTAGCGCAATTAACCGTTTTCAACCTGCTCGCCTCTCAGTTGGGCCTGTCACGTTGAACGGTGAATACGCACTGCTTGTCTCACCCCAGCAAATTGGCGCTGCTTGGCGCTATTAGCCGCGTAGTAATCGCCGCACACCATGGTCATGTTAAAAACATTGTCAGTGCAACAGGATTGTCAGCACACCAGGAGCGCGTAAAATATCGGGCTCTTTTTTGGTTTTACCAATTGTTATGTTATAACTTATTTATTGGTTAGCGAGGACACTCAATGAGTGAGCATATGCATCGCCATAACAAGGAAGGTCCTTGTCATTTTTCGCTGATGTCATTATCTGCCGCGAAGCGGTTGGGTCTAGTGGCACTGCCGCTGCTGGGTTTATGGGGTTTAGTTTTGTGGGCAAGTGGGTGGCCGCTATGAGTGAACGTTCACTTTCACGCCTGCAACTGCATGATTTGCACCTTGCCCAAGGCGGGCGCACGGTGCTTGAGCATGTCGATGGTGACATAAAACCTGGTGCTATTACGGCGCTTATCGGCGCCAACGGGGCGGGCAAAAGCACGTTGATCCAGGCGATTATGGGTGAACTGCGGCCTATTAGCGGCAAAGTGATTTGCACCGTTGATAAAGCACGCCGCGCATGGTTACCGCAGCAACTGGCTCTGGACCTTACCTTTCCGATGAGCGTGGAAGAGTTGGTGATGACCGGCAGTTGGCCAAGCCATGGGGCGCTGAAAGGCTACTGTGCGGCGCATTATCGCAAGGGTCGCGACATCATGGCGCGCTTAGGCATTTCTCATTTGGCCCACCGCCCTTTGGGTGAGCTTTCCGGTGGCCAGCGCCAGCGGGCGCTGATTGGCCGTACGTTGATGCAGGAAGCGGAGCTTTTGTTACTGGATGAGCCGTTTGCCAACGTAGATAGCGATACGGTGGATATCTTGATTCGTATTTTGCGCCAAATGGCTGATGAAGGCGTGACCATCATTATTGTGCTGCACGACATGGATCATCTGAGCCGCCTAGCCGATGAAGTTTTGATGCTAAGTGGTGGCCATGGTCGCTGGGTCGCGCCTAGTGCGCTTAGCCACCAACATGCATCGGCCAAGGTAGTGCCGTTTGCTTTGGGAGGTCGTCATGCTGGCACTGCTTGATGCATGGTTTGTTGCACCTTTTGATTATGGCTTTATGCGACGTGCGGTCGTGGGTGGCTTGGCACTTTCGCTGGCTGCCCCGCCGCTGGGCGTGTTTTTGGTGCTACGGGGCATGAGCCTGATTGGCGATGCGATGGCGCACGCTATTTTGCCTGGGGTGGCGCTGGGCTTTTTACTCGCAGGGTTCTCTCTGCCGGTAATGAGCGCCGGGGGCGTTCTGTTCGGCGTGATGGTGGCGTTACTTGCCGGTGCAGTGTCGAAAATGGGCGGCCAGCGGGAAGATGCGGCTATGGCGAGTTTTTTTATTATCTCGCTGGCAGCCGGAGTATTACTCATTTCTATGGGTGGCAGCAGCGTGGATTTAACCCATGTGCTGTTCGGCTCAATTTTGGCGATTAACTCCACAGCGCTACTGCTCATTGCCTCTATCAGCACACTGATTGTGATTATTTTGGCGATCATTTTCCGCGCGTTGGTCGTGGAGTGTTTAGACCCGCTGTTTTTACGCGGGCAAAGCCGCCGTAGCAGTTGGGTACATAGCGTTTTTTTAGGGCTATTGGTGCTTAATTTAACCGCGGGTTTCCAAACCTTGGGCACGTTAATGGCGGTGGGTTTAATGATGCTGCCTGCCACTGCGGCGCGGTTTTGGAGCAAGCGGCTGGAAGGCTTGATAGGTATTGCCGTGGTATTGGCCATGATCGCCAGTACCGGCGGGCTATTGATTTCGTTTCATCTTGATACCCCGTCAGGGCCGAGCATTATTCTGCTGGCTGGGGTGGGTTATCTACTGTCGGCACTGTTCGGCCGCTATCACAGCTTAGCCGCTAAGCTGCGGCGTAAGACAACGCCGCTGGCGCTTGAACAGTCGTCATAACTCTTTGTTATTTTTGAAGGAGCGTTATATGTCGCTTTTCTCTTCATCGCGCTGGTGGGTGGGTGTTTCGGCCATGCTGGCATTGCCTGCAGCAATGGCTAACGACCGTGTTCAGGTAGTTACCAGCTTCTCTATCTTGGCTGATATGGTCGAAAACGTGGGCGGCGAGCACGTTGACGTAACGTCGCTTGTCGGCCCTGACGGCGATGCGCATGTTTATTCGCCAAGCCCAGGCGACGCCCGCGCGCTGGCCAGCGCAGATGTGGTGGTCTTTAACGGACTGCTGTTTGAGGGCTGGATGGAGCGTTTGATTGAGTCTAGCGACTATACGGGTGCCCTGGTCACCGCAACCAACGGCATTCAACCCCGCGCCTTTGCCAAACACGATCATGAAGAACACGGCCATGACGATCATGGACACGACGACCATGGCCACGACGATCATGGCCACGGGCACGACGAGCACGATCACAGTGAACATGACCATGGTGATGACGACCCTCACGCATGGCAGGATCTACAGCAGGCAAAGGTCTACGTTACCAATATTCGCGATGGCTTAATCGAAGCAGACAGTGCTAATGCTGAAAGTTATCAAGCGAATGCTGAGCGCTATTTAGCGACAATAGACGAGGCTGATCATGAAATTCGTGATTTGCTGAGCGATATTCCCGCTTCTGCCAGCGTGATTACCGGCCATGATTCGTTTGGCTATTTCTCAAACGCTTATGGGGTGAACTTTCTTTCCCCTGTCGGCCTTTCTACCGAGGCTGACCCCAGCGGCGCCAGCATGGCCGCGTTGGTGGATGTCATCGAACAGGAAAACGTGCAGGCGCTGTTCCACGAGAACATGACCAACCAAGCAATCATTAACCAGCTTGCCGAAGAAACTGGCCTGCCGATTGCTGGCACACTGTATGCCGATGCGCTGGCGAGTGAGGGTGAAGCCAACACTTACTTAGGCATGATGCGTCATAACGCGAACGTGCTGCACTCAGCATTGGCTCAGCCGGGTCATGACGATCATGCTCATGAACACGACCATCATGGTCATGATCATTAAGCGAAAAAGTTAACTATTGAATACCGCCGCAGGGCGGTATTTTTTTGCGTTGCATTTTGTCCCAGGGATGGGGAGACTTGCACTACTGCTGTAAATTTTCATCTCTGTAAATTCCCCCCTGCAAAGAGCCAACACCATGCGCCTGAACGCCGATTTTAGCCACTTTGCCAGTGTCACGCCGGATCAGTACCATTGGGTGGACTCCCCCAGCGCGGGCGTAGAGCGCATGATGCTAGACCGCATTGGCGACGAAGTCGCCAGAGCCACTAGCTTGGTACGCTACGCGCCCAACAGCCAGTTCAACCGCCATACTCATGGTGGTGGTGAAGAAATTTTAGTGCTAAAAGGTGTCTTTGCCGATGAGCATGGCCGTTACCCGGCAGGCAGCTACTTACGCAACCCGATTGGCACTGGTCATACCCCGCAAATAGGCGAAGAGGGCGCACTTATTCTGGTGAAGCTACACCAGTTTGATGAAAACGATATTCTGCAACTGGCCGTGCCTGCCCATAGGCTGCCCTGGCAGCCAGACCGACGGCCAGGTATTACTTACAAAATGCTGCACACCTATAGTTCAAAACAGTATGGCCCAGAGCGGGTCAGCCTAGAGCGCTGGGAAGCCGATACACTAGTGTCTTATCCACCGCTTGCCGGTGGTTTAGAGCTGTTTGTGCTGGAAGGCTCTCTGCTCAGTGATGAGCAGGAATATGCTAACGGCAGCTGGTGCCGCTACCCAGTAGGTGCGGCACCTCAGTTACGCGCGGGTAATGAAGGCGTGCAGCTTTATCTAAAACGCGGGCACTTAGCCACTGTTAAGCTACCCAGCTAATCTACAAAACTGTTTACAAATCTAGCCTACCAAGCCAATAAACGGCAGCAGCGTTAATAGGGCGATCAGCACCACGGCAACGATTACCAGTACGACTTGCACGGGGTGGGCGAGGAAGCGCCGCCATAATGTTGGTGCATTGCCACTGGCAACCGCTTCTTCGTGCTCTCGCCGTGCTTTAGCTTGACGCTTTTCCTGATACGCCGCCAATGCCGCTTCAGCGGCCTCGCGCTGAGCAGTGTTACGCAGCCAAATTGCATCGACACCCAGGCGAAAAAAGCCCGCCTGGGTTTCATAGACATCAAAGCCCTGCTCATCTAGCAACTGGCGTACTTCCAACGCCTCTTCATCGGTCACATGGCTTAGCCGAAACAGCAAGTGGGCCATATTAGTCGCCCATGGCCGCCATACGGTCTGCCTGAATCACTTCGATCCAGTAGCCATCTGCATCTTTGACAAAGATAACGTCTTTCATCTTGCCCTGGTCCGCGCGCTTGATGAACGTCACCTCATGCTCATCAAACCATGCTTGAGCAGCTTCTAAGTCAGGCACACTAAAGCAGATATGACCAAACCCTTGAGGCTCAGCGTTACCGTCATGATAGGCAAAATCCTGCTGATCTTCTGTGCCCCAGTTATGCGTCAACTCCAGCAAGCCTTTCTGACTGAAGGTCCAGGCAGTGCGTGCTTGAGTATCTTCTGGCACGTTATCGCTGCTTTCGAGATTGGCTAGGAAATAGAGCGAAAACTGCATCTCTTCGAAATCCAGTCGGCGTAGCACCTGCATTCCAAAAACCTTAGAGTAGAACGCTAGCGCGCGTTCGGGATCCTTCACCCGCAGCATGGTGTGATTTAAGCGAAACCCTTGGGTTTGCGGCGCTACGGGCGCGACTCCGGAATGTTGTTCACCTTGAAAACTCATTTTGCTCTCCTGTCGCTAATGCTGATCATTGAATCCATTGAGCCTCACTTACCGCTTACCATGAGGGCTTTAGAGCCATAATACCAGCCCTTACAAGCATGTAGGATTCACTAACGCAGCGTCACATTAAGCGCACTGGCAATACTAAACAAAACCCCTACACTTATTATTCATAAACTTTACAAAAAGCAGTTCCCGCAACATGAGCGATGCCCCACCTTTGAGGCGCCCACAGGAGTTTTCCATGACCGCGATTGATATGACCCTCGGTGACCACATAACGTTAAAGCAGTTAGCCCATGCCATACACAATGGCTTTTCACCGATTGTGGAAGTTGAATCAATGGATGGTATCTATAAGGTTCGCTTCCATCACGCGAACGGTGTTTCTGATTTAACCAATGCTGAGGGGCATGTCAGCACGTTTTTGGGCACCGGTGAGATTCGCGACACCCTTGGACAGCTGGGCCTCACTCATGGCGTGCTTACGTTTGCCGACCAGTGTGGCGATGAAATGATTGGTGTTGAGGGTAAGGCGATAACGCCTGATGAGATGCTCACCTACGGAACACGCATCTCGTTTCGTTGATATTTGCTCATAGCGTTTCCCAGGCTTTACAGATTGATCTAAGCCAAGGATAGTACCATCACGACAGGGGCGCCCATGCTTCACGGGCTGAGAAGCACCCTTTGAACCTGAACCGGATAACACCGGCGTAGGGAGTCGTGATGCAGCTGCATCACCTCCCAGCCGGGAGGATATTATGCCTTCACGCCCACTCGGCGATTATCTCAGCGATCTGCGCACTACCACACCGCTGGTACATTGCATTACAAACTACGTGGCGATGAACAGCACCGCTAATTTGCTATTGGCGACAGGTGCTTCCCCTGCCATGCTGCATGCTCAAGAAGAGGTGGCTGAGTTCACGGCTATTTCTGGCGCGCTATCCATCAATATTGGCACCCTTTCCTCTCCCTGGGCTGACGCCATGGTAATTGCCGCGCGCACTGCTCATGAAAACGATATTCCGTGGGTGCTTGACCCTGTGGCTGTTGGCGCCACCACATTTCGCCAGCGCCTTTGTGAGACATTACTGGCTTACCAACCTAGCGTTATTCGTGGCAACGCCTCAGAAATTCAAGCACTTAATGGATTAGCCAGCCAGGGGCGTGGGGTCGATGCGACGACTAGCACTCAGGAAGCTACCACCGCTGCCATTGCGCTAGCCCAGCAACATCGCTGCGTAGTGGCGGTCACTGGCGAGACCGATTTCATTACCGATGGCACTGTCCATTATCGCCTTAGTGGAGGACACGCGCTGATGCCCAAAGTGACTACCTTAGGCTGCGGATTGAGTGCGCTGGTGGCAAGCTTTGTGGCCGCAAACCGCGCGCAGCCGCTGGAGGCTAGCTTGGCCGCCTTGGCGTGTTTCAGCATCGCTGGAAGCCGTGCAGGCGAGCAGGCTCAAGGCCCTGGCAGTTTCCAGGTGGCGCTATTGGACGCGCTGTATCAATTATCCCCTGACGACCTTTCGACTCTTGCTCAATGGGAGGCGGTGCATGCCGTTTGATCTTTCACTCTATTTAGTCACCGATGCTGGTCTGTGCGCTGGCATGGGTCTGGAAAAAACCGTTGAAGCTGCTGTGCAGGGCGGCATTACCATGGTGCAACTACGCGATAAACACGCTAGTGACGAGCATATGATCGCCCAGGCCAAACGTCTCAAAGCGATGTTAGCAGGTAGCGGCGTTCCACTGATCATTAATGATCGCCTGAACGTGGCGTTCGCCAGCCAAGCGGATGGCTTACATGTCGGGCAAAGCGACACAGCTGTTCAAGCAGCGCGAGCCACTCTTGGCCAACACGCCATTATCGGGCTTTCGATTAACACCCTAGCCCAACTTCAGGAGGCACCTGTCGAATTGCTCAATTACGTCGGTTTAGGGCCCGTGTTTGCGACGGACAGTAAACAAGACCACGCCCAACCAATTGGCTTTGATGGGCTGGCACAGCTTGCCAATGCCTGCCAACTTCCCAGTGTCGCGATTGGCGGACTAAAAGCTGAACACATGGCTCAAGTGAAAGCCGCTGGGGCAAACGGTGTTGCGGTTATTTCTGCTATTTGTGGTCAGCCAGACCCCCGCCTGGCTGCACAGGCATTCCACGCGCAATGACCCAGCTCGACCATATCGCGGCGTTTGTAAAGGTCGCTGAGCTGGGTAGCTATACCCGCGCGGCCGAGGCGCTAGACCTTTCTCGCACGCGGGTATCTCGCCAAGTGATGGCGCTTGAAGAGGCATTGGGCGCTCGGCTTATTCAGCGCACCACCCGGCGGCTGCACCTCACTGAAGCGGGAGAACGCTATCTCGTTCGTGCGCAAAGCATTCTGATCGCTTTGGACGAGGCAGCGGCAGAAATCGGCAGTGGCACCAGTACGGTGAGCGGGCAGTTGCGCATCAATGGCCCGATGAGCTTCGGCACACGCTATCTTTCACCGCTGGTTGCACAGTTTATGCAAACGCACCCTGGGCTTGAGGTGCGTTTGGATCTCAACGACCGCCGCGTTGATTTGCTGGAAGAGGGCTACGATGTCGCCATTCGTATTGGCAACCTGCCCGACTCTAGCTTAGTGGCGCGACGGCTCACCCAGTGCCGGATGCTGTTTTGCGCATCACCTGATTACCTCGCCCAGTATGGCACGCCGCTGAATAGTGAAGACTTGGCATCTCACCGCTGCCTTCGCTACCGAAGCGGCCAAAACAGTGGCGATTGGCGGATTGGTCATCAACTACTTAGTATTTCTGGTCCCCTAGAGAGTAATAATGGCGATATGCTGACGCATGCAGCTGAAGCAGGCTTAGGGATAGCGCAACAGCCCAGCTTTTTAGTGACTGATAGCATTGCAAACGGACGCCTAGTGCCGATTCTGCAGGACTTACCGCCGGCTTTGCTAGACATCCATGCGCTTTACCCAGCCCGACGCTATTTACCTGCCAAAGTAGAGCGCTTTATTGAGTTATTGGCGGCGGCGTGGGGTGACCCACCAGTATGGGAAATTGAGCTCGGATTGTCGCCTTTATCGCAACAGTGAAGTGCATTAACAGTGGATTATCTCAGTGGCTTTCATCTGTAAAGTGGCACTATCGCATCCAACGTGATGCTCGCGACTAAGAGAGACGGCTATGACCACTACTAATACTTCACCACTCACCCTCCATGCCACCGCCTTGCTACGTATCAGTTTAGGCGTAATGGCCTTAGCTCACGGCTTGCTTAAGGTGTTTGTCTTCACCCTGCCAGGCACTGTCAGCTATTTTGAATCCCTGGGCTTACCGGGTGTTCTTGCTTACTTAACCATTGCTGCCGAAGTAGGTGGTGGCCTAGCACTTTTACTGGGCATCTATACTCGTTGGGTAAGCCTTGCTCTAGTCCCCGTGCTGCTAGGTGCAGCCTCGGTACACCTGGGTAATGGCTGGCTGTTCTCAAACCCGGGTGGTGGCTGGGAATTCCCTATTTTCTGGACGATTGCTCTGGTGGTACAGGCAGGCCTAGGTGGCGGTAGCGCTGTTGTCAGCCGCAAATTCGCTTAACCGCTCTGCCCGCATTGGCTTCGGCTTGTGCGGGCATCATTGGCCCGCTATAGGCTAACGGAGGTACTAAGATGCTACCCAGCCTGTTTATTTCTCATGGCTCCCCCATGCTGGCGCTGAATAAAACGCCGGCCCACGCTTTCCTACGCGAACTGGGGAAGCGCCTCTCCCCTCGTGCGGTGGTCGTCGTATCAGCCCACTGGGAGAGTCTTACGCTCAAGGTCAGTACTAGCGCACAACCAGAGACGATTCATGATTTTGGCGGGTTTCCACAAGCTCTTTTCGAGTGCCAGTATCCGGCCCCTGGCAACCCTGAATTGGCTGAACAAATTGCAGTGCTATTGGGCGCCGAACGCGTAGAGCGCGGCCTTGATCACGGCGCCTGGGTACCACTCTCGCTGATGTTTCCAGAGGCCAATGTACCGGTCGTTTCCCTGTCGCTACCTGTGCGCTGGGAAAATGACGCGCTAGTCACGCTCGGCGAGCGCCTATCAGCCTTGCGAAAAGAAGGGGTTCTGATTATTGGCTCGGGCAGCCTGACCCATAACTTATATGAAACCCTGCCCCAAGGGAGCCCCACCCCCGCCTGGGTAGATGAGTTTGCCCAGTGGGTTAGCGAACATATTGAAGACAATGATCGCCAGGCATTACTTCACTGGGAGCGTGCTCCAAAAGCGCTGGAAAACCACCCGACCCCAGAACACTTCCAGCCCTTACTGGTGGCCATGGGGGCAGGCGGAGATGGAACTCAGTTACACCACAGCGTGGAACATGGCGTACTGGCGATGGATGTCTACGCGTTTAGCTAATAGCAGTACCTAATGATACGGATTGGTTTTTTCTGGGCGACCCCAGATCGCGCATTAAAAGCGCAAATTCACTCTGTTCCGGGCTAATGCTAACACCTGGCACGGGGAGGCGAACTCGGTGCCCTGAGCCAGGTGCAGCGCGCTGGGCTTCGCCGCGAACGTTCTCCATGTGTTCAAGCACGAAGCGGTGATTGCCACTTGGCAACATGAGCTCCATGCTATCCCTCACTTCAAAGCGGTTTTTGACCTCGATGTCTAACCAGCCACGAACAGGATCGTAGCCCAGCACTTCACCGACAAACTGTTGGTGCACACCGATGGAGCTACCCTGCTGATAACTTTGAAATTCATCGTGAACATGGCGACGATAGAAGCCTTCGGTATACCCTCTGTTCGCTAAGTTCTCCAGCTCATCCATTAATCCCATATTAAAGGGGCGGCCAGCAACGGCGTCATCGATGGCGCGGCGGTAAACCTGTGCGGTCCGTGCGACGTAGTAATGAGACTTTGTCCGCCCTTCGATCTTAAGCGATGCTACTCCCATTTCTGTCAGTCGCGCCACGTGCTGTACTGCACGCAAATCCTTGGAATTCATAATGTAGGTGCCATGCTCATCTTCATACACAGGCATCAGCTTGCCAGGGCGAGTGACATCCTCGATCAGCGCTGAGAGCTCGTCCTGGTCGGCCACCGCCGTTTCAGCGACGTGCTGAGCTGGCAACAGGTCACCCGTATCATCTTGAGTGGCTGCTATGGTGTTATATTTCCAACGACAGGCATTCGTGCAGGTGCCTTGGTTGGGGTCGCGGTGATTAAAATAGCCAGACAGCAGACAGCGTCCTGAGTAGGCAATACATAGCGCACCATGAACGAATGTTTCGATCTCTAAACCTGGGCACTCTGCGCGTATTTCGCCAATCTCTTCAAGGGATAGTTCCCGCGACAAAATAATGCGGCGAATACCTTGGCGCTGCCAGAATTGAGCGGCGGCCCAATTGACGACATTGGACTGCACCGACAGATGGATCTCTTGATCTGGCCAACGATCGCGAACCATCATAATCAGGCCCGGGTCTGACATGATCAACGCATCGGGTCCGGCCTCAATGACAGGCTCCATATCCCGTAGGTACGTTGTCAGCTTGCTGTTGTGCGGAGCAATGTTGGAAGCAACATAGAATTTCTTACCTCGCGCATGTGCGTACTCAATACCACGATGCAAATTATCGATTTTAAAATCGTTGTTACGCACCCGGAGAGAGTAGCGCGGCTGACCTGCATAAACGGCATCTGCCCCATAAGCAAACGCGTAACGCATATTTTTAAAGGTACCGGCAGGCGAGAGTAATTCGGGAGCTTGCATAGACAGTCACCGTTATCAGGACGATGGCGCGCGTGCGCAGTGATGAAAGTGCCGGATTATAACCAGCTCAAACAGCCTGTCTTGCTCAGCTATCTACTTTGCTGACCCAGATCAAAAAGTAACGACCACAAGCCTCTTTTGACACATATGACGATGAATAACAGCCGCGTTTTACGCCGTTGGGCGGGGTTTCAGCGTCGTACGGCGGTCATGGCAAGCAATTGCTAATCCGCTGCCCATAATCAGCACACTGCCCACCCATACCCACAGATCTGGCAGCTCTCCCCAGAACCACCAGCCAAGCAGCACCGCCCACAGCATTGCGGTGTAATCAAATGGAGCAGCAATCGCGGCAGGGGCAAAGCGGAATGCCAGGGTAATAAACGCGGTCGCGCCAATACCCAAAACACCCGAGACCAAAAAGCCAAGCCAGTGCCAGGGCTCTGGGGTTTGCCAAACCCAGGGCAAACTCAGAGCAGTGACGATAAAGGGCACTAACGTCATGTAGAACACCATTGCCCACAGGTGCTCCCTAGCACCGTAGCGCCGCGCAGTAATCATCATCAGTGCATAAAAGAAAGCCGCTCCCAAGAGGGTTAGCGTGCCAAGCTGGAACGCATCACCGCCGGGGCGAACCACAATCAGCACGCCAGCAAAGCCAACTAACGACGCTATTAATACGGGTGGATCGATTCGCTCGCCAAGCAACGGCACTGAAAGCAGCGTTACAAACAAGGGCGCCACAAAAGCGATTGCCGTGGCCTCTGCGAGTGGCAGCAGGGTTAGCCCCCAGACAAAACACACCATCGTGGCGGTATAAATCAATCCTCTGAGAAGGTGTACACGGGGGCGCTTGGTATGCAACTTGCGCAATCCGCCTGCAAAATGCGCCAACAGGGCAATGAGCGGTAATGACACGAGCGTACGAAAGAAAATAACCTGTAGCGGCGAATGGACCTCGCCTAGCCACTTCGATACCGCATCACCGAGCGCTAAGAACAGAACTCCTAAGCACATGCACAGGATACCTTTTAACGACGTTGTCACGACGCTCTCCTTTTGCCCTTTGGACACTTTATCAGCCGGGATTAACAACTAATAAAAAACCCCGCCAATGTGTCACTGACGGGGCTGCGGATCTAACGTGGCTTTACAAACTTGCGTTGACCACCATGCACTCCATCCCCTGCGCCTGGAGCGTTCTACAAGCGCGTCTGGCGCGTGCTTCGTCCAAGGCGACAACCCTGGCGCGGAATACCGGCGTTTGACCAGCTAAAGTATCGATAGCAACCCGCCCCCCCACTTCATGAGGCAGGCGCTGCGCTGCCTGACGTGCCAACTGCTCTGCTCGCGCTGCCTGGCTAAAAGCACCTACCTGGATACCCCAATCACCAGCAGTAACAGACCGTTGAGGCGTAGCTGCCAATTCGCGCTCACGTTCAATAAAAGCGTTCACCGGGTCTGGTCTACGGGTGACAGGAACTTCTGTCGGTGCCTCCATTGAGCGCGCGAGACGATCTTCAATTTCAACAGCCGGTGCAGACGCTGGTGAAGGAGAAAGGGTTGTCGCTGCCAAATTATTCGAAGCCGCTGTATTATTCGAAATCGTTACATTACTGGCCATGACAGGGCGATTAGAGGCTGGCGGTGTCGACATGGGGCGTTGGCTAGGCGCGTTAGAGCCAGAGAAAGCCATAAACTCTCTAGAAAAAGTGGTATTGGCCAGCCACGTTTGCTGGTCACGCAGCGCTGCACGAGCAAAGCTACGGTCTAACAAGTTGGCCATGTGAGAATCACGAGATGACCCACTAAAGCCACCCATAACAACGCCCACCATACGGCGATCCCCGTGGACGGCCGTTGTCGCTACATTGAAACCAGATGCACGAATGAAGCCGGTTTTAAGGCCATCTGCACCGGGGTAGTTTTTCACTAAGCGGTTATGGCTGGTGTGCCGGGTACCACGATAGGTGAACTCCTGGAGCCCAAAGTAGTGGTAGTACTGTGGGAAGTCCTGCATCACGCGCACAGAGAGTGTCACCATATCCCGTGCCGTGGTGACCTGCTGATCATCAGGTAGACCCGAGGCATTACGGAACGTGGTGGCATTCATGCCTAGCTCGCGCGCTTTTGCGGTCATCAGCTGAGCGAAACGCTGCTCGCTACCACCTAATGCTTCAGCCACCACGACGGCAACATCATTAGCAGAGCGCACTGCCAACGCACGAATAGCAGAATCAACAGGAATGGTACTACCTGCAGAAAGCCACAGTTTTACAGCAGGCATGGCGGCAGCTTGAGCAGACACAGGAAGCGGCTGATTAAGACTGAGCTGGCCACTCTCCAATGCTTCAAATGTAAGATAAAGCGTCATCATTTTGGTTAACGATGCGGGGTAGCGACGCTCATCGGCATTCTCGGCGTACAGCACCTCTCCGTTTTCCAAATCCACAACAATCCCAGCATAACGCGGATTTGCATGAGCACTCGATATCGTGCTTAGCAGCAATACCATTAACGACAGCGGAAGCCACCAACGCACGACGATCGTTGCGCATATTCCCCTTGTTGCCATACATGCCCCTTTCTTGTTTTGCTGTGATGTCACACTACCAACCATTAATCTACTTGCCACACTAAGAAATCTAAGACTAGCACGGTAACTCTTCAAGTGAATTAAGAAAGCAGTATAAAAGTTGAAAACGCAATGAAATGAATAGACCAAAAAAAAACCGACCCTAAGGGGTCGGCTTTCATTTTGTTGAGCAACAACGCAGAGACTTACTCTTCTGCAGCTGCTTCTTCAACAACCGGACGGTCAACCAGCTCAACGAACGCCATGGGCGCGTTGTCGCCTGTGCGGTAACCGCACTTGAGGATGCGGATGTAACCACCCGGACGCTCGGCATAACGCGGACCTAGCTCGTTGAACAGTTTGCCGACGGCTTCTTTGGAGCGCGTGCGGGCAAATGCCAAACGGCGGTTTGCAACGCTATCCTGCTTGGCTAGGGTAATTAGCGGCTCGATAACGCGACGCAATTCCTTGGCCTTAGGCAGGGTTGTCTTGATGACTTCATGTTCGACCAGCGAGACAGACATGTTCTTGAACATGGCCTGACGATGCGAGCTGGTACGATTCAGATGACGACCACTCTTACGATGACGCATGGTTGTAATTCCTTACCAAACTGGGACTCGAGTCGACACTCACGCGGAGGCCTTGTCGTCCTTCAGGCTAGCGGGTGGCCAATTTTCCAACCGCATGCCGAGGGACAAGCCGCGCGCTGCCAATACATCTTTGATTTCATTCAAAGACTTTTTACCAAGATTCGGTGTCTTCAGCAGCTCAACTTCAGTGCGCTGGATAAGATCACCAATGTAGTAAATATTCTCGGCTTTTAGGCAGTTAGCGCTGCGAACTGTCAACTCAAGATCGTCTACGGGGCGCAATAGGATAGGATCAACAAGATCCTCTTCCTCTTCGACTTCCTGCTCTTTATCAGCTTCCAGGTCGACGAAGGCGGCCAGCTGCTCTTGCAGAATGGTCGCACTGCGACGGATAGCCTCTTCCGGATCCAGTGTACCGTCGGTTTCCAGATCGATAATTAGCTTATCGAGGTCGGTGCGCTGCTCAACACGAGCGGCTTCAACCGAATAGGAAACACGGCGAACAGGGCTGAAGGTGGCATCCAGCTGCAGGCGGCCAATTGCACGTGTCTCTTCATCAGAGCCACGAGCGTCAGCCGGTTCGTAACCACGACCCAGCGCTACCTTAAGCTGAATTTTCAGCTCGGCACCTTCATTGACATGAGCAATGACGTGATCCGGGTTGACGATTTCGACGCTATGATCAAGCGCAATGTCGCCAGCGGTGACGACAGCTGGGCCCTGCTTGTTCAGCGAGAGCACCGCCTCATCGCGGCTGTGCATCTTGATCGCAACATCTTTCAAGTTCAGGAGGATTTCGATGACATCTTCCTGCACCCCTTCGAGCGCACTGTATTCGTGCTCTACACCGGCAATTTCAGCCTCTACCACGGCAGCGCCGGGCATGGACGAAAGCAGAATGCGACGAAGTGCATTCCCCAGGGTGTGACCAAAGCCGCGCTCGAACGGTTCGAGAACGATTTTGGCATGATGTGCGCTGATTTCTTCGACCTTGATGTCACGAGGACGAAGAAACTCTGTCACTGAACGCTGCATATGAACACCTTTCAGGCTGCCAAACGGATACTGAGTACTCTAGAGCACACTACTCAAGAGCATCTGGGCGGTTAGCTTTGCTACCCCGCCCAGGTCTCAAGAAGCAGAAATGTAAATCAAACTGCTTACTTGGAGTACAGCTCGACGATCAGGTTTTCGTTGATGTCGGCAGTCAGGTCACCGCGTTCAGGCAGAGCCTTGAAAGTGCCTTCCATCTTCTTGGCGTCGATTTCGATCCAAGCGATATCGCCACGGTTGGCCGCAATGGTCAACGAGTGTTGAATACGTGCTTGGTTCTTCGCCTTTTCGCGAACAGAAACAACGTCACCGGGCTTCACTTGGTAGGAAGCAACGTTAACGGTGCGGCCGTTCACGGAAATCGCCTTGTGGCTGACCAGCTGACGCGCTTCAGAGCGAGTCGAGCCAAAGCCCATGCGGTAGACGACGTTATCCAGTCGGGATTCAAGCAACTGCAACAATACTTCACCAGTCGCACCTTTCAGGCGAGCGGCTTCTTTGTAGTAGTTGCGGAACTGCTTTTCGAGTACGCCATACATACGGCGTACTTTCTGCTTCTCACGAAGCTGCAAGCCGTAGTCGGAAAGACGCTGACGACGCTGGCCGTGTACACCCGGGATCTGCTCGGATTTACACTTTTTCTCGAAGGGAGTAACACCGCTCTTTAAAAAGAGGTCGGTGCCTTCACGACGAGACAGTTTGCACTTCGGTCCAATATAACGAGCCATGAATCTGTCTCCTTAAACGCGGCGTTTCTTAGGCGGACGGCAGCCATTATGAGGAATGGGCGTCGCGTCAGTGATGCTTTGCACGCGGAAGCCGGCGGCATTGAGAGCGCGCACGGCGGATTCACGGCCTGGACCGGGGCCCTTGACCAGCACGTCTACGTTTTTCACACCATACTCGGCTGCAGCAGTTGCTGCACGCTCACTTGCCACTTGAGCAGCGAACGGGGTGCTCTTGCGAGAACCACGAAAACCCGAACCACCGGCTGTCGCCCAAGAAAGAGCGTTGCCCTGGCGGTCTGTGATCGTCACGATCGTGTTGTTAAAAGAGGCGTGGATATGCGCTACGGCGTCCACTACCTGCTTTTTAACCTTTTTACGGTTACTACGCGGGTTAGCCATGTTGATGTCTATTCCTGTCTTAACGTCAGCTCTCTATTAAAGAGCCTGCGTGTTATTTGCGGATCGGCTTACGCGGGCCCTTACGGGTACGCGCGTTAGTCTTAGTCCGCTGACCACGCAGCGGAAGACTACGACGATGACGCAGACCACGGTAGCAGCCTAAGTCCATGAGACGCTTAATGTTAAGCGTAACATCACGACGAAGGTCGCCTTCTACGGTGTACTTACCAACTTCAGAACGCAGGGTATCCAGCTCATCGCTAGATAGATCCTGGATCTTGGTAGTAGGCGCGATACCGGCAGCAGCACAAACGTGCTGAGCGCGGGTACGGCCAATCCCGAAGATATAGGTCAGCGAGATCGCCGCATGCTTGTTGTCCGGGATATTGACGCCTGCAATACGGGCCATCAGCTTACTCCGAAATTTGAGCGGCTTGCTCGTTTGTTCATCTACAAAAGGCGCAACAGCATACCCCTTTATAAGCCTTATGGCAAGGGGTATGCCGGCACCCGCTTAAAAACAACCCAGGTATTAACCCTGGCGCTGTTTGTGCCGCGGTTCGATACAAATGACGCGGACAGCGCCATTGCGTCGAATGATCTTACAATTACGGCACATCTTCTTTACGGAAGCTCGAACTTTCATCGTTCTCTCCAAATCGCAACGGCGCGCCTCAGCGCATAATGCCGCCGCTACCGTAGCCTTTCAGGTTGGACTTCTTCATCACCGAGTCATATTGATGCGACATGAGATGCGACTGCACCTGGGCCATGAAGTCCATGATGACCACAACCACGATCAGAAGCGAAGTTCCGCCGAAGAAAAACGGCACGTTCCACGCAACGATCAAGAACTGGGGCATCAAGGAAACCGCAGTGATATACAAGGCACCGAACAAAGTAAGACGAGTCATTACTTTATCGATATAGCGAGCGGTCTGCTCGCCGGGGCGAATGCCCGGCAGGAAGGCGCCTGACTTTTTAAGATTGTCAGCCACATCCTTGGGGTTGAAGACCAGCGCTGTGTAAAAGAAGCAGAAGAATACCACTGCCGCCGCGAAAAGCAAGATGTAAAGCGGTTGGCCGGGGCCTAACGCTTGTGATGCACGCTGTAACCACTCCATTCCTTCGCCAGCACCCACCCACTGACCAATAGAGGCCGGGAAGAGTAAAATACTGGAAGCGAAGATTGCTGGAATAACACCAGCCATATTCACTTTCAAAGGCAGGTAGCTGCTTTGGCCTGCATACATCTTATTGCCGACCTGGCGCCTGGGGTAGTTCACTTTCAAGCGGCGTTGACCGCGCTCAATGAACACCACAAACGCAACGGTAGCAATACCTAGCACTGACAGCGCTAACAGCGGAAGAACATTCCAGGCACCTTCATTACGAGCAAGCTCGAACGCTTGCCCAACGGCACTGGGCAGCCCAGCGACGATCCCCGCGAAGATCAACAGCGAAATACCGTTGCCGATGCCCTTCTCGGTGATCTGCTCACCTAGCCACATCATAAACACCGCGCCTGATACAAATGTAATCACGGCGGTGAAAAAGAAGCTGAAGTCAGCGCTGTATGCGATGCCTTGGCTAGCCAGACCGACGGACATACCGGTAGCCTGGACGAAAGCCAGTATCACCGTGCCGTAGCGCGTGTACTGGCTAATCTTGCGGCGGCCAGCCTCACCCTCTTTCTTGAGCTGTTCAAGATGAGGGGAGACCGCAGTCATGAGCTGCATGATAATCGACGCCGAAATGTAGGGCATTATGCCCAGGGCGAGGACGCTCATGCGCTCCAGGGCGCCACCCGAGAACATGTTAAACATGCCTAGAATGGTGCCCTGTTGCTCCCTAAACAAGGCAGCAAGCTGGTCAGGATTGATACCGGGAACGGGAATGTGGGCACCAATACGGTACACCACGATGGCGAGGAGCACGAAGCGCAAACGCGCCCACAGTTCACTCAGACCGCTGCCCATCGCCGGCATATTTCCTGACTTGGCCATTTAGTCCTCTACCTTGCCGCCGGCGGCTTCGATCGCTTCACGGGCACCTTTGGTGACCTTGATACCACGAACGGTAACCGCCTTTTTCAGTTCGCCAGAAAGGATGATCTTCGCATGAAGCGTCGCATCCTTTAGCACGTTGGCTTGCTTCAGAGTTTCCATAGTGACTTCGTCACCGGCAACCTTAGCAAGTTCAGCCAGACGTACTTCTTCAGATACCAATGACTTAGCAGACGTAAAGCCGAACTTCGGCAAACGACGCTGCAATGGCATCTGACCGCCTTCGAAACCAGGCTTGACGCTGCCGCCACTGCGAGATTTCTGACCTTTGTGGCCACGGCCACCGGTCTTACCAAGACCGGAGCCGATACCACGACCAACGCGCTTTTCAGCGTGTTTGGAGCCCGGTGCCGGGCTCAGGGTATTGAGTTTCATGGATTACTCTCCCTCAACGCGCACAAGGTAGTTAACCTTGTGGATCATGCCGCGTACGGCAGGGGTGTCTTCCAGCTCAACCGTATGACCGATGCGACGCAGACCCAGGCCCTTCATAGTAGCCTTGTGCTTGGGCAAAACGCCGATGGTGCTGCGGATCTGGGTAACCTTGATCGTTGCTGCCATGGTGCCTTACCCCGTGATCGCTTCGACAGACAGACCGCGCTTAGCGGCAATGTCTTCCGGTGCTTGCATGGAGGAGAGACCTTTAACAGTCGCTCGCACCACGTTAACCGGGTTGGTGGAACCGTAGCACTTGGCCAGTACATCATGGACACCAGCGAGCTCTAGTACAGAGCGCATGGCGCCGCCAGCGATGATACCGGTACCTTCAGAAGCCGGCTGCATGTACACCTTAGAAGCACCGTGACGGGCTTTTATCGGGTACTGAAGCGTATGGCCTGCAAGGTTAACCTTGACCATGTTGCGACGAGCTTGATCCATCGCTTTCTGGATCGCAACAGGCACTTCACGCGCCTTGCCACGACCAAAACCGACACGACCTTTACCATCACCAACGACGGTCAGCGCGGTGAAGCCGAAAATACGACCACCTTTGACCACCTTGGCGACGCGGTTGACCTGCACTAACTTCTCTTGCAGATCACCGCTTTGCTGTTCGTTCTTCGCCATCGTAAAACCCTTTAGAATTCCAGGCCGCCTTCACGTGCGGCGTCGGCCAGAGCCTTAACGCGACCGTGATACTTAAAGCCAGCACGATCGAAGGCCACCTGGGTGATGCCTGCTTCTTTAGCGCGTTCAGCAATCAGAGCGCCAACCTTAGAGGCGGCTTCTGCGTTGCCAGTCGCACCCTCGCGCAGTGCTTTGTCCAGCGTAGAAGCACTGGCTAGCACTTTGCCACCATCCGGCGAGATAATCTGCGCATAGATGTGACGCGGGGTACGGTTGACGCACAGGCGATACACGCCCAGCTCGCGGATCTTTGCGCGAGCGCGGCGGGCACGACGGAGACGAGATTCTTTCTTCGCGTTCATAACCCTGCCTTACTTCTTCTTGGCTTCTTTGCGACGCACCTGCTCGTCGGCGTACCGAACACCCTTGCCTTTATACGGCTCAGGGGGACGGAAGGCGCGGATTTCCGCGGCGCACTGGCCGAGCATCTGCTTGTCCGCGCTTTTCAGCACGATCACGGTGTTCTTCGGCGTTTCCGCTGAGACACCCTTAGGCAGTTCATAGTCGACCGGGTGCGAGAAGCCCAGTGAAAGATTGAGCGTCTGGCCCTTAGCTTGGGCACGATAACCGACGCCTACAATTTCGAGAGTTTTTGTGAAACCCTCGGATACGCCCGTTACCAGGTTCTGAACCAAGGCGCGGGTAGTACCGGCCATTGCCCAGCTCTTGGCAGACTCACTCGGGGCGAAGGTCAGCTGGCCATCTTCTTGACCAATCACCACGTCCTGGTGAATGGGCATAGATAGCGTGCCCTGGCCGCCTTTGGCGGTCAGCTGGCCAGCGTCGATTTTAATCTCGACACCAGCAGGCACTTTAACCGGATATTTCGCTATGCGGGACATTCCAGCCTCCTAGAATACGGTGCAGATGACTTCGCCACCGACGCCTGCTTGGCGCGCGGCACGATCGGTCATGACACCATTAGAGGTGGTGACAATCGCGATACCCAGACCATCGGCGACCTTAGGCAGGTTGTCTTTGCCCTTGTACTGGCGCAGAGACGGCTTGGAAACCCGTTGAATGTGCTCAATAACCGGCTTACCCTCAAAATACTTGAGAGTAACGGTCAGCTCGGGTTTAACGCCTTCAGCCACCGTAAAGTCGGTAATGTAGCCTTCTTCCTTTAACACGCGGGCCACTTCCACTTTCAGCTTGGAGGACGGCATGGTAGCCGTCTCCTTGGTGGCCATCTGCGCATTGCGGATACGGGTAAACATATCCGCTAGAGTGTCTTGCATGCTCATTTAATGTGCGCTCCTGATGATTCGACGTGACGTTACCAGCTGGACTTTTTCAGGCCAGGGACGTCGCCACGCATGGCGGCTTCACGCAGCTTGTTACGGCCAAGGCCGAACTTGTTGTAAAAACCGTGCGGACGGCCAGTCACGCGGCAGCGGTTACGCTGACGCACCGGGCTTGAGTCGCGCGGCAGTTGCTGCAGCTTCAGCGTCGCCTCGAAACGTTCTTCTTCAGAAGCGTTCACGTCCGAGATGATTTTCTTGAGCTCTGCGCGCTTAGCCGCATACTTCTCGACTAGCTGAGTACGCTTGAGCTCGCGCTCTATCATACTTTTCTTAGCCATGATCCAACCCTTATTTCTTAAACGGGAAGTTCAGTGCCGCTAATAGCGCACGACCTTCCTCGTCGGTGTTGGCGGTAGTAGTGATAGTGACGTCCAGCCCCCGGATGCGATCGATCTTATCATACTCGATCTCCGGGAAGATGATCTGCTCACGCACACCCATTGAGTAATTGCCGCGACCGTCAAAAGACTTCGGATTGAGACCACGGAAGTCACGCACGCGGGGAATCGCAATGTTCACCAGACGGTCCAGGAAGTCCCACATACGCGCTGAGCGTAGTGTTACTTTGACACCGATCGGCCAACCTTCGCGCACCTTGAAGCCCGCGATGGACTTGCGTGCCTTGGTCACCAACGGTTTTTGACCGGAGAGTTTCTCCAGGTCGCCGATGGCATTGTCGATCAACTTTTTATCGCTGACCGCTTCGCCGATACCCATGTTCAGAGTCACTTTCGTGATCCGGGGTACCTGCATTACGTTGGCGTAGCTGAACTGCTCTTTGAGCTGAGCCACGACCTCGTTTTGATAACGTTCTTTCAAGTTCGCCATTTTGCTACCCGACTCGCGTTAGGCGTCGATCTGCGTCTGCGTCGACTTGTAGATACGTACCTTGGTACCGTCTTCCTTAACTTGGAAGCCGACGCGATCCGCCTTACCGGTCTCCGAATTGAAGATGGCTACGTTGGACGCGTGAATCGGAGCCTCACGCTCGACGATACCGCCCTGATTTCCCGCCATGGGATTAGGCTTGGTGTGACGTTTAATCATATTCACACCGGACACCACAAAGCGGTTTTCTAGTACCCGCTTAACAGTGCCACGTTTGCCTTTATCCTTCCCGGCGATGACGATGACTTCATCGTCACGTTTGATCTTTTGCATATCCGCCTCGCTCCTTACAGCACTTCAGGCGCTAGGGAAATGATCTTCATGAACTTCTCATTACGAAGTTCACGAGTTACCGGCCCGAAGATACGCGTGCCGATCGGCTGTTCGTTGGTATTATTCAACAAAACCGCCGCATTTCCATCGAAACGGATCAGCGAACCGTCACTACGACGGACGCCACTACGGGTGCGAACGACTACCGCTTTCAGCACTTGGCCTTTTTTGACCTTACCGCGCGGAATCGCTTCCTTCACCGTTACCTTAATGACGTCACCAACGCGAGCGTAGCGACGGTGTGAACCGCCTAACACCTTGATGCATTGCACCCGGCGCGCTCCGCTGTTGTCGGCGACATCCAGCATTGTCTGAGTCTGAATCATCGGTTTTCTCCAAACCTAATCTGACTGCACTGATCGGCAGACTTTAGGTATTAACCCTTAGCCTGCTCAACCACCTCGACCAGCGTCCAAGCTTTCTTCTTGGAAAGCGGACGGCACTCCTGAATGGAAACCGTATCGCCTGCCTTAGCCTGGTTCGCCTCATCATGGGCGTGCAGCTTGGTGGAGCGCTTGACGTATTTTCCGTAGATCGGGTGACGCTCACGACGCTCGATCATAACGACGATGGATTTATCCATCTTATCGCTCACCACCTTGCCGGTGAGCGTACGTGTTTTTTTCTCTTCGGCCATCTTATTCACCTGCCTTCTCGTTGAGCATAGTCTTCACACGGGCGATATCCCGGCGGACCTGCTTGAGCAGATGAGTCTGGCTCAGTTGGCCAGTGGCCTTCTGCATGCGCAGGTTAAACTGCTCGCGGAGTAGCTCGAGGAGTTGCTCTTGCAGCTCTCCTACGGACTTTTCACGAATTTCCTGGGCTTTCATCACATCACCGTCCGTTTAGCAAAGGTGGTGGACAAGGGCATCTTCTGTGCGGCCAATTCAAATGCTTCACGGGCCAGCTCTTCGGATACACCTTCAATTTCGTACAGGACCCGACCCGGTTGGATCTGGGCTACCCAGTACTCAACGGAACCTTTACCTTTACCCATACGAACTTCGAGCGGCTTCTTAGAGATCGGCTTATCAGGGAAGACGCGGATCCAAATTTTACCGCCACGTTTAACGTGACGTGTGATCGCACGACGGCCTGCTTCGATCTGGCGCGCAGTGATGCGGCCACGACCCGTTGCTTTGAGACCGTACTCCCCGAAGCTGATTTTGCTTCCGCGATGCGCCAGGCCACGGTTGCGGCCTTTCATCATCTTACGGAATTTCATACGCTTGGGCTGTAACATCGACTCGCTCTCCCCTTACCTGGAACCTTTCTTCTTGGGCGCGTTGCCGGCAGGCTGCTGTTGCTTAGCCTTGGCACGTACTTCCTCAATACCACCGAGGATTTCACCCTTGAAGATCCACACTTTGACGCCGATGACGCCGTAGGTGGTGTGAGCTTCGTAAGTGGCGTAGTCGATATCCGCACGCAACGTGTGCAACGGAACGCGACCTTCGCGGTACCATTCGGTACGTGCGATTTCGGCACCACCCAGACGACCTGACAGCTGAATCTTAATGCCGCCAGCGCCAAGACGCATTGCGTTCTGTACCGCGCGCTTCATAGCACGACGGAACATTACGCGACGCTCAAGCTGACCCGCTACGTTAGCAGCGACTAGCTTGGCATCCAGCTCCGGCTTGCGAACTTCTTCAATGTTCACATGAACCGGAACACCCATCATCTCGGTTAGATCGCGACGCAAACGGTCGACATCTTCACCTTTTTTGCCAATCACGATACCCGGACGGGCAGTGTGAATGGTGATGCGGGCATTGTTAGCCGGACGCTCGATGTGAATGCGGCTTACGGAAGCGTTCTTTAAACGCTGATCCAGGAAGCTGCGCACTTCGAGATCGTTATTGAGCTTATCGGCATAAGCGCCGCGCTCGGCATACCAGACAGAAGCATGGTCTTTGACGATGCCCAGTCGAATGCCTGTTGGATTGACTTTCTGACCCATCTGGTCGACTCCTACTTCTCGGCTACCTTGACGGTGATGTGGCAGGTGCGCTTCAAGATACGATCCGCACGGCCTTTGGCGCGCGGCTTGATACGCTTGAGCGTCACGCCCTCATCGACACAGATGGTCGAGACACGCAGCTCGTCGATGTCCATGCCGTTATTTTCTTCCGCATTCGCGATGGCGGACTGAAGCACTTTCTTGACCAGTTTGGCAGCCTTCTTCGGTGAGAAGGTCAGCAGGTCAATAGCTTCGGCGACCGGTTTACCGCGCACCTGGTCAGCCACCAAACGGGCCTTCTGTGCGGATAAAGCAGCGCCACTCAGCTTAGCTGTGACTTCCATCTCTTAATCCTCTCTGGCTTACCGTTTGGCTTTCTTGTCCGCAGCATGCCCGCGATATGTGCGAGTAGCAGCGAATTCGCCAAGTTTATGACCCACCATTTCCTCGGAGACGTGCACCGGGACATGCTGGCGTCCGTTATGGACCGCAATAGTCAGACCTACCATGTTGGGCAGGATCATCGAACGACGCGACCAAGTCTTGATTGGTTTGCGATCGTTCTTCTCCACTGCAGCCTCTACCTTCTTCAAAAGATGAAGGTCAATGAAGGGACCTTTCTTTAGTGAACGTGGCACAGCCGTTACCTCTTAAGTTCTTGGCAATTTCGATTAACGCGTCTTGTTACGACGACGGATAATCAGCTTGTCGGTGCGCTTGTTCTTACGCGTCTTGTGACCCTTAGTCGGCACACCCCATGGGGATACCGGGTGACGACCACCACTGGTGCGGCCTTCACCACCACCGTGCGGGTGATCCACCGGGTTCATCGCGACACCGCGAACAGTCGGACGCACGCCTCTCCAGCGCTTCGCACCGGCCTTGCCAAGTTGACGCAGGCTGTGCTCGGAGTTGCTCACTTCGCCCAGAGTTGCGCGGCACTCAGCCAACACTTTGCGCATTTCGCCAGAGCGAAGACGTAAGGTGGCGTAGTTACCTTCACGAGCAACCAGCTGAGCGCTAGTACCGGCACTGCGAGCAATCTGCGCGCCTTTACCCGGCTTCAGTTCGATACCGTGAACGGTAGAACCAAGCGGAATATTGCGCAGCGGCAAAGCATTGCCTTTTTTGATGGGCGCGTTTACACCAGATTCCAGCACGTCACCCGCGCTGACACCTTTCGGTGCAATGATGTAACGACGCTCACCATCTGCATATTTCAGTAGTGCAATATGCGCACTACGGTTCGGATCGTGCTCAAGACGCTCAACGGTGGCTGGAATGCCATCTTTGGTGCGTTTGAAGTCGATCAACCGGTAGTGTTGACGGTGACCACCGCCCACGTGGCGGGTGGTGATGCGACCGTAGTTGTTACGGCCACCGGACTTGGACTGTTTCTCCAAAAGCGGTGCATAAGCACGGCCTTTGTACAGTTCCTCACCAACGATCTTAACGACGTGGCGACGACCGGCGGATGTGGGTTTGGTCTTGACGATTGCCATTATCCGTACTCCTGCCCTTATTCGGCGCCAGAGAAGTCTTCGAGCGTTTCACCCGCAGCCAGGGTCACATACGCTTTGCGGTAACCCTTACGCAGGCCAACGCCGTGAGCAGTACGCTTAGTTTTCCCCTTCACGTTCAATACTTGAACGCTGCCGACCTTCTTGCCGAATAGTGCTTCAACGGCTTTCTTGATCTCGGGTTTGGTAGCATCAGATGCCACCTTGAAAACGTACTGGTTGCGCTCGGCTGCCATCGCGGCCTTTTCGGTCACGTGCGGTCCAAGCAGAACCTTAAATACGCGCTCCTGGTTCATGCCAGCTTCTCCTCGAATTTACGCAGGGCGGAGACGGTGACCAGAACCTTATCAAAGGCTACTAGGCTCACCGGATCAGCTGCAGCGACATCCACCACGTCAACGTGGGGAAGGTTGCGTGCGGCCAGATAGAGCTTCTCGTCAATTTCTTCGGTGACGATCAACACTTTCTCAAGGTTGAGCTCTTTCAGCTTGGCAGCTACCTGCTTGGTCTTCGGCGCTTCAACGCTGAACTCTTCAACAGCGACAAGACGCTCTTGACGTACTAGCTCAGACAGGATGGAACGCATCGCCGCACGGTACATTTTGCGGTTTACTTTCTGGCTATGGTCCTGAGGACGCGCCGCGAAAGTCACACCGCCGCTGCGCCATAGCGGAGAGCGAATAGTACCGGCACGTGCACGACCGGTACCCTTCTGACGCCACGGCTTCTTACCACCACCACGTACGTCGGAACGGTTCTTTTGAGCGCGGGTACCTTGACGGCCACCAGCCAAATAGGCGGTTACCACCTGGTGAACCAGCGCTTCGTTGAATTCTTTGCCAAAAGTGGCGTCGGCTACTTCAACGGTACCCGTGCCTGCAGCAAGATTCAGATTCATTGGTAATTATCCCCTTCAGCGAGCTTTCACGGCGCTGCGAACGATAACATCGCTACCGGTCGCGCCCGGAACAGCACCTTTGATCAGCAGCAGGTTACGCTCGGCGTCGACACGGACGATCTCAAGGCTCTGCACGGTGCAACGGGCATTACCCATTTGACCGGCCATTTTCTTGCCTTTAAATACGCGACCCGGAGTCTGACACATGCCGATAGAACCCGGCGCGCGGTGCGACAGGGAGTTACCATGCGTGTTGTCTTGGGTACGGAAATTCCAGCGCTTAACAGCACCCTGGAAGCCTTTACCCTTAGAGGTGCCGGTCACATCAATCATTTGACCAGCTTCGAAGAGGGATACGGTGAGTTCGCCACCCACTTCCGGAGATTCTTCGCCTTCTGCAAGACGGAATTCCATCAGTGAACGACCAGCCTCAACACCCGCCTTGGCAAACTGACCAGCTTGCGCCTTGGTGAGGTGCTTGGCTTTACGAGAACCTGTGGTGACCTGAACCGCTGCGTAACCGTCAGACTCAAGAGTCTTAACGCGCGTTACACGGTTAGGATCAACTTCAATAACGGTCACGGGCACGGAAGCGCCATCTTCGGTAAAGACACGGGTCATCCCGGCCTTTTTACCGACTAAACCGATAGTCATACTCAGTCTCCTATAGTGTACGGGGCTATCACCCGCTATGGCTGCCCTTTCCAGAGCATTCCACTAGCACATTGTGTGGCGCCTCACGGCGCGGCGGCTGCTGCTCATTCTAAAAATTAATGAGCGCTGGGCCGCAAGTGTCTAGTGTAATTAGTCGAGCTTGATTTGCACGTCTACGCCAGCGGCGAGATCGAGCTTCATCAGCGCATCAACAGTTTTCTCGGTTGGCTCAACAATATCGAGCACACGCTTGTGCGTACGAATCTCATACTGGTCACGCGCATCTTTGTTGACGTGCGGTGAAATCAGAATGGTGTAACGCTCGCGGTTGGTCGGCAGCGGGATCGGACCACGAACCTGAGCACCAGTACGCTTAGCGGTTTCAACGATTTCCGCTGTGGACTGATCAATCAGGCGATGGTCGAACGCTTTCAACCGAATGCGAATCTTTTGGTTCTGCATTTGCCCTAAACTCCAATGGATGTCGACGGCGCGAGCCGTCTACCCACGCATTCAAAGGATGCGCATTATAGGCACGCCAAAAGCCCATGTCAAACATTTGCTATTGGTGCGCAGAAAAGGGGGCTCGCAAGAGCCCCCTTGATCAATCATCAAGCAAGCTTACTTGACGATTTTTGCAACAACGCCAGCACCAACGGTACGACCGCCTTCGCGAATTGCGAAGCGCAGACCTTCGTCCATAGCGATTGGAGCAATCAGGGTAACAACCATCTTAACGTTGTCGCCCGGCATTACCATTTCAACACCTTCCGGCAGTTCACAAGTACCTGTTACGTCAGTGGTACGGAAGTAGAACTGGGGACGGTAGCCTTTGAAGAAAGGCGTGTGACGACCACCTTCTTCTTTGGACAGTACGTAAACTTCTGCTTCGAAGGTAGTGTGCGGGTTGATGGTGCCCGGCTTAGCCAGAACCTGGCCGCGCTCGACGTCATCACGCTTAGTACCACGCAGCAGGGCGCCAACGTTCTCACCTGCACGACCTTCGTCGAGCAGCTTACGGAACATTTCAACACCGGTAACGATGGTTTTAGTGGTGTCGCGGATACCCACGATTTCCACTTCTTCGCCTGCTTTAACGATACCGCGCTCTACACGACCGGTAACAACAGTACCGCGGCCAGAGATAGAGAACACGTCTTCGATCGGCATCAGGAACGGCTGGTCGATAGCACGCTCCGGCTCAGGGATGTACTCATCCAGAGCTTTGATCAGATTCGCAACAGCAGTAGTACCCATGCCGTTCTCATCTTCACCATTCAGAGCCATCAGCGCAGAACCAGTGATGATCGGCGTGTCGTCGCCCGGGAAGTCGTACTCGTCGAGGAGTTCGCGAACTTCCATCTCAACCAGCTCAAGCAGCTCTTCGTCATCGACCATGTCCGCTTTATTCAGGAACACAACGATGTACGGAACGCCAACCTGACGAGACAGCAGGATGTGCTCACGCGTCTGCGGCATCGGGCCGTCAGCAGCAGAACATACCAGGATTGCGCCGTCCATCTGCGCAGCACCGGTGATCATGTTCTTGACGTAGTCAGCGTGTCCTGGGCAGTCAACGTGCGCGTAGTGGCGCTCTTCAGACTGATACTCAACGTGAGACGTAGCGATGGTGATACCGCGCTCGCGCTCTTCAGGAGCGTTATCGATGGTATCAAACTCACGCCAGTCACCGCCGAAAACCTCAGCAGACACACGAGTCAGAGCCGCTGTCAGAGTCGTTTTACCGTGGTCGACGTGACCGATGGTGCCGACGTTGACGTGCGGTTTGGAACGTTCAAATTTTTCCTTAGCCACTGCTATAACCTCTTTACGTTAGCTAACGGTTAACCGTTTTGGTTGATGACGGCTTCTACGACGCTGGAGGGCGCCTCGTCGTACTTCGCGAACTCCATAGAGTAGCTCGCACGGCCCTGGGTCTGAGAGCGCAGATCGGTTGCGTAACCGAACATCTCACCCAGCGGCACCGTTGCGCGGATGACTTTGCCGGAGCTGGAGTCATCCATGCCCTGCACCAGACCGCGACGACGGTTCAGGTCACCCATGACGTCACCCATGAAATCTTCGGGGGTCACGACCTCGACCTTCATCACCGGTTCCAGCAGCACGGCCTTGGCCTTCCTGGCACCTTCTTTAACCGCCATGGAAGAAGCAATCTTAAACGCAGTCTCATTAGAGTCCACGTCATGGTAAGAGCCATCGTACAGCGTGACTTTAACGTCAATCATCGGGTAACCCGCGATGACACCGTTCTTCAGCTGTTCGTAGGCACCTTTTTCTACTGCCGGGATGTATTCCTTGGGAACCACACCACCAACAATTTCGTTGACGAACTTGAAGAAGATTTCTTCATCACCTTCGCCCTTCTCTTCAGCAGCAAGCGGCTCAATGCGCAGATGCACGTGACCGTATTGTCCACGACCACCTGACTGGCGCACAAACTTGCCTTCTTGCTCAATACTGCCACGGATGGTTTCGCGGTAAGCAACCTGCGGCTTACCGATATTGGCCTCAACCTTAAACTCGCGACGCATACGGTCGACAAGAATATCCAGGTGCAGCTCACCCATACCAGAAATAATAGTCTGGCCGGTTTCTTCGTCAGTTTTCACCTGGAAGGAAGGATCTTCCTGGGCCAATTTACCCAGCGCAACACCCATTTTTTCCTGGTCAGCTTTTGACTTAGGCTCAACGGCAACAGAGATAACCGGATCCGGGAACTCCATACGCTCAAGTACGATCTTGTGATCGATATCACACAGGGTGTCACCTGTAGTCACATCTTTCAGACCGATACACGCTGCAATATCACCCGCTAGTACTTCTTTAATCTCTTCACGAGTATTGGCGTGCATCTGAACGATACGACCAACACGCTCTTTCTTCTGCTTAACGGAGTTATAAACACCGTCACCAGATTTAAGAACGCCTGAGTAAACACGAATAAAGGTCAAGGTACCAACGAAGGGGTCGGTAGCGATCTTAAACGCCAACGCCGCAAACGGAGCGCTGTCATCCGCTTCACGAGTTGCTACGGTACCATCCTTGTCGTCCAACTCACCTTCGATTGCTTTAACTTCTGTCGGTGAGGGCAGATACTCAACAACCGCATCCAGGACTGCTTGAACACCCTTATTCTTAAAGGCAGAACCACAAGTCACCAGAACGATTTCGCTAGCCAGCGTGCGCGCACGAAGTCCCGCCTTGATTTCTTCAATGGTCAGTTCCCCACCTTCGAGGTACTTATCCATCAATTCATCAGAGCCTTCGGCTGCGGCTTCGATCATTTGCTCGCGATATTTTTCAGCAGTTTCTTGTAGCTCAGCAGGAATATCGACAAGCTCATACGAGGTGCCTAAGTCTTCCTCATTCCAGAGGATAGCCTTCATCTCGATCAGATCGATAACACCTTTAAAGTCTTCCTCTGTACCCCAGTTAATCTGGATTGGCACAGCGTTAGCACCTAAGCGCTCCTTCAACTGGTCAACAACCATGAAGAAGTCTGCACCGGTACGGTCCATCTTATTGACGAAAACCATACGCGGAACTTCATACTTATTGGCCTGGCGCCATACTGTTTCGGTCTGCGGCTGAACGCCGGAGGAGCCGCACAGTACAACAACAGCACCATCAAGAACACGCAAAGAACGCTCAACTTCGATAGTGAAGTCAACGTGCCCCGGGGTGTCGATGATATTAATGCGGTGCTCATCAAACTGGTGATTCATACCTTTCCAGAAGGTAGTAACAGCAGCCGAGGTGATAGTAATACCACGCTCCTGCTCTTGCTCCATCCAGTCAGTAGTCGAAGCACCTTCATGGGTTTCGCCCAGCTTGTGGTTTACGCCAGTGTAAAACAAAACACGTTCTGTCGTGGTTGTCTTACCTGCATCAACGTGGGCAACAATACCCAAGTTGCGATAGCGATTAAGCGGTGTTTTGCGTGCCACGGTGAAGCTCCCGTTAGTTGGCAATGCTCGTTAATTCAGCAGTGTTCATTTTGCGTATCCCACCGCCGCCACCTATAAAGATAGCGGCAGTGTGTTGCAGCATGGCGAAAAAACTCTTTAGCGCAGCACAACCAGCAAAATCAAACACAAACTCAGAAACGCCGAGTTTAGAAACGATAGTGAGAGAAGGCCTTGTTGGCTTCTGCCATACGGTGCACATCTTCACGCTTCTTAACAGCCGAGCCTTTGCCTTCAGCGGCATCCAGCATTTCACCTGCCAGGCGCTGAACCATCGTTTTCTCACCGCGGCGACGCGCAGCGTCCACCAACCAGCGCATTGCTAGGGCTTGGCGACGCGAAGGACGAACTTCGACCGGCACCTGATAGGTCGCACCACCAACACGGCGCGACTTTACTTCAACCATCGGCTGGATAGTTTCCAGCGCCTTGTCGAAGATTTCCAGCGGCTCTTCACTACTACGCTCGGCAACCTTGTCCAACGCACCGTAAACGATGCGCTCAGCTATGGACTTCTTGCCGCTGACCATCAGGTGGTTCATGAACTTCGCCAGACGCTCACTTCCGAACTTAGGATCCGGCAGGATTTCGCGTTTAGCTACAACTCTTCTTCTAGGCATGATAAGCCCTCAATTAAGGATCCTTCAGGTAAACCCGGGACCAATTGCGCTATTCGCGCCGCCCGACCTTACTCTTATCAGACCGTCATATTCATATTAAGGTAACAACGCCAGCGTCATAAGACGCCGCAACAAGACGCCTTAGGACTTCGGACGCTTGGTACCGTACTTAGAACGACCCTGCTTACGGTTCTGTACGCCAGAGGTGTCAAGGGCGCCACGAACGGTGTGATAACGCACACCTGGCAAATCCTTTACACGACCACCGCGAATCAGAACAACAGAGTGCTCTTGCAGGTTGTGACCTTCACCACCGATGTAAGAAGACACTTCGAAACCGTTGGTAAGGCGCACACGGCAGACCTTACGAAGGGCCGAGTTCGGCTTCTTAGGGGTAGTAGTATAAACGCGCGTACAAACGCCACGTTTCTGCGGGCATGCCTGTAGCGCAGGTACGTCACTCTTAGTGACGGGGCGCTTACGCGGCTTGCGCACTAGCTGATTAATCGTTGCCATGGTGTTTAGCTGACTCCAATGGTTGCCTGGCCTTTCAACAAATACTAGCAGCAGGTGCGGGCGCACCCACCCCACTGTTAAAGGCTGCGCATTCTAAAGGCTGACCCTAGGTGGCGTCAAGTCTTGCTGGCGGTTTAACCAGCAAGACTGCGCCATAAGGGCCAGCGACTCGTTGTTACTCGTTTTCCTTACCGTCGATTACAGCTCATCGTCTGAATCAAGGGCGGTTAACTGAGCACCAAGCTCCTGTTCAACTTCGGTAGCCGAGGGATTGAACAGACGCTCAACGTCTTCGCGCTTGCGACGACGCTCTGCGTGGTGAGTCAGACCGGTACCTGCCGGAATCAGACGTCCAACCACCACGTTTTCTTTCAGGCCGCGTAGATAATCGCGCTTGCCGGTTACCGCTGCCTCGGTCAATACACGTGTCGTTTCCTGGAACGACGCCGCTGAAATGAACGACTCAGTGGCCAAGCTGGCCTTAGTGATACCCAGCAGCAAGCGTTGATACTTGGCCGGGAATTTACCTTCTTTCTCGAGACGCGCATTCTGTTCTAGCACGCGGACGAGCTCAGCTTGATCGCCAGTAATAAAGTCAGAGTCGCCTGAATCAGAGATCTCTACCTTACGCAGCATCTGGCGAACAATAACTTCGATATGCTTATCGTTGATGCCTACACCCTGGAGGCGGTAAACATCTTGCACTTCGGCGGTGATGTATTTGGCCAGTTCCGCCACGCCCAATAACCGCAGGATATCGTGGGGGTTGCTCGGACCATCCGAGATTACTTCACCCTTCTCAACGGTTTCACCCTCGAAGACAGCGATTTGACGCCATTTCGGGATCAACGCTTCAAACGGGTCGCCAGACTCTGGGGTAATCGTCAAGCGACGCTTACCCTTTGTCTCTTTACCGAAACTGACCACACCACTGATTTCAGCCAAGATTGACGACTCTTTCGGCTTGCGCGCCTCAAACAAGTCGGCAACACGCGGCAGACCACCGGTAATATCTTTGTTACCAGACGCCTCTACCGGAATACGTGCAACAACCTCACCTACACCAATGGTAGAGCCATCATCGACGGAGATAATCGAGTTGCCCGGCAGCAGGTACTGTACCGGCGTATTCGATCCAGACACCGACACGTACTCGCCAGCAGCATCTTTCAGCATCACCATCGGGCGCTTATCGCGGCCTGCCATCGGACGGGCTGCCGACTCGATAACCTCAATAGACGACAGACCAGTCATTTCGTCGACGCTGCGGTGCATGGTGACACCTTCGTCAAGGTCGATAAACTGCGCCTTACCTTCTACCTCGGCAATGATCGGGTGAGTGTGCGGATCCCACTTCGCGACAATCGCACCGCCATCGACGACATCACCGTCACGAACAGACAGCTCGGCGCCGTAAGGCAGCTTGTAGTACTCACGCTCGCGGCCATGGTCATCAGCAACAGCAAGTGCACTGGAACGAGAGACAACGACCAGCTTGCCGTCGGCCCGCTCTACATGCTTGATGTTGTGGAGACGTACTTTACCGCCATGCTTGACCTGAACGCTGTCTACTGCCGATGAACGCGACGCCGCACCACCGATGTGGAACGTACGCATGGTCAGCTGGGTACCCGGCTCACCGATGGACTGTGCGGCGATAACACCGACAGACTCACCAATGTTGACCTGATGGCCACGCGCCAAGTCGCGGCCATAACAGGAGGCACACACGCCGTGGGCGGTGTCACAGGTAATGGTAGAACGAACAATGATCTCGTCTACGCCCATGGTGTCTAGCGATGCACACCACTTTTCGTCCAGCAATGTGCCGCGCGGAATAAGCACTTCATCATTACTTGGATCAATAACATCAATCGCAACGACACGACCAAGTACACGCTGAGACAGCGGTACAATGATGTCGCCACCTTCGATGATCGGGTGCAGGGTCAAGCCGTTTTCGGTGCCACAATCGGTCTCAGTGATGACCAAGTCCTGGGCAACGTCAACCAGACGACGGGTCAGGTAACCGGAGTTAGCCGTTTTCAGAGCCGTATCCGCAAGACCTTTACGCGCACCGTGGGTCGAGATGAAGTACTGGAGTACGTTCAGACCTTCACGGAAGTTGGCGACGATCGGCGTTTCGATGATCGAGCCATCCGGCTTAGCCATCAAACCACGCATACCCGCCAGCTGGCGGATCTGGGCGGCAGAACCACGCGCACCGGAGTCAGCCATGATAAAGACGCTGTTGAACGAGTCTTGCTCAACTTCGTTGCCTTCACGATCGATGACGGTCTCTTTAGAGATACCTACCATCATCGCCTTGGCAACTTTATCGTTGGCCTTCGACCAGATATCGATGACCTTGTTGTACTTCTCACCGGCGGTTACCAGGCCAGAAGAGAACTGATCTTCGATCTCTTTAACTTCCGCTTCTGCAGCGTCGACAATCTCGGTTTTCGCATCAGGAATAACGAAGTCGTTAACACCGATAGAGGCGCCCGACCACGTTGCCAAACGGAAACCGGTGTACATCAGTTGGTCAGCAAAGATAACCGTCGGCTTCAAGCCCGCACGACGGTACACCTCGTTGATCAAGCTAGAGATCGCCTTTTTCTTCATCGGCTGATCAATTAGCGAGAACGGCACACCTTCCGGCAGAATGCGGAACAGTAGCGCACGGCCAACCGTCGTGTCGTAGATGCGACGATGGAAACTACGCTCGCCGGTCTCTTCTTCGACATCGACTTCGTCCAGACGCACTTTCACGCGAGCGTGCAGCGATACTGACTGAGTACCAAAGGCGCGCTCTACCTCATTAAGGTCAGAGAACACCATGCCTTCGCCTTTGGCGTTGATCTTTTCGCGGGTCATGTAATACAGACCCAGAACAACGTCTTGCGACGGCACGATAATCGGCTCGCCGTTAGCGGGCGACAGCACGTTATTGGTGGCCATCATCAGCGCACGCGCTTCAAGCTGGGCTTCCAGGGTCAGCGGTACGTGTACCGCCATCTGGTCACCGTCAAAGTCGGCGTTGTAGGCGGCACATACCAGCGGGTGCAGCTGGATCGCTTTACCTTCGATCAACAGCGGCTCAAACGCTTGGATACCAAGACGGTGGAGCGTCGGTGCGCGGTTAAGCAGTACCGGGTGCTCGCGGATAACATCGGCAAGGATGTCCCACACCTCAGGCAATTCACGCTCAACCATCTTCTTCGCTGCTTTGATCGTTGAGGCGTAGCCCAGCGACTGCAGCTTGGAATAGATAAACGGCTTGAACAGCTCAAGCGCCATTTTCTTAGGCAGACCACACTGGTGCAGACGCAGAGTCGGACCCACGGTGATTACCGAACGGCCGGAGTAATCGACGCGCTTACCTAGCAAGTTCTGACGGAAACGACCCTGCTTACCTTTGATCATATCGGCAAGGGATTTCAGCGGACGCTTGTTAGAACCCGTAATGGCACGACCACGACGGCCGTTATCCAACAACGCATCAACCGCTTCTTGCAGCATGCGCTTCTCATTACGCACGATAATATCCGGCGCATTGAGGTCAAGCAGACGCTTCAGACGGTTGTTACGGTTGATGACGCGACGATAAAGGTCGTTCAGGTCTGAGGTCGCGAAGCGGCCGCCGTCCAGCGGAACCAACGGACGAAGATCCGGCGGCAGCACGGGCAGCACTTCCATGACCATCCACGCCGGCGCGTTGCCGGAGTGGTAGAACGCTTCAAGTAGCTTCAAGCGCTTTGAAAGCTTCTTAATCTTAGTTTCAGAGTTAGTCTGCGGAATCTCTTCACGCAGGTGATTAATCTCTTCTTCCAGATCAATATCTTTCAGCAGTTCTTGGACAGCTTCGGCACCCATGCGAGCGTCGAAGTCATCACCGAACTCTTCTAGCGCTTCAAAGTACTGCTCATCGTTGAGTAACTGACCACGCTCCAGCGTGGTCATACCGGGATCGATGACGACAAAGCTTTCGAAGTACAGCACGCGCTCGATATCACGCAGGGTCATATCGAGGAACATGCCGATACGCGACGGCAGTGACTTCAAGAACCAAATGTGAGCCACTGGCGATGCCAGTTCGATGTGGCCCATGCGCTCACGGCGCACGGCAGCCTTGGTGACTTCAACGCCACACTTCTCACAAATGATGCCGCGGTGCTTCATGCGCTTATACTTACCGCACAAACACTCGTAGTCTTTGACTGGGCCGAAAATCTTGGCGCAGAACAGACCATCCCGTTCCGGTTTAAAGGTACGGTAGTTGATGGTCTCGGGCTTCTTCACCTCGCCAAACGACCAGGAGCGAATCATGTCCGGCGACGCCAGGGTAATCTTGATCGCGTCAAACTCTTCGGACTGAGATTGCGATTTGAGTACTTTCACCAAATCTTTCATGGGACGGCTCCTAGCTCTCTAACTCGATATCGATGCCCAGCGAGCGGATTTCCTTCACGAGTACGTTGAAGGATTCCGGCATGCCTGCCTGCATGGTGTGGTCGCCATCCACGATGTTTTTATACATCTTGGTGCGGCCTTCGACGTCGTCCGACTTGACGGTGAGCATCTCTTGCAGCGTATACGCGGCACCGTAAGCTTCCAGCGCCCACACTTCCATCTCACCAAAGCGCTGACCACCGAACTGCGCCTTACCACCCAGCGGCTGCTGAGTCACTAGCGAGTAAGAACCGGTAGAGCGCGCGTGCATCTTGTCGTCTACCAAGTGGTTCAGCTTGAGCATATACATGTAGCCAACGGTCACCGAGCGGTCAAACGCATCGCCAGTACGGCCATCGTACAGCGTCATCTGGCCAGACTCAGGAATGTCAGCAAGCTTCAGCAGGTGTTTGATCTCGTGCTCTTTAGCACCATCGAACACCGGCGTTGCCATGGGCACACCGCCTTTGAGGTTTTTCGCTAGCGCAATGATTTCTTCATCGCTTAACGAATCGATATCCTCAACACGGGTTCCCGGCGTGTTATATATCTGGCCCAGGAAGTCACGAATTTCAGCAACTTGCTGACCACGGGCATCACGTAACATCGCGTCAATCTTGACACCCAAACCACGGGCAGCCATACCCAAGTGTGTTTCCAGGATCTGACCAACGTTCATCCGCGACGGTACACCCAGCGGGTTCAACACCACATCAACCGGCTCGCCCTTCTCATCGAATGGCATATCTTCGATGGGCATGATCGCCGAGATAACACCTTTGTTACCGTGACGGCCTGCCATCTTGTCGCCAGGCTGAATGCGACGCTTAACCGCCATGTAGACCTTAACGATTTTAAGCACGCCCGGTGCGAGATCATCGCCCTGGGTCAGCTTGCGCTTCTTATCTTCAAAGCGCTCGTCCATCTCTTTACGACGGTTTTCGAGCTGCTCATCGGCCTGGGCCAACAGTTCATTGTAAGCCTCATCCTGCATGCGCAGCTTGAACCACTGCTGACGCGGTAGCTCGTCGAGGTAAGCCTCGTCAAGCACATCGCCTTTCTTCAGGTTCGGGCCGCCATTAACAGCCTGGCCTTCCAGCGTGCGCTGCAGACGCTCAAAGGTAGCGTCTTCAGCGATACGATAGGTTTCCTGAAGATCTTTACGCACTTCGTCCAGCTGCATCTGTTCGATAGCAAGTGCACGAGAGTCTTTTTCAACGCCGTCACGGGTAAATACCTGGACGTCAATGACAGTACCCTTCATGCCGGTCGGCGCACGCAGCGAAGTATCTTTAACGTCAGATGCTTTCTCGCCGAAGATAGCACGCAGCAGCTTCTCTTCCGGCGTCAGCTGGGTTTCACCTTTCGGCGTTACCTTACCGACCAGGATATCGCCGGGACCAACTTCAGCACCGATATAAACAACACCCGCTTCGTCCAATTTACCCAGCGCGGACTCACCAACGTTGGGAATATCGGCGGTGATCTCTTCCGGCCCTAACTTGGTATCGCGAGATACACAGGTCAGTTCCTGAATATGAATCGTGGTGAAGCGGTCTTCTTGAACCACCCGCTCAGACAGCAGGATAGAGTCCTCGAAGTTGTAACCATTCCAGGGCATGAACGCGATGCGCATGTTCTGGCCGAGCGCCAAATCACCCATATCAACAGACGGGCCGTCGGCAAGGATATCGCCACGGGCCACACTGTCGCCAGGCCGCACAATGGGGCGCTGGTTCATACAGGTGTTCTGGTTTGAACGGGTGTACTTGGTCAGGTTGTAGATATCAACACCGGCTTCACCGCCGATGATCTCATCTTCATGTACCCGCACCACGACACGACGTGCGTCAACGGAGTCGATCACACCACCACGACGTGCCACGGCACAAACACCGGAGTCACGCGCTACGAAGCGCTCCATGCCAGTACCCACTAGCGGCTTGTCAGCGCGCAAGGTTGGTACCGCCTGACGCTGCATGTTCGCCCCCATCAAGGCGCGGTTAGCATCATCGTGCTCCAGGAACGGAATCAGTGCGGCCGCGACTGAAACAACCTGGCGCGGAGACACGTCCATTAGTGTGACCTGCTCAGGACGCATAAACGTGGTTTCACCACGGTGACGCACCTGAACCAAGTCGTCACTCAGCCTGTTGGACTCATCCACAGTAGCTGACGCCTGGGCAATAACGAAATCACCCTCTTCGATTGCCGACAGGTGAACGATATCGTCCGTCACTTGACAGGAGTTGACCTTACGGTACGGCGTTTCGAGGAAGCCGTAGCTGTTGGTGTGACTGTACGTCGCCAACGAGTTGATCAGACCGATGTTCGGACCTTCCGGCGTTTCGATCGGGCACAAGCGACCGTAGTGCGTAGCGTGTACGTCGCGCACTTCGAAACCGGCACGCTCACGGGTCAAACCACCTGGGCCGAGTGCAGACACACGACGCTTGTGAGTAACCTCAGAAAGCGGGTTGTTCTGATCCATAAACTGGGAAAGCTGGCTAGAACCGAAGAATTCTTTCACCGCTGCCGCTACCGGCTTAGCGTTGATCAGATCTTGCGGCATCAGACCTTCGCTTTCCGCCATGGAAAGACGCTCTTTCACTGCACGCTCTACGCGAACCAAGCCAACGCGGAACTGGTTTTCAGCCATTTCGCCAACACAGCGAATACGGCGGTTACCCAGGTGATCGATATCGTCAACGTCACCAAAGCCGTTACGGATATTGATCAGCTCGCGCAGAACATCAAGGATGTCTTTGCGATCTAGCACGCCAGAGCCCGTGTCGGTATCACGACGCAGACGGCGGTTGAACTTCATACGACCGACGCCTGACAGGTCGTAGCGATCTTCGCTGAAGAACAAGTTATTAAACAGCGTCTCAGCAGCTTCTTTGGTGGGCGGCTCACCAGGGCGCATCATGCGATAAATTTCGACCAACGCTTCAAGCGCGGAGCCGGTGGCATCCAGCTTAAGCGTATCGGAAATAAACGAACCACAGTCGAGATCGTTCGTGTAGAGCGTTTCGATGTGGGTGATGCCACCCTGCGCCATACGCTCAAGTACTTCTGGCGTAATTTCGGTATTACACGGGCAGATCAGCTCGCCAGTTTTAGTATCGATCTGATCTTTGGCCAACGTTTTACCAAACAGGTACTCCATCGGTATTTCCAGACGCTCCAGGCCGGCTTTTTCAAGCTGACGGATGTGCTTCTGGGTAATACGACGCCCTTCTTCAACAATGACATTACCTTCGCCATCTTTAATGTCGAAAGTCGCGGTTTCACCGCGCAGGCGTGACGGTACCAGCTCTACGAAGAAGCCAGTTTTTTCAATGCTAAACTTGCTGGTTTCGAAAAACTCTTCAAGGATCTCTTCGGTGCTCATTCCCAGGGCACGCATCAACACCGACGCTGGCAGTTTCCGGCGACGGTCAATACGTACAAAGACGTTATCTTTAGGGTCGAACTCGAAGTCCAGCCAGGAACCACGATAAGGAATCACTCGGGCAGAATAGAGCAGCTTACCAGAGGAGTGACTCTTGCCTTTATCGTGATCGAAGAACACACCGGGCGAACGGTGGAGCTGAGAAACGATAACCCGCTCAGTACCATTGATGACAAAGGTACCATTCTCGGTCATCAGGGGGATTTCCCCCATGTAGACTTCCTGCTCTTTAATATCCTTGATTGCCTTGTTCGAGGAGTCGCGATCATAGATGATCAAGCGAACCTTGACACGCAGCGGGGCGGAATAGGTCACGCCACGCAGCTGACACTCCTTTACATCGAACGCCGGCGTGCCGAAACGGTAGCTGACATACTCCAGCGCCGCATTCCCAGAGAAGCTTTCGATCGGAAACACGGACTTAAACGCCGCGTGCAGACCAATCTCGTGGCGCTCGTCGGGCGAACGATCCTGCTGGAGAAAGTCGTAGTAGGAATCAAGCTGGATGGCCAGCAAGTAAGGCACATCCATCACTTGGGGCAGTTTGCCGAAATCCTTGCGGATGCGTTTTTTCTCAGTATATGAGTAAGCCATCTGTATTCCCCAGCTTGTTCACCATGGGTGACCGATGCGTGGTCATCTGCCCCGCGGGCGTTTCAGACGCAGACAGCAAGCTCCTAAATCGGTAGCTCGCCGTCAAAAATCTTGATAGATAACAGTGTTACAGTAGTGCTGCTAGCGCTTCGTTATCACTCGCGCTTCACAACTTACGCTTCACAACTTACGCTTCACAACAACGGTCTTACTGTTTTGCTGCTTCTTACCGCAGCCTTCCTGATGTAATGCTGCCAAGCAACATGATACAACAGAAAAAGGCCGGCAGCGGGATAAGCCCGCCGCCAGCCGTGGAAGCTTACGCAGCGCGTAAAGCCGTCAGCACAAGAATTACTTGAGCTCGACGCTTGCGCCCGCTTCTTCCAGCTTGGTTTTAGCTGCTTCAGCGTCTTCTTTAGACATTGCTTCTTTGATGGTAGCCGGCGCGCCATCAACTGCACCTTTGGCTTCTTTCAGGCCAAGACCAGTGATTTCACGAACTGCTTTGATGACGTTAACTTTCTTGTCGCCAGCAGAGGTCAGTACCAGATCAAATTCAGTCTGTTCTTCAGCAGCTGCTTCGCCGCCTCCAGCCGGACCAGCCATTACAGCTGCTGCAGCAGAAACGCCGAATTTCTCTTCCATTGCTTCGATCAGCTCGACAACTTCCATTACGGACATGTCGGCTACAGCATTGATGATATCGTCTTTGGTCAGTGCCATTGTCTCATTCCTAACTTTGCGGGAGCCTCGGTCTACCGAGTGCTCAGGATTCATTGCATGGTTCAAGCAGCGCCCTGCTTATGCAGCGCAGACTGCTTGCAAAAAGGCCTGCTTATGCAGCTTCTTCTTGCTTCTGGTCGCGCAGAGCGGCCAGAGTACGAACCAGCTTGCCAGCGGAGGCTTCTTTCATTACCGACATCAACTTAGCAATTGCTTCGTCGTAAGTCGGTAGGGTTGCCAGACGATCGATGTCAGCAGCCGGAATCAGCTCACCTTCGTAGGCCAGCGCCTTCACTTCGAAGTTCTGATCTTGCTTCGCAAACTCTTTGAACAAACGAGCGGCAGCGCCCGGGTGCTCAGTAGAGAAAGCCAGCAGAGTAGGACCAACAAAGCTCTCGTTCAGGCACTCCCACTGAGTACCTTCGAGGGCGCGGCGTGCCAGAGTGTTGCGAACAACACGCAGCTGGACGCCATTCTCACGCGCTTGCTTACGCAGATCGGTCATTTTACCGACTGTAACGCCGCGAGAATCGGCAACTACGACGGAGAGTGCGCCCTTGGCCGCTTCACTGACCTCGGCAACAATCGCTTTCTTGCCTTCAAGTGCTAGTGGCACAGTGATCACTCCTTCGTGCCGGAACCCACAACAGGCTCCGGTGGTTACCATCTCTTCCAGACGATAAATAAATAACGCTGGAAGCCTTGGGGGATGGTGCTCACCAGAAAGCGGTTTGGCTAAAAACCTCAACCAACTGGCGGCCACACCATCTGCGCAGGCGCTTTAAGGGCGATTAAGCCGCACCTCTAAAAGATGCGGCACCTGCGGTCTTTGACGATGCCCTGCCTGGCTTGCGCATTAACAGGGGACCGCAAAGTTCTTGCTCGGTTCTTACAAAAATCGTACGACTACCTGCTTATACCAGCGCAGAGTGGTCGATAGTCAAGCCTGGGCCCATGGTAGTAGACAGGGTGACTTTCTTAAAGTAGACACCTTTAGAAGAGCTCGGCTTGAGCCTCTTAAGGTCAGCAACCAGTGCTTCCAGGTTACCCAGAACAGCGGATGCTTCAAAATCAGCTTTACCCAATGTTGTGTGGATAATGCCATTTTTGTCGGTACGGAAACGTACCTGGCCTGCCTTAGCATTTTTAACCGCAGTGGCAACGTCAGGTGTAACGGTACCAACTTTCGGGTTAGGCATCAGGCCGCGCGGACCAAGAATCTGACCCAACTGACCGACAACACGCATAGCATCTGGAGAAGCAATCACGACGTCAAAATCCATCACGCCTTTCTTGACTTGCTCAGCCAAATCTTCCATACCTACGATGTCAGCGCCTGCTTCTTTAGCAGCATCGGCGTTAGCACCCTGGGTAAAGACCGCTACGCGCACGTCTTTGCCAGTACCGTTAGGCATGACAGTAGCGCCACGTACAACTTGGTCAGATTTACGCGGATCAACACCAAGATTGATCGCCACATCCAAGGACTCTTTGAATTTAACGGTGGACAGCTCAGCGAGCAGCGCAACCGCTTCTTCAAGAGAGTAAGCTTTGTTCGGGTCTACTTTCTCGCGAATAACTTTCGCGCGCTTAGTTAGTTTAGCCATGATCAGAGACCCTCCACGTTTAGGCCCATGCTACGAGCGCTGCCAGCGATGGTGCGCACCGCGGCATCGAGATCAGAAGCCGTCATATCGGGCTCTTTGGTCTTAGCGATCTCTTCGAGCTGTTCACGCGTAACGGTACCAACTTTCTTCTTGTTCGGCTCACCAGAACCAGACTTGATGCCCGCTGCTTTTTTCAGCAGTACGGCAGCAGGCGGCGTCTTGGTGACGAACGTGAAGCTACGGTCAGAGTAAACGGTGATCACGACAGGCGTCGGCAGACCAGGCTCAATTTCTTGAGTAGCCGCATTGAACGCCTTACAGAATTCCATGATGTTCACGCCGTGCTGACCCAGCGCAGGGCCGACGGGCGGACTAGGGTTGGCTTTACCTGCAGCAACCTGCAGTTTGATATAAGCCTGTACTTTCTTGGCCATGTTAAATACTCCAGTTGGGTGATAGCGCCTTACGGCTCCCCGGTACACATAAAGCAGCGCTTAGCTGCTTCACATAATGCAAGGATGGCGTGCAATGCACACCACCCCGCCACTTAATTAAACTTACTCTTTCTCTACCTGAGAGAACTCAAGCTCCACAGGCGTTGCCCGCCCGAAGATCAGCACGCTGACCTGCAAACGGCTCTTGTCATAGTTCACTTCTTCAACGACACCGTTAAAGTCAGCAAACGGACCATCAACAACGCGAACCGACTGACCCGGCTCAAACATGGTTTTGGGCCGCGGCTTATCAGTACCGTCTTTCACGCGACGTAAAATAGCATCGGCTTCACGCGAAGTAATAGGTGCAGGCTTCTCTTTCGTGCCACCAATAAACCCCATTACACGCGGAGTTTCATTGACGAGATGCCAAGTTTCGTCGGCCATTTCCATCTCGACCAGCACGTAGCCTGGATAGAATTTGCGCTCACTCTTACGGCGCTTTCCGTCACGCACTTCAACGACTTCTTCCGTCGGCACGAGAATTTCGCCAAAGCGATCTTCCATGCCATACATTTTCACGCGTTCGATAAGCGAACGCATGACATGCTTTTCAAAGCCGGAATAAGCGTGGACGACATACCAACGTTTGGACATGAAAGCTCCTAACCAATGACGCCGGACATCGCCCAGCCAAGAAGAGTATCAATCAACCACAGCATCAAACCCACCACCACCACAGCCGCCAGCACAATGGCTGTAGTCTGAATGGTTTCGGGGCGAGTCGGCCATACAACGCGCTGTATCTCTTTCTTGGCGCTGACGGCAAGCTCTACTAAATCGCGACCTTTAGCGGTGGTCAGCGCGATCAAACCCGCAATCGCACACAACACCACCACACCTAATACGCGGTAGAGCAGGCCAATATCAGCGAAATAGGTATTACCAACAACTGCAACAACAAGCAGCGCCACAACCGCCGCCCACTTGAGCCCGTCATGGCGCGACTGTTGCACCTCTTCGCCATGTTTTACGGAACTAGGCTTCATAAAAACGAGACTCCCAAGGGTGCAGCGAGCGACAAAGGAATTCTAGAAAAAGACATACCAACCTGGGGAAGGCTGGCAGGCCAGGAGGGAATCGAACCCCCAACCTGCGGTTTTGGAGACCGCTGCTCTGCCAATTGAGCTACTGGCCTGTATCGTCATGTGCGCAAACAAATGCCTACGCAACAGCGGGCGCCATAATAGCGGATAACTTTCCGCCTGACAACCCTCAACACTCATCAAACTGACAAGTGAAAACAAAAAAAGCGAGCTTAGCTCGCTTTTATGCAATATGGAGCTCATGGACGGAATTGAACCGTCGACCTCACCCTTACCAAGGGTGTGCTCTACCCCTGAGCTACATGAGCTAAATACATCAAACTGGAGCGGGCGGCGGGAATCGAACCCGCACCATCAGCTTGGAAGGCTGAGGTTCTACCATTGAACTACGCCCGCCGAACTTGCCTATGGAATGACAACCCGTTGCACGAGATACAGTAGCTAAGCCCGCTTACCGGCCTTCCATTCCCAAGCAATGACTCAGTCACTGCTCGATAAAACTGGTGGAGAGGGAAGGATTCGAACCTTCGAAGCTTTCGCGGCAGATTTACAGTCTGCTCCCTTTGGCCACTCGGGAACCTCTCCAGCTGTGGCGGCACATTATGCCAGCCTCCAAAGCCATGTCAAGCTTACAAACTCTTTATTTATCAAAGCTTGTGAACTTACCAACACTTGCGCACTAATATTTGAAGTGGCTTATGCCTTGGAACGCGCTGCATTCTGTCAAAGCAGCATTGAGAATGCAAGACCTGCGCGAATTTTTTCTAACGAAACAGGTTCAGGCACCCCTGGCGCGCCTGACATTTTTCCAGCACGTTCCGCAAAGGTCAGCGGAAAGCTGGCTTCCAACCCCCCGTAGACCATATCCGGCCATACCGCATGGGGCACTTGAACACCACGCGAAACCACCCTGGCATCACCACCCGTCAATAGCACTGGCAGTGCAATCCCCTGTTGATCGCATACTTCACTGTAAATTCTGTTAATCGCACTGACCGCCGCCATATAGATACCGTGATTAACAGCATCTACCGTACGCCTCCCCGGCTCCAATAACGCATCAGCTTCACTTTCTGGATCAATGGCTACGTTGCGGGTGCCTAATTTGAGGCTCTCTTTCATTAATCGTAACCCGGGGACGATAAATCCGCCGAGATGGACACCACCCGGTAATACAAAATCAATGGTGATCGCACTACCACAATCGACTGCACAGCAACCGCCAGCCAATTGATAGCCTGCCAGCGCCCCCATCCAACGATCGACGCCCAGTCGCCCAGGCTCTTCATACCCGTTGACAACACCCAGAGCCTCAGGAGTTGAGCGCGCAACATACACTTGGCGCACCTGGCGACGCAGCAAGGCAACGGTCTCCTCCAGCACGGCAGCTCTAGCGACACTGGAAATGCGCACCGCCTCGACGACATCAAGATTCGGAATATCTGACCCAGGCCGCCACTCTTCCCGTGTCCACACAGCACCTCGTGAACGTATTTCACTACTTTCGGCATCTTTTAAACGCCATTTCGATAGCGTATTGCCGATATCCAAATCCAAAATCATAGGCGCCTGCGTACACTGATCTCACCGCCCGACAGGCGTCGCGAGTGATCATTTTCGGTAACCCAAAGATTACCACTCTCATCTACCTCTCTAGCCACTGCATCGCTTGAGCGTTCACCCTGAATAATACGGATCGGCAACCCTGCATAGGCATGGCGACTATTCCATTCATCTCGCCAAGGGGCAAACCCTTCGTTTTCGAAGCCTGCCAGCATATCCAATAACTCAGACACCATATCCGCGGCTAACTGATTGCGCGAAATACCCGCTTTTGCATCAAACAGCGCTGCCACAGGCTGATCAATAGCGGCACGCAGGCTATCGGGTAGCGATAGATTCATGCCAATGCCAATGACCACTTCACAGGGGCCCGCTGCATCCCCAGTGACTTCAATCAAAATACCGGCCAGCTTGCCAAGCTCACTACCTTTTTCTGCCAGCAGTATATCGTTAGGCCATTTTAATTTTGGTGAAACCCCATACTGCTCCAGCACTTGAGCAACCACCACGCCAACCGCAAGACTCAACCCCTCCAGCGCGTTAACCCCTGATTCAAAACGCCAGCCAAGCGAGAGCATCAAGCTTTGCCCCCAAGGCGTAGACCATACGCGCCCGCGACGGCCACGACCTGCGGTTTGTAGCTCAGCAAAGCATACTTCACCGTGCCCGGCTCCCTGCGCAAAGCGTTCGCGCACATATTCATTGCTCGATGGCAGCTGGTCTTCAATGAATAGCCTGGTTAAGAGATGGCGAGCACTAGCGGGCAAACGCTCTACAATTTTTGCCCCATCAAGCGGCTCTAGCGGATAGGCAAGTCGATACCCTCGACCTTTCACAGCCACCAGTTCAACGCCCAGTGCGTCTAATTTTTTTAGTTGTTTCCATACGGCGGCTCGGGAAACGCCCAGCGCTTCACCTAATTGTTCACCGGAATGAACCTCGCCATCGCTCAACAAACGCATCAGGTTACCGATGGTCATGTGCTTGCCCCAACTGGGAAAACGCCTATCTTAACGGAAGCACCGCTGGAGCGAAAACTGCCATGTTTAGGTTATTGACTTGCACCTTTATTTAAGACAGCACTGGTAGTGGACCGCGCCCAGACCCTATAATGCCGCCCTATTTTTCTAGCAGGATCGCGTCGTGATCGAGAATCTTCGCAACATTGCCATCATCGCCCACGTTGACCACGGTAAAACTACCTTGGTAGACAAGCTGTTAAGCCAGTCTGGAACGCTCGACCGCAAGGCCGAAGGCCAAGAGCGCATCATGGACTCCAATGACCAGGAAAAAGAGCGCGGTATTACCATCCTGGCCAAAAACACTGCTATTCAGTGGCAAGATGGCAATGGTAAGGATTACCACATCAACATCGTGGACACCCCTGGACACGCCGACTTTGGTGGCGAAGTCGAGCGGGTTATGTCCATGGTGGACTCGGTACTGCTTCTGGTAGACGCCGTTGACGGCCCTATGCCGCAGACTCGCTTCGTTACCCAGAAAGCATTTGCCCAGGGCCTGAAGCCGATCGTCGTCGTCAATAAAATTGACCGCCCCGGCGCACGCCCGGACTGGGTTATCGACCAGATCTTTGATCTGTTTGACAACCTAGGGGCTTCTGATGACCAACTCGACTTCCCGATCATCTACTGCTCGGCGCTAAACGGCATTGCCGGCATGGACCCTGAAGAGCTGTCCGACAACATGGACCCCATGTTCCAGGCAATTGTCGATATCGTTGAGCCGCCCGCGGTTGAGATCGATGGCCCATTCCAGATGCAAATCTCCGCACTGGATTACAACAGCTACGTTGGCGTCATCGGCCTTGGCCGCATCAAACGTGGCTCGGTGAAGCCTAACCAGCAAATCTCGGTCATCAGCGTTGATGGCTCTACCCGCAAGGGTAAGATCGGCCAGGTCATGACCCATATGGGTCTTGAGCGCGTTCAGACAACGGAAGCGACAGCAGGCGATATCGTCTGCGTTACTGGCATTGAAGATCTATCAATTTCTGACACGCTGTGTGACCCGAGTGCCATTGAAGCGCTACCGCCGTTGTCTGTTGACGAGCCGACCGTTTCGATGACGTTCCAGGTCAATGACTCACCGTTCGCCGGAAAAGAAGGTAAGTTCGTCACCAGCCGTAATATTAAAGATCGCCTGGAACAAGAGCTTATCCACAACGTGGCGCTACGCGTTGAACAGGGCGAAACCCCTGAGAAGTTCAAAGTTTCTGGCCGTGGTGAGCTTCACTTATCAGTGTTGATTGAAACCATGCGTCGCGAAGGCTTCGAGCTGGCGGTTGGCCGCCCAGAAGTCATCATTAAAGAGATCGACGGCGTTAAGCAAGAGCCCTACGAAGAAGTCATCATCGACTGTGAAGAGCAGCATCAAGGCTCGATCATGGAAGAGCTTGGCTACCGCAAGGGTGAAATGACCAATATGAACCCCGATGGTAAGGGTCGTGTGCGTCTCGACTTTATCATCCCGGCGCGCGGCTTGATTGGTTTCCGTGGTCAATTCTTAACCTTGACCTCTGGCACCGGCATCCTGACCAGCCGCTTTGATCACTACGGTCCGCTAAAGCCTGATGCTTCCATCGAGCGTCGCAATGGCGTACTGGTCTCAATGGTTGGCGGCAAAGCCCTTGCTTATGCACTCTACGCCCTGCAAGAACGCGGCAAGCTGATTATTGATCACGCCACTGAAGTATACGAAGGTATGCTGATTGGTATTAATAATCGTGCCAATGACATGGTCGTTAACCCGACCAAAGGCAAAAAACTCGATAACATGCGCTCAACGGGTAACGATGAAAACATCGTGTTGACGCCGCCGATCAAGTTTACTCTTGAGCAGGCTATCGAATTCTTGGATTCCGATGAACTGGTTGAAGTTACTCCCAGCCATATTCGTCTACGCAAGAAGCACCTGACCGAAAACGAGCGCAAGCGTGCTAGCAAGAAGTAAGCTCTTGCCAGTCAATGCTCGATAGTAAGTATCCCTAAAGCCCGCCATGTGCGGGCTTCTTTTTTTGGCTTCGGTTAACGATCACCCCTCACTCATTTCCTGCCTTCGCATTACCCCACACGCCCCGCCCCCTGCGCCAAGTGGCTTCATAAACGCAGCCTTAACGCTAGCAGGCTGGTAAGCGTAGGCGTTCTATCGCAAAGTAGCGCTATTAACAGTGCGCCCCTAGGCCGCTGGCAATCTACAATTCATACAAGTGTTTGGATAGTTACCCTCATCCTTCCACTACCACACGGACACTCCTCCACATGAGCGGTCATAACGTCTGGACTCACAAAGGCACGTTTTTGCTGGCAGCGGTAGGTTCAGCCGTCGGCTTAGGCAATCTCTGGCGCTTCCCCTATCTCACCGGGGAAAATGGTGGTGGCGCGTTTATTTTAATTTATGCACTGACCATCTTTGCTGTCGGCATCCCCATTTTAATTGCCGAAACAATGCTTGGGCGTACCAGTCGTCAAAGCCCTATTATGGGGATGCGCCATTTAACTAAAACACACAAGACCTCCCGTGCCTGGGAATCCATTGGCTGGCTGGGCGCTGCTTCCGCCTTTTTAATTTTGAGTTTTTATTCTGTCATTGCAGGCTGGGCACTGCATTACACGTGGCTGATGCTAACCGGCTCACTCGTGGGTGCCGATGCAGCAACGATTAGTGCTGGCTTTGATGCGTTGCTGGCGTCTCCGGGCCTGATGACGCTTTATCACTCGCTGTTTATCGCCTTCTCGGCATTAATTGTCGGCATGGGGATTCATAAAGGGATCGAGTCAGGGCTACGCATCATGATGCCAGCGCTGTTTGTTATTCTCATCGTGGTGCTTATCTACGGCGTCATCAATGGCGACGTAAGAGCGGCAGCCAGCTTTCTGTTCACGTTCAATATTGCTGATCTCAGCTTAGAAGGCTGGTTACAGGCGATGGGGCAATCCTTCTTCACCCTGAGCCTTGGGATGGGTGCCATCATGGCCTACGGCGCTTATATGTCCAGCGAAGCCTCTCTAACCCGTACCGCTATTGCCGTGGCATTTGTAGATACTGCAGTTGCCATGGTGGCAGGGTTAGCAATTTTCTCGCTGGTATTTGGTGCGGGGCTCGAAACCGGCCAGGGCCCGGGACTGATGTTTGTCACTCTGCCGCTAGCATTTGCTGACATGCCGTTTGGTGCTCTGGTGGGCGGGGTCTTTTTTATTCTGGTGCTAGGGGCCGCGATTAGCTCGTCTATTTCATTGATAGAGCCGGTCGCTGCCTTCCTGGTTGAGCGTTTTGATATGACGCGCCCTCAGGCAGTCACCATCATGGTCGTCGCGGCTTGGGCGATGGGCTTACTGACAGTGGTGAGCTTCAATATATGGGCCGAAGGTACGATTTTCCACGCTCTATTTGGACGCAGCGCTTTTGAATTCATTGAGCTGTTGACCAATATCTTTATGCCGCTGGGCGGGCTAATGATCGCTCTATTCGCGGGCTGGGCACTGACTCAAAGCGAAGTAATGAAAGAGCTTGGCACCAACATCACTTGGTTTAAAACCTGGCGGTTCCTGGTGCGCTTTGTTGGCCCTGCTGCGGTGTCGTTTGTATTTTTACGCACTATTCCACAGGTGGAAGGCTACGTTGTCCCAACCCTCGGCGCACTGCTCATTGTGGGTGTATTTGCCTTGAGTCAGCGACTGCGTAAGTCTGCTTAATATAATTCTAATAACGCGGGTGGACAAAGGTCGCCTGCGGCGCGAGGACACGATGACTCCCCTTATTGAGGTACAACACGTCAACAAAGCCTTCGGCGGGCTGCACGTTATCAATGACTGCTCAATCCGGGTTGAAAAGGGTTCGATTACCGGCATGATCGGCCCCAATGGGGCAGGTAAGTCGACGCTTTTCAATTTAATTGCGGGCGCACTTACGCCAGATAGTGGCCGCATTCTGTTGGACGGTGAAGACATTACGTCGCTGAGCGCTGATCAACGTTTCCACAAAGGGTTACTGCGTACCTTCCAAATCGCCCATGAGTTCAGCCAAATGAGCGCGCTGGAAAACTTGATGATGGTGCCACCCAACCAAGCAGGGGAGCATCTATTTAACACTTGGTTCAAGCCTGCTCTGGTCCGCAGCCAGGAGGCTGAGGTGCGCCGCCGCGCACTGGAAGTCATTGAGTTTGTTGGTTTGCATCATGTACGCAACGAGCTTGCGGGCAACTTATCGGGTGGTCAGAAAAAATTGCTAGAGCTTGGCCGCACGATGATGACCGATGCCAAAGTTGTGCTGTTAGACGAAATCGCCGCCGGTGTAAACCGCACGCTACTCGGCGACTTGATGGGCAACATCGAACGTTTAAATCGCGAAATGGGCTATACCTTTCTGGTGATTGAGCACGATATGGATATGATTTCGCGGCTCTGCGATCCAGTGATTGTACTGGCACAAGGCAGCGTTATGGTTGAGGGTTCAATTGAAGAAATACAAAACAATCCGGCCGTTATAGAAGCCTATTTCGGTACTGATGCCGCTTGATAGCGCTGAGTTTGTCACCGAAACAATAGCCACAACAACATGGTCGCCATTGTTCACCGCAGTGCGACCCAGCTGAGACGCGTTTATGTCATCCACACCGTCATCCCCACAGCCACTGCTCGAGGCACGCGATGTGCACGGCGGTTATGGCAGTATGAATATCCTTAACGGGGTCAATATGACCCTGTATGCCGATGAAGTCGGTGTCATTGTTGGCCCTAACGGGGCTGGCAAATCCACTATGCTAAAAGCAGTATTTGGGCTGCTGAACGTTAATCAAGGCGAGATTTTGCTTAACGGTCAGCCGATCCATAACCTGCCGCCGAATCAGTTGGTTGAGCGTGGAATGGGGTTTGTCCCCCAGGAGAAAAACGTTTTCCCCAGCCTGACGGTGAAAGAAAACCTGGAAATGGGCGCCTATCTAAAACCTCAAAACGTAAAGCGCATGCTGGAGCAAGTTTACGACTTCTTCCCCCCTCTCGTTGAGAAGCGCCACCAGCCCGCAGGAGAGCTTTCCGGTGGCCAGCGCCAAATGGTCGCCATGGGCCGTGCGCTAATGGCTGAACCTAGTCTGCTGCTGCTGGATGAGCCAACCGCTGGCTTGTCGCCCCTTTACATGAATGAAATTTTTGACCGGGTTAAAAAAATTAACGCTGCCGGCGTGGGCATTTTGATGGTGGAACAGAACGCCAAACAGGCCTTAGCCATCGCCGATAAAGGCTTTGTGCTGGCGGCGGGACAAAACCGCTTTACAGACACGGGGGCTGCGTTACTGGCTGACCCTGACGTCGCCAAAAGCTTTTTGGGCGGCTAGCCCGGGGGAGAAACGCGTGAACGAACTGGTCTTTTTTATCAATAACGTAGTGATTGCAGGTAGCGTCACCGGCTCTATTTATGCCATTGGCGCCATTGGCGTCACGCTAATTTTTAGCATTATGCGCTTTGCCCACTTTGCCCATGCCGACATCATGACGTTTGGTGCCTTCATGGTGCTGCTCCTGACGACCGCCTTCCCAGCGGTGGGCGCCAGTATTGGGGTGCCGACGGCGCTCATCATGCTGCCGCTAGCGATGCTGCTTACTGCAGCGCTGGCAGTAGGCATTGATAAAGCGTTTTATAAGCCGCTACGCGCCCATGGCGTCAAGCCTATCGTGATGGTGATTGGCTCGCTGGGCGTGACACTTATGCTCCAAGGGCTTATCCGGCTATTTTCCGGCACCGGCGGTCAGAGCTTATACGTCGACGACCGCAAAGAAATCTTCCGTCTTGCGCTGCCTTTCGAGGGAGTTAGAGCCCCCATCGTGATTACCGAACCACAGATTTATCTGTTTGTGATTACGCTAGTGGCCGTGGTCGCCCTGCACCTATTCCTCAATCGCTCACGACTTGGTAAAGCCATGCGCGCCATGTCAGACAACCCAGAACTTGCCCAGGCATCTGGCATTAATACCAACACCATCGTGGCCGTCACTTGGGTGATTGCAGGCGCACTGGCGGCGATTGCGGGCACCCTGCTGTCATTAGACGTCACGTTTAAGCCCGACCTAAGCTTCTTCCTGCTACTGCCTATTTTCGCGGCGGCCATTGTCGGAGGCGTAGGCCACCCCTACGGGGCCATTGCAGGAGGATTTGTCGTCGGCTTTGCAGAAACCCTGGCAGTATTTAATTGGAATGTTCTCCTGCGCCCGTTCCGCGACAGTCTACCTACTTGGTTAGAGCTCCCCTCCAACCTCGCCTTTGTAGGCACTGAGTACAAAATTGTGGTGCCGTTCTTTATTTTGGTAGCCATCTTAGTGTGGCGTCCTACCGGCCTGTTTAAAGGCAAGGTGATCTAATGAGCCATTCCACAAAAAACCGTAATCCTGCTTACACGCCCAAAGATGCCACTCCTGAACGGCGCTTTCCGTTGCGCGAACTGGTGCTGTTTGGCGCTCTATTAGCTGCCGTGCTAGCGGTCTACGCGATAATGGGAGCGGCCTACAGCACGCGTATGCTGGTAGAGGCTGCTTGTTACGCCATTCTTGCCCTGGGCCTGACGATTCAATGGGGCTATGCCGGGCAGTTTAATGCTGGCGTCATGGGCTTTGTCGCGCTCGGCGGTTTCTGCGCCATGCTATTTAGCGTTCCGGTGAATGACGCATTCTGGGGTACCGAACTACCGGGAGAACTTGGCCAAGTTCTGCTGTATGGCATTGCGGCAACCCTGATCGTCGTCGGAGTGACGAAGCTTGACCGATTCGGTGTGCCGAAAAGGCTACGCACCGTGCTCGCCATCGTGATCGGGGTCGTGCTCTATTTAATTGTTATCAGTCTGCTTCGCGAAGTGACCAGCCAAATACAGTCTCAGGCGGGCTTTATTGGCGGATTTGGCTTACCTGCCTGGGTAGGCTGGATTGTGGGTGGCGCGTTGGCGGGCGGCGTTGGCTACTTTATTGGCCACGTTTGCCTTGGCCTACGCAGTGACTACCTCGCCATTGCCACACTAGGTATAGCGGAAATCATCAAAGCTTTTTTGAAAAATTCCGACTGGCTGACACGCGGCACTGCCACGGTATCGCCTCTCCCTTGGCCTACCCCCGGCCCAGCTGAACTCGGCTTTACGCTTTCCCGAGCGATTTATCTTTCAGTGACGGCTGTCGTGATCGCAGTGATTTTCTTTTTACTCCATCGGGCTTACCACGCCCCCTGGGGAAGAATGATTCGTGCGATTCGCGATAACGAAGTCTCGTCAGCGGCCATGGGTAAAGATATCAACAAGCGGCGCTTGGAGATTTTCGTATTAGGCTGCATTTTGATGGGCCTTGGCGGCGGCATGTTGGGCACCTTTAACAGCCTGTTTGATCCTCAAGGCTACTTGCCTCTCAATCACACCTTCCTGGTGCTGGTCATGGTTATTTTAGGTGGCCCAGGTAATAACCTTGGCACCATTTTTGGGGCGGTCGCGGTTTATATCATTTGGATTATGTCAGAACCGCTGGCGCTATTTTTAATGCAACTAGCGGTCACACTGGGGGAAAATGCCTTCGGCTGGGAAGCGCCTAGCAATATGGATAGCCGGGCACTGCAAGCGAGGGTTCTGGTAATCGGCATGTTGATTACCCTGGTACTGCGCTTTGCTCCGAAAGGTCTGCTGCCAGAGAAAATTAAAACCCACGGTTAACGTCCTCACCGTGCTACAAACTCACCGTGCTAAAAAAACGCCCCAGGCTCGCTGCCCGGGGCGTTTTGGTTATTTCTCAAGTACCGTCATTTTGACTAGAGTTCAACCAAGCCCTTGCCGGTGAACGAGCCGTCTTCTACCACCATTTCCACAACAACCCCAGGCACGTCGCCGTTTTCATCAAATTCATGAGAGCCAGAGGCGCCTTCGTAGTTGATCTCTGTACCTGCTGCGATCAGCTCAACCGCTTTTTCCCACTCGCCCGGCAGTATCACTTCACCTGGCGCACTGGAAACACTGCGTAGCGCTTCAGAAAGCCCTTCACGCTCGGCACTGCCATTTTGCTCAATAGCCAACGCCACTAGGAAGGCCGCGTCATAAGCCTGGGCGGCAAACACGGCACTAGGATCAATGTCTGCCGCAGTAGCTGCTTCATTAAAGATGTCCGTGCCGGGGAGATCAGGGCTACCAGGCCGTGTGGCGATCATGCCGTCTAACACATCTGCGCCAATCGCTTCTATTAAGCTATCACCCACCATGCCATCGGCACCCACATACTGGGTGAACATGCCGCTTTCGTAGGCTTGGCGCAGCACCGTCTGACCAGAGGTATCGGCATAGGCCAGCACGACCAGCGTGTCTGCGCCACTCGAAGACAGCGAACCAAGCTCAGAGCGGTAGTCGGCACGGTTATCTTCGTGTGCGAGGTTTTCGGCTATTTCGCCACCGCCCGCTTCAAAGGCGCCACTGAAGGCATCCGATAAGCCACGGCCATAGTCGTTGTTAACGTAGGTCACCGCGACAAAGTCGATACCTTTATCAAGCAGTAGCTTAGCAAGCATTTCGCCCTGGAAGGCATCCGATGGCACGGTACGGAAAACCAAGTCGTTATCATCCAACTCAGAAACGGCGGGCGCCGTTGACGCGGGTGAGACCATCAACACACCGCCAGGAATGGCTGCGTTATTAGCAGCAGCAATCGTCGCCCCAGTACATAAAGCGCCGACAATCGCGGTGACTTGCTCAGAGTTCACCATACGATCTGCGGCGTTAGACGCCGCCGATGCATCCGAGCAGGTGGTGTCCCCTGAAGGCATTTCCAATGTTTGCCCACCCAAGATACCGCCCTGCTCATTTATCTGCGCAACGGCAAGCTGAGCACCTGCAAAAATGGGTGGCGTCAGGCTTTCAATTCCCCCGGTAAAGCCGCCCAAGAAGCCAACTTTGACCTCCGCCTGGGCCATGCCCGCTAAAGCGAGTGATGAGGCCGCAACGGCGGTGGCTAATGTGCGCTTATTAATCATATTATTGGTCGCTCCCAGTATATTAAGTGCCCCGACTGTCCAGCGCGGGACTCCTCTTAATCTGGAACCGTAACGCCAAAAACACAAGCAACGCTTTCTAACGCTCCTCTTCTTCATCAGCATTTTGGCGACGTTCAGCCATCTGTTTTTGGTAACGCTTATTTTGGTACAGTCGCACCAGCGCAATCGTAAGCGCCGACGCCACCATGAGAGCCAGCACAACTCCCTGCCAGGGGCGCGCAGCATCGCCCATTACGGTTTCCAACGTAATAATCAGCATTAAACCCAGCGCCTGCGACCCAATGGCCAGCGCCCGCAGTATGTCGAAAGCGGGTTGTGGCATAGACATCTCCGTAATGTTTAACGTGCGTGGTATGGTTCACCAGTGTACCTGCTTAACGGAAAAATCATGAATGCGATTGCCATTGGACCACTGCTGATCTCCACCCCTAGGCTCTACGCCCTAGGTTGCGCGCTACTACTGTTATTGGCTAGCCGCTATCTGTTGGGATTAACGTCTTCTCAGCATGGGCGCTGGTTCAACGGGCTATTGGTGGTATGGCTACTGACGGCCCGGATTGTTTTTGTCGTGCTCAACTGGGAAAGCTACAGCTCAGAACCGCTTGAGGCGCTCAAGATATGGCAGCCCGGTTACAATGCGCTGGGTGGCCTAATCGCGGGGTTAGTTTGGACAGTCTGGGCACTGCGCGAGCGGCTTCTGTCGCTCATTGGCGGCCTTGCCATGTTGGTTGGCACGGCAAGCCTGTGGCTAGTCTTGGTAACGCTTGCCCCCTTGGGCAATGAATTTGCTATTGACGCGTTGCCGGAGGTGACTTTAGACGATGTGGACGGCAACGCAGTGCATCTACCTTCGCTGGCCGAAAGCAGTGATCTCATTATCGTTAATCTATGGGCGACCTGGTGCCCACCCTGCCTGCGGGAGATGCCGCTGCTTGAAGAAGCAGCAAAGCGTGAAGGTGTCAGCGTGGTAGTCGCTAACCAAGGCGAAGACTTACTGCCGATAGTGCGCTATCTAGACGAGCAGGCACTGGATTTTCGCTACGCACTGCGTGACCCAAGCCAAACGCTAATGGCGCAATTTCAAGCGCCAGGCCTGCCCACCACGGTACTTTTTGATCGCCAGGGCAACACGTTGGATGTCCACGTTGGCGAGTTAACCCGAGCCCAGCTGGAACGCTGGTTAAAAGATTGACCACGATAGACCTTAATCCCCCCGCCGCTTTGCGTTAGAATCCCCCGCCCTGTTGCCACCGGAAACCTGCCCCGGTGGCGTACAACCTGTTTCTGTAGACTTCCTCGAGGCATCATGAGCGATTTTTCTCCCGGCCAGCGTTGGATTAGCGACGGCGAGGCTGAGCTTGGACTCGGCACCGTGCTTAACTGCGACGCCCGTAGCGTTACCATTTTGTTCAGTGCCAGCCAGGAAACCCGTACGTACAACACTCGCCAAGCCCCCTTAACTCGCGTCATGTTCGGCGGTGGCGACCGCGTGATTTCTGCTGATGGCTGGCAGATGATCGTAGACGATAGCAAAGAGACCAGCGGCTTAATCACTTATATTGGCGAAGATAGCGACGGTAATCCTCGTGAGCTATCCGAGGCAAAGCTTGCCGATACCATGCAGTTTGATCAGGCGCGCGACCGGCTGCTGACTGGCCAGGTTGATCGCAATGATTGGTTTGATCTGCGCTTTCGCACGCTACACCACTATCAGCGCATCGAGCAGCACAGCGCCCTGGGCTTTGCTGGGCCGCGTATCGATCTGATTCCCCACCAGCTTTATATCGCTGATGAAGTGGCAGGCCGCCATGCGCCACGTGTCTTGCTTGCGGACGAGGTTGGGCTGGGTAAAACGATCGAGGCTGGGTTGGTTCTGCACCGCCTCCTCCTGGCTGGCCGAGTAGAACGCGCATTAATTTTGGTGCCTGACAGCCTTACCCACCAATGGCTAGTAGAGCTTTTACGCCGTTTCTCACTCAAGGTCAGCTTGCTAGATGAGCAGCAAAGTCTCGCCCACGGTAGCGCTAACCCATTTGAAAGCGCCCAAATAGTACTGGCCAGCCAAGGTTGGCTATTCGCCAACACACATCGTCAAGAACAGGCCCTAGCGAGCCACTTTGACCTGCTGATCGTCGATGAAGCCCATCACCTCGACTGGAGCCCTGATGGCAGCGGCCCAGGCTATCAGTGCGTCGAACAGCTTGCTGCTGATATTCCTGGTTTATTGCTGCTGACGGCTACGCCAGAGCAGATGGGGGTGGAGAGCCATTTTGCTCGCCTGCGCTTGCTAGATGCCGAGCGTTACCACGATATCGAACGCTTTAAAGACGAAGAGCATCATTACATTGCTGTCGCTCAAGCCATTGATGCCTTGGATGAGCTACCCAATACCTCCGAGGCACGTGAACGGGTCGATAATGTCGCGGACGACCGCGATAGTCAGGCGCTGCTAGCAACGTTATGCAACCCTGAAGCAAGCACCGAACAGCAGGATGCTGCTCGCGCCCAGTTACGCGATGCTCTACTGGATCGTCACGGTACCGGGCGCGTCATGTTCCGCAACAGCCGCCGTCATGTGGGCGGGTTCCCGGAACGTCGCCTGCACCTAGCTCAGTTGGAACTCCCATCGGCCTATCGTCGCGTGCTACGTCGCTTGGAACGCGATGAGGACTACCTGGATGAGTTGCTGATTGAAACGGGCATGGATCACCCGGACGTATTGATCTATCCAGACACGATGTACCGTGAGCTCAGCAACGACCCACTTAACACCGAATCCTGGTGGCATATCGACCCACGAGTAAACTGGCTGCTGGAAAAACTTAGCGACGATAGCGATAGCGGCTTTGCCAACGACAAAGTGCTGATTATTGCTCACCACAGAGAAACCGCTGAAGGACTTGCCGAAGGGCTGCGCGTCCTAGGCGGCTATCACGCACCGGTGTTCCACGAAGGGCTATCGCTGGTGGAGCGTGACCGGGCCGCAGCGGCATTTGCCGATGAAGAAGACGGCTGCCAAGTGCTGGTGTGCTCTGAAATTGGCTCAGAAGGCCGCAACTTTCAGTTCTGCCGCCACTTGGTGATGTTTGATATGCCACAGCATCCCGACCAGTTGGAGCAGCGTATCGGCCGCCTCGATCGGATAGGGCAGCGCCACGCAATTGAACTCCATGCTCCCACCTTCACTGGTAGCCCAGGCGAGCGCCTGCTGCGCTGGTACCACGAAGGTATGGATGCTTTTAGCGCGCCTCACGGCATTGGCAGCGACCTCTTTGATGCGTTTGGCGATGCTCTGGCCGATGCGTTACTCGATGATGAAATGCTCAATGAAATCATCGATGAAACCCGTGAAATGTTTACCGCCAAACTGGCTGAGCGGGACGCTGGTCGTAACCGACTGCTAGAGCTAAACGCCTGCCGCCCTGCCCGTGCTCAGCAGGTAATTGATGCAGTGCGTGAGCTGGATGAAGACCCAGCGCTGCCGCGTTTTGTAGAGCGCGCCCTGGATATTTTTGGTGTAGACAGCCAAGAGATTGGCAATGGCTTGCTTTATTTGCAGCCTAGCCAGCACATGTTGGATGGGCTCCCCGGGCTAGTGAAAGGTGAAGAGGGCTTTTCGGCCACTTACAGCCGTTCGCTAGCGCTTGCACGAGACGATATTCAGCGACTCTCTTGGGAACACCCGCTGCTGCGCGAAATGATGGAGCGCATTCTAGATGGCACGATGGGGAACACTGCGTTGGCGCTATTACGCCACCCAGCCATTCCCAGCGGCCGTTTAATGGCTGAACTGGTGTTCCGCACCCAGTGCCCTGCACCTAAATCGCTGCACCTCAACCGCTTCCTACCGCCTACGGCAGTGCGCGTCCTGCTTGATGAATCAGGCGCAAACCTAACCAGCAAGATCTCCTTCACTGGTCTTGGCAAGAATCTACAAAAAGTGAACAAATCACTGGCACGAGATTTGATCAAAAGCCGCCATGACCAGCTGCGTACGCTCCTCATTCAGGGGGAAGGTGAAGCCGAACGTGAACTGCCCAGCATCGTGGAAAGCGCTGAAACACGCATGCGAGCTCAGTTAGATGCAGAACTAGCCCGCTTGACCGCCCTGGCAGAGCACAACCCAGCTGTTCGTAGTGAAGAGCTTGAGGCGCTGAAGCAAGAGCGCCAAGCGCTCAGCGACGCGATAGAAAACACTCGCTTACGGCTTGATTCCGTGCGAGTGATAATCACCGTCGACCCCAACGCCTAACGCGGAAAGACTAAAGAATCGCCTCTAACGCCTTATCAAGGGTCGGGTACTGAAAGGTAAATCCAGCCTCGGTAAGGCGTGCAGGGCGCATATCGGCCCCGGTCAGCAACAGCTGCGACATTTCTCCGAAGCCCGCTTTCAGTACAAAAGCGGGCACGGGGAAAATCGCCGGCCGGTGAAGCTGCTTAGCCAACGTTTTCGTGAACTCAGCATTCGTCACTGGGTGCGGCGCACTGCCATTAAACGCGCCTGAAAGCGTTGATTCGTTCATCAGAAACATAATCGCTGCCACAAGATCATCACGATGAATCCAGGGCATAAACTGTGCGCCGCTTCCAAAACGCCCCCCAAGTCCGAGCTTAAAGGGTGGCAGCATCTTCTGCAGCGTACCGCCCCCTGCCTCAAGCACTAAACCAATACGCAGTATCGCTAAGCGAACGCCCATCGCCTCAATCGGTTTTGCCGCTGCTTCCCACTGCGCACAAAGCTGATGAGCAAACTCATCGTTTGGCGGCGTTGTTTCATCCACCACCTTGTCGCCTTGATCGCCGTAATAGCCCATCGCAGAGCCGCTAATCATCACGCTGGGTAACGCTTGCCCGTTGGCTTCGAGCTGCTCACAAAGCGTAATCAGTTGCTGCGTACTGTCGATACGAGAGCGAATTAGTGTCTCTTTTTGGCTATTACTCCAGCGCTTTGCAGCAATCGATTCACCGGCAAGGTTCACCAACACCTCCGGAGGGGTGTCCATAAATGCCTGAGCGCTATCACGAATATCGCAGGCTTTTGGCAACCTACCACGCACCTGATACGGGGCCCGGGAAACCACCTGCACATCATGCCCTTGGGTGAGAAGTTGTTGGCAGAGCCGCTGACCAACAAAGCCGCTACCTCCGGTGATTAATACCCGCATGGTGTCACTCCTATGGTTGGTTAAGATGGCTAGCGTATGCCCGCGTCGACGCTGAACTGCAAAGCTGGGAATAGCCGTCAGCTAAATGATCATTGCATAATATTTTATTGTACGATATCTATACACAAATGCTACATGCTGACCATTGCACATTTCATTAGCCGTTGCGAGTTCCTATGCTTGAATCATTGCCTGAGTCTTTAACACTTTCCGACGCTCACTCAGTGGCAATTATCGGTGCAGGTCTGTCTGGCCTTGCCTGTGGGCAGCAACTTGCCACTCAGGGAGTTAAGGTGGCGTTGTTTGATAAAGCGCGCGGCCCTGGCGGCCGTATGTCCAGCAAGCGACGTCCCTCAGCGACGCTGGACCTAGGTGCTCAAGCGTTCACTGTACGCAATCAACGATTCGCCAATAAAGTAGCCGAGTGGCAAGCCGCTGGTTGTGTCGCCAGTTGGCCCACAGCTCGTTATCAGGCTAGTGCATCCGGCTGGCAAACACACAATGACGATCAGCTACGTTATACCGGCGCGCCCCGTATGAGTGCCGTCACCCGTCATCTAGCCGATACACTTAACGCATTACCTAATGCCTCCATTACGCTTGAAACCCACATTACAACGTTTGATAAGACGGCTGCGGGCTGGCAGCTCCACGATACCCGCGGCTCAATACACGGGCCTTTTGACGTGGTGGTTATCACTGCCCCGCCGCCCCAGGCCAAGGCATTATTAGCAGAGTGGGAACCGACACTGGCGGCTGCCTGTGAGGCAAAGCCCCAGCGTGGATGCTGGGCAGGTTGGGTTATTTTCGAGGAGCCATTACCCCCCATGGCGAAGGTAACATCAGCGTGGCACACCGTTCACACACAGCATCCGGTGCTTCGTCTAGCGTCACGCAATCACACCAAGCCTGGCCGTGAACATCAGCCGGAAAGTATAAGCTTGCTTGCTCAGTTGGATTGGAGCGATGTACATATTGAGAGTGGCAGTGAAAGTGTCGCCCAACAATTGCTCGCAGCATTTGTATCGCTGCTGCCCGATGATGTAGAGCTACCGAATGTCATTGAACTCGGTGCGCACCGCTGGCGCTATGCTCAGCCAGCACAGGCAGGTCATCAGACATACTTATACAGTACAAGTGGCCTAGCACTCTGTGGTGATAGCTTTAAAGGTAGTCGTGTCGAGGATGCCTGGTTATCAGGTGATGAGCTGGGCCAGGCCCTATTAGGCCGGTCGGTCTGAAATTAGAAACTAAACTTAACTTTTCCACACCTACAGGAAAGGTTGTACCCAGAAGCCACAAGTTGTACAAAGGTGGCTATAATAGCGTTTAGCTATCTATACGATTAATAACGACCCGATTATGTGGCCAAACCGCCGGTCAGGCGCTGAAGCATCGCCACGACAATTATTGACAGATCCCTGCACGCTTATTTGCAGGCAACCAAGAGGCAATGGCGCCCATGAGCATCAAGGCGACCCACCCACCCGATACCCCGCTTTATCCGATTAGGGAAGTTTCCCGCTTGACGGGTGTGAACTCGGTCACTCTTCGTGCCTGGGAGCGTCGCTACGGTTTAATTCGTCCACAACGCACCCCCAAGGGCCATCGTCTATACGCGCAAGACGATATCACTCGCATTGAACGCATTTTACAATGGCTAAACCGCGGCGTTCCAGTGAGCCAAGTGATTGACTTACTTGATCAACCTGAGACGGTAGAAACACCATCGCCGAATACTGGCGACTGGGCAAGTCAACGGCATTTGTTGCAGTCCACCATAGAAGCGGTCGACCTTCCCAAGCTGGAAGCGCTGTACCACCAGAGTCTGGCGCTATATCCATTAAGCGTCGCGATTAATGAGCTCTGGCAGCCCGTTATTCTTACGCTGGAAGCCAAATGGGCCAGCCAGCCCGATGACCTTGTGCGCCGCACCCTTGAAGCCTTTCTGCGTAGCCAGGTAGGCATTCGCCTGCACTATGCCAATCAGGCAACGCGCGGCCCGTTAATCCTGCTAAGTGCGATGCCTGATGACCCTGGCCCGCTATGGGTTTTAATGTGTGCGCTAATGGCCAGCGAACAAGGCTACCGCGTACAACTGTTTGACCGTTCATTAGCGCTGGAGGATCTTCCTCAAGCCGTATCCCGATTGCACTCATCGATGATACTGCTTTCCAGCGGCCAGCGAGAAAGCGACGACTACATTGGTCGCGCACTTCCCCAGGCCGCAGAAGCGCTAAATGTTCCTATTGGGGTGTGTGGGGAAGTGGCACGATTAAGAGAAAATGAGCTGCGTGACGGTCCGGTGCAGATGTTAGGCGACGACCTGCCGCAAGCCATTTCACGACTTCGCCCCTTGTTGCGCGAATCGGGAATTCTCTGAGATATCGGATGCTATTTAACGTTACCGATGATAAGGATATCGCATGAATCTGCAGCTCGTTTGGCTGCGTAGCGACTTACGCATTCACGATAACTCCGCGCTTGCCGCTGCAGTTGCCAACGGCCCTGTGGTGGCCGTTTTCTTACGCAGCGTGGCTCAATGGCAAACACATGGCCACGGGGCGACTAAACTCGATTTCTGGGCACGCAGTGTTGCGGCGATCAAAGCGTCGCTTAACGGGCTTAATATTCCACTTTTGCATCGTGATATTGATCACTATAACGAAGCGGCTCAGGTATTGCTCGATATCGCCCACGAGTACCAAATTACTCAACTCCACTTTAACTATGAATATGCGCTGAACGAGCAACACCGCGATCAGTCGGTGCTTGATGCTTTTAAACAAGCAGGGATCGCCGCGCAGGGTCACCATGATGCCGTAGCCTTCGCCCCTGGCAGTTTGTTGACCGGAAAAGGCGATTATTACGGCGTATTTACACCGTTTTCGAAAGCTTGGCACAAGCAGGTGACTGCACAGCAACTTGCCTTACGTGATACACCAGGCGTGCAATCTCCGCTAGAGATCGATAGCGACCCACTGCCCGCACTTCCATCGCTGGATAATGACCCCGTTGATAAACGCCTATGGCCTGCTGGAGAAGAGGCGGCTAGTGACAATCTCGAACGTTTTTTACGCTTTCGTGGACGGCACTATAACCAGCAGCGAGACTTTCCAAGCGTTCGCGGCACCAGCGAACTTTCGCCCTATCTGGCGCTGGGCATGATCTCCTACCGCCAATGCCTTCAAGCCGTGATGAGCGAAAATGGTGGCCACCTGGCCGATGGTGATGCGGGGCTGACCACCTGGGTAAATGAGCTTATTTGGCGTGAATTTTATCAGCACGTAGCGGTAGGCTTTCCCCAAGTTTGCCGTCACCAACCTTTTCAAGAGCACACCAAGCAGCTCCGCTGGCGTGACGATGACAAAGGCTTTCAAGCGTGGTGTGAGGGCCGTACCGGCTATCCGATTGTCGATGCGGCCATGCGCCAGCTAGTGACTACGGGCTGGATGCACAACCGCCTGCGCATGATCACCGCGATGTTTTTAAGTAAGCACTTGCTGATTGACTGGCGGCGCGGTGAGGCATTTTTTATGCGCCATTTAATCGACGGTGAGTTTTGCGCCAATAATGGCGGTTGGCAGTGGGCGGCATCAACAGGAACGGATGCAGCGCCCTATTTTCGTATTTTTAACCCCACTACCCAGTCAACGCGCTTTGATCCAGAGGGTGAATTTATTGCCCATTGGCTGCCCGAGTTAAAACCGCTGCCTAAAAAAGCTCGTCATGCGCCCCCCCAAGACATGCTAAACCCAACGGGTTACCCTGCCCCTATCGTTGACCATAAAGCAGCGCGCCAGCGTGCCCTGGATGCTTTTAAAGCGCTTTCTAAATAACAGCCCCCCTCTTTTGCATCGCCTATGTTAAGGCGATGCAAAGTTAAGGCGATGCAAATCGACCCACTGACGGCTCCTCGCTTCATCGCTTGCTTATTTTTCTTAACCACCACAGGACTGCGTGATGCCTAACGATCAAGCTTTGGCGAACTTCTGCGCCTTTTTTAATAAACTAGACAATACCTGTACAGAAAAACTATACGAGGTATATACTGAGGAAGTTGTCTTCAACGATCCGCTACATCACATTGAAGGACGGTCGGCGCTAGAGCGCTATTTCGCCACCATGTACGAAAATGTTGAACGTTGCCAATTTACTTATCACACGCAACAACAGGTGGTTAATCAAGCATTTGTAACGTGGACAATGGAGTTCGTTCATCCCCGACTAGCCCAGGGAAAACTGATCCGTGTCGCGGGATGCAGTGCCCTAACATTTGCAGAGGATGGTCGGGTTTCAAAGCACTGCGACTATTTCGATGCAGGCGCCATGTTGTATGAACACTTACCAGTCATGGGACGTGTTATACGTTGGTTAAAACGGCGCATTCGCTGATATATGCCGTTTATTTGCATACAGGTTGCATGCTAACAGGCCATTACAGGAGAGCATGATGAGCACATGGAAAACGCCCCAACGCATTTGGCTCACAGGTGCTACGTCAGGCATTGGTGAAGCGCTTGCCACAAAGCTCATCGCCCAAGGTCACCATGTTGTGCTTAGTGCTCGAAACCAAGAGGCGCTCGATGATTTATGTGACGGTCATCCCAATGCTTATTCGCTCCCCGTTGATATCAGCGACCACCAAGCAGTGATTGCAGCGGGTGAACAGATCAGCACATGGCTGGGCGCACTGGATATTGCCTTATTCAATGCAGGCACCTGCGAATATCTAGACGCGCAGCATTTTGATATGGCGCTGATTGAGCGGGTTTTCACTCCAAACCTGTTTGGTACCCTGTATGGCGTGGAAGCAGCCCTGCCATTATTAAGAGCTGCTCGCAAAGAGGGTAAACCTGCTCGCCTAGCCGCCACCTCTAGCGCATCTGCCTATTTACCGCTGCCCAGAGCCGAAGCCTATGGCGCCTCAAAAGCGGCTATCAGTTACTTTTTGGAGTCATTACGTCTCGACCTCGATCAAGAAGGCATTGATGTCAGCGTCATTCACCCAGGCTTTGTTAAAACCCCCTTGACCGATCGCAATGATTTTCCAATGCCCATGCAAGTCACCGCGGAACAAGCGGCCGATGCCATCATTGCCGGTCTTGTCAAAGGAAAGTTGGATATTCACTTTCCACGTCGCTTCACCTATCTGGTGAAATGTTTAGGAATTTTACCGCCTGCGCTGCGTCGTCATATCGGCCTACGCATGACAAGACGTCAAGAGGAGCAACAATGAGTGGCATAGCTTCACAGCGTATCGCAATTATCGGCAGCGGTATTAGCGGCATGGCAGCGGGTTGGTACTTATCCTCCCAGCATGAAGTCACTCTGTTTGAAGCAGACGGGCGTCTTGGCGGGCACACGGCCACGATGGACGTGGAGGTCGGGGGGAAGTCCTACGCTATCGACACGGGCTTTATTGTTTTCAATGACTGGACCTATCCCCATTTCCAACGCTTACTAGAAACGCTCGAAGTGCCTAGCCAAGCCACCGAAATGAGTTTTTCGGTGCATGAAACCGATGTTGATTTTGAATATAACGGCCATACGCTAGGCTCGCTGTTTGCCCAGCGGCGCAACTTGCTTAGCCCCGCTTTTTATCGTCTGTTACGCGACATCTTGCGCTTTAACAAACAAGCAACGGCTGACTTAGAGGCCAAGCGCCTTCCTAGCGACACAACGCTAGGCCAATACCTTGACCAACATGGCTACGGTGAAGCTTTTCAGCGACGTTATCTGCTGCCCATGGGAGCCGCTATTTGGTCAGCGAGCATTGGCGATCTACGCGCCTTTCCACTGACGTTCTTCGTGCGTTTTTTCCGCAATCACGGCTTGCTGTCGGTTAACCACCGCCCTCAATGGCACACCTTAGTTGGCGGCTCGAAACGCTACATCCCCAGCATGACAGCGCCATACGCAGCGCGCATTCATCTGAATACGCCTGTAACGCGCATTAAGCGAAACGCCACCGGCGTAATGATCACCACGGCACAAGGCACACAACGATTTGATCATGTCGTGCTGGCTTGCCACGCCGATCAGGCACTAGCGATGCTCGGCGACCCGACACCCGCTGAGCAAGACATTCTTGCCGCCATGCCTTATCAAGATAACGAGGTAGTGCTGCATACCGATACCTCGCTGCTGCCCCGGCGGCAGCGCGCCTGGGCTAGCTGGAACTACCGCTTAGATGGCAGAGGAGCAGACGAGCGGGTGTCTGTTACCTACAACATGAATATTTTGCAGCGATTGAAAGAGGCCGAGACTACTTTTTGCGTCACGCTTAACGACTCAAACAGCATTGACCCTGCGAAAGTGCTCGGACGTTATACCTATGCCCACCCCCAATTCACACTGGCAGGACAGGCAGCGCAAATGCGTCATGACGAGATATCCTCGGTTGCTCGGCGTACTCACTTCTGCGGTGCTTACTGGCGCAATGGTTTTCACGAAGATGGGGTATGGAGCGCGCTGCGGGTTGCCCAAGCACTAGGTTGTGATGAAGCCGCTGCGCCGCCAACAACGCCCACAGCACTCCCGGCTCATGACCTTATGCCCACTAACAGCGTTGGGGAGGGTCTCGGATGATTACCGCGCCTCGCTCGCGTATTTACCGCGGCACCTTGCGCCATCGTCGCTTCACTCCTAAGGAGCACGCTTTCAGCTACCGCGTTTGGATGGCGTGGCTCGACTTGGATGAGTTGCCGACCCTGTTTGACAATGTGCCTTGCTTTAGCGCCCGAAGGCCAGCACTAGCACGCTTTCGTCGCGAAGATTATCTCGGTCCTATTGATAAGCCATTGCGTACAGCGGTACGCGAGGAGCTAGTTCGTCAGTTGGGTAGTGCCCCCAGTGGCAAGATTTACGTACTGACCCAATTACGCACCTTTGGCACTGTCTTCAATCCTGTTTCGATGTACTACGCCTATGACCATCTTGGCAGGCTGGCGGCTGTCGTTGGTGAAGTCACTAATATGCCCTGGAAAGAGCGTACCTGCTATGCCTGTCGGATCGACCCTGCTCGTCATAGCCATCATGCAAGCTTTGACAAAGCCATGCATGTATCGCCGTTTAACCCCATGGAAATGACCTACCGTTGGAAGCTCAATGCACCCGGCGATCAGCTCTATCTGCACATGGAAAACTGGCAAAGCGGGCAGCGTCATTTCGACGCCACGCTCACGTTAGAGGCTGCGCCAGCGACACGCGGCGTTCTATTAGCAACGCTTGCACGTCAGCCCTGGATGAGCCTGAAAACAGTGGCGGGAATTCATTTTGAAGCGTTTCGCCTCTGGCTGAAGCGCATCCCCGTTTATAACCACCCTAAGCGCAAGGAAACTTCAAAATGACAACCCTGCGTTCTACGCCCCCTGACATACAACCAGTTAACCAGGATCGTTTCACTCGCTGGTTGAAGCCTCGCCTGATGACTCAATTAGATGCCTTCCAGGGTGGCCGTATTACCTTAATTGAAGGCAACCAGTGTCACCACCTGGGTCAAGAAGGGCCACTTCAAGTGACCGTCGTGATTCGTCACTCCCGCGCCTGGAAAAGGCTCGCGTTTGGTGGCACAGTGGGCGCAGCTGAATCCTATATGGATGGCGACTGGGATGCTGATGACTTAGTGGCCTTGGTGCGTTTGTTTGCGGCCAATTTGGATCACGTAAACGGTAAAATGGAAAACGGAAGCGCTCGTTTCGCCCGCTGGCTGCTTGGCACTGCCTATCGCTTCCAACGTAATAGCCTTTCCGGTTCAAAGCGTAATATCTCGGCACACTACGATATTGGCAATGACCTTTTTGCCACGTTTCTTGATCAACGCCACTGGATGTACTCGAGCGCTGTTTTCCCTTATCCAGAAGCCAGCCTGGAAGAAGCGTCTACCTACAAACTCGATATCATGCTCGAAAAGCTAGATGTACGCCCAGAACATCACTTGCTAGAAATTGGTACTGGCTGGGGTGGTCTTGCAATACACGCCGCCAAAACTCGTGGCTGCCATGTCACTACCACCACCATTTCTGAAGAGCAGTACGCCCATACCGCCCGTCGCATTAAAGAAGAGGGGCTCGACGATAAAATCACTCTGTTAAAGCAGGATTATCGTGAGCTGACAGGTCGCTACGATCGACTTATTTCTGTTGAGATGATTGAAGCCGTCGGCCACCAGTATTTGAACACCTACCTTGAAAAGGTCGACAGCCTGCTGACCGACGATGGCCAGGCTATGCTGCAAGCCATCACTATCCGAGACCAACGGTTTGAAGAAGCCAAGCGGGATATGGACTTTATTAAGCGCTATATTTTCCCCGGTGGTTTTTTGCCGTCTCATCACGCCATGCTAACCAGTGTGATGCGCAAAACCTCACTGAACGTAGTCGCGCTTGATGAAATTGGCCAGCACTATGCCCGCACCCTACGCGAGTGGCGCCATCGTTTTGAAACCAGCCTAGAGCAGATAAGGCAACAAGGGTACGACGAACGGTTTATTCGCATGTGGCGTTACTATTTGTGCTACTGCGAGGGGGGCTTTATTGAGCGCTCTATTGGTACGTGCCACTTGTTGCTAGCGAAACCAGCCGCCAAACCCGAGCCGTTAACGGGCGCACTATAAATGGCTAGCCCACGCTGGCAAAGCTTGCTGTTCAACGCACTACGCTTCGAAGTGGGCTGGCTGCTGTGCGTTCTGGGGGGATCATGGGTAGCTGCCATTATGGGAAGTGCGCTGCTAGGCTGGCATTTCTGGCGCTGCGCCAAGCCCGGCGAATGGCGTTTCATTGGTGTGTTTGCGCTATTGGGGTTAGCGTTGGACGGAGGCCTTCATTTGGCAGGAGGTTTCGACTTCGGTGAACACACCTTGGTGGCTGGTTTACTGCCACTGTGGCTTTGGATGTTGTGGCCGCTGTTTGCAACACTAGTATTTCACTCGCTTGCTTGGCTGTGGCAATACCCAATGATTGCGGCGGTTTGCGGTGCGGTCAGCGGGCCACTGTCTTATGTTGGCGGCGCAGCGCTCACCGGCGTTAGCTTAGCCCCCTGGTTACTACCGGCACAGGCCATTATTTGGGCGGCGCTGTGTTTGTGTATCAGTCGTTACGCTAACCACAAAGTCGCTGCTTCTGGCGTTCATTAATACTTGCTTCTAGCATGGCGTTTAGCGTTCACGAAGGCATTGATTCAGCCAGTATGCGCGGCACCCAACGTTGCTCAAGCTCCGCAGCAGGTAAGGGCCTAGCAAAATAGAACCCTTGCACTGACGTACAACCGGCGTTAATCAGAAACTGACATTGCGCTTGAGTTTCTACGCCTTCGGCGACCACTTCCAGTCCCATCCCCTCTGCCATCGCCAACACAGCCGTGACAATCGCGGCATCTGCTTGGTCATGAGGCAGTTCACGAATAAACGCACGATCTAGCTTAATTTTATCTACCGGCAATCGCTTCAAATAACCAAGCGATGAATAGCCAGTACCAAAATCATCGATTGCAATCGCATAGCCTTGGTTACGCAGCGCCTGCAGGCGAGGCCCCATATCCCCGGCACGCTCGTCCAGCAAAACAGATTCTGTCAATTCCAAGCCAATTTGCGACGTTTTTAGTTGGTAGCGTTCTAAACAACTAGACAGCTGAGTTTCTAGGTCTCCCTGAAAAAGCTGCAGCGCAGAAATATTGACCCATACCGTCACTTTCGGCATACCGCTGTATTGCCAGTGCGCCTGCTGGGCACAGGCTTTTTCGATCACCCAACTACCGAGTTCGGCCATCAATCCATGACGTTCAGCAAGCGGTATAAAATCGCCCGGAGAGATCATGCCATCCTCAGGGTGACGCCAGCGCAGCAGCGCTTCCATACCCACTAAATCGCCAGTTCCTGGATGATGCTGCGTTTGGTAATGCAGCTCCAGCTGATCACCGGATATCAACGCGGCCCGCAAATCGCTCACCAGAGCAAGCTGGGGATTATCTTGTTTATCCAGCGCGGGGCGAAACCGCTGGCTAAGATTACGCCCTAAGCGTTTGGCACTGTATAAGGCAGACTCTAGCCGCTGAAAAAGCACGCCGGAATCACTGCCATCTTCAGGGGCACGACAGCTACCAATCGTTAACCCCAGACGTAGCGATTGATCTTTTATTTCGAATGGTCGGCTCATGTGCTCACGCAGGGTCGCTACCCACTGATCATGGTCATCAAAGGTGGTCGTGCGAATCACCATAAATTCATCACCACCCAGCCTACCCACTGCGCTGCCAGCCATATAACCCGTTAATCGTTGGGCAAAGCGCGCTAACAAACGATCCCCCTGCTCGACCCCTAAGCTGTCATTCACCGATTTGAGCCCATCAATATCAATCAACGCCATATCCAAACTTTCACCTGCTCGTAGATGGCGCAGCCGAGAGGACATCAGATCGTGTAAGCGCCGCCGGTTTGGCAATCCCGTTAGCGGGTCTTCATAACCAATTCGGCGCAGATCACGCTCGCGTGCTTTTTGGGAGGAAATATCGGTAAAGAGGCTGATAAAGTGAGTAATTTTGCCACGCTTGTCGGTAACCGCACGGACCTTTAGCCACTCAGGGTACTCATCACCGTGCTTGCGGCGATTCCACATCTCGCCCTCCCAACGGCCAGTCGCCTTTAACGTGCTCCAAAACGTCTGATAAAACGCTTTATCGTGACGCTGAGCCGCCAACGTCTCTAGCTTACGGCCAATCATTTCCTGGCTTTCGAAGCCGGTAATTTGAGTAAAGGCGGGGTTGACCGTCAAGACGCGGTTATGCACATCGCTGATGACAATGGCGTCACTCGCCAACCCTATTGCATCTTGCGAAAGACGTAGCCGTAAATGTTGTTGGCGTATTTGGTTCCAAGCATCCCACATGCCAAATGCAACCAAGCTGGCCGCCACCATACGTAACGCCGAGTCAGGCACCCACACACAAGCGGGCAGCGCTATTAGCGCCAACCACACCAGCGGACGATTAAGAGAAACAGACAGCCACATGGCGGTTTAGTGTGTCCTATAAATGAGCCAAATAGGGCATGGGTTACAGATCTGGCATCATGCCGCTTAACAAAAAAACATGGATACACCATATTACGTCAATAGGGCGTTTATTGTGCAGAATCGCGTATTTGAAATAACGAAATACTAACAACCTCTATCGGCAGACAGGTAAAAAGCTGTAGAGAAAACACGATAAGTGCCCAACAACGTGCATTCAGAGGTTTCGGGAAGTAGACTAGACCCAACTACCATCTTGATACTCGGAACGATTCAGTGACCAAGCAACATTCCTTTGATCGCGAAGAACTACTGGCCTGCTCGCGCGGTGAGCTATTTGGCCCAGGAAACGCACAGCTTCCGGCACCCAACATGCTGATGCTCGATCGCATCATGCACATTCACGAAGAAGGTGGTGTGCATGGTAAAGGCGAGCTAATTGCCGAACTGGACATCACTCCGGACCTGTGGTTTTTTGATTGCCACTTCCCCGGTGACCCAGTCATGCCAGGCTGCTTGGGGCTAGATGCCATGTGGCAGCTTGTGGGTTTCTACCTGGGTTGGCTTGGCCACCCAGGCCGTGGACGTGCACTGGGCTGTGGCGACGTTAAATTCAGCGGCCAGATTCTACCCGACGCGAAAAAAGTAACGTATCACATTAATGTGAAGCGCATTATTACCCGCCGACTTATTCTAGGCATCGCCGACGGCACTGTGTCCGTCGACGGACGCGATATATACCAGGCTAATGATTTGCGCGTTGGCCTATTCACCTCCACTGCGAATTTCTGACAGGAGGCTCCCATGCGACGAGTGGTAGTCACCGGCCTTGGCATCGTATCGTGCTTAGGCAACGACCAGCAACAGGTCTTAGACGCGCTCAAAAACGGGCGCAGCGGTATTCGTTTTAAGGAAGAGTACGCCGAACGCGGCTTCCGTAGCCATGTCGCGGGTAGCGTCGACATCGACCTTGATTCTCTCATTGACCGCAAACTTCGCCGATTTATGGGCGACGCGGCAGCGTATGCCTATGTATCTATGGCACAAGCCATTGAGGATTCGGGGCTCTCTGAAGAGCAGGTGTCCAACGAACGGACTGGGCTTATAGCCGGGTCTGGCGGGGCATCCAGTGCGAATCAGGTAGAAGCAGCCGATGTCATGCGCGAAAAAGGCCTACGCCGTGTGGGGCCATACCGTGTTACCCGCACGATGGGCAGCACCGTGTCAGCATGCTTGGCAACGCCATTTAAGATAAAAGGCGTTAATTTTTCTATCTCCTCCGCCTGTGCGACGTCTGCTCACTGCATTGGTAGTGCGATGGAACAAATCCAGCTTGGTAAGCAGGATATCGTGTTTGCCGGTGGTGGCGAAGAAGAGCACTGGACCCTTTCTTGCTTATTTGATGCGATGGGCGCCCTTTCAACTCATTACAACGATACGCCAGAGAAAGCCTCTCGCCCTTATGATCAAGCACGCGATGGGTTTGTCATTGCTGGTGGCGGTGGCATGTTAGTTCTTGAAGAGCTGGAGCATGCTAAAGCCCGTGGCGCCAAGATATACGGCGAATTGGTGGGCTACGGCGCCACCTCCGACGGCCACGATATGGTTGCCCCTTCCGGGGAAGGTGCGACGCGTTGCATGCGTCAGGCCATGGCGACGGTTAAGGGTGATATTGATTATATTAACACCCACGGCACGTCTACGCCGGTGGGCGATGTGGCTGAGCTGAAGGCGATCCGTGAAGTGTTTGGCAATACCACACCTGCTATGAGCTCAACCAAGTCGCTTACCGGCCACTCGTTAGGCGCAACCGGCGTTCAAGAAGCGATTTATTCGCTGCTAATGATGCAAAATGACTTCGTCGCTGCCTCAGCTAATATCGAGAATCTTGATGAGCAGGCAGATGGGTTCGACATCGTTAGAGAGCGACGTGATGGCGTTACCATCGACCGAGTGCTCTCCAACAGCTTTGGGTTTGGCGGCACTAACGCTTGCTTGGTTTTTCAGCGCTTTAATGGCTAATTCCTAGTCATGCAGTGCATGTGCAATACGCTATAAAAACGGCGCCTTAAGGCGCCGTTTTTATGTTCATCGAAAGGTTGCTTAACTTAACGAGAAGCTGGCCGAGGCACCTCTGAAATCTCTTGCAACTGCCCTTCAATCCAGGCTTCAACATCAACCAGTACCTCATCGGGTGTACGGCCTGCAGTTTCTATAGGCGCACCAATACGAACCCGAAGCACGCCGGGGCGCTTTACCCAATGGCGACCAGGCCAGCGCTCACCAGCATTATGCGCCACTGGCAGTACCGGTACGCCTGCTCGGCAGGCCACCACGCTACCACTCTTGTTGTAGCGCTTTCGGGCCCCTGGGTCGACACGCGTTCCCTCTGGAAAAATAAGCACTGAAAGCCCCGTTCCCAGTCGCGCGACACCCTGCGTCAACACCTGCTTCATAGCGCGGGCAGGCTTCGAGCGATCCAGACTAATCGGCCGCAACAGACGTAATCCCCAACCAAAAATAGGCAGTCGCAATAACTCCTGCTTTAATACCGTGCAAACGGGCGGCTTCATCACCTGCAGAAATACCGTTTCCCACTCACATTGGTGGTTGGCCTGGATCACACAGGGGCCCGCCGGAATATTTTCTCGCCCCTGAATGTCGTATCGCACGCCACACGCAACTTTGAACCACGCCATCAAAAAATGGTTATAGAGGTTTAGCAAACGATAACGGGCAGCCAACGGCAAAAACGGTGCAATTGGCAAAAAAAGAATGCCAATCAACAGCATGGCAGAAAAATATCCCACATAAAAAACCAAGCTGCGAACCAGATTGATCAAGCCAACTCTCCTGTCCCTTCGCCCTGCTGTTGTTCCCGCCTCAAACACCACGCATCCAGCATTCGTCCTACCTCCAGCCGCCATGGCTTCTGGTGAACACCAAACACATCAAGAACACGGCGGCAATTAAGGACTCGCCGCAGCTTGGCATCATGGTGATGATTAAGTGCTTGTACTTCGCCAAGGGCGACACTTTCGCCGCGACCTTCCAGATGGGTTGCCAGTTGGGTGCGAACCATTGAGGTAAATGTAAACGCACTGACAGGCTCGGTGCCCGCTAAGTGGTAAGCCCCCCAAGCATCGGCCCCACAGACTTGCTGCTGCAGCATGCCTATCAACGCCATGGCGACAGCATCGGCAGACGTAGGGCAAAAAATGACATCCTCAGCGGCGCGAGCAGACTGCCCAATCATCAAGCTGTCGATTATTTCGTTTAGCCACGCATGGCTGCCTTCCAGCGCAAACAAGGGGCCTAAGCGAACAATGAGATGTCGGTGATACTCAGCACGAATACGATCGCCCGCTTGCACTAAGCGGCGCAGGCTCTCATCCCTGGGAGCAGGCACCACATGTTCATCGATGGGGATTTCAAAACCGTCTTCGTAAAGCTGGTCTGAAACACACCACACCAACGCAATGCCTTGTGCCTGGCATGCATCGACGCAGACATCAACGGCATCAGCGTGTGCCATTACATCGGCAGGTGCCATACTGAGCGGGTGCGCTAATGGGGGAATAATCACCGCATCAGGTGTTATCGCCTGGAGTTGAGCGGAGGTAATCGTAGTACCCTGCTCAATAACAAGCTCAGTATCCGTTCGACGACTGGCTTCTCGGGCTAATGCCAAACTTAAGCAGTGCCCCGCATCTAGTATCAGCAGCTTCAAGACAGAACCTCCCTCTCACCTAACCCCAGGAATGTGGCGAAATATTCAGTTCAGGCGGTCAGAACGGAATTTCGTCGTCAAAATCATCGAAGTTGCCTGGATCGGGGGCCCCATAATTGCTGTTTTGATTAGCTGGGGCTGGCTGGTTGTGTTGTGGTCCACGAGCAGGCTGGGGCGCGCCGCCATAGTTACCTTGAGGAGCACCACCTTGGGGAGGATAACCACCCTGCTGTGGCATACCGCCACCCTGATGCCCCTGAGGGACCGCATGCTGAGGAGCTGAGTGCTGCTGAGCCGGCGCACCTTGCGCAGGGTTATTTTGTGCGTAACCACCTTGAGGGGCTCCGCCACCCTGGAAGTCGCCGCCACGGCTATCTAGCATCTGCATATCGTTAGCCACAATTTCCGTGCTGTAGCGATCTTGACCATTTTGGTCTTGCCACTTACGGGTTTGTAGGCGACCTTCAATGTATACCTTAGAGCCCTTTTTTAGGTACTGCTGGGCAATCTCAGCGGTTTTATTGAACAACACAATGCGGTGCCACTCGGTACGCTCTTGGCGCTGTCCGCTTTGGCGGTCCATCCAGGTGTCAGACGTCGCCAAATTCAGGTTTGCTACCGCCGTTCCTGAGGGCGTAAAGCGTACTTCAGGGTCTTGGCCCAGATTACCAATCAAGATGACTTTGTTAATACCGCGCGCCATAGGTCGCTCCTTTCAATAATCGGTCATATATCAATACCAGTGCCGTCAAGGGTATCACTGATACGGCTGACAGGCCTGAATGCCATGCAGCAAATGTGTGTAAAAGCTTCGCTATGTGTTTAAACCTGGAGGTGTAAACGCTTGCTGTACAAATGATCAGAGATGGTCGTTACGTCTTAGGTGGTGATAACAATCTCGTCAGCGCTGCTTGATCGAGTTCTTTGCGATTCACTTTCAGGTACATCAAGCGCTCCTCCGGCACCACCATTACATCTTCCACGCCCACGACATCAGCAAGATGTTCCATCAACAGATTTAATGCATCAGGCTGCGTATCGTGTAGTGCCACGACTTCACTGGAGAGAGGCGGTGGTGACGGCATACGCCACATCGCCAGCCACCACAGCAGCGCTAGCCCTGCACAGCCGAAGAACACCGCATCAAGCCCCCATAGATTCGACAACAAGCCACCCAGCGTGCCTCCTAAAAAAGCACCCAAAAACTGGCTGGTAGAGTACACCCCCATCGCGGTGCCTTTAGCACCCGCGGGTGCCAACTTACTGAGCATTGATGGCAGCGTGGCTTCGAGCAAGTTAAATCCTGTAAAAAAAACAAATAGCCATGCGAACAGCCAGCTCTCTTGGGAGAATGGCAGCCCCAGGCTGCCCAAGCTAATGACAATGGCGCCGATTGCCAGCAAGCATATTAATTTCATGCGCTGGTATTTCTCGGCCACGATCACCAGCGGCACCATAGCAATAAACGACAGCGCCATAATCGCTAGATAAGCCAGCCCGTGATACTCAATCGCGACGCCTGCATTTAATAGACGGAAAGGAACAGCAACAAAAATCGCCATTAACACCAGATGCAGCGAAAAAATCGACAGATCTAGCCGCCATAAATCGGGGCGCGTAATAACACTTTTAAACTGCTGGCGATCCATCCCCACATCGCGGTGGCGCAAACGGCGTGGTGCGGGCGGCACCCATCGCCAAAGCACCACTAAACCGACGAGCGTTAACAGCGCCGTAAACCAAAAAACGCCCGCTAGGCCCGCCCAAGCCGCCAGCCAGGGGCCAAGAACCATGGCAATCGCAAACGACACGCCAATGGAGAGCCCAATCGTGGCCATCGCCGCCGTCCGCACCTGCTCACGGGTTTGGTCGGCCAGTAGCGCCATAATCGCTGCAGCAACGGCACCACAGCCTTGCAGCGCGCGACCCAAAATAACCCCGCCAATGGAGTCTGCCATAGCAGCGACCACGCTTCCTACGGCAAAAATCAGTAAGCCCATGGCAATAACGCGCTTACGACCAATACGGTCTGACAGCAGCCCAAAGGGGATCTGTAGCGTTGCCTGAGTTAGTCCATAGACACCTAATGCGACACCAATTAACAATGGGGTAGCGCCACTTAAGGTGTCAGCGTAAAGCGCCAACACCGGCAGCACCATAAACAACCCCAGCATACGAGACGCATAAAGCCCGGCTAAGCCGCTGATTGCACGGCGTTCAGTGGCCAGCAGCAGTGCGGAAACCTTGCGCATAATACCCTTGTGGTCAATAAAGGGGCTGAACAGCCCGAGATAACCGTCCATTCTAGCGCTTTGTATCCACGCTGGAAACGCCAAGCGCTGACCCCATATCAATATGGAGCTTTGCCGGGAGGGGTACAGCAAACGTATAATTACACTTTTGCCACGCGATTCGAGGTGTTGATGGACAGCATTCTGGTCAGGGGTGCACGCACCCACAACCTCAAGCAGATCGATGTGGAGCTGCCCCGCGACAAACTTATCGTCATTACCGGTCTATCCGGCTCAGGTAAGTCATCGCTGGCGTTCGATACGCTCTACGCTGAGGGGCAACGCCGCTATGTGGAGTCGCTTTCCACCTATGCGCGTCAGTTCCTTTCGATGATGGAAAAGCCCGATGTGGATCACATCGAAGGGCTTTCGCCTGCGATCTCTATTGAGCAGAAATCCACGTCCCACAACCCCCGTTCTACCGTCGGCACGATTACCGAGATTTACGACTACTTGCGCCTACTATTTGCCCGGGCAGGCACACCTCGTTGCCCTGAACACGGCGAAGAACTGGAAGCGCAAACTATTTCCCAGATGGTCGACCAAGTCATGAACTTGGCCGAAGGCACCAAATTGATGCTGCTGGCGCCGGTGGTAAAAGGTCGGAAAGGGGAGCATCTGCAGCTACTGGCAGAACTTCGGGCTCAAGGCTTCGTCAGGGTTCAGATTGATGGGCAAGTACTTGAACTTGACGATATTGCCCCGCTCGACAAGCGCAAAAAACATGATATCAGCGTGGTGGTTGACCGTTTTAAGGTGCGCGATGATATTGCCCAACGTCTAGCAGAATCGTTTGAAACCGCAATTAATCTCGCCGACGGCACGGCGATGATCCACTTTATGGATGGCGATCAGGAAGACCTCGCCTTTTCGGCACGCTTTGCCTGCCCGGTGTGTGGCTATTCGCTTTCTGAGCTTGAGCCGCGGATGTTTTCGTTCAACAACCCGGCGGGAGCCTGCCCCACCTGTGATGGCTTAGGCGTTCAGCAATATTTTGACCCCGACAAGTTGATTAGCCACCCCGAGCTATCGTTAGCAGAAGGCGTGATTAAAGGCTGGGATCGGCGCAACATTTATTACTTTACCCAACTGCAGGCGCTGGCTAAACATTATCAGTTTGAGCTTGAAACGCCATGGGTTGAGCTGGCCAGCCATGAGCGTGAGATTATTTTAAACGGTAGTGGCAGCGAACAGATTCCCTTTGTGTATGTGGGTGACCGTGGCCGCAAGGTAACGCGCGAGCACGCCTTTGAAGGCGTACTACCCAACATGCAGCGCCGCTATCGGGAAACCGAATCCAATATGGTGCGTGACGACCTGGCCAAGTATATCGCCGTGCAGCCCTGCGCCACCTGTGGCGGCTCGCGGCTGCGCAAAGAGTCACGCCATGTGTTTGTCGATGACCATAACATTGCCGATATTGTGCACTTGCCTATCGGTGAGGCATGGCGCTACTTTGCCGAGCTTTCCCTACCGGGCCGCAAAGGTGAGATTGCCGATAAAATCGTTAACGAAATTCATGCCCGGCTAGAGTTTTTGGTTAACGTAGGGCTCGACTACCTGAACCTGGAGCGCAGTGCTGACACGCTCTCGGGGGGCGAAGCCCAGCGTATCCGCCTCGCCAGCCAAATTGGCGCGGGGCTGGTGGGCGTGATGTACATTCTGGACGAGCCCTCCATCGGCCTGCACCAGCGGGATAACGACCGCCTGTTGAAAACCCTGGAGCGCCTACGCGACCTGGGCAACACCGTGATCGTGGTTGAGCACGACGAAGACGCCATTCGCGCTGCGGACCATGTCCTCGACATCGGTCCTGGTGCAGGTGTCCATGGTGGCGAAATTGTCGCTCAGGGCACGCCTCAAGACGTGATGGACAACCCCAATTCGCTGACCGGCCAGTACTTGTCGGGAACGCGGGAAATCGCTGTGCCCCCCTACCGCATTCCCGGCAATCCGGAAAAGCAGTTGGTGGTGCGCGGCGCTACGGGCAATAACCTGCAAAACGTCACGCTCAGCCTGCCGCTGGGGCTGTTTATTGCCGTCACGGGGGTTTCCGGCTCGGGCAAGTCGACGCTGATCAACGGCACCCTGATGCCGATCGCGGCCCGCGAGCTTAACCGCGCCACTACCTTGACCCCGGCTCCCTATGAGAAGGTAGAGGGGCTTGATCAGCTCGATAAAGTGATCGATATTGACCAGAGTCCTATCGGTCGTACGCCGCGCTCAAACCCAGCTACCTATACCGGTATTTTCACCCCGATTCGTGAGCTGTTTGCGGGCACTCAGGAAGCGCGTTCGCGAGGCTACAAGCCAGGCCGGTTCAGCTTTAACGTTAAAGGCGGCCGCTGCGAAGCGTGCCAGGGCGAAGGCATGATCAAGGTAGAGATGCACTTCCTGCCAGATATTTATGTGCCCTGCGATGTGTGTAAAGGCAAACGCTACAACCGCGAAACGTTGGATATCCACTATAAAGGCAAAACGATTCACGAAGTGCTGGCCATGACGGTAGAGGACGCCCTGGAGTTCTTCAGCCCAGTGCCTGCTATCGCTCGTCGTTTGCAAACCCTGTTGGATGTAGGCCTCTCCTATATCCGCCTAGGGCAAAGTGCCACAACCCTTTCTGGCGGTGAAGCGCAGCGTGTCAAACTGGCCCGCGAGCTAGCCAAGCGTGACACGGGGAAAACGCTTTATATATTGGATGAGCCCACCACTGGCCTGCATTTTGAGGATATCCGCCAGCTACTCACGGTACTCCACCGCTTACGTGATCACGGCAATACCATTGTGGTGATCGAGCACAACCTGGATGTGATCAAAACGGCTGACTGGATTATTGATCTTGGCCCAGAAGGTGGCTCCGGTGGTGGACAAATTATTGCCGAAGGAACACCAGAACAGATTGCCAAGCAGAGCGTTTCCCATACAGGGCATTTCCTGGCACCGTTGTTAAAACGTGGTAATCGTGCCAAAAAAACCGCCTAGCGCCACTTCCAGGGTGGGTAACTCCCCCCTGGAAAATGACAGCGATATGCCTGCCCCTCCCCAAGGACGACAAGAGAGCAGAAAAGACCAAGCAACATAGGACGGCCCTGTTTATATTGATTAACGTTTATATTGATCAACAACGCGGCCTGTTAATCGTTGCTAACCTTTTTAGGAGAAGGAAGCTGTGGATCAGGATAAAAGCTGCATTATTAGCCACTTCAGTCACTACTGCTCACTAACTGAAGCAGAAAAAGCGCTATTAATCGAGTTGGAAGAGAGTCCTACCGATATCAAAGCAGGGTCACTGCTGTGGGAAATTGACGCCCCCGCGAATGAGTTTTGCACCTTGCGCAGTGGCTGGGCTTACTCCTATCGACATTTAGAAAACGGCGATCGGCAAATTCTGGAAGTATTTTTGCCTGGCGATATTATCGGTTTGCGAGAGTTTGCGTTTTCCAGGCGGCTGGAAAACGTGCGCATGATTACTGACGGCGTGGTCTGCCATTTTCCCCATAAGCGCATGCTCGAGCTATTTCGTCAGTCACTAACGCTGACCTCGGTGATGTTTGCCATTGGCAGTCGCCATCAGGCGCTACTAACGGAACGGCTGGTCAACTTAGCGCGGCGTAGTGCTAGGCAAAAAATGGCCCACTTCCTCCATGAAATGTACCTACGCTTACGCCAGACTAATCATGACATCAGCGAACAGTTCCGTTTGCCACTTTCTCAAGAACAGTTAGCCGACATTCTAGGTTTGAGCCCGGTTCATGTGAGCCGAACCTTTAGCGCATTGAGTGAAGATGGCTTGGTGTTCCGTGACCGCCATAACGTCACTATTCCCGATTTAAAGGCGTTGGCTACCGAGGGGGAATTCGACGACTGTTATTTAACCGATAACGTCAGGCCGCTACTTGTTAGCGCCTGAGCCCTAGCGCCTGAATCAACGGCAGATTATTCGTTTTTAAACTTTTCTATCCTTAAAATAAGCAACGCCGCGTGGCTCTCTAGACCACGCGGCGTTGTTGGTTAGCGTTCTAGTGGGTTTGTCTGGCTTAGCCGCACTTAGACCAGCCGCAGCCTGCATAGCAGGTTGGGCAGCCATCCATCATAATAAGCTCACCGCGACACTCAGGACAGTTACCCACGGTTGCCGGGCCACTGCCTTCAGGCTTTTTTACGGCGTTTTCTTGCTCAGCGGCACCGCCAATCGGCTCCACAGCGCTAACCGCTGAGCTGGTCTCTGGCTCGTCGACCGGTGGTTGCCAAGCATGGCCATGCTGCATGCGGTGCGCATAACGCTCTACCAACATTTCTACCGGTACTTGGTTACCATCCTGGTCCAAGAACCCGCGCCGATAAAGAATCTGCTGGATCGACCAGGCAATCGCCGCCACTTCGGAATCGTGGAACATTGGCTTGTTCCAACGGTTCATACCACAGCGCACTAACCCTTTATCCCACGCCACTTTACGCAGGTCAGCCACTGCCTGGGTGACATATCCCCCGCGCGCAGCAAGGGAAAGGCTACGCATCGTCGCCGTAATCCATTGGTGCTCGCTGGAAAGCTGTCCTGATGGGAAAAAGAACTCAACCGGGCGCTCAATGACCACACGTCGGCCACCCACCACGCCTTCCACGGGCATAAAAGAGACCAGCAGATAGACTTTTTTGCGACCTTCCGCCCCCACATAAGAGATCTTTTCGGATACCGCTTCTAGCGTTCCTTCTGGGCGCGAGGGAATCCTGACCGTCAGCGGGTCTTCTTCCGGAAGTTCAGGGGCAGGCGCTGCCTGCTCCTGCTGCTTGATACGGTAACCAACGATTTTTGAGGTAATTTCTACAGCCATGGTGTTCTCCACTTAGCAAAGGGTGTCGGGCGATGTTCGTAGCGAGGCGTAGCCCGCCCTCACCATTTGCCGTAGGTGCCCTCTTTTAAGGCATCAAACAGGTTCGCGGCGTTATGCTCTTCACCGTCGTAGACCACCGTTTCATCGCCGGCCAGTTCTAAGGTCTCGCCATTTTCCAGCTCAAACACGTAGGTGGTGTTTTTTAAATCATCTTCACGTACCAGAACGCCCTGAAACGCTTCTGGGTTGAAGCGGAATGTAGTGCAGCCTTTAAGGCGGCTCTCATACGCCTGTAGGTAGAGATCCTGGAATTTCTCAAACGGGAACTCTGTCGGCACGTTAACTGTTTTAGAGATTGCCGAGTCGATCCACTGCTGAGCGGCCGCCTGCACGGCCACATGCTGCTCAGGCGACACGGAGTCTGCGGTAATAAAGTAGTCGGGTAAATCGCTTTCCACCGCATCGGCGGCAATAAAGTGACGATAAGCGGCTAACTCGAACGAGACAACTTCAACCTGCTCTTTGGTTTTCTTACCCGATTGAATGATATTGCGGAAATAACGGTGCGAGAATGAGGGTTCAATGCCGTTGGAGGCGTTATTACCCATCGACAGCGAAATCGTGCCAGTGGGCGCAATAGAGCTATGGTGGGTGAACCGTGCACCATGTTCCGCCAACTGTGTGACCAACTCAGGATCGAGCTCAGCCACTTTCGCCATATACTGGCTATAGCGGGCATGTAGAATACGTCCTGGTACTTTATCACCCACTTCATAACCATCGGCAGCGAGTTGGGGGCGCTCACGCATCATTTTCGGTGTAATCGTATGCTCTTGCTCAAGCACAGGCGCCATGCCTTTCTCTTTAGACAGCTCTAGCGCTTGCTTCCAGCCTTCCAGCGCGAGGTGGCGGCTAACTTCTTCGGTGAAGGCCAGCGAAGCTTGAGAGCCATAGGGAATTTTAAGCATGGTCATCGTTGAACCAAGCCCCAAAAAGCCCATGCCGTGGCGGCGCTTGGCTTCAATCTCACGCTGTTGCTGCGGCAGTGGCAAGCCAGCAATTTCCACTACGTTATCGAGCATGCGAGTGAAGATCGCTACCACCTTGCGATAGCGTTCCCAATCAAAGCGTGGCTTGTCGCTAAACGGCTCAATCACAAACTTGGTCAAGTTGACCGATCCCAGCAGACAAGCACCTTCTGGTGGCAACGGCTGCTCACCACACGGGTTGGTCGCCCGGATATCTTCGCAGAACCAGTTGTTGTTCATGCGATTGACTTGATCAATCAGAATAAACCCAGGTTCAGCGTAGTCATAGGTCGAGGACATAATGGTGTCCCACAGCTCGCGCGCTTTAATGACTTCAACTACACGGCAAGCCACGCGGCCTTCATCATCGACCGTATAGCCCTCTTCAATGACGGGCCAGTCGCGATAAATCAAATCGCCCGCTTTTACATCGTCTTTTTCACCAGGGTGCAATGGAAACGCCAGCGGCCAGTCGGCGTTGTGCTTCACGGCTTCCATAAATTCGTCGGTAATCAACAGGCTCAGGTTGAACTGGCGCAGACGACCGGCTTCTCTCTTAGCTTGAATAAACTCACGGACATCAGGATGACCAACATCGAAGGTGCCCATCTGAGCACCTCGACGTCCACCTGCGGATGCCACGGTGAAACACATCTTGTCGTAGATATCCATAAACGCCAGCGGCCCGTTGGTGCCAGCACCAGCGCCAAACACAAACGCTCCCTTATGGCGCAGCGTCGAAAAGTCGTAGCCAATACCGGCGCCAGACTTCAACGTCATGCCAGCATCAACGACGGAGTCGAGAATATCGCGCATAGAGTCGCGAATAGTGCGCGAAACCGTGCAGTTAATCAGGCTGACCGCAGGTTTGTAGGCTTCAGCGCCCGCATTGGAAAGGATTCGTCCGGCAGGAATGGCTCCGTTTTCTAATGCCCAGCGGAATTTTGGCAGCCATTCGTTAGCATTGTCACCTTCAACCGCCGCTAACGCTCGTGCGACACGCTCAAAGGTAGCACCCACATCCTGATCAACAGGTTGGCTATGGCGATCTTTTAACCGATATTTAGCATCCCAGATATCTTTTGAGGGAACCTGTAGTGGGACGTCATTCGAAGTCTTCATAGCCTTTGCTGCGGTGCTCATGTCGCGAAACTCCTTCACAACGGGGTGAAATTAGCGCTCAAAACGGTGCGATTATACGTTCTGCGGTTATGAAGTATAGACTTGACTTTACACTATATGCGGCATTTTTCTTGTTAAAGACTACTACATATAGAAAAATCAGCGCGTTACCTTTTGCTTATCGTCAACAAACGATAGGCTAATGTTTTTCTTGTGCGATGCCACCCTTATGCCTACTTTAAAGCCTTTTGCGTTAGCGACCTTCAGCGCCATACTTTCCAGCACTGCGCTGCCTAGCATGGCAGCAACGTTCAATATTGATGCCGCGCAATCACACAATCATTGGCAGTCAATGGCGCTAACATTAGGCAGTGAGCAACACTTTCGTGCTGTGGAAACCCATAGCTATTCGGATGCCACCTTGAGTTTGAACGCGACTCAGGGTGTTTGCGACTTACCGTGGCTGGAAATGCGGGTCACGTTGGCTGAGCAACAAGGCGAAAGTCGCGCGGTTAACTTAGTGCCTACCAGGATCCGAGTGGATGACACACCGATCATCGATACCATGGCCGAGTTTATTACCGAGCGAGGCGATGATGGGTTTTATGCGCACTTCTACCTGAGCGACCTGCAAACATTAATGGCGCAAATGAGCCAGGGAGAACAGCTGTTTATCGGTTTCGATCAACAAGATAGTGAGCCTTGGTATATGACCTTTAGTCTTGATGGTGCTGATGACGCCATAGCGAGAATACAGCGCTTATGCGGCCGCGCCGACGACCAATGATGCTGCGTATCACTGCACGCTTTTTTCGGCGATTTCAACGCGGTTACGCCCATTACGTTTAGCTCGGTACATCGCAGCATCGGCCCGGGCGATAATGGTTTTGCAGCTATCATCGGGCTGCCATACTGCGACACCGATGCTGACCGTTATCGCTTGGCCCAAGCCCTTCACCTGCAGTGTTGCCACTAGACCACGCAAGCGTTCAGCAAGCCCTTCTGCGGCCTCCATACTGGAGTGGGTCGCCAATACCACAAACTCTTCCCCTCCCCAGCGCCCCAAATGATCACAGCCCCGCAGTGAGCTTTCCACCATGCGTGCTAGCGAAATCAGCACATCATCGCCCACGCTATGGCCGAGGGTGTCATTGATCTGTTTAAAATAGTCGACGTCAAATAACAACAGCGCGAAAGCCGCCCCATAGCGTTTTGCTGCTACCAGCTCTGCATCAATAGCCTGCTCGATGCGGTAGCGGTTCCACACCTGGGTAAGTGGGTCAAAATGTGCCAACTGTTCTAACCGTTGATTCGCTTCTGCCAGCGCTTTACGCTCGCGCTCCAGATGCATATTGAGCGTGCTGATCTCATAAGCCGAAATGGCCAGCGTCAAATCTTCCCCCAGATCAATCGCGGCTAGCCGCTCAACCCGTTGCCAGGCTTCGCTTTTTCCTGTGACCTCCTCGCACCACGCGTCAGAAGGCGACATCATCATAGGCGGTAGTGATGCAGAAGAGGGCTGCATCGCCCAGTAGAGCGTCTCCACTTGTTCAGGGCGAAAAAACATCAGCCAGCCGCGCTGAACAGGGTTAGTAGGCAGCGGCACGGCGAGCACACCACTCTGCTCTAACATGTCTAAAGAGGACGTTAGCGGCTCTTTGGCTGTCTCTTGGGTACACCATGGCCCACTATGGATATGGGCTTTTTCAATTCGTGTGACCAACTGGCTGATCGTTTCTGGCTTGGGCGTATTGCCTGATTGATAGATACTGCCTTTCACCCATAACGCAACGCCATTGGCACGAAAGAGCGACTTCCATGTCTCGGCATGCTCCGTAAACAGCTGATAAGGCCCCTGAGGCTTTAAGCGATTATTGCTTGAAAGCACCAGGCTATCTTGTACACGCTGCAAATAGCGCGCTTCTTGGCGAGCTCTCAGCAGTAACAGCCGCTGCGTAGCCATTTGCACCAAGGTACGTACCGCATCTCGTACGGGCGGCGCTACAGGGTAAGCCGCTGCCGAGTGGCAGAATAGCAGCCCCCAAAGGCCGGTATCTCCCTGCATCGCCACGCTTAGTGCACCGCGTACGCCAAGTCGTTGTAAGTACTGTTGCCGCTCAGGGGCCGGAGCGCGCAAGAAGCAATCACTTACATCTACCGCCAAACTCGTCGGCAGTAAGTGCTCACAGGGTGCTGCGACATCCTGGATCAGCCGCACCGGATGGCGCTCATAGGCGCGCCGTAGTGCGATAGGGAAGTCCTTGGCGGGAAAGCGCTGCCCTAACAAGGCAGGTAAACGAACTACCGGCAACTCGGTATCGGGCTGAACGCGCCCCTTAGCTAACGACTCGGCCACGATTAACCCATGCCAATCACTATCGAAATGGCATACAGATACCCGGTCATGCCCGGTTAATTCTTGAACGGCTATCACCAGATAATCAAGCAGTTCTTCTTGATGTGTCGCTTCCGCTAAACGCATCAGGCGTTCGTTCACCGTGCCAAGTAGACGCTGCTTACCGAGGGTATGAAGGGGCTCTATCTCAACTAACACATGCGCACCGGCACGGTAAGCATGTAACTGGAAACGGTTTGATCGAGCGGGACACTTAAAGGTGAGCGGCCCCGGCAAACGCTGCTGACCTTGTAGCTCGTAGCGTACGCGCTGGCTTAAGCGCTTGCCTAGAACGCTGGAGAGCGTTGGGAGACACCCCTCACGAAGGCTTATTCTCAGCAATTCAACAAAGTTGCTACTAAACGCCTGTATGCGCCGGCAGTCAGCATCGAGCACCAGTAATGCACCGAACGACTGTAGTAGCGAGTGATGCTTCAACACAGAGATGGCCTCAAGAAATCTCTTTACCCCTCAGTCTGCTGCCTTAGCAACAGTTCAACGCGCCGGTTGGCAGATCTACCTTCCGGTGTTGCGTTACTTTCCATGGGTTGGGTATCGGCGTAACCGACTGCCCGCATACGTGAAATAGCAACTCCCTGACGCTCAAGATGCCTGACCACCGCAATGGCGCGCCCTACCGAGAGATCCCAATTTGAGGGGAAGCGAGAGGTAGCAATGGGAACATTATCCGTATGCCCTTCTACTGAAATTTGACCCTCAAAGGATGCTAACACTGCCAGAAGGCTTTCTAACACATCTTGCCCCTGGGGCGTTAGTACGGCGTCACCGCTAGGGAAAAGCAAGCTGTCGTCGATACGCAGCGTAACACCTTCTTCACCTTGAGAGACACTAACCCCTGGGATATTAAGCTCCGTCATTCGCGGCTTTAGCCCGCTGTGACGTGGGTGAATACCGGTTGCTAAGCTGGCCAACGGAAGCGAAGTGATAGCACTTGTAGAACGCATTCTATCGCGATCAAAGGCTTCCCCTCCCCCCGGCGGGGTCAATGCAAGCAGTAAGACAAACAGCGTGATTAACAGCGTTAATACGTCTAAATAGCTCGTTAGCCAACCTTCATCGCCCTCCCCTGACACAGTGGGCAATTCCAGTGCGTGCCGTGAATCACGATCTAGCATAGCGCTATCCTTTTGCCGCAGAACTAACTGTTGGCCGCGGTTTTACAGAGGCATCACGGATCTCGTCATGATAATTAGCCACAAAGGAGTTGAGCGTTTCTTCAATAAAAGAAGGCAGCCGCCGTTTAGTAATTAGCGAAATGCCCTCCAGCACCATGTTCATGGTGATAAGTCGCTCTTCCGTGCGCCGCTCTAGCTTGACGGCAATCGGTTTGAACACCAGGTTGGCGAGCAGAATACCGTAGAACGTTGTCAGCAGAGCCACCGCCATGCGCGGGCCAATAACGTCAAGGTCACCTGCATCCATCACTTCCAGCATATTGACCAGCCCCACCAAGGTGCCAATCATGCCAAACGCGGGTGCATAGGTGGCCATGGTACGAAATATCTGCGCCTCAGCATGCTCCCGCGCCTTTAATCGTGCGATTCGCCAGCGCAGCATATCGAAAATTTCGTCCTCTTTCGTGTTAGCAATCACCAGTTGAATCCCGGTGCGCAAAAAGGGGTTACGGGTATGCTCTAGCTCCTTCTCAACCGCCCTGACATCGCCTTTGAACCACAGCCGTGCCATGGAAACCAGTTCGTTGATATCATCTCGCACATAGGTGTTTTCACGCCGAAACACCAACCCCACCAGGCGCACCACGCGTAGCACTTCTTTCAGCGGATAACTAATAAAGGTAGCCGCCAAGGTGCCCGTCACCACAATGGCTAGCCCCGGCAAGTTGATAAAGCTTTCTGGCGACTCTGCAGTAAAAAACAGCACGCTTACCAGCAAAAGCATGCTGGCAAAAATACCGATCAGCGTAGATGGGTTCATCAACGGCTCCTCGCCGGTTATTCGTGATTGATAGTAGCGTTAGGTGGTGTCATATAAGCGAGCGCGAAGCCTGCTAATCGCTTGGCTGTGAAGCTGGGAGACACGGGATTCAGTCACACCCAGCACCGCCCCGACTTCTTTAAGGTTCAGCTCTTCTTGGTAATACAACGCCATCAGTAGTTTTTCACGTTCAGGTAAGGCATCGATCGCATCAATTAACGACTGACGCTGCTGTTTATCTAACAACTGTTCGAAGGGCAGGTTAGTGGCTTCCTCTTTCGCAGACTCGGCCCCTTCGGCCACCAGCTCTTCAAAGGGCAACAACTGGCCACTGTTCGTATCGTTGAGCAATTGCTGATACTCACTAAGCGGCATATCCAGGTCACGCGCGATTTCACCCTCTTCCGGCGGGCGCCCTAACTGCTGCTCAAGACGACGCACCGCATCATCCACAGCTCTGGCAGAGCGGCGTACACTACGCGGCAACCAGTCACGTGTTCGCAGCTCATCCATCATGGCACCGCGAATACGCTGACTTGCAAACGTGGCGAACGTTGCCCCCTGGGTCGCATCAAAACGCCCTAGTGCCTCTAATAAGCCCACCATGCCGGCTTGAATAAGATCATCCAACTCAATACTTGCGGGTAGTCTTACCTGCAGCGTTAAGGCCTGACGTCTTACCAGTGGCATGTACTGGGTTAACAGCTCGCTCTGTTTAATCCTGCCTTGTGCTGTATACATCCTCGTGCCTCACGGCTGAACTCTGTTCACTGGTAATTCACAATCACTTGCAGTTCCTGCACCCGTACCGGGCGCTGGCCCGGCGTCAACGCAAAACGAAAGTACAGCGGCCCACTGACCTGTTTACCGGCTAACGCAGTGGTTGAACCTCGCATAGCAGTCAAAGGAACACACTGCTCAGGGTGGCATAGCCACGCATTAATCGGCGCATTAACCGGCATTTGAAAACGCCAGTGAATACGCTCTATCGCAGCATGCTCTACCTGCGCCCCTGCCGGTGGTTGAATGGGCTGGCTGCTGACAGCTCGGTCACTCATCGCTACCAGTACGCTGGGCACCTCACTACTCCAACTGCCCGTAGCGGCATAAACACTCATGGTGATGGCGCTTAGCGCCATCACCAACACCAAAACCAACACGGTTTTGAAGTTATCAACCTTGAAGCTAGCGATCTCAAAATAGCCCATTATGTTAAAACTATGTGCGTAACTATCGTGTTGTAATAACGCTTCTTGAAACCAGCGAGCATAGACATTGTTATTCCTTATAGAGCCGCTTGATAGCCACTGTTAAAGCACGGCCACATGGCGTCAGGCTAGCGTCATCGCGCCAGCAGTAAAAGCTCTATATCCAAGTAATAGCTGGCTGCTTCGCGCAGGTTATCGAGCAGACCTCTGCGCGGCAAGTTTGGCTCGTGCAGTGCTAACAGCTGCCTAGGGCCACCGTTCTCCTGCACTTGCCGAAGCGAGCGATACATCTGTGCGAAAGCATCGGCATCGCTATTAATCCATAGCGCCCAACGCGGAAAGCGCTCTTTCAGTTGGCCAAGATTAGCGGCATCCGCATTGACGATGTGAATATCCCAATCATCCGGGTCGCCAGCCCAACGTCGCCCCAGCACAGACCATTGGGCTAGGCGCCCTTTTACTCTTGCCACCTGCTGATCGCCACCGTTAGGCATACCGATCACGATAAGCGGCTTTTGCGGCACCGAGGGCGGTGCAGTGGTTTGCGTTTGGGCAGCAGTTGGCGGCACCGTCAAAGAGTCGGTCATAGCGGTCAGTGACTCAGCCGCAGGTTCGTCTCCCGTGGGGTCACTCTCAACTGACTCTGCTTGGCGCTGCTGGCGCTGTAAATCTGCCCACTTGCGCAGGCCCGCTGCCTGATCCTGGGCACTCATACCAGCCCCTCACGGCTAACGCTGCTGAGTTGACGAATGGCGTCACGGGCCATAAACACGTGAACAAGCGCATCTAGCATCGCCGTGTCGCGCCGCTTACGCGTGGTGCCCAATAACCTTAACAAATCGGAACGCAGTGCTATCGCAGCGTCATCATTGGCGATATCTAAGTGTCCCGCTGCTGCGGCGATACCGCTGGCCATCAATAAGCGAACCTCCGTGCTTACTTCGCCATCATCCGCATCTTTCAACTGCTGCCAAGCGCGTTTGGTTAGGCTAGACACCCCTTCGCTTTGCAGCTGGATAACCAGAAGCGAACGCACATCTGCACCTAATCGGGCAGGCGTTAACCAGTAGCGGCGCGCGATGCGTTTGCCATTTTCTGGATCGCGAACTTCACCAACCCATGCCAACAGCGGTGTACCAGCGGCGTCCTCTACAGCGATATGGGTATGCCACAGCTGCACTGTTTGCCCACGAAAACGCAGATCAGTGTGATGTGTGAGCGGGCTATCTGTGAACAGCTGGCGCAGGACATAACGCTCGCCCTGACAGCATACCCGCTGAGTGGCAGCTACTAGCGTGATCCAGGTCAAGTGTTGGGCTTCTAGCCACGCTAACGTGGCGGGGTCGGGAAATACGGGGAGCAGATGTACGGCGGCCCCCAGCGTTTCGCCCTGGCGCAGCAGCCGTGATTGCCAGCCTGCGGGCTGACGGTGCTGTAGGCTGGTTAGCGCTAGCCAACCGCCATCGGCGTCTAGCCCAAGATCGGGCATCGACCAGTCACAGCCTCGCTCATTACGGCGGGGAGACCATGCCATGCCCAGCCCCTTATCCGCGCAGGGCTCGCTAGCCAGTAGTGCATCCAAGCGTTTGTCTTGCACCACGCCCGGTAAGGAGGCGATATCCCATACCGACTCTAACGCTGAAAACCCAATAATCCTTTCACGCAGCCGCGTCAGCACAGAGCTGAGGCGGCGCCCTTGCCCCAGCACGTCTCGCGACCAGCGCGGCAGACTCACCGAGTGAGGCTGCGAAGCGGAGATCGAAGATCGCCCTTCACGCACTCTTCCCAATGGGGTATTAAGCGCTTGATCGATCAGCGCAGCAGGGTCCGCAACCGCCATATCTTCTGGAACACGTTGCCCGTACGAACCAAATAACACCCGCAAGCCATGGCGTATGACAATATCTAGCACGGGGGCTAACCGGCCAGCTTCGTCCTGCTTGGTAATAATGCAATCATCTAACTCAGCGCCAGCCGCCCGTGCGGCTTGGCGATAGCGCAACACGACCTCTTCCAATGTTTCAGGCTGGCTAGCTGCATTCAACAGCAGCACTAAGCGGACGGACGCTTGCCCACCCTGCAAATGGGCAATTTGCTCAATCACACGCTGGTCACGCTGACTCATACCGACGGTGTCGATAATCACCCACTGTTTACCCTGCAATCGTCCGACCAGCTCATCAATCGGTTGCTCGGCGTCTAGGGCATACATGGGGGTATCAAGCAGGCGGGCATAAATTCGTAGCTGTTCGTGGGCACCAATACGAAAGCTATCAGTGGTGACAAGGGCCACAGGGCGCGTACCGTGGCGCATCACGAAACGTGCTGCTAGTTTCGCAGTGGTGGTGGTTTTCCCCACCCCTGTTGGCCCCACCAGCGCGACAATTCCTGCTTGATCGAAAAAGCCGGTTTCTTCTTTCAGTACGGGTAACCGCGCCATTAGCTGCCCACGAAGCCACTCCATCGCAAGCGCGCTATCGGCATCCGGCTGAGCCAATGACGTCGGCAGCGCCGCCAGCACCTCGTTGCTTAGCTCCTCGCTGAAACCAACGCTAAGCAGGTGCTGGCGCAAACGGGAGAGAGGGTCGTCAGTGGTGGCAGAGACGGGCGCATCGGCAGTTGGCTGCCGCTGGGAAAGCAGTTCCCGCATCTCTTGCATCTCGCGCAGCAAGCGTTCACTCATTGCCTGCAGCGGATCTGAATCTTGCGCTGAAAAGGCGACTTGGGGAGCTGGAGTAGGTGGAGGTGGCGACGTAGAGGAAGGTTCAAAATGATCGACCGCTTCATCCGCCATCGCCAATATTTCAACCCCACCCTCGGTACGGCGATTGGCGACAATTAAAGCGTCATCACCTAATGTTTCGCGCACTTGGCGCATCACATCGCGGCTGTTTGCTCCAACAAATCGTCTCACGCTCATGCTTTACCTGCGCCTCTTCTTGATCGCTTGGAACGGATGTCCTGCGTCAGTCTCATCCTCGCCCTCCGACTACCGTAGTGACTCGTAACGTACGGTCATCCGGTATTTCTGCTTGAGACATCACCACCAAATGACGCACGCGCCGACGTAAGAAACGTGATAGAACAGCACGCAGCGAATGTTGTACGACCAGCACCGGTGCTTCACCGCTACCTTCATGACGCTCCAGGGCCTCTTGTGCCTGTGTCATTAGCGTATCAGCAAGCCCCGGCTCCATCGCACCGTTACCATTCATGGCCTGCATAAGCACTTGCTCTAACTGGGCATCGAGTCCCATCACGTTGAGCGTTTCCTGGCCGGCAAACCACTGCTGGGTAATCGCTCGACCCAAGGCAATGCGCACCAGTGCGGTCAGTTCATTAGCATCTTTTTGCTGCCCAGCATGTTCTGCCAGAGTATCCAGCACCGTGCGCATATCGCGTATCGAGACATCTTCATCGAGCAGATTCTGCAAAATACGCTGCAGTACGGTGAGTGAAATGGCTTTCGGCACCACCTCTTCGACTAGCGACTTTTGATCCTCGCCCAGCTTATCGAGCAGCTTTTGCACTTCTTGCCGCCCCAGCATTTCTGGCGAGTGGCGATGCAGCAGGTGGTTTAAGTGAGTAGCAATGACCGTACTGGCATCCACCACGGTATAGCCGTACACCTGGGCATGTTCACGCTGATTGGCATCGATCCAGATGGCGGGCAAACCAAAGGCAGGGTCTTGGGTGGGCGTTCCCTGCAATTCGCCTGATACCTGACCTGGGTCGATTGCCAGCCATTTGCCCGGCTGTGCATCCGCACGGCCAATTTCAGCCCCCTTCATAGAGAGTACGTAGGTATTCGGCGGCAGTTCCAGGTTATCGCGTATATGCACCACGGGCGGTAAGAACCCCACCTCTTGGGCAAACTTCTTGCGCACACTTTTGATCCTAGCCAGCAGCTCCCCTTTCTGTCGGGAGTCCACTAGGGGAATAAGCCGATGCCCCACCTCAAGCCCCAGCGTATCAACCAGTTGCACATCTTCCCAACTGGCTTCCGGTGACTCTTGCTGGGGCAGTGGCGCTGCTGAGATTTCCTCTTTTACCAACGCCTGCTCTTTTTGGCGAATCAAATACCACGCCAAGCCCGCCAGTAGTGCTGTAAAAATCAGAAATACCAGGTTTGGCATCCCAGGCACCATGCCCAGCAGCCCCATCACCATCGCAGAGAGGATCATGACCTGAGGGTTAATAAATAGCTGGCTGATCATTTGCTGACCAACATCCTGGTCAGTGTTGACGCGCGATACAGTGACACCGGCGGCGGTTGAAATCACCAGCGCAGGGATCTGGGCCACCAGACCATCGCCAATAGTTAGCAAGGTATACGTACGGGCGGCATCAGCAAAACCCATATCGTGCTGCATCATACCGATCAATAACCCACCGATGATATTGACCACCATGATGACCAAGCCAGCCATGGCATCACCACGCACAAACTTGCTCGCACCATCCATAGAGCCATAAAAATCTGCTTCCTGGGCAACTTCAGCACGCCGCTTTTTAGCGTCCTCTTCACCAATCAGGCCTGCGTTCAGGTCCGCATCAATCGCCATCTGTTTGCCAGGCATGGCATCTAGCATAAAGCGAGCGCCCACTTCGGCAATACGCCCAGCCCCCTTGGTAATAACCATGAAGTTGATGATCACCAGGATCAAAAAGACCACCAGACCAACGGCAAAATTACCGCCGACCAGGAAGGTACCAAACGCTTCGATGACTTTACCGGCCGCATCCCCGCCTTGGTGGCCTTCCATCAGTACAACACGGGTCGAGGCCACATTAAGCGATAGCCGTAATAGCGTGGTAAACAACAGCACCGCGGGGAAAGCGGCAAAATCGAGTGGCTTTTCTGCAAACATGCTGACCAGCAGCACCATGATGGCCAGTGCGATATTGAACGTGAACAGCAAATCGAGCGCGAAGGGCGGCAAGGGCAGAATCATCATGCCCAAGATCATCAAAATCAGCAGCGGCCCTGCGAGCAGCTTCATGCGCACATCGCCCATCCAATCGCGCTGATTGATCAATTGGGTTAAGCCTTTCATGATTGCGCCTCACTGCCACCGGCATCTCGATTGGAACGTTCCATTTCGGGAGGGACCGATAAATTGTCTGGGGTTGGGGGCACCTCGCCTCCTTGTTGTGCGACCTGCTTCAAGCGGTAAGCCCAGGCCATCACTTCAGCCACTGCGGTATACAGTTCCGCAGGCACTTCAGCGTCTAAATCCACGTGATGATACAGGGCGCGCGCCAAGGGAGCGGCCTCCAATCGCGGCACACCGGCTTCCAGGCCTATTTCGCGGATACGTGCGGCCACTGCATCGGCCCCTTTGGCTACTAGCCGCGGGGCGCCCATGCTACCTTCCTTGTACGCCAGGGCCACCGCATAGTGGGTTGGGTTGGTGATAATGACGTCGGCGTCAGGCACTTTACTCATCATCCGCCCTCTGGCCATTGCTTGCTGCTGCTGGCGAATACGCCCCTTGACGTGGGGGTCGCCTTCCGACTCTTTATGCTCTCGCTTAACCTCTTCCTTGCTCATACGCAGCTTTTTCGCATTACTCCAAAGCTGAAAAGGCACATCAATTAAGATAACCACCACTAGCGATAAAACGATCAGACCAGCGGCTAGCGCTGACATATTCAATGCGCTTGCCAATGCTTGTTGAATGGGCTGATTCATTAGCCCCATAAACTTACCAAGGTTGGCGTACAGAAACGCCGCTGCAATGCCACCGACCAGGATTGATTTGGCAATCGCTTTGGTTAATTCAATCAATGCCTGCGACGAAAAAATACGCTGCAACCCTTTTATTGGGTTTAGCTTTGACAGTTTGGGCTGCATTGATTTTGCTGAGACTAGCCATCCCCCTAGTAATGCGGGTGCGACCAGGGCGATCACCGTCAACAGTAAGAACAGCGGCAGCATTGCAAATAGTGTGCGCTGCCCCAGATCCAGCGCATTGACCAGCATCGGGGTACTTTCCATGGCATGACGGCGCTCGAATAAGAAGGCCTGCTCCATCACCATGCCCAACTGGTCATAGAGCATTTGCCCCATGCTCCACAGCCCGATCACACCGCCTAATAGCAGCAAAAAGGTCGCCAGTTCTCGAGACCGGGGTACTTGGCCTTCTTCCCGGGCTTTGTCTAAGCGTCGGGGTGTGGCCTCTTCCGTCTTTTCCTGATCGCTGTCGTTATCTGCCATGCGGCCATCCGGCGGTATATTGCGTGGCTTATCATAAATTCAGCCGCCCCGAGGGACGGCTGAACAAATGCCTATAGTGCCAGATACTGCCTTTCACAATGTCTTAATAACAACGCATTAAAAGCCTAATTCGTCCAATAAGTCGTCGACCTGATCCTGACCAGTAACGATGTCAGGCGCATTGTCCTTCACCTGAGGACCATTCAACAGCTCTTCATTACGACGTGCGTTGTCATTTTTCCATTGGTCTTCTGCCTTACGCTGCATCGATTCACGTACGTGAGCACCCGGCACGTTATCGATCAGCACTTGCACCAACTGATGCTCAATTTCTCGGATGACATCCATCATCTTTTTGATGACTTGGCCGGTAAGATCTTGAAAATCCTGAGCCATCATAATATCGAGCAGCTCTTTATTTGTCGCTGCAGCGATGGTTGGCACATCACTTAGATAGGTGCGTGTTTCTTTTACCAAGGCTTTGGCATCATCCAACTCTTGGGGCGCTTCAAACCACTCTGCCCAACGCTTATCGAGCGCTTCAGCACGGTCAGAGAGTTGGTCTTGCAATGGCTGAGCGCGATCAATAGCGTTTAATGCACGTTCAGCTGCCTGCTCAGTCATGGTAGCGACGTAATGCAACCGATCACGCGCGTCAGGAATTGCTTCCGCTGCTTTCTCGATCTCTTTATCCAGACCCAGCTCTCGCATGTTGTCGCGTAACATGCGGGTAAGTTTGCCGATGCGAAAGATCAGGTCTTCAGCGGCTTCCTCAGATAGCTGGGTAGCGCTATCCTGCTCATGCTGACTCATCGTGTTGTCTCCTCGTTAACCGAGCACTCAGGCGCAGCCGCTTCATTTACCCATCTTATCGAAGATTTTGTTTAGCTTTTCTTCGAGTGTGGCTGCTGTAAACGGCTTGACGACGTAGCCGTTAGCGCCCGCTTGAGCGGCCGCGATGATGTTCTCTTTTTTGGCTTCCGCGGTCACCATCAATACGGGTAGCCCTTTCAGTGCTTCATCCTGGCGGATCTCTTTAAGCATTTCTAAGCCGTCCAGGTTTGGCATATTCCAATCAGATACGACGAATTCGAAGTTACCCGCACGCAGCTTATTCAGCGCGTCCTGACCATCTTCTGCTTCATCAACATTGGTAAAACCTAGCTCTTTCAACAAGCTGCGAACGATCCGACGCATGGTGGGAAAGTCGTCCACTACCAGGAAACTCATGTTCTTATCGGCCATTGGTCATCCTCTCAATCAAATTATTTCTAAAATAACGATGCTTAAAAACAGTCCTTAAAGCAGTTCTTAAAACCGTCCTTAAAACCGTTCTTAAAACGGCTATTAAAACCTAGAACGCTTCCCACTCGTCGTGATGGCTAGGCTCTGGGGTTCGACGAGTGCGGGGCGCAGTGGCTGCCGGCCTGGCAGCAGGCACGTTTACTTGGTTACTCGCTGGCAGTGCTTGACGCTGCACTCCCGCTTGGCTGGTTAACAAAGCAAAGACAGCCACCGCCTCTTCTAACTTATTTGCTTGCTCTTCAAGCGACATAGCCGCCGCGGAGGCTTCCTGAACCAGTGCTGCATTCTGCTGGGTCACTTCATCCATCTGCCCTACCGCTTGGCTTACCTGCTCAATGCCATCGCTCTGTTCCTGAGACGCTGCAGAAATCTCATCCATAATATCGGTCACCCGACGGACAGCCGTCACCACGTCGGACATAGTGGTGCCCGCTTGTTCTACCAGCGTAGAGCCTTGCTTGATTTGTGCAACAGAGGCATCTATCAGTGTTTTGATCTCTTTTGCCGCATCGGCACTGCGGCTGGCTAAGTTGCGAACCTCGCCTGCCACAACGGCAAAACCACGCCCTTGCTCGCCAGCGCGGGCCGCCTCTACCGAGGCATTGAGTGCCAAAATATTGGTTTGAAAGGCGATAGAGTCGATCACACTGGTGATATCTGCCACTTTTTGGGAACTGGTAGAAATACCGTGCATGGTCTGCACTACCTGCTCAACTACTTGGCCACCTTGCTCGGCAGTGGTAGAGGCATCTGCGGCCAGCGTGCTTGCCTGACGCGCATTGTCGGCATTTTGCTTAACCGTTGCCGTCATTTGTTCCATGCTGGCGGCCGTTTCTTCGATCGAAGCAGCCTGCTGCTCAGTGCGTGATGACAGATCCGCATTGCCACTCGCTATCTCTCGAGTGCCGTGATGGATTTCACTACTGCCTTCTCGAACACGTGTCACGATCGCCGTCAGGTTTTGCTGCATCGTGCCCATCGCTGAAAAAAGACGCCCCACTTCATTTTTGCCTGATGCGGGAACGGGTTCCGTTAGGTCAGCCTGAGATATTTTGTCCAACCGTCTTACGGCATCATTCAACGGCGCGATGACCGTACGGCGTAATGCTATATAGATGAACGCAGTCACCAATAGCGCAATTGCCACGGCAAGCGCATTGACTAACATAAACATATCGCCTTGCGCTTCAGCGTCGCCACGAATGCTATCTACCCGCTGAAAACCATACTGCACGAAAGCCGTCGCGCTATTGGCTAAATTGTTCAAAGGCTCAACCAGCTCGCCCCGAAGTCGATTAAAAGCATTGATGTCCATGGTTTCGAACGTCGCATGCTGCTGTTTGACCAAGGCCAGTACTGCGCGAAAGTCATCTATCAATGCCTCGCCCAATGCGTCGCTTGTCGTCGCAGCGAAGCGTTCAAAACGCTCTTCGGCACGCGCAATTCGATCCAGAGCAATGTCGACCTGGGCATTGGATTGGCGTGTTTGACCGACCATTAAAAAGTTGGATGCCGTTTCCATGGCCAGCATTGCCTGGTTGAGCAATGAGTCAGCGCGATTAATCTCGTTGAGCTGACTATTACTGATGAGGCTATAGGTTGACAGGTTGGCCTGAGCATTACGATCTGCCATAAAACTGATACCAGCTAACACCACTATCAGCATGACAAAGCTAGCCAACGCGGCAATAACGGCAGAGTGAATACTGATATGACGCAGTGAGCGTGTCATTTTTGTCCCCTTTTTTTATTTATGCGCAATGGGGTGTTATACCCGCTGAGCACGCCCTGAAGCGGCAATTAAGGCCATCAACCGCGATGGAATATCATCTAAAGCAACCACTTCTACGGCTCCCCCGACGGCGATGGCTTCTCTTGGCATACCAAACACCACACAGCTTTCTTCATTTTGCGCAATGGTGGCTGCCCCAGCTTCACGCATTTCAAGAAGACCTACAGCGCCATCCTTGCCCATGCCGGTCAAAATCACCCCAATGGCGTTTTTACCCGCATGCTTGGAAGCAGAGTGAAACAGCACATCAACAGAGGGACGATGACGATTCACCGGCGGGCCATCATTTAAGCGCACGACATAGTTAGCACCACTGCGGACAAGCTCTAGGTGCTGGTCGCCTGGGGCAATGTAGGCATGGCCTGGCAAGACACGCTCGCCATCGGTGGCTTCTTTTACGCTAATTCGGCATAGCCGATCTAGCCGCTCGGCGAATGAGCGGGTAAAACCACCGGGCATGTGCTGGGTAATCAAGATAGCTGGCGAATTCGCCGGCAGTGGTTCGAGCACTGACCGGATCGCTTCTGTGCCGCCGGTAGAAGCACCAATGATAATCAGCTTTTCACTCGACACCATGGGTGCTTTTAGCTGTGTCGGTGGCGGCGCATTTTTATGGCGAGCTTGGCGAGGACGCGAGCGGGCCGCGGCGCGAAGCTTATCGGTAATTTCAGCTGCATACTCCATCATGCCGCTGCGAATACCCAAGCTGGGCTTGGCCACAAAATCCAATGCGCCTAACTCTAACGCACGCAGAGTAATCTCTGAGCCGCTCTGGGTCAGTGATGACACCATGAGTACCGGCATAGGGCGAAGCCGCATTAACCGTTCAAGAAAATCAAGACCATCCATCCGCGGCATTTCTACGTCCAGTGTCAGCACATCAGGATTGTGTTGTTTGATCAGATCCCTCGCAGCAATGGGGTCTGGCGCGACGGCGACGACTTCCATATCCGGCTGAGAGTTGATTATTTCCGTTAACAAATCACGAATCAGCGCCGAGTCATCAACGCACAACACTTTGATTTTGGCTGCGCTCAAAGCACGCCTCCTTTATGACGGTAGCCACCTGTGTGCCAACCCACTCCGCTAAGGCGATTGCCCAAAGGAGTTAACGCACGTAACCGATTTATTTTTTTGCGAGGGTATAAACCGTTTGCCCACGCAGCTTGAATGCATCGCTGATATACGAAAAATTTTCCGAGTGTCCCGCAAACAGTAACGCGTCTGGCTTCATTAGCGGAGCAAACCGTTTTAGAATCTTAGCCTGGGTATCTTTATCGAAATAAATCATGATATTGCGACAAAAAACGGCATCGAAAGGGCCTTTTACCGACCACTGGGGCGCCAGCAAATTAAGCGGCAAAAACTCCACCAACGATGATACTTCTGGCCTTACGCGTGCCAAACCTGCATGACTACCGGTGCCTTTCTGGAAAAACCGCTTAACCCGCCCTTCCTCTAACTTACGCACCTGTTCAAGCGGGTAAATACCGGCACGCGCTTTGCTTAGTGCGTCGGTGTCAATATCAGTGGCAATGACTTTGGCCTGGGTAGCTTTTGGCCCCAGTGTTTCTAACAGCGTCATTGCAATCGAGTAGGGCTCTTCCCCTGTGGACGCCGCTGAGCACCAGATAGTCACGGGACTTTGCTGTTTCTTAATGTGCTCAGCTAATAGCGGAAAGTGATGCGCCTCACGAAAAAAAGCGGTGAGATTGGTGGTTAAGGCATTGGTAAACGCCTCCCACTCTTTAGCGTCTGGCTGACGCTCCAACCGAGACAGATAGTCGGTAAAACGTGTAATACCATGGTGACGCAATCGCTTGGCTAAGCGGCTGTAGACCATTTCACGCTTATGCTCAGCCAGCACTATTCCGGCGCGCTGGTAAATCAATTCCCGTATACGCGCAAAGTCGGCATCGGTTAGCACAAGATCACGTTCGATCTGCCCTCCCGATGCCCACTGGCCGACATCAACTCCCCGCTCGCGTTGGTCGATCAAAATTCTTCCCACTCCTCTACTGCGGCCAGCTGCCGTGTGGTTGGCGACGAAGGCGGTTTAGTTGGGCTATCTGGGAGCTGAGCTCGCGATCGATAGGCAGTAGGGGCTGTACTAAGCGCTGTTGTTGGCGAGTTCTGATGGTTCAAACGAAACGCCTCAACAGACAGGGCTAATAAGCCCGCTTGCTGCTCTAATGCCACAGCGGCACGTGCTGTTTCCTGGACACGAACGGCATTCTGCTGTGTCGCTTGATCCATTTCGGCAACGGCTTGATTCACCTCCGCGATACCATGACTCTGTTCTGCTGACGCTGACGAAATATCATGCATGATCTGGGTAACATTGCGCGCCGCATCGGCAACCTCACTAATCGCTACTTCGGCTTTTTTGACCAGCCCAGCCCCCACATTGACTTCTTGATTAGAACCATCAATCAGCACACGAATCTCTTGAGAGGCGCTTGCGCTTCTTCCTGCCAGCTTACGCACTTCTTCAGCAACCACCGCAAACCCACGACCATGCTCCCCGGCCCTGGCAGCTTCTACCGATGCGTTGAGCGCCAAGATATTGGTTTGGAAAGCAATCGAGTCAATCACATTGATAATGTCAGTCATTTTTTGCGAGCTTTGGGTAATTCGCTGCATATTCTCGACCAACTGCGACATGAGCTCTCCGGTTTGGGTCACTTGCTTAGCATTGTTATCGGCAAGACGACGCGCTTCTTGAGCGTTATCGCTGTTTTGACGCACGGTCGTGGTCATTTCTTCCATGCTGGATGCGGTTTGCTGTAGCGATGCTGCCTGTTGCTCGGTACGAGACGATAAAGCCTCATTACCGCTGGCAATATCCCGAGCAGCAGGTGTAACCACATTAATACCGCCTTTTACATCGCTAATAATGCTGCTCAAACTTTTCCGCATAGTGTTCAGCGATTCCATCAGCATCCCAACTTCATCACGCTGATGGGGAGGCACTTTAGCCGCTAGGTTTCCACCCGCGATTTGCAAGGTAAAGCGAGACGCGCTTTTTAGCGGCCGAACAATGGAACGTAACGTCATCACCCCAAGCAGGATAAGCGCCAGTACGCCAACACCTAGCACAGCGGCTTGAGCGCTTAGCATGCTGGCTTGACCTTGCTCAGCATCGGCAGCCATCACCTCGGCGTCAGCCTGTTTTTCGGCGATGAGCTGGTTCACCATCGACGAGAGTTCGCGCCCTTCGTTATTCATTACACTGATGACCGCGTCCAAACCGGTGAACACTTGATACGTGTCTTCTGCTTGCAAGACGGTTTCCGCCTGGAACATGCCATTGTCTAAAAAGGTTTGCAGCTGAGCGTTGAAGGAAGTGGCAAGCGCTGTCGTGTTGACATCACGGGAGTAGTATTGCTGCCAAGCGGACTCAATCGTCGCCGCGCTATTGGCAATCATGTCCCCCATCTCAAAGCGCTGCTGAATCAGCTCCATACGCTCTGGTTCAATCATGGCCTGGCGCGTTTGCGCGATGGTCTGGTCTATTTGCTGTAAGCGAATAACGTCTTGCAGGCCATCATTATTAAGCGTCGCTAGCCGCTCTCCTGCGACGTTAAGGCCATACAGCCCAAGGCCACCACTCACCAGCAGCAGCGCGCCAGCGACGACAATCATGCCAATCAATTTAGCGCGCAGAGTATCTAGTCGTATCCGTTTTAAGCGTTGAGTTAGGCCTTTCTTACGCAACCGCCCCTTGTCTAAATAGAGCTGTTTGTTACGGCCTTCACGTATTTCAGCGTAGGCCTGTTCCGCTTGGGCAATCGCCTCTCGGGTTGCCTGCACCCTGACAGAGGCATAGCCAACGACGTGGTCGTCTTCAATAATCGGCGTTACGCTGGCACTAACCCAGTAGTGGTCGCCATTCTTACAACGGTTTTTAACCAGCCCTCGCCATGTTTCACCGCTTTTCACGGTCTGCCACAGGTTTTCAAACGCCGCTGGCGGCATATCCGGGTGCCGTATCAAGTTATGGGGCGCACCTATCAGCTCTTCTTGCTGGAAACCACTTATCTGGATAAACGCTGGGTTTACATAGGTAATACGCCCTTTAAGATCCGTGCGCGAAACGAGGAAATCATCACTCTGAAGTTCAACTTCACGCTGAGTGACTGGCTGGTTATTACGCATCCGCATACCTTATTTTTAGTATTGAAGCCGAGGAAGTAATGAGCCTAAACCGCAAGGCTTAAAATGCTTCCCACTCATCGACTGCCGTGTTGCGAGCGGGTATTTTTTTGGCCGCTGGAGTTTGGGCGGCAGGTACTTGCTGAAGAGCGCGGGGCCGCATGGCATAACCAGATTCCTGTTTCCCCTCAGCCAGGGCAGGCGTCACATGGAAGCGCTCAACCGCTTCTCTAAGGCGTGCCGCTTCGCTTTCTAATTCATTAGCGCTGCGTGCTGCCTGTTGAACCAACTGGGCATTTTGTTGAACAACTTGATCCATTTGGGCAACTGCTTGATTAACTTGCCCGATACCGTTGCTTTGCTCTTCAGAGGCGGCCGCAATCTCATCCATAATATCGTTAACACGCTGCACCGCGGCGACAAGATCCTGCATGGTTTTTCCCGCGTGATTCACCCGTTGGGTACCCGCATCCACTTTGCCAAGCGATGCATCGATCAGCGTACGAATTTCTTTGGCAGCATTAGCACTGCGGCTAGCGAGACTGCGAACTTCCTGCGCAACAACGGCAAACCCTTTGCCATGCTCGCCAGCACGGGCGGCTTCTACTGACGCGTTTAAGGCGAGAATATTGGTTTGAAAAGCAATGTTATCGATCACCGTAATAATGTCGGCAACTTGGTGGGAACTCGCGCTAATGTCCTGCATGGTTTCAACAATATTGGCAACTTCTTCGCCGCTGCGTCTGGCGGTTAGCGTTACCTCATTGGCGAGCTGACTGGCTTGTAGTGCATTGTCTGCGTTGTGCCCAACGGTAGAGGCTAACTGCTCCATGCTCGAGGCCGTCTCTTCTAGCGAAGAGGCCTGCTGTTCAGTACGTGAGGAGAGGTCGTTATTGCCACTGGCAATATGCTGAGAGCGCTCAAAAATTGACGCGCCGCTTTGGCGTACCACACCAACGGTTTCAGACAGTGAAGACTGCATGTGCGCCATCGCTGTGTACAACCTGCCAATTTCATTATTACCAGGCGAGGTAATTTGCTGGCTTAGATCGCCCTGAGCCATTTTCTCAAAGTAACCGACCAGACGATCCAGGGGACGCAACACATTAACAGTCACTCCCCACACCACCACCGCGACCGTTACGCCGGTCATAATGACCACGCCAATCAGCACCCAGCGAATGCGTGTCGCAAACTCACTGAACGCCGCTTGCTGCGCCTGCAAATCACTCGATGCCTGCACAATAGCGGCACCGTGGTGGAGTGCATAAAGACCTATACCGCAGGCCACCACCACCAACATTGAAAAAGTGGCTAATACCAGCCCCCAACTAAGGCGCACGGTCATATTGCTCATCATTTGACGCAGTAGCGGTGTCACACGCATTACTCCAAATACAACCGTAGTGGCCGATGCTATCCGTAGCACCAGAGAGGGCTGTTTTTTTGGCTTAAGAAGGCACTCTCCCTGTGCCCAGTCACAAAGGGATTAGCGGCTGCTTGTGCTATCGACTAAAGCCATTTCTTCGCTGGTCAGCAGCTTATCGATATCAACTAACACCAGCATGCGGTCTTCAAGACTGCCTAATCCGCTTAAGAAATCGGAGGAGAGCGTTACACCAAACTCAGGCGCTGGTTTTATTTGCTCGGGTGTTAGTGTCATGACATCGGAAACGCCGTCCACGACAATACCAACGACGCGGTCGGCGACATTGACCACGATGACAACGGTTTGGCCACCGTACTCCACACTGTCTAGGTGAAATTTAATGCGCAGATCGACAATAGGCACAATGACGCCGCGTAGATTGGTCACCCCTTTAATAAAATCAGGGGCATTGGCAATACGCGTGACGTTTTCATAGCCGCGTATTTCCTGAACCTTCAGGATATCAATGGCATACTCTTCTTCTCCCAAAGAGAACACCAAAAATTCGCGATTATCGGCTTCTGCGGCGGACAACACCGCTCCATTGTTTGCCTGGCTCATGACGGCTCGGCCTCCTGGTAATAAGAGAGATGGGGATAATTCACCTGTTTTCCGGCTTCTTTCTTGGCACGGCTTAACCGGTGTAAACCTGTAATATCTAGAATTAGCGCGACGCTACCGTCACCAAGGATGGTCGCCGCCGAAACGCCCGGCACTTTGCGGTAATTATCTTCTAAGTTCTTTACAACCACCTGTTGCTGGCCAATCAGCTCATCGACCAACATGGCATAACGACGCCCCTCCCCCTGCACGATTACGGCAATACTTTTGGTCGGGTCGGTAATGGCATTTTCCACATCCAACACTTCATGGATCGCGATGACCGGCAGGTACTCATCGCGCACTTTAAGCACCACATCATCACCCGCCATGGCATACATATCGCCTTTGGCAGGCTGCAACGACTCAAGTACCGTGGAAAGCGGCAAAATAAAGGTTTCGCCGCCCACTTTGATCGACATGCCGTCAAGGATGGCAAGTGTCAGCGGCAACACGATGCGCGTGTTGGTGCCTTCACCCTTCTTGGATTGGATTTCAACCCGGCCACCCATGCCTTGAATATTCCGCTTTACCACATCCATTCCGACACCGCGGCCAGAAACGTCTGTGACTTCTTTTGCCGTGGAGAAACCCGGCGCAAAAATCAGCTGAAAAACTTCCTCATCAGACATGTTGTCGGAAACGTTCAAACCATTTTCACGCGCCTTAGCCAACAACCGATCACGATCCATGCCCGCGCCATCATCACGCACTTCAATCAGAATATTGCCGCCCTGGTGGCGTGCCGATAACACCAACTTGCCAACTCGGGGCTTACCTACCGCTTCGCGCTCATCCGGCATTTCGATGCCGTGATCCAAGCTGTTACGTACTAGGTGCGTTAACGGATCGGTAATGCGCTCAACCAGACTTTTATCCAGTTCGGTGGACTTGCCTTCGGTGATAAGCTCAATTTCTTTGCCCAACTTACCGGCGGTATCACGCACTACACGGGGGAATCGGCTAAACACAAACTCCATCGGAATCATGCGGATCGACATCACCGCTTCTTGAAGATCCCGCGCGTTACGCTGTAGCAGACTCATGCCATTTTGTAGCGAGCTATTGCCAACGGATTGATCGCCAAGGTCGCTGACCGTTTGGTCTAGCATCGACTGGGTAATAATCAGCTCGCCAACCAAATTGATGATTTGGTCGACTTTATCTACCGACACACGGATTGAGGCTGACTCTGCGGCCGCTTTTTTAGGGGCGGATTTCGCTGGCTTCTCTGGCGGAGGTGCTCTATCAGCAGGTTTAGCCACCGCTGGCGCCGCAGGCTTAACACTATTAGTAGGCTCAACAACATCAGTAGGCACGGCTACTGGCGCGTCTAACTCAGGGCTAACACTAGCCTCTTCGTTTTTTTCAACCGCTACTACGCTAATTTCAATCTGCTCAGGCTCAATAATGAAGCACATCACTGCTTCAATATCGTCAGCACTAACGTCACCTGTTAGCGTTACTTCGTAACGTTTTTCATCACCCGAGTGAGACTGGACATCACCCAGTTGCTCCAGCTCTTCTACCAGCAACGTGCGATCTTTTTCGCTAACATTCAGTAGCGCAACCAACAGATGGCGCTCGCTTAGCGAGGAGGGTTCAGCAGCCTCGGCGCTGGCTGATGTTTTCTTTTCAATCGTTGGCGCGGGGACCGCAGGTGCATCCAACGTCTGGCCAATTTCTTCTAGTGCGATCTGCTGCAGTGTCTGGCAAATTCGCTCGTAGGCTTCTTGGTTGGGCTCTTCCTCGTTGCGATAGGCATCGAGTTGCTCATGCATGATGTCTTTTGCCTCTAAAAAAGTATCAACGAGGTCGGCTCGCAATGTCAGCTCACCTTTGCGTGCGTGATCTAACAAGTTTTCAAAGATGTGCGTGGTTTTCTGCAACACGCTGAAGCCGAAGGTACCGGCGCCGCCTTTTATGGAGTGGGCGGCGCGGAAGATAGCGTTTAGCTGTTCGCTATCCGGATCATCGACATCCAGTTCCAGCAGATGCTGCTCCATATCGGCCAGCAGCTCTTCGGCCTCTTCAAAAAAGGTGTCAAAAAAATCCGCTATATCCATGCACCGCTCCACATAAACGTCTTTGTGTTGTGATAAGCCCTGCTCATTCGCTTTCATCGCTCTGAGGCACGCTTTGTGGCAGCGCCTCTAAAAGCGCATCTTCATCAGGTAATGGGCTATCAAGCCCCATAACGCCTGGATTACGAATCGCTTCTGCGATTTCTGGCAATAAGACAACGAGCTCAATGCGACGATTAATCGGGTCTGTCGGCGCAGTGTCAGGCAACCTGACACGATCGGCAAAGCCCGATACGCGCAGCAGTTGATCTGGATCAAGCCCGCCGGCAACTAATTCACGCCGAGAGGCATTTGCTCGATCATTGGACAGCTCCCAGTTACTGTAACCTCGATAACCGCCTGCATAGGGCACGCTGTCAGTGTGGCCGCTGATACTTAAATCATTGGGCAATTCGTTGAGTAGCGGTGCCATCGTACGTAACAGGCTGCGCATGTAAGGAGCTACTTGATCGCGGCCTAACTCAAACATGGGCCGCTGCTCCGTATCGAGCAGCTGAATACGTAGCCCTTCGCGGGTTAAATCAAAGCGCATTTGGCTGCGTAGGTGGCGCAGCTCGGGGTCTTGTTCAATGGCTCGCTCAATGCGCTCTTGCAAGTCGTTGAAGAAACGCCTCTCCTGAGCACTAGGGCGGCTATGTTGAAGCACATCGATTCGGGCACGTTCGCCATCGCTGTGGGTAGGATCTGGGCCACCACCTGGAATCACCTGAGTGCTTCCTGATCGGTCACCACTGGTCATTGCCGTTATTAATGGCGTACTGAAGTACTCCGCAACACTGCGGCGGGTTTCATCGTCGGAAACACTTAAAATCCACATGACCAGAAACAGCGCCATCAAAGCTGTCATGAAGTCGGCAAGGGCAATCTTCCACGCACCGCCATGGTGGGCATGCACCACTTTTTTGCGCCGAATAACAATCGGACGCTTATCGCCCCCCTTACTCATGCATTACCGCCCTTTTTAGCGTCGCGGACATACTCTTCAAGCTCTGTGAAGCTGGGGCGCTCGGTGCTGTGTAATGCTTTCCGGCCAAACTCAACGGCTAACTGGGGAGCATAACCATGCAGGCTAGCCAGCAGCGTGACACGGATACACTGAAGCATTTTCTCTGCTTCTTTGGCTTGCCGTTCAGCATAGCTAGCGATAGGACTAATAAATCCATAGCCCATTAAAATCCCCAGGAAGGTACCCACCAATGCCATGGCAATCATTTGTCCCATTTGTTCAGGACTGGCATCTGCGTAGGTCAGTGCTTTAATAACCCCCATTACCGCCGCTACGATACCGAACGCAGGCATTGCATCACCGACTTTGGCAATCGCATCGATGGGAATATGGGCTTCCTGCTCAAATACTTCGATTTCGTGAAGCATTAACTCATCGATTTCCATCGGCTCCATGCCACCGCTCACCATTAACCGCAGATAATCGGTTAAGAAATCCATAATATGAGGGTCTGCAAGCACCGTGGGATGCTCTTGAAACAGGGGGCTTTCCTGGGGGTTGTCAATGTCACGCTCAATGCCCAACATCCCCTCGCGGCGCACTTTAGAGAGGATCTTGTATTGCAGCGCCATTAACTCCATATACAGTGCTTTGTTATATTTTTTGGTTCGTTTGAGCCTGGGAAGAATTTTAAACGTGGCTTTAATCGCTTTGCCGTTATTTGCAGCAATAAAAGCACCAACGCCTGCACCGCCAATAATCAGCAGCTCCAGGGGTTGGTACAGGGGGCCCAAGCTACCACCTGCCATCACATAACCGCCAAAGACAGATAGCAGTACGACCAAATAACCCAGAGGAATCAGCACAAGCAGTGTCCTTGCGGTATCAGTTTTATCTCAAGGGAACGCTATTTCCGTGTTTCAAAAAGAAGACACAGAAAAGTCCCGCTCCACGCGTTTCTTAGCCATAGCATACGCAGGCGTAGGCAGTTCTAATGAAAAAGTACCCACCCCTTTTGGTGCTATCTATGCGTTAAAGACGCACGTTATTGGTTATATGCTTACCCGCTGTGGGCGTGGCCGTTTTTTATCTTTTAAAGCCGCGCCTTGCGCGTTTTGCCAGCTCGCGAGGGAGGCTGGCAAATACCGCAAACATAATCATGAGCGGGGCTATGCGCATGCGCGACAAAGTGCCCTTCACAACGCGTACACATGTTGAGCTGCAGCAAGTCACTTTCAAAAAACCGTACCAGTGTCCACGCCCGGGTAAGCCCCAGCACCGGGTCAACGTTTTCAAGGTTTATCTGCTCTTCATACAGGCGGTAGGCTTTGACAAAGGCATCAATACGCTCACAGCAGGTATTTTTTTGTATACTGTTGTAAATATTGTAAAAAAGCGACGAATGCACGTTTGGCAGCCACGTTACGAACCAGTCCGCGGAAAAAGGCAGCATACCTTTAGGCGGCGACATCCCCCGCACTTCTTTGTACAACTTAATCAAGCGCGTGCGACTTAGGTCTGTTTCGGTCTCTAGTACTTGTAAGCGTGCACCTAACTCAATCAGCTCTATGGCCAGTTGTACTTGGTGCATTTCATCAACCAAGCTTTTCTGACTCACTCGGACTCTCCTACTGGAAACACCTCAAACGCTTCACAAGCCGACAGTAAAGAAGCATGTAACCCTGAAAGACCTTGATCCCGAGGATTCTGAGTAATTTTGCGCAGTTGATGGACGCTCGTTTGGCTTAGCCTGCATATCAGCTGATTATTGCGTGCCAGTTTCGTCAACTGCCGAGCATTTAGAGACACCAGCAGATCGGCAAGCTCACTGTCTACTTTTAAGCGAAACATCGCTGCCTCACGGTCTTCGACCAATAGGCGCTGCGCGAGAAGTAAATACGATAAATTAATTTCTTGAATTTCATCGAGAAAGCTTGTTTGACTCATAGTGTTCCATCGAACGACATGGGCGTTTCATTATGACTTTATATCGACGCCTTAAAGGTTTTTAACATTCCTCTGTCATGGTTACATACAACGTTTATATTGGCTACCAACGCTCTTGCCGAGGAATTAACCCTTCTTCGGATAACTCAAATACCCACACAAGAAGCTCTGCAATCACCTGGTATAAACTTGCAGGAACCTCGGCATCGAGATCTAACTGCATCAGCAGTGCCACAAGCTCAGGTGCATCGTGCACATAAATGCCTTGGCGCTGTGCCTCCGCCATAATCCGCTCCGCCAGCTCGCCGTAACCTTTTGCGATCACTCTCGGCGCCTGATCTTTATCTTGATAGGCTAGCGCGACGGCTTGACGACGATGCTCACCCGAGGTCGCCATCATGACTCTCCAAGGTGGCATAGTGGGCTTTCACCTGAACACTGCGAAAATCTAACGCCTGCAGACGTTTTTCCAAACGCTCGCTCCCCAGCTCTAGAGACTGGTAAGTCGACGCGGTATCCGTGGTCAGATCAATGCTTAACACTGATTGGTAAAGTCTCAGTGATACACTGAACGCTCCCAGATTAGGCACGTCGAGCTGCATATCTGACTGCCAGACACCATCACCTTCTGCCTCTTGTTGGGCACTTTCGCGCTCACCTTCCCGGGTAGGCATATGAATGACTAATGCCATAAAAATACCGGCCCACACATCACCTTCCCAGCGAATAACCGGCATCACGAGCATATCGAGCTGTTGACGCACTAGGCTCTGCAAACTTTCATGCACAATCTCACGGCTACCACGCACTAGCGAACTCTCTTCCATGGCTCGCGCGCTTGCCATATCAATACTGGCGGAAGCGCTCGCAGAGACATTGGCAGGCACACTTTCACGCTGCGCGCCTGCTGGCAGCGTATTATCCATTGGCATAAGCGCGGCTGTGCGCATCAAACCAGCTTGGTCACTTGCCACAGGTATCAGCAGCGAATTCGGCAATATGGCAACGTTTGTATTACTCGCACCCAATGTGGCATTTGCCGCAAAAGGAGGCATTACAAACGTGGCCAGACTGACAGGCAGTAGAGGTCGTGGGCCTGGCTGCATCTGCGGCTCTCGCAGCAATTGTTGTCGGGAAGACTCTCCTTGAAACCATCGCTTTAAATGCGATTCGTAAAACAGTCCGCTATCCCGAACGCTGCTTTCTAACCGACTCGCTAGTGCCGCAGCAGAGGGCGCTTCCTCCAATCCCATCAATGGCGCCTGCGGGCGTATCATCGCGGGTGGTGCGGGAAAGCGCAGCAATACATCGGCGATGGTGCGTGCCGCTGGGCTAAAGTGTGTTTGCGTTGAGCCTAGCGGTGTGCTGGCTGCCTCTCCCTTCGCAGCGGGCAGCCGTTGCCCATCAAGCGAGGAGGAAAGACGCCTAAGATCATCGAGTGGCGATGATAGCGGGCGCCCATCCAAGCTTGAATCGCCTTGCAGTGCGCGCGGCCCCTCACCCGGCGGTACTGGTTGCACAGGCGCGTTAAGAGGACGTTGGGACAGCTCGCCCTTACGCCCAAGCACTTGGTGCATGAGCGTATCGATAAGTGGCGTAATGCCACTCACGAAGCCCCCTTCTCCTGATCGCTACCGGTATCGAAAAACGCCGTATCACCTTGCTGAGGCGCATAAGCACGATGCAGGCTTCGCTGACGTTGAGAAACACCTATCAGTTTGCCTAGCTCATCTCGCCGAGCCACCAAGCGACGACGAATTTCAACATCATGCTCAAGAATGCTCTCCAGCAACTCTGTTTTTCGCTTCCGGCCATCATCATCAAGCACGGTCTCTTCATCGCGCTGACGCAACGCTTCAACTGACATCACATAGTGAGTACGCTGCTCGATAAGCTCCGCCCACTGCTCCGCATGCGCGAGCTCGTGCATTTTTGTCACACAGGTGAGTAGCTTGGCGTACGCATCAATGAGCGCTTGCTGGGCATTTTCACGAGCAGTTTCAGAAGCCGACATGCTTTGCCTCACGCACTTTGCTGTTGACCGATTTCACGCCATGCAGAGGCGATGTCTTCAAGCAAACGTTCTGCTTGGTTAAGGCTGTCTTCATCATTTCGAAGATTTGCGGCTAACAATAAACGGGAAATGTAGTCATAAAGAGAAGCAAGACGCTCAGCAATATCGCCGCCCTTCTCTTGATCCAGCGCAGCCGCCAAGCCATTGTTAATAATATCCAAGGCCTTGGAAATCGACTTTCCCTTTTCAGCCGTGTGGCCTGCCTGCATATGAATACGCGCCGCACGGATGGCCGCCTGAGCACCATCAAACAGCATTACAATGAGCTGATGAGGATCAGCTGACATAACGCCGCTTTCCACGCCAACGCGGGCGTAGGCATTGGCACCTCGGCCATAAGCGGCGCCACCGCGGGAGTATGTCATAAGCGGGCTCTCCTTTATTAATGTGAACAACAGCCACACGATCAACGACTCGCACTGTTTCTCGTTAGCTGTTTCGCGTCCAAAATCGAGCTTATTGACTCGGTTATAACTAGTATCGGCGCCTGGCTAATAGACTTTAATGTTTACCTTACTTTTCGCTCAGAAAATTTCGCTCTCTTTGCCAAGCAGTAAACGGCTACGTAGACACCGCCACTTCACGTGTTGGCTTACCCAACCTTTCTAGAACGTCCCCACGCAGCGTATTGCCCAACGTCTCGCGAATGGGCGCCTCTGCCTGACGGGTCAGCGCCACTTCAGCCGGCGCACCCTGCTCGTCAAGGCGAACAACCCAAGCCATCTGTTCACTGGAAAAATACGCCAGCGACCCCACCGGCAGTGGTTTGAAATGCTCGATGTAGCGCTTGGTCCAGCGGGGATCAAATTGGTGAGGGTGGCTCAGCAAATGACGATATATTTGCTGCGCCGTTTTAGCGGGTCGGTCAGCTCGATCACGCCGCATCGCTTCTACCACATCGACCACAGCGCTCGCTTTCGCTAGCTCGTTAATATCATTGCCGGTTAGGCCATCAGGATAGCCACTACCATCCAATCGTTCGTTAATACCACCAATCACCGCTTGGGCAACGGCAGCAGAAAGCCACTGGCAGTGCTGAAGACGATCTAATAGCAACGCCACATGCTCACTCATGGCTTGGCGATGAGTGGCCTCGAATTGTGGCGCCTTAAACAGTATTTGTGGAACAAGCGCCTTACCAAGATCATGCACCAAACCACTCGCTACAATCGCTTTGCGCACATCACGGGGCATATTTGCCCCCACCAAATCGAGCAAATGCACGGCGACTGCAATGCCATGGCGAACAAGCAGCGGCTCTGGCGACAAGCAGCGCGTCGCAAACAGCAGCGCTTCACGGTCTTCCTCATGGAGCAACAAAAGACGGTCTGCATTACGTGATAGCTGGCGAGAATCGATGTCGCTGCCTTGCTGTAAAAGCAGCAGCTGGGCATCCAGATAAGCCGCAATTTTCACTAAGCGCCGCGCCATTGGCGTTGCATAGCGGCGAATATCACGCCGCCCGACATGCTCACTTCCCGCCGTACGTTTGCCAGACTGCTCGAATAGCGGCGATGGCTGACGATCATCCTGGGCCTCTTTTTTATAGCGGGCGGCTTCACGCTCGATTTCACAGACAAAATACCAAATTTGTCGCTCTTGTTCCGAGGCGCAATTCGTAAAACGGAAGCCTACGCGCAATAAGTGCCGTTCAGGGTCGGTTTTTTGATGGCGCGGAACACCCTGCACTTCAAAATAGGTGCCATCAGGGAATGTAAAGGCGAGCGTTAGCGGCAAGTCAGCTTCAGCCAACACGCCACTGGCAGTCAGCGGCAGCTCTATCTGGCAGCCATCTTGGGAAAGGTCGCGTAGCTCCCCGTAAACCCCATCACCACTTTCGCCACATATTGAAGCGGGCACAACCATGCCTAAACGCAGCTCAGCGCGAAACGACTCGCGGCGCTGGAGCACTTCCAAGGTCGCGGGGTAGTCGCTACAACATAAAAAACGCCCCCCTGCATGGCGGGTTTCGGTTAACGACAGAAACGGCGTGCGCACCACTTTACCCTGGGAGTGGCCGCGTAGAAAAAACGACTCACCTTGCTGTAAGCGATTTAGCAAATGATCGACCGAGGATAAGTCCATCACTAGCGTCTTGCCGGCGTACTGCTCCATCAACACGATAGGCTCTGGGCGTGCATCAGCGGAGGCCAAACAAAGCGACACCCCTCCACCTTCGATCATGGTATTTAAAAGAGAGCTGACTGCCGTTGGACTGGTAACTCTTTCATATTCATCTTGTTGGACTGACATTCTCGTCTCGCTCACTACCACGTTGTTATTACGTCACACCCACAAAAAGGCGACAGAGCATATCAGAAGCTTTTGGACTGCCGTTATAACGACCACAGCCCTACGCTATGCAAAAATAAAGTTTTTAGCCCCCCTGCCGATAGCAGTGAAGAGGCCTATAGCTACGACTCGACGGCCTTATCACTTTATTGCCACCACGCCGTGTGGCTTTTTTCTAAAGGATTCCGTCTATGGGCCCCTTGTTAATTGATGAGCTAATCTCGATAGCAACAGCTCCCTATTCATCAAACAACCATCAATCAACCAATTTCCAACCAGCCAATCAACAAACATCGCTGAAGCAGACGCCGGGCATTCCAGGCGTTGGCGGAGAGCAAGCCGAGCCGCGCAACGTAAGCAAAGAATCGCTTGCGGAGCCTATACAGCGGATCAACGAAACCTTGCGGCCACGGGGGTTGGAATTTGTACTAAGTGAGCAATCTGGGCGCGTCATCACGAAGGTCATCGACCGCGAAACCGGTGATGTTATTCGCCAAATACCAGCCGAAGAGGTGTTGCTCGTCGCAGAGCGGCTGGAAGAGCTACAAGGACGAATTATTTCTTTAGAAGCCTGATCAAGCGATAGGAGAGGTTACTTCGCCATGACCAGTGATCTCTCTTGCTTACGCCACCCGCTAATCAATTACCCAGTGTTCTCATTAGCGCTTGTTACTAGCTTTTTTCGACGCCAACAAATAAACGCTATCTACACCTGCATATTCATTACGTCGCGATAGGCCGTTACCAGGCGATTACGCACTTGAAGACCCATCTGAAAAGCAACGCTCGCCTTCTGCATGTCGACCATCACGTCATTCAGTTCAACGTTCGGTTCGCCTGCCTGAAACGCCATCGCCTTTGTATTGGCGGCCTGCTGTAACCGATTGATACGCTGAATAGACGCCTGCAACTCACTACCAAAACTGCCTTGGCCCACCGCCGTGGCAATATGCTCACCCTTAATAGGCTGGGCTGCCTGGGTAGCTAAACCTTGCATTTGCTGCAGCGCTGATTGTATCGCAGGTGAACTCATAAGCACGCCTCATCCGAAGGAAGGTGAAGTAATACCAAAAGCCTATCACTGGTAGCAGAACACTCATACGTACAAATACGCCTTAAAAGCCAACCTGTTCATTCATTTATGCTCGACCTGCCACAGGATAATGGCGTCCATCACAATTCCGCTTCATCTTTTTAGCGGATAACCGCGATTGACGGATATTAGCCTATGCCTTCTTTGGTGATGCGCCTGAGCCGTCATCAGTTTTGCCTGTCCTCGTGGGGGCACGCATGAGCGAAACTGGTGCTACGGCAGGCCGTCAGAATAGTACGACACAACATGCACCCCGCAGCGGAACGGCAGACAATGACACCAAAAGCCCCACGACGGCTCAGCGCACGTTAAAACAGCTGCGTGGCAACCCGTTGGTTGTGCTGTTGGTCGCTGCTGCAGCTTCTATTGCGATTATTGCTGCGCTTTTCATGTGGGCCAGCAGCCCTGAGTATCGGGTTCTGTATAGCAACCTGAATGAAGCCGATGGTGGACGCATTATTGCGGAGCTGGATAGCCGCGGCGTTCCCTATCAGTTCAGCGAGGGCGGTCAAGCGCTGTTAATACCAAGCGATCAGGTACACACGCTAAGGTTACAACTTGCTGAGCAAGGGCTCCCCCGTGGCGGTAACCTGGGCTTTGAGCTGATGGAGAATCAAGCCTTTGGTATCAGCCAGTTTGCTGAACAAGTTAACTTTCAACGTGGCCTTGAAGGTGAGCTGTCTCGCTCCATTGAATCACTGGGGCCCGTCGATAAGGTTCGCGTTCATCTTTCGATGGCCAAGCCGTCGGTCTTTATTCGTGATCGTGAGCCCGCCAAAGCATCGGTGGTACTGACGATGCTACCTGGGCGTGTCCTGGGCGAGGGGCAAGTCAGCGCTATCGTCCATATGGTATCCAGCAGTGTTCCTGAGCTGGCACCGGAAGACGTCACCATTGTGGACCAAAATGGCCGCCTGCTTTCGTCTACAGCGTCACAAGGAAACGACCTGGATGGCTCTCAGCTGGCTTACATCGCGGAAGTCGAACGCTCCTATCAGCGTCGTATCGAAAATATCCTGTCTCCCATTCTTGGCAATGACAACGTACGCGCACAGGTAGCGGCGCAGATCGACTTTTCTCGCCGCGAGCAGACCTCAGAGCGGTATGCACCCAACCAGGCCCCTAATGAGTCTGCAGTTCGCAGCCGTCAGCTTAGCCTGTCATACGATGGCGAGGATCCTCTGGCGACAGGTATTCCAGGGGCATTGAGCAACACCCCTCCCGGTGTAGCGCCATCACCTATCAATCAGCCCGACGCTGATGAAGAGGACGCAGAAGTACCTGAAAACGCCTTACAGAACCTGCGTCAAGATGACGTGGTGAACTATGAAGTTGACCGCAGCATTGAACACATTCAGCACCGCCTTGGCCAGGTAGAGCGCCTATCGGCAGCGGTTGTCGTGAACTTCCGCCAGGTTGTAAATGACGAGGGCGAAGCAGAGCAAGTTGCGCTAAGTCCAGAAGAGGTTGCTCAGCTAGAGCGCTTGGTTCAACAGGCCATGGGCTTCTCGCAAGCGCGTGGCGATCAGGTGGAAGTCGTTAATACGCCGTTCGTCAGTGTCGATGACAGCGCGTCTGACGTCGTTTGGTGGCAACAGCCTGAGACCTTGTCGATTGCCTCAACCTTGGGCCGCTATCTGCTTGTCGCCCTGGCAACGCTATTGCTCTATTTGCTGATTCTACGACCACTGATCAAGCGCTATACCCAGCCACCTGTGATGGCTGCCGCCATGCCTGGCAGTACGTTTAGCGCCAGCGTTGGAGGCGAAAGCGAAGAAGATGAGCAAGAGAACGAGGCATCTGCGTCTGGTGAGAACGAGGATACCTACAGCAGCAAGCCCAAACGGCGGCGCAAAACCTCGCTGTACGAACACAATCTTAACGACCTGCGTGAAATGGCCCAGGAAGATCCCCGTATGGTCGCAATGATTATCCGCAGCTGGATGAACACCCATGAGTAGCCCGATTGCCGAGATGACCGGCGCACGCAAAAGCGCCATTCTCTTGCTTGCGCTGGACGAGGATAGCGCGGCGGAGGTTTTCAAGTACCTTAGCGCCAGCGAAGTACAAGACATCAGTCTGGAAATGGCCCGCTTGCATCAAGTCTCACACGAAGACATGAAAGCAGTGCTGGAAGCCTTCCATAAAGAAACCGAAGAGTTTGTGGCGTTGAACCTCAACTCTAGTGAGCATATTCGCTCGGTACTCACCAAAGCGCTGGGGAGCGAACGTGCCACTAGCCTTATTGAAGATATTCTTGAGACCACGGGAGGCAACTCAGGCATTGATGCGCTGAATCTCATGGAGGCCTCCATGGTGTCTGAGCTGATTCGTGACGAACATCCGCAGATTATTGCCACTATTCTGGTTCATCTGGACCGGCACCAAGCGGCCGATATTCTTGAGCTGTTTGAAGAGAAGCTGCGTAACGATGTGGTATTACGTATCGCAACCTTCAGCGGCGTTCAGCCAGCCGCACTGCAAGAGCTAACAGAAGTGCTGACCAGCATGCTGGATGGCCAAAACCTCAAGCGCAGCAAGATGGGTGGCGTCAGAACGGCGGCCGAGATTCTCAACCTGATGAACTCCTCTCAGGAAGAAGTGGCCATCGAAACGGTTCGCTCCCACAGCGAAGACTTGGCGCAAAAAATTATCGACGAAATGTTCCTGTTCGAGAACCTACTCGACCTGGACAACCGTGCCATTCAGATGGTGCTTCAAGAAGTCGAAACCAACTCCTTGGTGGTGGCCCTCAAGGGTGCCCAAGAAGCATTGGTCGACAAGTTCCTACGCAATATGTCGCAGCGGGCAGCGGATCTTGTTCGCGAAGATATGGAAGCCCGAGGTCCTATTCGCGTTTCACAGGTAGAAACCGAACAGAAAGCTATTTTGCAGGTGGTGCGCCGCTTGGCTGATTCCGGTGAGATCGTCTTAGCAGGCGGGGACGATGAGTATGTCTAACGCCAAAACGCCTGAATTTGACCGTCACGGCAGTTGGCGGCGCTGGCAGATGGACGAGTTGGCTGAACAGACAACAGGCTCACAACCGGGCGGCATACCAACGCCTTCCGCCCAACAACGCAAAGTAGAGGCAGCCAAGAAAGCAGCCGAGCAGGCGCGCCAACGTGAAGAGCAGGAACGCCAGGCACTTTACGAACGCATTCGCCAGGAAGCCGAGAAAACGGGTTATCAGGATGGCTTAGCCCGAGGCCATCAAGAAGGTCTTGAACAAGGCCTTAGTGAAGGGCGCGCCCAGGCAGAGACAGAGCTAGAGCAACACATACGTAAAACTGTGGCGCCCCTACGGTCGCTGGCAAAACAGTTTTCTGATGCGCTAGAACGTATTGATGAGACGGTGGCACACGACCTCGCCGAGCTTGCCCTGGCAACCGGCAAGCAATTAGCTGCAGACGCACTGCAAGAGAGCCCTGAGCAAATTCTTGAGATCGTTCGTGAATTGCTCCATACCGAACCACCGCTCGTAGGCCAGCAACGTCTTTGGCTTAATCCGCAGGACCATGCACTAGTTAAAGAGCATCTCGGTAGCGAGCTACAAGCAGCCAGTTGGTCGCTTCAGCCAGATGATCAGCTCGCACGTGGCGGGTGCCGGATCACCAGTGCCCAAGGAGAGCTGGACGCCACGTTTGAAAGCCGCTGGCAGTCAGTTGTTGCTCAGTTACGCAAACGCCATCACAACAGTGATTCCCCCTCTTCTACTCGTTAATACAAAGGTAAATGCACACGTTGATGAAACAGGTAATGCAATGAGCGAGGCAACTTGCCCCCACCTTTACCGCTGGCGCAAAGCACTGCGCCGTACAACGCAGCGCGTCAGCCAGTTGCCTCACTACCGTACCAGTGGCCGCGTGATACGAGCCACGGGCATGGTCATTGAGGTCGTGGGGTTACGCGTAGCGGTGGGGAGTGCTTGCCGCATTGAATTACCGGGTGCAGATGGGCGGTTGAACGATAGCGACAAACATGCGGAAGCAGAAGTGGTTGGTTTTTCTGGCGACAAGCTGTTTCTTATGCCGCTAGAAGAAATTTCTGGCCTTATGCCGGGGGCCAGAGTCTCTCCACTTAGTGATGGCAGTGGCCACAGCGCCCGACGTTTTCCGATTGGCGATGACCTGCTGGGGAGAGTGCTCGATGGCAATGGCAACCCGCTAGATGACCGTGAAAGCTTTGAGGATACGCCTCGCGCAACCCTTAATGCGACGCCGCTTAACCCTCTTTCCCGAGCGCCTATTGATGCCCAGATTGACGTTGGCATCCGCGCCATCAACGCATTACTGAGCGTTGGCCGTGGGCAGCGTATGGGGCTCTTTGCGGGCTCAGGGGTAGGTAAATCCGTGCTGCTAGGCATGATGGCGCGCTATACCCAGGCGGATGTCATCGTGGTGGGACTTATCGGCGAGCGTGGCCGTGAAGTACAGGACTTCATCGACAATATCCTGGGGCCTGAGGGCCGCAGGCGTGCTGTGGTCGTAGCGGCGCCCGCGGATACTTCACCACTCCAGCGCTTACAAGGGGCCGCTTACGCGACGCGGCTGGCCGAAGGGTTTCGCGATGCGGGGCGCAACGTTCTGCTGATTATGGATTCGCTGACCCGCTACGCCATGGCACAGCGTGAAATTGCGCTCGCGATTGGCGAGCCGCCCGCCACCAAGGGTTATCCACCCTCGGTGTTCGCTAAGCTACCCGGGCTTGTCGAGCGTGCTGGAAACGCTGAGCGCGGCGGCGGTTCAATCACCGCTTTTTATACGGTGCTGACCGAAGGCGATGACCAGCAGGATCCTATTGCCGACTCAGCCAGGGCAATTCTTGATGGTCATATCGTGCTCTCTCGCACGCTAGCCGAAGCAGGCCACTATCCAGCGATTGATATTGAAGCCTCGATCAGTCGTGCGATGACCGCCATTAGCTCTCCTGAACAGCTTCAAGAAGCCCGCACCTTTAAACAACTCTTTTCACGCTATCAGCGCAATCGTGACTTGATCAGCGTAGGGGCTTATAGCCCAGGGCACGACCCAAGACTGGACGAGGCGGTGAACCGCTTTCCGTCATTGGAACGGTTTCTTCAGCAAAACATTGATGAGTGTGCAACGCTTGAAGCATCACGCCAAGCTCTGCACGCGGTAGTGGGAGGTTAGCGATGAGTCATTCACAGCTCGACATGCTGACAGGCTTAGCCCGTGATGCGCGGGATAAAGCCGGGAAATTATTGGCAGAAGAACGACAAACACAGCAACAAACAGAAGCGCAGCTTCAGTCGCTTAACCGCTATCGGGCGGAGTATGCCGAGCGTTTACAGAAGGCAATGCGCGACGGCATCGATCCTGCCACCATGTACAACTATCAGCAATTCCTGGCGTCGCTGGATGCCGCCCTCAGCCGGGCACGGCAAGCGCTTGTGGCCCAGCAAAAACGTGTGCAGCAAAGTCAGCAGCATTGGCAACAGGAACAGCGTAAGCTTTCCTCCTACGATACGCTGACATCACGACGCTTATCTGAAGAGCATCGCCGCCAAGAACGTCATGAGCAAAAATCGAGCGATGACTTTGTGACTAACCGTTTAGCCCGCCAGCCGAATGATAAGGCGCATTAGCGTCGCGCCGAGGAGCTGTATTTATGACTATTGAGCTATTGCTATCAATGCAGGGCCAGGGAGCTAACTCGTCATCAAGCTCTTCTGCAGCCCCAGGCTCTCCTCGTGCGACGCAAGGCATGTTTCTCCAGGCGTTTACGCAGGCTGCAAGCTATCAGGCCCGCACCCTCACTGACACCTCGGCAGAAAACACACCCACAGTTCCACTGAGCGATATCGTTAAACAACTAGCATCATTTGATAGTGAGCTGGATGAGGAAACACTGTCGAACATAGTCGCCACCGTAAGCGCTCAGGGGCAAACTGCCGACATCTTCTCTTCTGGTGCCGATAGCGTTGCGCCGGCTCAAACGCTAGAAATGGCATCAGCAGCGCAAGAACAAGTCCGGACACCAGAACAGGCTTCTTCGTCGCCTGCTAGCGAAGGCACTGAGACGACCCAGACAACCACGCGGGTTACTATCGAAGAAGTTGCGTCGCGCTTAGCCCTCATCGCGTCATATTCTACGCCGCCAACCGCAACCAACGCTGCGGGTTCCAATGCACAGCCTACTAACCCTGCGACGCCCTCAGCAGCAACAGGCTTAAGCAAGGCGACGACCCAGACGTCACCCGACCAGCTTGCGTCTGCCAACACATTAACTGCCGCCACTTCTTTCCTTGATCGCACAACCCTCGCGATGCCTGCGGCGCTGTCTGTTCGCGCGTTAGCCACGGAGCCTACTCCACTAGCACAGACACAAGGCCAAGATCACACTCAAGCACTGAGCGCCCATCAGCCTCCGAGGGCACAAGCAGCTACTACAGTGACCACTAATAGCGCCGTTTCACCTGCTAACGGCCAAGCCGCTATGTTGCCAGGCACCGTCGCTAGCGCTGCTCCACGTGACGTTCAGGTAGCCCAAACAGGCGAAAGAGTCGTTGCAGAAACATCACGGACAACAACGCAAGCAACAGCTTCACAACCAATGGCGCCGCAAGCAACGGCACAGTCAGCGCTTTCCACGCCAACCAGTGGATCGCCACAGGGTCTTTCATCGGCACCCAGCGCTGGCTCAGCATCCATGTTGCCGCCGTTAACGGCCAATAGCACCGCTGCTACATTGCAAGGCACTCCCGCTAGCGCTGCTCCGCAAGATGGGCAGGTAGCGTTAACCGGCGAAAGAGTGGCCTTAACACCGCAGCCGACGATACAAGCAACGGCAACGCAAACAACGGCACAGCCAGCGCTTTCCACGCCAACCAGTGGATCGCCACAGGGTCTTTCATCGGCACCCAGCACTGGCTCAGCAACCTTATTGCCGCCTGTAACTGCTAATGGCACCGCCGCCACGCTGCAAGATGCCCCCACTAGCGTTGTTCCGCGAGATGGGCAGGTAGCCCAAGCAGGCGAGCGCGTCGTTGCAGAAACATCACAAGCAATGACACAAGCGTCAACCAACGCTGCTGCATTAGTCATGCCGCCGTTGCCTGCCAATAGTTCGGCCACTAGTTCAGCCACAACGCTACCCAACAATACGGGTGAGCTGGCTCAGTCAGCGGTTGGCTCCTCACTACCCAGTGCCCTAGCAGCCACAGCACAGCAAGCAGTTGGCGTCACCAACGCCCCGCGCCCAACCCCATCAAGCGTTAAGGCGTTGCCAGCAGAAGCGGCTACCACGCCTGTTAACACCCCGACACTTGCGGCATCGCTGGAAACCATTCCTGCCCAACCGTTTACGAGCATGCAGCCAGGCATGCATGCGCTGTCTCCGCTCAATACTGCACTAGCGCCAGCGGTGAATGCTGACGCGGTGGCCAGCCTATTCGCTGAGGCAGAGACGGCGAGTGTCACCAGTGGCGCGAGCAAAGGCAGTGAGCAGGTGTTACCTGCATCGCTGACATCACAAAGCCAAGCAATGCCCAACAGCCCAGCGACAGCGACCTTAAACACGCCGCTTAACAGTCCCGCTTGGCCTTCCCAGTTAGGGCAGCAGTTAATTCAGTTTGCTCAGCGTGGCGGTGAGCACCAGGTTAAAATGCAGCTTCACCCTGCTGAGCTAGGGCCATTATCGATCACGCTCAAGGTGACCGAACAGGGCACACAAGCACACTTTTTATCGTCACACGCACCTGTTCGTCAGGCTATTGAGCAAGCCATTCCTCAACTGCGTGAAGCACTTGCTGAACAGGGTATTTCATTAGGCGAAACCTCTGTGGGCGAACAGCAGAACCCGAACGAGCAGGCTTTTGCCCAGCAAACGCCAGGAAAAGCAGCTGGCAATCGAGGCGGTGAGTTAGGTAACGATAGTGCCCCTTCACCTACTGAGGTGGATGTCCAAGGCAGCCAAGATGGCCGTGTAGATCTCTATGCTTAATGCTTAATTCAGGAGTTAGCGTTGAGTGTGACGACACTGAGACTCACAGCATCACTTAACTAAACCAAAAGATAGGCTCATCCAATGAGCTTGTTCATTTCATCACCTGTAACAGCGTTAGGCATAATGCTTGGCTAGTGTTACGGGTGAAATTTATGGGAACAGCAAATGGCAGAAGCAAGCGGCGGATCTAAAAAACTGCTTTGGATAATGATTGTATTGGTACTGCTTTCGTCGGCAGGTGCCGCGGCAGCTATTTATTTAGTACTGGATCAGCGCGGCGGCAATGCTGGAAACGACGAAGTACAGCAAGAAGTTGAGCATGTACCACCTGTTTTCACACGTATTGACCCGTTTACTGTCAATCTGGCAGATGATCGTTATGGCTCTCGCTTGCTTTATACCGGCATTACGCTTCGGGTTGGCAACGAGCAAAGTAAGGCGATTATTGAAGAACACATGCCCCAGGTGCGTAGCCGCTTGCTGATTTTATTATCAGGCAAACAGGCTAATGAATTAACGTCCACCGAAGGGAAAGAAGCGCTGGCCCAAGCAATCATCAACCGCTTGAGCGTCCCGCTTACTGAAAACCAGCCTCCCCTCGACTTACGGGAAGTGCTGTTTACCGAATTCATTGTGCAATAACCCGGGAACTGGAGCCGTTCATGTCACAGGACGATCTACTGTCCCAGGAAGAAATTGATGCCTTACTAAAGGGCGTCAGTGGAGATGATGAGCCTGCTGCTCCGTCATCGTCCACACAAGAGGAAGTGCGCGTTCGCCCCTACGATCCCGCGACACAGCATCGAGTGATTCGTGAGCGCTTGCACGCGTTAGACTTTATTAATGAGCGTTTTGCACGCTACTTCCGCAATGGTCTATTCAACTTGATACGGCGCAGTGCCGATATCACCGTTGAGTCGGTGCGTTACCAGAGCTTTAGCGACTTTTCGCGCAATGTTCCAGTACCCACTAACTTGAACCTTGTATCAATGAAGCCGCTGCGCGGATCGGCCCTGGTGGTCTTTCCACCTAACCTGGTGTTTATGGTGGTGGATAACCTGTTTGGTGGCGATGGTCGTTTCGTGACGAAATCGGATGGCCGTGAATTCACCAATACCGAGCAGCGTATTATCCAACGCCTGCTCAACTTGGCCATTGATGCCTACCAAGAGGCGTGGAAGGTTGTTTATCCGCTAGAAGTGTTTTTTTTACGCTCCGAAGTGCAATCCAAATTTGCCAACATCACCAACTCGCCCAACGAGATTGTGGTGAACACCAAGTTCAATATTGAAGTGGGCAACCTGTCGAGCAACTTCCAGATTTGCATGCCCTACGCCATGATTGAACCGCTTAGGGATTTGCTCGCCAACCCGATTAATGACAGCAACCATGACCACGATGGCACATGGTCACGGCGCATGGCGAACGAACTTCGCCAATCAGAAGTTGAGTTAGTCGCTGAATTTGCCCAAATACCCAGCCGCATTGCCCACGTAATGGGGCTTAAAAAGGGCGATGTATTGCCCATGGATATTCCCAATACGATCACCGCTCGTGTCGACGGTGTCCCGGTGATGGAGTGCGAGTACGGGAGCCAACAGCAGCAACGTGCATTACGCGTGCTACGTATGATCGACCATGCCGCTATGAATAACCTATCGTCCAAGGACTTTATTAAAGGTTCAACGCGACAGAAAGCCAAGGAACCCAAAGCATGACTGATCCAAATAAACCCGATCAAAAGGTCTCTGATGATGATTGGGCGGACGCCATGTCTGAGCAAGAAGAACCCAGTTCAAGTGCCGATGCCGCAGGTGAAGAAGACCCATGGGCAGCGGCCATGGCCGAGCAAGAAGCCGCTGAGGAAGCAGATGCCTTAAGCAGCGAAGCTGAGCCAGAAGCGCCTGTTGCTAAACCAGCAAGCGATGAAGTATTTCGTCCGTTAAGCGCTGAAAGTGGCCATGCCGAGTCTCGCGACTTGGAAATGATCATGGATATCCCGGTCAAGCTGACGGTGGAGTTAGGCCGTACCAAGCTGACCATCAAGCAACTGCTTGAACTTGCCCAGGGGTCGGTGATTGAGTTGGAAGGTCTCGCTGGCGAGCCCATGGATATTTTGATCAATGGCTATTTAATCGCCCAAGGGGAAGTGGTTGTGGTGGATGATAAATACGGCATTCGCATCACAGAGATTATTACCCCCTCTGAGCGCATTCATAAACTCAACCGATGAGCGTCGCTTCCTCTTCTTCATCAAGCTCCTCACTTGATGCCATAAGCGGCAGCGGTGATGCCTTAATAGGCATGGCAGCACTCGGCAAAACAGCAGCGGCACTCGCTCTGGTCATTGCCATTATTCTGCTGTGCACAGCGGTGCTGAAACGCTGGCAAACCGCCCGTCATCATCATGGTGCCCACTTAAAAATTGTGGGCAACACCGCGGTAGGCAATCGCGAGCGTATTGTCGTGGTTGAGATTGAGGACACTTGGCTGGTCGTCGGCGTTAGCAATGGGCGAATAACGAAACTGCATGAACGCCCTGCGCCGACGGATCGCTCCACTGCGTCGCCCGCCGAGGCTCCTTCGCGTTTTTCTCAGCGTTTAGCCCAGGCAATTGCCACCAGCCGGAGCAAGCACGATCACCAGCCCCCTACCGCCTCTGATTCAAACCACACACCATGAGATTCGAGATGCACTTCGCTTGGCCTTATGGGCGGCGTTGGTGGCTAATACTTGCCACGATCGTCTGCTGCTTATTTGTTCTACCTGCTCATGCACAGCAGCTTCCTGGGCTGGTTTCTCAGCCTTTGGATAATGGTGGTCAGCAGTGGTCGCTGTCGTTACAAACGCTGCTATTTTTAAGCTCTCTGGCTTTTTTGCCAGCCATGCTACTCATGATGACCAGTTTTACGCGCATCATTATTGTACTTAGCTTGCTTAGAACAGCCATGGGTACCCAGGCAACACCACCAAACCAGGTTTTATTGGGTATCGCGCTTTTCTTGACGTTTTTTATTATGTCGCCTGTTTTAAACCAAGTGTACGACACCGCTTGGATGCCGCTCACTAATGAAACGATCAATTTTGAAGAGTTCTTACTGCGCGCTCAGCAACCGTTTCGTGAATTCATGCTCGCCCAAACCCGCGAGCCTGATTTAGCCCTGTTTGTTCGTTTAGCAGATGTAGGTCCGATGCAAGGCCCCGAAGAGCTGCCTATGCGGGTCTTACTGCCTGCCTTTGTCACCAGTGAGCTCAAAACTGCATTTCAGATTGGTTTTACTATTTTTATTCCCTTTCTGATTATCGACTTAGTGGTTGCAAGCACACTGATGGCACTCGGCATGATGATGGTGCCACCGATCACGATTTCACTGCCCTTTAAGCTCATGCTGTTTGTATTGGTTGATGGCTGGCAGTTGATTATTGGCTCGCTAGCAGAAAGCTTTTACATGATTTGAGCGTCGCGTTCAGCGACCAGGAGTATCCATGACCCCAGAAATGGTGATGAGCATTGCTTACCAAGGCATGCGGGTAACGCTTTTTCTTGCAGGCCCTATGCTGCTGGCTGCCCTTTTCACCGGCCTTATCATTAGCTTGTTCCAGGCAGCGACCCAAATAAATGAAATGACACTGACCTTCATTCCCAAAATATTAGCCGTCTTTGCCGTCCTAGTACTTGCCGGGCCCTGGCTAATTGGTTTGATCACCGATTTCACGCATCGCCTCTTCTCCAATATTCCCAGCATGGTGATGTAACGCTATGGTGGAGGTGACGTTCGCCCAGCTACAGGCGTGGTTAGTGGCTTTCTTTTGGCCATTTGCACGTATTACTGCCTTTATGGCGGCCTCGCCTCTATGGGGCCATTCCAGCGTTCCGAATCAGGCCAAGGTGGCGCTGGCGGCTATCATTGCTATTGTCATTGCCCCTATATTGCCTGCCATGCCTGATGTTCCCATCGTGTCGTGGGCAAGCGTAGGTATCATGATTGAGCAGTTGCTGATAGGCGTTGCTATTGGCTTAGTCATGCATATTATTTTCGCCGTGGTTCAGGCTGCCGGGGAGTTTATCGGCTTGCAGATGGGCTTGGCGTTTGCCAGCTTTTTCGATATGTCGAGCGGCACCAATATCATGGTGCTATCGCGTATCCTTTATATGATTACGCTGTTGATGTTTCTTGCCATGAATGGCCACCTGATGGTGTTAGAAACATTGATAATGAGTTTTGAAACGCTACCCATCGGCATTGGAGCCTTAAACCCGAATGCATTTGAGCTGCTGGCGCGCTATGCGGGAACTATTTTTGCTTCCGGTATGCTGCTTGCGCTACCGCTGGTCGGTTCACTGTTGATCATTAACTTAGCGCTCGGCATTCTCAACCGCTCAGCGCCACAGCTGACGGTATTCAATATCGGCTTCCCCGCCTCATTAACCGTTGGGCTTATCCTGTTGATGGTGTTAATGACAGATATCGGCCGCTTTTTACAACAGCTCTTTAGCCAGGGCCTGGCATTTATGCAGAGCTTGATCGAGACCATGGCGCCGTTAGGCTAATGTTCAAAGCGCACCAGCAAAAAGGCCCCAACCCTAAGCTTACCGCTAGAGGTTGGGGCCTTTTTTAATGCGACCTCATGAGTTACTAAAGAGTGGCCGTTTTACATATAGTCAAACAACGACATGCCTCTAATATCGACGAATGCTTTCTGAGCCGCCTGAAGGCCTACTTGCCGCAGACTATATTCAGAAATCGCTTCGGCGTAATCCAAATCGACCAAGTCAGACAGAGTTTGCTCATAGTTAAGCTTTCGGTTGCTGCCTACCGCATCAATCACATCCAGCTCATTCAGCCGAGCACCCGCAGAAGCACGAACGGTCAGCACGTTATCGAGCGCATTATCAAGATCACGCATCGACGTATTAAGCGTATTGCGCAGCGCCGCTTTTTCCGCGGTGCTTTGGGCAGGCGTTTCTAGTACGCTAATTGCTGCTTCCATGGTGCGAAACAGATCCGCACCACGCTGCTCACTGCCCGCCTGGGCAATCAGGATTTCATCATCAGGCTCGGCGCTGCCGGTAAGTGTGACATTAATCCCACCAAAACTAAGCTGCTGACCGTCGCCGACATATTCACCACTAGCCACCAAATCAGCAGCGTCTTCCTGCCAGGCGCCGTCGCTAAAACGTTGCACTTGATAGCTGATGCCGCTATCCAGCGCTGCATCTTCACTGAACACGACACGGTAGCTGTCGCCATAGCCTGGATCGTTAACATCCGTAAGCTGAGGACCATTGAAGGTAACGCCCCCCTGGTTTCCTGCATTGGCTTCAGCGATATAGCCAGCACCGCTGGGGACGCCCTGAAAAATCGTGGCGCCATTTTCAGCAACGGGCATCAAACGCGAGGCATCGACACGCTGCAGGCGTGAACTGTTATCACCGTTATATTCCACATTGCCGTCTGCCGATTTAACAAACGGCGGGGCGTTATCTTTATAGCCGCCGAATAAGTAGCGGCCATTGCCATCAGTGGCATTCGCCTGCCCCAGCATCGTTTCGTAAATGCCTTTTAGATCACTGGCAATGGACTCACGATCCACATCGCTTAGCGTATCGCTAGAGGCTTGAATCAACAGCGTTTTAGCACTAGTAACGGCATCACTGACACTGTTAAGAATGCTCTCTGTTTGCGACAGTGAATTTCGTGCCGAAACCCGAGAGTCTGAAAACTGCTGGTTCATCGCTCTGGATTGATCAACGCCGACAGCGCGTGATGCTGCCTGCGGATCATCGGAAGGATTAACCACGCGACGGCCACTGGCAATTTGCTGACTAACTTTCAAAAAGTCACTTTGCTGACGGTTAATAGAAGCCGTGCTCTGCTCAAACATGGTGACCGTACTAATACGCATCGCCTAAGCTCCTTATTAGTTCCGTAGATTCAAGATGGTGTCCATAATGGCACCCGCGGTATCAATCACGCGCGCATTCGCTTGGTAATACTGCTGATAGCGAATCAAGTTAGCCGCTTCTTCATCAAGATTGACGCCTGACTCAGATTGCTGCACTGCTTTCAATTGATCAGTTAACCCTTGTCGAGCATCTAAATTCACCTGGGTAATATTGGTACGGTTACCCACATCGCTAACAATGACGCCATATGCGCCGCTCACCGATGCACTACCACCCACGATGGCTTTTTGCTGTAAGTCCTGTAATGCCAAAGCATTGCGGTTATCACCTGCACCCGTCGCTACCCAGTCGGCAGGGTCGTCTTCAGGATTCACTGGTGTACCAGCAGCGATACGGTCTAGCTCTTTGATGGTGACATCCATGTCACTTGCGCCCCGGCGCACCGGCTGCACTTCAAAACGGTCACCATTGTTAGGCGTGCCGCTAATCGTAAGTGCTACGCCACCAAACGTTAGCGCACCCGTTCCCGCGTCCCAGTCAACATCATCTACTGTTGCTCCGTTATCGTTACGCGCAACGGTTGGAGCACCATCTTCAAAGCGAACGGTGTAATCCGTCGCGCGCAGCTGGTCAATCGTGTCGATATCAAACTCGGCAGACTCAATGACGGCTGTGCCACTGTTCTTCTCATGGCTAAACGTTTGGGGAGCACGCACGGCAAAAAAATCGCCACCTTGCTCGCCATCCAGATCGACACCCTGCTTGTGCTGCTCGTTAAACGCCACTGAAAGAGAAACCGCCAGCTGGCCAATTTGGTTCTGAGTTTTATCCAGCGTTTCTGAACGGAATGTCATCAGACCACCCAGGGCGCCGCCTTTAATCGCTGACTCTCCCAACTGAGTTACGCCACCTCCACCATCACGATAAGCCACCACGGTACGCTGTGGGTCAGCGCCTGATTGCACAGCTTCAAGCTTAAACGCGCTGGTCCCCGTTACTAACGGCTGACCATTCGGCAAACTGAGGTTGTAGCTTTTCCCATCCTGTATATTTAGGCGTATATCCATGCGTTCATTGAGCTCAGAAATCAAATGATCGCGCTGGTTCAACAGGCTATTGGGCGCTTCGCCGCTACGTGCACGGGCAAGCGCAATTTCGCGATTCAGGCCGGCAATTTGTTCAGTCGTGTTATTTATCTGAATAACTTCATCTTTGACTTGGCTATTAATATTGCTCTGCATATCTTGCAGATAACCGTCAAAAGAGCGGAATTGGGCGCTGAGTGTATTGGCCGAGCCAACAACGCCTTGGCGAGCAGCAGGGTCCGCTGGCGCACTGGCCAAATCTTCCAAAGAGGAGAAAAACGACTGCATTAACGGCGACAAGCCCGCTTCTCGATCCGCAAGCAAGTTATCAATTTGGGTGACTTGGTTGTGGTAAGTCGCCAGTGCGCTTGATTGGGTCTTGGCGCTGTTAAGCTGGCTCGAGACATACGTATTAAACTGGCGCTCGATACTGTTGATCTTAACGCCGCCTCCCACAGACCCTTGGCCAAGCTGAGCCAGCTCACGATTATACCCAGGCGTATAAACGTTACTGATATTGTTGCTGGTAGTACTGAGGGCATTCTGCGCCGCATTAAGGCCGCTTAAGCCGATTGAAAACATGCTCATGGTCAATTCCTTAGGCCGATAAGATGTCTATCGGCAGTGCGCAGAAAAACTTGAATCACACGTTAACGGGAATCTGCGAGAAAATCGCGCCCCGTTGCGATCGGCCCCATGGTATTCATGACGGCAACTAGTTTATTGGCATAGTGTGGGTCCGTCGCATAACCGCCCCGCTGTAGTTCATGGGCGGCTTGTTGCGCATCAGCGGCCTGCACGACGCCCGCGTAGCGCGGATTGTTGCCGATCAAATTGGCATAGTCGGTGAACGCATGCTCAAACGAGTCATAGACGCGGAAAGAGTCCACGACCTGGGTACGACGGCCATCAATATACTCATGGGTGACGATATCGGTCGTCTTGCCCTGCCAGTGACTGCCCGCCTTAATACCAAACAAGTTGTGGCTATTGCCGCCGTGTTGCGTGGCAATTTCATGGCGTCCCCAGCCTGTTTCCAACGCTGCTTGTGCCAAAATAAGCTCAGCTGGCACACCGGTGGCATCACTAGCAGCCTGGGCTGGAGCCGCTAACGTCGTTAAGAAGCGCTGAACGTGATCTGGTGCCTGGCTAAAACTGGCAGGTGTCGCGGCGGAAGTGGGCGTAGCTGAGGAGGCAGCTGTCGATGCCATGCTGGCATTGCTTTCAGCGGCTGGCTGTTGGCTAATCGCGTCTAGTTCAGCTAAGAACCGCCCATTACCCGATGCTGGCGCATAACCACCGCGATTCGGCTGCAGTGGCTCATCCAACACCCTTGGGGTACCACGTGGTATGCCCGCAATCAGCGCTTGCAGTTCTTGGTCAGCACTATCTGGCTTATGATTGACCGCTCCTTGGCGCTGCAGCTGTTCCACCAGCATATCCGCCAATCCCATACCTTTAGACGAGATCACTTGCGACCACTGCTGATCCAGCATCTGCTGGTAAGTATCGGTTGTCGAACTGCTCAACAAACCTGAAGAAGGAGTAGCATCGCGCATGCTTTTCATCATCATCTGCACAAACAGGGCTTCAAACTGCTGTGCAGCGCCGTGCACACCGGCATCAGGATCTACTCGGGCGTTGTGCTGCAGGCGCTGAAAGCCGTTCATGTCCAGCGCGAATTGGCTGGTCATATCGCCAATGCTCATTTAAATAACCTCAAGCTCTGCGCGAAGCGATCCGGAGGCCTTCAACGCTTCAAGAATCGACATTAAATCTTGCGGTGTGGCTCCCAAGGCATTGAGTGCATTGACCACTTCATTCAATTGGGCACCTTCTACGATTTGTAGAAATGCTTCCTGCTGTTCAATTTCAATATCCGTATTGGGCACAACCACCGTTTCACCCTCACCAAAGGGAGCTGGCTGGCTAACCCCAAACTGGGTATCAATCATGATCGAGAGGTTGCCGTGGGCAACGGCTGCTTGGCGTAGGGTGACAGCGCTATTCATGACGACGGACCCCGTCCGCGCATTGAGTACGACCCGCGCGGGCGCCTCCATGGGTGTCACCTGCACATTTTCTACACGTGCCATAAAGTTAACCCGGGCGTTTTCATCCATCGGGCCATCAAGTGCGATCACCCGCCCATTGCGCGCATACGCTACCGACTGGCCAAATTCGTTATTAATGGCCGTTACCATGCGTTGTACCGTGCCAAAATCTGACTCATTAAGCTGTAACTCTAATCGTCCGCCGTTACCGCCAAGATTTAGCGGCACTTCCCGCTCAACCAACGCCCCATTAGGAATGCGGCCGGATGCTTGCTGATTGATCTGGACACTGCTGCCGCCTGCTTGAGCGCCTGCGCCACCCACCAGCATGTTGCCCTGAGCGATGGCATAGGTATCACCATCGGCACCTTTCAGTGGGGTCATTAATAGCGTTCCGCCACGTAAGCTGCGAGCGTTGGCAATCGAAGACACCACGATATCCAAGCGCTGACCTGGGCGTGAGAACGGCGGTAAGTCAGCGGTGACCATGACCGCAGCAACGTTGCGCAGCTGTAAGTTAGTACCTGCCGGCACCGTAACGCCTAACTGCGAGAGCATGTTCGTCAAGCTTTGGCTGGTAAACGGCGCCTGGGTGGTTTGGTCGCCGGTGCTATCCAGCCCCACGACCAAGCCGTAGCCAACCAACTGGTTATCGCGCACCCCGGCAAAGCTTGATAGTTCACGCACCCGTTCCGCTGCGGCAGGCATTGCCAGTACACAACTAACGGCAAAGAGTGCCGTGAACATAGCGACACAACGTAGCCAGTGCTTAACACCACGATAACGGTTTAACTGCATAGCCATGATAGGTCTCTGTTAGCAGGCCGAGTGACTAACTTAAAACGGCGATACATTTAAGAAAAAACGCTGTAACCAGCCCATGTGCTGAGCCTCATTGATATAGCCATCACCCACATACTCAATTCTTGCGTCTGCCACTTGGGTTGAAGGCACAGTGTTTTGCGCGGTAATCGTGCGTGGGTTAACCACACCAGAAAAACGAATGAACTCCGTTCCCTGATTAATCGCGATCTGCTTTTCGCCGCGTACCCGCAAGTTGCCGTTATTCATCACTTCCAATACCGACACGGTGATCGTGCCCGTGAAGGTATTGTTGGCCTGGGACCCGCCGCCCCCCGCAAAGTCACTCGCCCCCGATACATCGAAACCATACTCGGCCAACGTGTCCAGCACATCGGGCAGTTGCGCAAGCTCTAAGCTGGCATTACCCGAACGATCTGCATTGGATCGGGCATTTTTGCTAGCACTCACCTCTTCATCAAGCACAATAGTCAAAATATCGCCTATAGATCGCGGGCGGCGATCTTCAAATAGCGGCTGATAACCGCGGCGCGCTTGATAAATAGAGCCATTGGCGATTGGCGGCGGTCGATCCACAATCGTAATTTGCTCTTGCTCACCCACCACCGAGGCTCGCGGAATTTGCGCGCAACCAGCCGCAAATAAAATAAACAGCGCAAGGCCAACTAACAAAAAACGACGTGAAGCAGCGTGTAAATCCAACATAATGCGACCTGTTAGTAAGCCCGATTTAGTAAGCCCTATTCATCAATAACGTTAGAGCTGACTCAAGCGCGCTAACATTTCGTCGCTGGTCGATACCGCCTTACTATTAATTTCGTAGGCGCGTTGGGTTTGAATCATATTGACCATCTCCTCAACCACATTCACGTTTGAGGTTTCTACATAGCCTTGGAATAACCTGCCAGCACCGTTATTACCGGGGACATTTTGGTTGGGCGCGCCCGAGGCACCGGTTTCCAAGTACAAGTTACCGCCAACGCTCTCCAGGCCTGCTGGATTAATAAACGATGCCACATTGATCTGGCCAATATCGGCATCTTGAGCGATACCAGGTTGGCGTACGCTGACCGTACCATCTTCACCAATCGTGACCGACAACGCGTTAGCAGGAACAAAAATGGCAGGCTCTAATGGGTAACCATTGGCGGTCACCATTTGGCCGTTTTCATTGAGCTGAAAGCTGCCGTCGCGGGTGTAGCCAACGGTGCCATCAGGCAATAACACTTGGAAAAAGCCTTCTCCACTGATCGCCAGATCGCGGGAGTTACTGGTTTCTTCAAGACCGCCTTGGGTATGCAGGCGTTCAGTCGCCACCGCACGCACACCGGTACCTATTTGCATGCCAGAAGGCAGGCGATCCTGAATATTATTTTGCGCTCCGGGCTGGCGCATATTTTGATAGAGCAGATCTTCAAATACAGGACGGGAACGTTTAAACCCGTTTGTGCTCACGTTCGCTAGGTTATTGGAAATAACATCTAGTTTGGTTTGCTGAGACTCCAGTCCCGTCTTGGCCGTCCACAAGGACTTAATCATAAGCGTGTTCCCTTGGCTGAGTGGCTGCTATCAGCCCTGAATAGATAAAATGCTGTTAGCGCGCTGAGCATTCTCGTCCGCCGTGCTGAGCATTTTCATTTGCATGTCGTAACGGCGGGCAACATCAATCATAGACACCATGGCATCTACGGCACTGACGTTACTGCCCTCTAGTGCACCACTGACAATTCGGGCATCTTCATCACCGGGAAGCACGGCGGCGACGCCTTCCTCATTCACAGGCCCGCGAAACAGGCCATCTTCACCGCGCGTCAACGCCTGTTCATCGGGCGTGACTAGCTTGATGCGGCCGACATCAACCAGTGCCGCAGGCCCCTCACCCTGGGGAATAGCACTGATGGTGCCGTCCGCACCAATGGATACTTGCGCGCCTTGGGGCAAGGCAATGGGGCCACCTTCCCCCATTACCGGGCGCCCAACACTAAGCAGTACGCCATCACTATCCAACTGCAGGTCACCCCGGCGGGTGTACGCCTCAGTGCCGTCCTCGCCGAGCACCGCCATCCAGGCATCATCCTGCATCGCGATATCGAGGGTTCGACCCGTACGTTCAATAGGGCCCTGCGAAAAATCGGTGCCTGGGGTGGTCGTCACCGCCGATACCCGCGTGTCGAGTAGCCCAGCGCCCTCTACCGGGACTGAACGCGCAGCTTGCAACTGAGCGCGAAAGCCTGCGGTAGACACATTCGACAGGTTATTGCTAACCACTGCCTGCTGGTCCATTGTGTGTTTGGCGCCGCTCATGGCGGTGTATAGCATACGATCCACAACTGACTCCTTAGCGCAGCATCACGCCATTATCACGAGTGACTACAGGTTAATAATGGTCTGCAGGAGCTCGTCCTGGGTGCTGATAGACGTTGAGTTCGCTTGGTAGGCTCTCTGGGAAACAATCGTGTCAACCAGTTGCTTCGCCAGATCAACGTTAGAGTTTTCAAGCACGCCCGACTCAATAGTGCCGAAAACGCCAGTGCCCGCTGTTCCAATGATGCCAACGCCAGAGGCATTGGTTTCACGCCAGGCATTATCACCAATCGGCTGAAGACCTTCTTCGTTTGCAAAGTTGGCCAACACTACTTGGCCAGCATCACGACGCTGTTCGTTCGTAAAGATACGGATAACTCTGCCATCGCGAGTAATTTCTAAGCCCGCCAAGCTACCTGAAGAGTAACCATCTTGCGTCAACGTATTCTGGATCGATGTGTTGTTAAACTGAGTAGTACCCACTAAATTGAAAGTAAAATCTAACTCTTCAGCTCCGCCCAGATCGCCGGCGGGGAAAGTAAAGTTGACTTCCTCACCGCCATCAACACCAATAATATTGTTATTGGCATCTCTTTCAAGATTGCCATTAGCGTCAAACGTTAATTCAAAGTCATTGCTATTATCTAACTTAACACCATCCCTAGCGACTTGAACATTCCAGGTGTTATCCCCGGTTTTGGTATAATACGTAGAGACATTTCGAGCATTACCCAGAGAGTCGTAAACCGTAAAACTATTAGAGAAGTGATATTCCACTTCTACTTCATTGGCAGGATCAGTAGTACCAAACTGATCATAAAGCACTGCCGTTTGTAGATTTTCGTTAGCAACAACACTGGCGTCTAAATTATAAGTAGCCGTGGTACGCCCAGTTTCTTGGGCAGGAATATCATCTGCGGGAATACGCAATGCTTGAGGCGCGCCGCCAGCAATGACTTCTGAAAACGGATCATTGATATCAGAAAGCCCATAGCCTGTGAGACGTTGGCCTGAAGAGTTAACCAGGAAACCTTCATTATCTTGACTAAACTGGCCGTTACGTGTGTAGGCGGCTTCTCCACTTGACTGCTCAACGCGGTAGAAGCCTTCGCCCGCCACAGCAAGGTCCAACGTACGTCCAGTAGACTCTAAATCACCAGCAGTAAAATCTTGACGAACATTAGCTACTTTAACACCAAGGCCTACTTGGCTGTTTGCTCCAGCAAAAACATCAGCAAAAATAGCACCCGAACTTTTAAACCCCACAGTTTGTGAGTTGGCAATATTGTTGCCTAGAATTTTTAAGTTTTCAGACTGTGCATTTAAACCACTTAAAGCTTGAGAAAAGCTCATTACATTCTCCTAGAGAGTGATTTAGGCGTCTAAATCAAAGAATTTGTTTGATCTGATTCAACTGAACCTGTCCGTAAACAGCCCCTAAATCCAGCTGAATATTTCCGCTACCATCGTTAGGGGTCACACTATTAACAACCGCATAATTCAATGCGGTTGAGTCTAGTGTTTCACCCTCAGCATCTTGAGCCTCTAGCTGAACCGTATAACGGCCACTGGCAGCGGCTTCGCCCTGTTCGTTTTTACCGTCCCACTGGAAAGACTGCACACCAGCTTCTACCGCACCCAAGTTATAGCGCCTAATCACTTCGCCACCTTGGCCAACAATCACCGCGGTAAGCTGGTCGGCGGGTTTAGCAAGCTCGATACCAAACGGTGTCGTATAGGGTTTTCCTTCACTATCTTGCTCTAGCATGACCTTGTTGCCAGGCACCATCACGCCTTGGCCAATCAAGCCACTTGCCTGCAGTGCTTGGTTGGCATCCATTTGGCTAGTAATGCTTTGTAAAGTGGTGTTCAGCTCTTCAATCCCACTTACCGTATTAATTTGTGCAATCTGGGAGGTCATTTCCGCATTTTCCATCGGATTCAGCGGATCTTGATTCTGTAGCTGAGTAATCAGCAGCGTTAGAAAACTGCTACGCAACTCATCTGATGCGCTCTGCTTTAACTGGGAAGCACTGCCGCCGCCATTAATTGCCGAAAGTGTTGCCGGGTCGATTGTACTCATAATTAACCCTCACCCAGCGATAGCGTCTGCACCATCATCTGCTTCGTTGTGTTGAACACTTCTACGTTGGCTTGATAGGAACGCGACGCCGAGATCATGTTGACCATTTCATGCACGGGTTCAACATTGGGCTTGGCGACATAGCCTTCTTCATCCGCAGCAGGATGGCTGGGCATATATTGCAGACGTAGCGGAGCGTCGTCTTCAACTACCTCAGTGACACGTACACCACCGACGCCATATCGATTATTGTGCGCTTGGGTTTCAAACATTACTTGTTTGGCCCGATAGGTCTCTCCATCAGGGCCTGCAATGCTGTCGGCATTGGCCATATTGCTAGCGGTAACATTCATACGCTGCGCCTGGGCGCTCATGGCAGAACTAGCAATATCAAAGGCTGAAAACATCGACATAGATTACTTTCTCCTACCGCTCGGTTATTCCGGCTGCATCGCGTTTTTCAGGCCCTGAATTCGGCGATTCATGATGGTTAGTGCGGCTTGGTAACGAACAGCATTGTCTGCAAACTGTGTCCGCTCACGATCCATATCTACCGTGTTGCCATCCAAGCTGGGCTGATCGGGGATGCGATAAAGCAGCTCTGCACTGCCTACACCCCGCCATGCAGGGCCTTCACCTTGCAGATGACGTTCTGAAGTTCGTGCGAGCGGCAGCGCGCCATTTTGCTGCTGCTGTGGCTGACTGCCTGCAACAGCCTTCTTTAACTCACTGGCAAAGTCGAGATCGCGCGCTTTATAGTTAGGCGTATCGGCATTGGCAATATTGGCTGCCAGCACGTCGTGACGCGCTTGACGCAAGCCCAGTGCCTGCTGGTGATAGTTAAAGGCAGATTCAAGCTGATCAATCATGCCAATCCTCGTTCGCTGAGAGGCAAATTAAAACGGATATTATTGATGATGAATAATAGGCTTCGCATCGTCAGCCTAAAGCATGGAACAGCTGCCGTTTACACCAGCATTTCATATGATGCACAGGGTACTTTTGCACTACACTGCACGGTTGATGATTACCATCTGCTTCCCTTCGATTGAGCGACTCTCCCATGCCACACCCGCTGCGCCCAACGCGACCCTATCTGGCAACTCTTAAGCAAATACTCTGCCTATCACTGCTCAGCCTTGGCTTTTCATTTCACGCGCATGCGAATAACCAACTGCTGATGGATACCGTTCAGCAGTTCCTTTATCAAGAATCTCAATCGCTTGGGCAGGAGGTGATGATTGATATCTCACCTCCTTCTGCACATTTACCTGAGTGCATTGCACCCGAACCCTTTTTCCCGAATGCTAATCAATCCCCTATTGGGCGAATTTCAGTCGGCGTGCGCTGTGGCGAAAATCGTCGTCAAGTTCGGTATATCCAAGCGCAAATTGATATCATTGGTAGTTACGCCGTGGCTGGGCAGGATATTGATAGGGGCACGCTCATCACGAGTGATATGCTGACATCACGAGAAGGCAATCTTGGGGATCTAGCCGCCCAAGCACTTACCGACCAAGACGATATTATCGGTATGATCGCGCAGCGTCCTATTCGAAGCGGCAGTACTTTCCAGTCCCACTATCTTCAAGCGCCTCAAGTGGTGAAACGAGGGCAGCGCGTCACTGTCATAGCAGAGGGCACTGGTTTCCGAGTGTCACGCGAAGGAGAGGCCTTGTCTGATGGTGCACAAGGCGAGCGTATTCGTGTGCGCTTTGATACGCGGGAGCTAGTTACCGCACGCGTCATTGGCCAAGGAACATTGATGATAGATTTTTAATCTAATGCCTAAAGTCCTTACTACCCAGGCCGATAATAGGTAATACAGCGCATGCCGCACCAACGTTGACGATGAGGCAAACAACGTGAAAATCGATAACATTAATCCGTTGCTACGTTCTAATCAGGCGCAGCAGCGTGATGAAGCACAGAAAATAGGCGGCAATAAGCCAGCCGAAGCAGACAGCGCGACACGCTCAGCAACGCAACTTAGCCAAACGCATACGGATAGCTCACACGATATCGATACGGCAAAAGTTGAGGAAATTCGCGAAGCTATTCGTGAAGGGAAGCTAGAGATTCGCGCGGATCGCATTGCTGATGGCTTAATTGCTAATTTAAAAGATTTATAAGCGAACTATTATGGGTCTTTCACGACTGCTCTCAGATCAATTGCAACGCCTTGATGAATTAGTACTGCTGCTCTCAGATGAACAAGCACAGCTCACTAAAGGCAGCATTGACGGTGACGCCCTCTCTGCCTTAGCCCTGAAAAAACAGGCGCTGTTAGTTGAGCTAGAACGCATCGAAACACTGCGCCGAAGCGTGCAAACAAAGCTTGGCTATGCAGAAGGTGCTCTTGGCGCCAAACAAGCAGCTAACGATGCAGACTGTTTGCTTACCTGGGAAAACTTGCTCGAAAAAAGCGAGCGCGTATCACGCATGAACGAATTAACTGGGCAAATGCTATCGCTTAGAATGAAGCATAACCAGGAAATGCTGGATTACATTCGCCAAATTGCTGAAAAAACGCTCTACAAGCCAAATGGGCGCAATAATGCCCAACCAGGTCGCTTTAACGCATCTGCCTAGTATTTCCGCACATTCATAGACAAAACCTGTACAAGAAGCTTCAATGTGAACATTGATATTCACAATTGGAGCCGAAAGAATGCTTTCCCACCTTCCAGAAAACTTTACCGCTGTTGTCATCGGTGCCAATGGCGGCATAGGTAACGCTATTATTAAGAGGCTGCTTGCCGATACCCATGTGGGTAATGTCGTTGCCGTAAGCCGTTCACCTCTTGCTTCTCAAGACCCATCTTTTCAGGACGCATCCGTTGAGGTGGCGAACGTCGATATCACCACACAATCAGGGCGTGAAGCTCTCTGCCAGCAGTTAAACGGACGTCCTGTACACCTGCTATTTAATGCTATTGGCACGCTGCACGATGTCGCGCGTAATATTCAGCCTGAGAAACGCTTAGAGCAGTTAGATGAAGCATCATTCGCCCATGTTATGCATGTTAATGCCGCCACGCCCGCCCTACTGATTGCCGCACTTAAATCATCTCTGCAAGGCAAACATCCGGCTATTATCGCCAGCTTGTCGGCGCGCGTTGGATCCATTGGCGATAACGGTCACGGCGGCTGGTACAGCTATCGGGCCAGCAAAGCAGCGCACAACATGCTGATGAAAACACTTTCCATCGAACTAACGCGACTTAACAAACAGTCTATTGTGCTGTGCCTGCACCCAGGCACCACTGATACAGCGCTTTCAAAACCCTTCCAAGCTAGCGTACCCAGCGAAAAGCTATTTACGCCTGACTTCGTCGCTGAACAGCTATTGGAAGTAATGTCTAAACGCACCCCCGAAGATACTGGCAGCTTCTGGGATTGGGCCGGCAAGCCTATCGAATGGTAAATGTTAGGCAAAAAATCCCCCAAGGCATCAGCCCTGGGGGATTTTTTCGAATAGTCTATAACCAATAGCGCAAACAAAAAACCCAGCCGATGGGCTGGGTTTCTTGTTAAATAAGTGCCTGACGATGATCCGGGCGGCGTTCCGCTACTCTCCAGGGGAGACCCCTAAAAAGCAAAACCCCGACCAAATGGCCGGGGTTTCTCAATAAGTGCCTGACGATGACCTACTCTCGCATGGGGAGACCCCACACTACCATCGGCGCTAAGCGGTTTCACTTCTGAGTTCGGCATGGGATCAGGTGGTTCACGCGTGCTATGGTCGTCAGGCGTAACTTTTAATGCATATCATGCTGAACATGTCACTGATGTTTTGTGTCGTCTCTCGTCTCCTGTCGCTGACAGGAAGCGCGTATCCGGTTTTCATTATCACTACGACCAGACCCCTTGGGTGTTATAGGGTCAAGCCTCACGGGCCATTAGTACACGTTAGCTCAACGCCTTGCAGCGCTTCCACACCGTGCCTATCAACCAGCTGGTCTCGCTGGGCCCTTCA
>NZ_JAIRBO010000005.1:0-319980 GCF_021151565.1 Halomonas sp. IOP_6 | reverse complement strand
TGATATTTGGTGATTTATCACCCTCATCGGCAAGCGCCCACATGAATTACCTGATCAAATTGTTAAAGAGCTGTTTTCGCTGCTGAACTTCCGAAGAAGTAACTGGCTAGCCGATGAACTGACTTGCCTCAGCGAGGAAGGCGTATTCTACGCATTTCCTGGTGTTTGTCAATCACTGTTTTGAGTGAGTGAAGCGAGTGAACGAAGAAAGCGAGATAACGATGCTTTCTGGCGTGGCTCGTTTCAAAAAGCGTTGGAAGACATCGCAGTATATTGCTGACGAGTTCTTCTAACTCTCTGACAAACCGAAGGTTTTCACCCTCAACTACCGCTGGTAACGCTGTGCGTCCCCGGCAGCGGATGCGTACTTTACGGATTCGCTGCCGTCTTGGCAAGTGGTTTTTTGAGAAAATGTGAATAAACTTTAGCTTTTAGACTTAGCCTTGCGCATAACGGCCAATACGGGGCCTGAGCACACATAAGCACCAAAAAGCAGTAGCAGCATTACAGATGGTTCCACTGAGATCATTACGAACCCTAGCACCACCGCTAGAAGCACAACAAAAGGTACAGGCTTTTTGAAATCGAGGTCTTTAAAGCTGTAATAACGAATGTTGCTAACCATGAGCACACCCGCAGCCCCTACGACAAACAGCATTAGCAGCTTAAAACCTACCGCATCCGCATCAAAACTATGGAAGGTCCACACACTTGCAGCCACTAAAGCGGCAGCCGATGGGCTTGGCAAGCCGATAAACCATTTCTTATCAACACTACCAATCTGTACGTTAAAGCGCGCCAGGCGCAGCGCAGCACAAGCCACATAAAGAAATGCCACCACCCAGCCAGTTTTACCGATGTCTTGTAAAATCCAGGTAAAGGCCACCAATGCAGGCGCCATACCGAACGAGATCATGTCGGAAAGGCTATCGTACTCTGCGCCAAACTCGCTTTGGGTATTGGTCATACGGGCAACACGGCCATCAAGCCCGTCAAGCACCATGGCGATAAAAATTGCCACTGCTGCCGAAGTGAATTCTCCGTTAATGCCAGCTACCACCGCGAAGAACCCTGAAAACAGCGCAGACGTAGTAAACAAGTTAGGTAATAAGTAAATGCCTTTTCGGCGAATTTTCTTACCGTCTTCAACCGCCTCTTCAACCACTTCCGTTTCGCGCAAAAAAACGCTAGCAAGATCTTCATTACTTACGTTGTCATGACTTACGCTGCCATTACTTACCTTTTCGTGACTAGCGTCTTCTTGCTCTCCAGTACCACTAGCTTCTGTTTTCTGGCCTTCTTGAGGCGCTGACTGCGGGGCCTGTTTACGCTCTTGATCGCGAGCATCCTGGGTCATAAATATCATCCGTTTGAAGTGAAGTCACAAGCACAGTGATCTCTTTTCATTCTACACGGTGAAGCTAACTCAGCCAGTCAATTGCAGTATGCAACGCCAAACGCCTCGGGGCGCGACAATGCGCGCCCCGAGGCTCTAACTAGCGTACTAGCACGCTAACCGCTTAGTTTTTCGACTTATCAACCAACTGGTTGGCAGCGATCCACGGCATCATGCCACGTAGCTTAGCGCCTACTTGCTCAATTTCGTGTTCAGCATTCAAGCGACGACGTGCCGTCATCGACGGGTAGTTAGTGTTGCCTTCCTGAATGAACATTTTGGCATACTCACCCGTTTGGATACGCTTGAGTGCATTGCGCATTGCGGCACGAGACTCATCGTTAATCACTTCAGGGCCAGTCACATACTCACCGTACTCCGCATTGTTGGAGATGGAGTAGTTCATGTTGGCGATGCCGCCTTCGTACATCAGGTCAACAATCAGCTTAAGCTCATGCAGACACTCGAAGTAAGCCATTTCTGGCGCATAACCCGCTTCAGTCAGCGTTTCAAAGCCAGCTTTAACCAGCTCAACTGCGCCGCCACACAGAACTGCTTGCTCACCGAACAGATCTGTTTCGGTCTCATCTTTGAAGGTAGTTTCGATAATGCCGCTACGGCCACCACCAACGCCTGCCGCGTAAGAAAGCGCCAATTCTTTGGCATTACCAGACGCATCCTGGTGGATAGCGATCAAGTCAGGAATGCCGCCACCTTTAACAAACTCAGAACGAACCGTGTGACCTGGCGCTTTCGGCGCGATCATGATGACATCTAGATCTTTGCGCGGCTCAATTTGGTTGTAGTGGATGTTAAAGCCATGAGCGAAGGCCAAGGTCGCGCCTTCTTTCAAGTTCGGCTCTACTTCTTGCTCGTAGATCGCTTTTTGATTCTCATCCGGCGCCAGAATCATGACAACGTCTGCGGTTTTGCACGCTTCTGGAACGCTTGCCACTTTCAGGCCTGCCGCTTCTGCTTTGGCGGCAGAGGAAGAACCTTTGCGCAGAGCAACCGTGACGTCGACACCAGACTCTTTCAAGTTATTCGCATGGGCATGGCCTTGCGAACCATAGCCAACAATAGTGACTTTCTTGGCTTGGATGAGGGACAGATCACAATCTTTATCGTAATAAACGTGCATAGCGAGACTCCAAAAATCGAATTTGATCAAAAAATGATCGTTATATAGGAATAATTTATATATGTCGTATCAGCGTTGATGGCCACCCGTGCCGTCTTTTGCAGCACTGGGCTTTGGCATTGGGATCACTGTACGCCACCGCCACCATTGCGTAAAACGCTATATTTGCAACATACTATTTCTAATTATGAAACATCGACCTTAACAGTGGGCTTCCTATGGATTTTCGCTTATTAAAGCATGTGGTAACGCTGGCCGAGACGCTGCATTTTGGCCGCGCCAGCGAGCTTTGTCATATCAGCCCATCCACCTTAAGCCGCTCAATTCAGCAGGTTGAAGGCGAGCTAGGCACGCAACTATTTGAGCGCGACAATCGCCATGTCACGCTAACCCCTCAAGGCTTAGCGTTTCAGCGCTATGCAAAAGAGACCTTAGAGCAATGGGAAATGCAGAAGCGAACACTGGCCGCCACGGTGGCACAGCTGAGTGGCGAAATAAGCATTTACTGTTCGGTAACCGCGAGCTATAGCTTTCTCTACGAACTACTGAGTGATGTGCGTACTCGGCATCCTGGTATCGAGTTAAAGCTGCATACCGGTGACCCCGCTGATGCCATGTTACGGGTACTGGAAGGCGCAGACGATATGGCCATTACCCCCCGTCCGCGAATTCCACCCAGCGCTCTGGCCTTTAAATCGCTTACCCGCTCGCCGCTGCTGTTTATTGCACCTACAGAAGCCCATGACTGGCTGCCAAGTCAGCCGGAAAGCTCAACAGCCGAGCAGTGGCGTGATGTCCCGATGATTCTTTCAGAGGCAGGGCTTTCAAGGGAGTACGCCAACACGTGGTTTAAAGCGATGGGCATTACGCCGCGTATTTATGCCCAAGTGGCTGGTCACGAAGCGATTGTGAGCATGGTAGGGCTGGGATTTGGCGTGGGAGTGGTACCCAAAATCGTGCTAGATAACAGCCCGCTGTCCGAACGTGTGCAAGTGCTCAGCGTAAAACCCGAGCTCCCCCACTACGATGTCGGAGTTTGCGTGCTTAACCGACGCCTCAAGAATCCGATGATTGACGCGTTTTGGGCGACTGTGACGCCGCGTTAACGCGCGCTTATAAGAACACAAAAAAAGCCGCCCTGATAAGGACGGCTTTCTCAGTTGCTTTTCTAACGACTTACTCAGCTAGCATGCTGCGTTTACAACGATAGAACTTTATCGCCGCGAGCGATACCGGACACCCCGGTACGCGCCACTTCAAGAATGCCTACCGGCGCCATGGCCTGTAGAAATGCATCCAGCTTAGCGGCGTCACCGGTAATCTGAACGGTATACAGGCTTGGCGTTACGTCGACGATCTGCGCCCGGAAAATATCCACCGTACGCTTCACCTCATCGCGGGCAGCGCCTAACGCTTTTACTTTCACCAGCATTAGCTCACGCTCAATGTGGTTACCTTCCGTCAGGTCGACCAGCTTCACCACATCAATCAGCTTATTAAGATGCTTGGTGATTTGCTCAATCACTCGGTCATCACCCACGGTGGTAACCGTCAGGCGTGACAGCGACGGGTCTTCGGTCGGTGCAACGTTCAGCGTTTCAATGTTGAAGTTACGCTGGGAGAACAGCCCGACCACACGTGACAGCGCACCCGGTTCGTTTTCCATCAGAATCGAGATGATATGACGCATCAGGTACGCTCCGTTTTAGACAGCAGCATGTCACGCATGGCACCCAACGGCACCTGCATCGGATAGACGTGCTCAAAGGGATCAACCTTCACATCCAGGAACACCAGCTCATGCTTGTCGGCAAAGGCGCGCTCTAGCGCCGGTTCCAACTCATCAAGGGTATTCACGGTGATTGCGGTAAATCCGTAAGCCTCAATTAGCATGTGGAAGTCTGGCAGCGACTCCATATAGGAGTGCGCATGACGGGACTTGTAGTTCAAATCCTGCCACTGCCGCACCATACCAAGCGATGCATTGTTGAGGTTTACAATTTTGACGCCCACGCCGTACTGCTTACAGGTAGAGAGCTCCTGCATCATCATCTGGAAGCTGCCTTCCCCTGTTACACACACGACGTCGTCATCAGGGAAGTTCTGTTTGATACCCATGGCAGCCGGGAAGCCAAAGCCCATGGTGCCCAAACCACCCGAAGTGATCAGACGATTAGGCTTATCAAACTTGTAGTACTGAGCAGCAAACATTTGGTGCTGGCCAACATCCGTCGTCACATAGGCTTCACCGCGAGTAACACGGCATAGCGCTTCGATAACTTCCTGTGGCTTCAACACTTCGCCTGGCTTAGAAGGCTCATATAGCTTGCCTTCACGCTCGGCGCGCCAGCCGTCAATCTTTTGCCACCACTCGGTCAGCGCTTCAGGCTGCGAAATTGACTGACCTTGAACCAGGCTGATCATTTCATTAATGACGCTAGACGCTGGCCCAACGATGGGCACATCTGCGCGTACGGTTTTAGATACCGAACTTGGGTCCACATCCACGTGAATGATTTTTGCCGTGGGGCAAAACTTCGACGTGTTGTTAGTCACTCGGTCATCAAAGCGCGCGCCAATAGCGATAATCAAATCCGCATGGTGCATAGCCATATTGGATTCATACGAGCCGTGCATCCCTAACCAGCCCAGGCACTGCCGATCACTTTGCGGATAGGCGCCAATGCCCATCAGCGTCGTGGTAATGGGGAAGCCGAGCTGTTTGACCAAATCGGTCAACCCTTCGCTTGCCTTGCCAGTTACCACGCCACCGCCGGTATAGAACACCGGACGTTTGGCTTTCAGCATCATCTCAACGGCTTTTTTAATTTGCCCCGTATGCCCTCGGGTAACCGGGTTATAGGAGCGCATCTTGACCTTTTTCGGGTAGACGTACTCATAGCGCTCGGTCGGTGCTGTCATATCTTTAGGAATATCGACCACGACCGGACCCGGGCGGCCAGTCGCCGCGAGATAGAAGGCTTTTTTCAGCACTTCTGGAATCTCAGACGGATGCCGAATTGAGAAGCTGTGCTTCACGATGGGGCGAGTCACACCCACAATATCGGTTTCCTGGAAGGCATCGTCACCAATCAGGTGGCTCATGACCTGACCGCACAGCACGACCATTGGAATCGAATCCATATAGGCAGTCGCAATGCCGGTAACCGCATTGGTAGCACCAGGACCCGAGGTGACAAGCACCACGCCTGGTTTGCCCGCTGCACGAGCATAACCATCGGCTGCGTGAGTCGCTGCCTGTTCGTGACGCACAAGAATGTGCTTCACCTTGTCCTGGCGGAACAACGCATCGTAAATGTGCAGCGCCGCGCCGCCGGGATAACCATAAATGTACTCAACGCCCTCATCCTGCAAGAAGCGGGCGATCATATCTGCGCCGGAAAGCAGTTCCACTGTGTTTCTCCCCTGGAGGTCTCGAGTGCGATCCGCAGGACATCCTGCGGTGTCGAGTGCGGCGGTATGCCGCTGCCGGCCCATGCCGGCACCTGATGCCAAACCCTGGCATATGGCCCGGTTAGGGCCTGCACTCTCATCGGAAGCACCGGCATATCATCAAATACGCCAGTAGCTACCTTACACGACGGTTTGCCGTGTCGGGGCGTTGGCCAGGTCGGGCGGTTAGCCCAAGCCCGGAAGTCCTTCGGCGGGTAAAGGCTTTCGCCTACCCTTCGCGCGGGGATTAGGGGTTGCCCGTTGGTTCCGCGCCCGCAAATCAGGAACACACAAGATTCCATTAGCGCCCTCAGCCTGTCAACCTCCGATCAGGACAAACGCAACAAACGTCGCAGTTAGCCATTAAAAAAGCCCCGCTAGCAGAGCTAACGAGGCTTTTGCACTATTTCATTGCGCAGGCTTACTGAGGTTCATTGCGCAGGCTTGCTGAAGTTCATTGCGCAGGCTAGTTGAGGACGTGGGAATTTTAATTGCCCACGCGTAAATTACTCAAATACTAGCTTGCCTTCACTCGCACTGATATGAATAGTGTCGCCAGGGGCATATTTGCCCGCCAGCAGGTCTTGAGCCAATGGGTTCTCGATGCGGCTTTGGATCGCCCGCTTCAGCGGCCTTGCGCCATACACTGGGTCGAAACCGACCACCGCCAGCTGGGCCATGGCGTCATCGCTAATTTCCAGGCTCAGGTCATGCTCAGCCAAGCGAACTTTCAAACGCTCTAACTGAATACCGGCAATCGCCTGAATTTGCTCTTGGCCAAGGGCGTGGAACACCACCACCTCATCAATGCGGTTAATCAATTCAGGGCGGAAATGGTTACCCACCACTTCCATCACTGCATTTTTCATGACTTCGTAGTCGTTATCATCTCCACCCATGCGCTGGATGATGTCCGAGCCCATGTTAGAGGTCATCACGATCACCGTATTACGGAAATCGACTGTACGACCTTGCCCATCAGTTAAGCGGCCATCCTCCAACACTTGCAGCAGGATATTGAATACATCCGGATGCGCTTTTTCCACTTCGTCCAGTAGCAGCACCGAGTAGGGCTTACGACGCACCGCCTCAGTTAAGTAGCCACCCTCTTCATAACCTACATAGCCTGGGGGCGCACCAATCAAGCGAGCCACGGAGTGCTTCTCCATAAACTCCGACATGTCGATACGCACCATCGCCTCTTCAGTATCGAACAAGAAGTTAGCCAGCGACTTACATAGCTCTGTTTTACCCACCCCGGTTGGGCCGAGGAACAGGAACGAGCCGTTGGGTCGATTGGGGTCAGACAACCCTGCCCGCGAGCGGCGCACGGCGTTAGCCACGGCCTCTACCGCTTCATGCTGGCCAATCACTCGCTCATGCAGCGCTTCTTCCATGCGCAGTAGCTTGTCTCTCTCGCCTTCCAACATTTTGGAGACAGGTATGCCTGTCCAGCGAGAAACCACCTCGGCAATCTCTTCTTCGGTAACGTTTGAGCGCAGCAGCTGGTGGCTGGCAATATCAGCTTCGCCTTCACCCGCTTCGCTGATTTTCTTCTCAAGCGCCGGAATTTTGCCGTACTGAATCTCTGACATACGACCTAGATCGCCCTGGCGACGCGCTTGTTCAAGGTCAATGCGCGCCTGCTCCAACTCCGCTTTAAACTGGGCTGCGCCCTGAATGCTGGCTTTTTCAGCTTTCCAGATTTCATCCAAGTCAGCGTATTCGCGCTCTAACTCGTGGATCTGGTTGTTCAGCGCCTCAAGGCGTTTCTTAGTGGCCTCGTCGGTCTCTTTCTTAAGCGCTTCGCGCTCCATCTTCAGCTGGATTAGGCGACGATCCAGCCTATCCATCTCTTCAGGCTTAGAGTCCAGTTCCATGCGGATACGTGACGCTGCCTCATCGATCAGGTCAATGGCTTTATCGGGCAACTGCCGATCAGTGATATAGCGGGTAGAGAGCTTGGCCGCGGCGATAATCGCCGAATCAGTAATATCCACGCCGTGGTGGACTTCGTAACGCTCTTTTAAACCGCGCAGAATAGCTACCGTGTCCTCTTCAGAGGGCTCATCGACCAACACCTTCTGGAAGCGACGCTCCAGCGCGGCGTCTTTTTCAATGTATTTGCGGTACTCATCCAGGGTGGTCGCCCCTACGCAGTGCAGTTCACCACGCGCCAGCGCGGGCTTAAGCATGTTGCCTGCATCCATCGCACCTTCAGCCTTACCCGCGCCCACCATGGTGTGCAGCTCATCAATAAACAGGATGACCCGGCCTTCTTCCTGGGAAAGCTCTTTTAGCACCGCTTTCAGACGTTCTTCAAACTCGCCACGGAATTTGGCGCCTGCCAGCAGTGAGCCCATATCCAAGGAAAGGACGCGTTTCTCTTTCAGGCCTTCAGGCACTTCACCGTTCACAATACGCTGAGCCAGCCCTTCAACAATGGCGGTTTTACCCACCCCTGGCTCACCGATCAGTACCGGGTTATTTTTGGTACGACGCTGCAGCACCTGAATCGTGCGGCGAATTTCATCATCACGACCAATCACGGGATCCAACTTGCCATCTAATGCACGCAGGGTTAGATCCATGGTGTATTTATTAAGCGCTTCGCGCTGGTCTTCGGCATTCGGGTCGTCGACCTTAGCACCACCGCGCAAGCTATTGATTGCGGCTTCCAGGGCCTTCCGGTTGAGCCCTGACTCTTTCATCAGTTTGGTGATCGCACTGTTCATTTCCAGTGCAGCCAGAAGTACCAATTCACTGGCAATGAACTGGTCGCCACGCTTCTGCGCTTCCCGGTCAGTTAAATTGAATAGTTTGATGAAGTCGCGAGATGGCTGAACGTCACCGTCGAACTGGCTTACTTTAGGTAAGTTATCTAGCTGCTTCTGCAAACCGTCGCGCAGGCGCGAGCTACTGCCCCCAGCTTTTTCAACCAGGGCTTTAATGCCAGTGTCTTTGGTATCGAGTAACGCAAGCAATAAGTGCGCGGGATCAAGCTGATTATGGCCGTGCCCAACCGCAAGGGATTGTGCCTCAGAAATAGCGGCCTGTAATTTGGCAGTAAATTTATCGAATCGCATGGAATTCCTCCTGGGGGTGCCGTGCGTTTGGACCCACGGTGTTTCCCAATAACTTGTCTTTAATGTGCTAAAAACGTTTAGCTTGACAAGTTTAATGGAGTCAGTTCCACGCATTTCAAGAGCTGTGCATAACAAGCTCGAAGGAATAACACTACTTAATTGATCCAGATCACACTTGCCATGCGTCCAGTGCTGCCATTGTCTCGGCGGTAGGAGTAAAAACGCGACTCGCAGGCCGTGCAGAAGTGGCCTCCGCTGATGTGATGAATACCCAGCGCTTCTAAACGAAAGCGCGCCAAGCGATAAAGATCCGCCATATAGTGACCAAGACGATAAGGGCTGTGGTCAAACGCTTCAGCGGTCTCAGGGTGTACCGCAACAAAGGCACCATACACTTCTGGTCCTACCTCAAATTGGGCATTCGAAATAGCCGGCCCGAGCCATACCAAAATGTCGTCAGGATCGCAGTTCATAGCGGCGACGGTCGCTTCCAGCACGCCACCCGCTAGCCCGCGCCAGCCCGCGTGGGCAACGGCTACCTGGGTCCCTTGGCGATTGCAGAACATCACCGGCAAGCAGTCTGCGGTTAGCACCACACAAGCATAGTCGTTGCTGCTGGCAACCGAGGCGTCTGCTTCCGGCGTATCGTCTTGATACGCCTGCTGAACGCGTGCGCCATGGGTTTGGTTAAGCCACAGCAGCGGCCGATCATCGCCGATTTCTTTGTGCAACAAACGCCGACATAGCGCGACATGATCAGCATTATCGCCTACGTGGCTCGCTGGATTAAAAGCGGCAAAATCATCCTGGCTCGGCCCTGTTTCCCGAGTGGTCACAAACGCCCGCACATTCGCGGGGGCTGGCCAATCAGGTAACAGTAGCGTGGGCTTTAGATCAATCGCGTCGCTCATCTCATGGTCTCACTATCTTCGCGCAGGTAATCCAACAACATCAGTAGATCATCAGGCAAGTCGGCATGAAAAGTAAGCGTTTCACCACTCACCGGATGCACAAAACTGAGCTTCCGAGCATGCAGCGCCTGACGCGGAAATTCACGCAAAATCTCTTTTAACGGCGCAGCAGCACCCGGCGGCAGCTTAGCACGGCCACTATAGAGCGGATCGCCAATCAATGGGTAGCGGGCATGAGCCATATGAACGCGAATTTGATGGGTACGCCCGGTTTCCAACTGGCAACGCACATGGGTATGCGCGCGGAAACGCTCAACCACCCGAAAGTGAGTCACTGCCGGTTTCCCAGAAGCCGTGACCGCTTGGCGCTTGCGGTCTTTTGGGTGCCGACCAATGGGCGCGTCAATGGTGCTGCCCGACACGGGCTTGCCAATCACCACTGCATCATATTGACGAGAAACGCTGCGCGCCTGCAACTGCTCAACCAGCGTCGTTTGTGCGGGCAACGTTTTCGCCACCATCATTAGACCAGTGGTGTCTTTATCCAGGCGATGTACGATTCCCGCCCGAGGCACTTCTGCCAGTGCAGGATGATGATGGAGCAACGCATTCAACAATGTGCCATCAGGGTTGCCCGCGGCGGGATGAACCACCATGCCCGCGGCTTTGTTGATGACTATTACCGCGTCGTCTTCATAAACGATATCAAGCGGAATATCTTGGGGCTCAAAACGAGTATCGTCTTCAATAGTCGCTTTAAGCGCTAATGTTTCGTGGCCGTGCAGCTTGGCCTTCGGTTTTACTTTAGCGCCGTCGACGGTGAGCTCACCGGCGTTGATCCACGCTTTCAAACGCTCGCGGGAATAATCGCTGAACAACTCAGCTGCGGCTTGGTCTAAACGCGCGCCAGCTAATGTCGCGGGTACTCGCTGCGTGGCTTCAACAATACGAGACATGAACAACCTCTTTAAGACGCAAACACCGCGGCTACCCTATAATGCTTTTTAACTCTTCAAACGGCATTAGAGTGTCGCTAAGCCTGCGTTTTGCGTCTAGGTGATTTATAGTGGGCGAACTGCGACCTATTCTACCATTTCTACTTATGGCCATCGTCGCTTTTCGGTGATTGAGGCTTGTTTGCAACGAGGATGATGATGCGCGCTTTTTCCGCTGCCAACCGCTTTGGCGTTCTAGCCTTAAGCCTTGCCCTTTTGGCAGGCTGTGCCAGTAACGACACCACACCTGAAGAAGAGGATGAATTCTCAGGTGTGCAAGAACGCGAGCTCTATGAGCTTGCCCGCACAGCGCTGGATAGCAACCGTTTCCCAATTGCCATTGAGCGACTGGAAGCGCTTGATACCCGCTACCCATTTGGCCCCCATGCCGAACAAGCTCAGCTTGAGCTAATTTATGCTTACTACGAAAACAGCAACTGGGAAGAGGCACGCGCCGCTGCCAGCCGCTTTATTCGCTTGCACCCTGATCACCCTCAAGTGGATTACGCCTACTACCTGCGCGGCCTTTCCGCTTGGCAAGCAGGGCGATTTAGCCTTGAACGCTTGCGCCTGATTGATATTTCTAAGCGTGACTTGGGTGCTTCACGGGATGCTTACAACGACTTCCGCGAATTGATTCAGCGCTTTCCCCAAAGCGAATATGCCCCAGATGCCCAGCAACGCATTGTGTATCTGCGTGAGCTGTTGGCACGCCATGAACTGCACGTGGCCGACTACTACTTGCGTCGCGGTGCCTTCCTGGCCGCCGTTGAACGAGGTCGCTGGGTGATTGAAAACTATCCGGAGTCCAACGCAACGCGTGACGCGCTGGCAACCATGGTAGAAGGCTATCAAGGGCTTGGTATGGACGATCGCGCCAATGAAGTACTTGTCGTTCTGCGAGAAAATGCGCCAGACCATGAGCAGCTTAGCAATGGTCGTTTCAAGCCTAAGCACTTGTGAATAAGCACTTGTGAATAAGCGCTTATAAATAAACACCTGTGAAATAAGCGCCTGTAACATAACGATCGATCCAATCTGCACAGGATCAGAAAGGTGTCACAACGCCCTAAATCATGCAGAAGCACGATTTAGGGCGTTTTTGATGCTTAGTCGCCAGGCTGCCAGCCATTAACAATCGGGTAGCGCCGGTCGCGCCCAAACCCTCTGGGCGTGACCCGTACTCCGACCGGGGCTTGGCGGCGCTTATATTCACAGCGATCAACAAGCTTCACTACTTTATAAACATCTTCCTCATCAAACCCAGCGGCGATAATTGCCTCAGCACTCATATCGCCTTCAATGTAGCTCACCAGAATGGCGTCTAGCACGTCGTAATCAGGCAACGAGTCACTGTCTTGCTGGTCGGGCGCCAGCTCTGCGCTGGGCGGGCGCTCAATCACTCGCTCTGGAATAGCGGGCGATTGGGTATTGCGCCAGCGGGCCAAACGATACACCCAGGTTTTGTAGACATCTTTGATGGCGTTATAGCCGCCCACCATGTCGCCATAAAGCGTGGCGTAACCCACGGCCATTTCGCTTTTATTGCCGGTCGTAAGCACCATCAGGCCTTTCTTATTGGAGATCGCCATCAGCAGAACGCCGCGACAGCGCGACTGCAGGTTCTCTTCCGTAGTATCCCGCTCGGTGCCCGCGAAACTTTCTGCCAAAGTGCCCATAAACGCTTCGACCATCGGCTCGATAGGCATTACGTCATAATGAACGCCCAGCATATCCGCCTGTTCGGCAGCGTCCTGCTTCGAGATATCCGCCGTATAGTGATAAGGCATCATCACTGCTTGCACACGCTGGGGGCCCAGCGCATCGACGGCAATCGCTAAGGAAAGAGCGGAATCGATACCACCGGAAAGCCCCAGAACAACGCCTTTAAAACCACTTTTATTGACGTAGTCGCGCAGCCCTGTCACCAACGCACAGTAAAGGCTCTCTTCAGGCTCAACCTCTGGCTCAATTTCACCCACTTGGGGTTCCCACGTATCAGCGCTCGTTTGCAGCAGTTGAACGGGCATTAAGCCTGCTTGCCAAGAAGGCGCCAGCACTTTGAGTTCGCCTTGGGCGTCTACACAGCTAGAACCACCGTCGAAAACCAGCTCGTCCTGCCCACCGATCGTGTTCACATACACAATCGGGCGGTTTACATCCTGGGCACGCTGCTCTAACAGGCGCAAGCGCTCGCTGGGCTTATCCTGATGATAGGGCGAGGCGTTTAAGCTGATCAGCACTTCTGCACCGGCTTCGCGGGCTGCATTAACCGGCGTACCTTCCCAAAGGTCTTCACAAATCAGCAGCCCTAGCTTGGCGCCTTTGTGCTCGTAAACCAGCGGTTTGGTGCCAGGCGTAAAGTAGCGCTGCTCATCAAACACTTGATAGTTCGGCAGTGCCTGCTTGGCATACTCAGCTTCCCACTGGCCGTTATACAGCACACCCGCCAGGTTATAGCGCTTTCCTTCACGAACGCCCGGGTAGCCAATAATCACCAGCACATCGCGGGCGATTTTTTCTGCCATCTTCGCCCGCGCTTCACGCAAGCGAGCTTCCATCGATGGGCGAAGTAGCAGATCTTCCGGTGGATAACCAGACAAGAAAAGCTCTGGGAAGACAACAATATCCGCCCCATGCTCGATCCTCGCTTCGCGCACCGCTTCAATGGCGCGTGCAGCATTGCCGGGAATATCTCCCACTAAAGGGTCGAGTTGGGCCATTACCAGCGTTAAGTCTTGCATGGGCGTTAAAATCTCTTGAGAATCTTTAGAACACGTTGCCGCTCACCTACGTACATTGTCCCGCAAGGGCTGCCAACTGGCAAAGGTTAGCCGGCGCTCATGTTACTCTAGCTATTATTACATCCCACCATGGGAGTCATAGAGGATGAACCTTTTGATCATTCGGCTGATTATTTTTGCCGTGCTGTTCTATGTGGGCCTGAAACTTTATGGTCTCTACCGAGAGCGCAAACTTTCCCACCAACAGCGTGAACCCGAACGCCATGAAGGCGGACAAATGGTGCGCTGCCGCTGGTGCGATGTCCATGTTCCGGAAGAGGAAGCCCTACGCGATAGCGAACAGTGGTTTTGCTCAAGCGCTCATCGGGATCGTTTTTTGCAAGAGCAACAAGATAAGCAGAACCGCGATTAAAACCGCTACCGATAGACAACGACAGCCATAAGCTATGCCAAATCCGTCATTAATCGATCTACCGTCGGCTGAAAGGGCGCTGGGTCGATAAGTGGCTCACGCCCTAATAGCTGATCAACCAATACATGGGTAGACGCTGGTGCAAGCACTAACCCATTGCGGTAGTGGCCAGCATTGACGTAAACATCGGACCACCCTGGCAATGCCCCAATAAATGGAATGCCATCCAGGGAGCCAGGGCGCAGCCCTGCCCAATGATAAGCAACCGGGTGATCTGACAACGCAGGTACAATGCTTTCAGCGGTCTGTTTGAGTGACGCCAGTGCTTCACTGTCGGTCGTTTTATCAAAACCCGCTTCTTCTAAGGTTGAGCCTACCAACAGCAACCCATCGCTACGCGGGATAATATAGCGACCATCTTTCAATACCACGCGCTGCACCAATCCTGGCGGCGCTTGATAAGCAATCATTTGGCCTTTTACGGGGCGTACCGGCAGGCGAATCGTTATGCTTTCTAACAGCCTGGCTGTCCAGGCGCCACCACATACCACCACCTTTTCAGCGCGCAGCTCCCCTTGCGCGGTCGCAACGCCCAACACCTGTTGGTCATGCGTTATAAAACTATTTACCTCACAGCCTTCATTCAGCACAACGTTCGGCATTGCCAGCAGCCGAGCGCGCAACGCCTGTCCCAGACGTGGGTTGCGCACACTACCGAGTGTCGGCATCCACAACGCACTCTCCTGGGCAGCAGCCACCATGGGCTCCTTCTGACGAACAAAGTCAGCGCTAACACGCTCCAGCGGCTTGGCTAAGCCTCTCGCCCAACCAAGCGCAGTGTCAGCATCGTCAACGTTAAGATAGAGCAGCCCTTTTTGGCGATATTCAGGATCAATACCGGTTTCTTCCAACAAGCGTAGCGACAACGTGGGATACACGCCCTCTGACCAGCGCGAAAGTTGCGAGATTGGCGGCGCATACCGCCATGGGTAAAGCGGCGAGACAATGCCACCACCTGCCCAAGAAGACTCCTGCCCGCAAATGCCGCGCTCCACTAAAGTAACTTGCTGGCCAGCATCTGCTAGCTGCAGTGCCGTCATCATACCGATCACGCCACCGCCAATAATTAAGAAATTGCTCACAACGTTTGTCCGCTTTGGCTTACATAAAAAACGATCACCGCGAGGTAGGCTGTAGAAAAAACACACGCCTGGAGTCACCATGCCAGCTAACAATAACGGCGTTCCACACACGCGTATCCAAGGCTTTACCCTGATCGAACTTATTATTGCTCTTCTGCTTATTTCAGCCTTAGCCGCCTGGGGAGTGCCAAATTTTCAAGCACTTGGCCGAAGCACAGCCGTTACCGCCGATATTAACAGATTGCAGTCTGCCTTTTCGTTGGCTCGCAACACAGCCATCACGCAGCGTAAAACGGCCACGGTTTGCCCAACCAATCAGCAAAGAAACACCTGCACCAGCGACTGGAGTAACGCGCTACTGGTCATCAAGGGGGACGCGATAAATCAAATAACCAGCAGCGATGTTGTTCGTGTCTTCCCTAAAGAGCAGGCAACTACCGTCACTTATAATCGTAACAGGCGGCGTGTGAGCTATAGTACGCTTGGCCACGCAAACGGCTTCAATGGCAGTTTTTATATATGTGCGGCAAGCGCTCCAGGAAAAGTGCTCGTGCTCAGCCGACTGGGTCGCCTGCGCATCGATGAAACGCCCGCCGATTGTTGATCACGACAGGCGTTTAACCACGGCTAACTCAGGCGATGCCATCCAGATAACGCTCAGCATCTAGCGCTGCCATGCAACCACTGCCTGCAGAGGTAATCGCCTGACGATAAATATGATCCATCACATCACCACAGGCAAAGACACCTGGCACACTGGTAGCGGTAGCATTGCCTTCAAGGCCTGATTTCACCTTGATGTAGCCGCCGTTCATTTCCAACTGGCCCTCAAAAATCCCCGTATTAGGGCTATGACCGATAGCGATGAACAACCCAGGCGCGTGAATCTCTTTGGTAGAACCATCTTTAGTCGACTTAACGCGCACGCCAGTCACGCCGGAGTTATCGCCCAGCACCTCGTCCACTTCATAAAACCACTCAAGGGCAATTTTGCCTGCTTCGACTTTCTCAAACAGCTTGTCCTGCAGGATTTTCTCGGCGCGCAGCGTATCGCGACGATGAACCAAAGTAACCTTTGAGGCGATATTTGAGAGGTACAGTGCTTCCTCAACAGCGGTGTTGCCGCCTCCCACCACAATCACTTCTTGGTTACGATAAAAGAAGCCATCGCAGGTAGCACACGCAGATACCCCTTGCCCCATAAATTGCTGCTCGGTTGGCAAGCCCAGATAGCGTGCGCTGGCACCGGTGGCAATAATCAGCGCATCACAGGTGTAAATTCCGCTGTCCCCTTTTAAGGTATACGGCTTCTCACCTAAGCTGACCTCATTGATATGGTCGAACAACACTTCCGTATTAAAACGCTCAGCGTGCTGCTTCATGCGCTCCATCAACTCTGGCCCCTGAACACCCTGTGCGTCGCCGGGCCAATTATCGACATCGGTTGTGGTGGTCAATTGGCCACCTGCCTGCAGGCCGGTAATCAGCAGCGGTTTTAAGTTAGCACGGGCTGCGTACACCGCTGCCGTATACCCGGCAGGGCCGGAACCAAGAATAATTAAACGTTCATGACGCGTTTCCATGACACCACCTTTGTCACAATTGAGCAGATATCGTTTGCAAGAGAGTCTGCCTGAAATGGCGTCAAGTACAAGCAATTACAAGGGTTATCCTTCGCTATTAGGCGAAGACGCCTTGAAAGCTGGGGGTGAAACACCCATGTGCTATTAACAAGATAAGCCATACTGGGGATAAGCCACATTAAAGAAAAGCAGTGACCGTCGCGCCTAAGCATTGCGATCAGCAGTTCGCTTAAGGCCAAGCAATCAAAGGAGAGACCAATGGGCAAGATACCCGATACGCTCACCACCCTAGAAGTAGGCAACCAGCAGTATCATTACTATAGCCTGCCAAAAGCCGCCGACGCGCTCGGCAACATTGACCGGCTACCCAAAACGCTCAAAATTCTACTCGAAAACCAGCTGCGCTTTGGCGATGACGAAAGTGTTGATCAAGAGGACATTCAGGCGCTAGTGGACTGGCAAAAAGAGGGCAAATCAAGCCGTGAAATAGGCTACCGCCCTGCCCGCGTCCTCATGCAAGATTTCACCGGCGTGCCAGGGGTTGTAGATCTTGCCTCTATGCGCGCTGCCGTTGAGAAGCTCGGCGAAGATCCCGCCCGTATTAACCCACTTTCTCCTGTTGATCTGGTTATTGACCACTCGGTGATGGTCGACAAATTCGGCAATGCTGCCGCGTTTCAAGAAAACGTCGATATCGAAATGCAGCGCAACCGTGAGCGCTACGAGTTTCTGCGCTGGGGCCAGCAAGCGTTCGACAACTTTAGCGTTGTACCGCCCGGCACCGGCATTTGCCACCAGGTTAACCTCGAGTACCTGGGTCGCGCAGTGTGGACAAAAGAGCAAGATGGCCAGACATTTGCCTACCCCGACACCTTAGTCGGCACCGACTCCCACACCACTATGATCAACGGCCTGGGCGTACTTGGCTGGGGCGTCGGCGGTATCGAAGCGGAAGCCGCCATGCTTGGCCAGCCGGTCTCGATGCTGATTCCGGAAGTCGTTGGCTTCAAGCTTAACGGCAAACTGCGCGAAGGCATTACCGCCACTGACCTAGTGCTTACCGTTACTGAGATGCTGCGTAAAAAAGGCGTGGTAGGTAAGTTTGTTGAATTCTACGGTGACGGCCTTAAGGATTTGCCGCTGGCCGACCGCGCCACGATTGCCAATATGGCACCGGAATATGGCGCTACCTGCGGCTTTTTCCCAGTAGACGACGAAACGCTTAACTACATGCGTCTCACCGGCCGTGAAGATGACCAAATTGCGTTAGTAGAGGCATACAGCAAAGCGCAGGGCTTATGGCGCGAACCTGGCGATGAGCCGATCTTTACCGACTCTCTCAGCCTCGACATGGACGAAGTAGAAGCGAGTCTTGCCGGCCCGAAACGCCCCCAAGATCGTGTGGCGCTGAAAGACATGGCCGCCGCCTTTGACAAGTTCATGCAAGAGGACACCAGCGCAGATACAACCGCAAAAGGAAAACTCTCCTCGGAAGGCGGCCAAACCGCGGTGGGGGTTGAGAGGAGCTTTAAACATGACACCAGCCAAGCCGTTAAACTTAACGATAAGGATTTCAGCCTCGATCCAGGTGCCGTGGTAATTGCCGCTATCACCTCATGTACCAACACCTCCAACCCAAGCGTCATGATGGCAGCCGGGCTGCTGGCACGTAATGCATGCCAAAAGGGGCTTACCACGAAACCTTGGGTTAAGACCTCGCTTGCCCCCGGCTCCAAAGTGGTGACCGATTACTTAGCAGCCGCGAACTTAAGCGATGACCTGAATGCACTGGGCTTTAACTTAGTGGGTTATGGCTGTACGACATGTATCGGCAACTCCGGCCCGCTGCCCGATGAGATCGAAAAAGCGATCAACAGCGGCGACCTTGCCGTGGCATCGGTGCTTTCAGGCAACCGTAACTTTGAAGGCCGTGTGCACCCGCTAGTCAAAACGAACTGGCTCGCCTCACCGCCCTTGGTGGTCGCATATGCGTTAGCCGGTAACGTACAGTGCAACTTAACGACCGACCCACTCGGCCAGGACAATGACGGCAACCCGGTTTATCTCAAAGACATCTGGCCTTCTCAAGCAGATATCGCCACTGCCGTTGAACAGGTCAACACTGAGATGTTCCGCAAAGAGTATGGTGCGGTATTTGAAGGCGACGATACCTGGAAAGCCATCAACGTTCCTGAAAGCAAAGTTTACCAGTGGCCTGAATCGACCTACATTCAGCACCCGCCGTTTTTCGAAGGCATGGAGCGTGAGCCGGACGCCATTGAAGATGTGGAAAACGCCCGTGTATTAGCCCTGCTAGGCGACTCGGTGACGACCGACCATATCTCCCCAGCGGGCTCTATCAAACCCGATAGCCCTGCGGGTCGTTATCTGCAAGAGCACGGCGTGAAGCCCGTCGACTTCAACTCCTACGGCTCACGTCGAGGTAACCATCAAGTAATGATGCGTGGCACCTTTGCCAACGTGCGCATTAAAAATGAAATGCTGGACGGAGTTGTTGGTGGTGAGACCCGCCACGTTCCCAGCGGCGAGCAAATGGCGATTTACGATGCCGCCATGAAATATAAGGAGGAAGGCACTCCCCTAGTGGTGATTGCTGGTAAAGAGTATGGCACCGGCTCTTCACGGGACTGGGCAGCAAAAGGCACCCGCTTATTGGGTGTGCGCGCGGTTATTGCCGAGTCTTATGAACGTATTCACCGCTCAAACCTAATTGGAATGGGCGTGGTACCGCTGCAGTTCCCTGAAGGTGAAAGCCGTGAAACGCTTGGTTTGACCGGTGATGAAGAGATATCAATTGCTGGCTTAAGCGATTTAAGCCCAGGAGGCAGCGTGAAAATTGTCATCAAAAATGACGATGGGGAGCGCACCGTTGATGCCAAGTGCCGAATTGATACCGTCAATGAGCTGGCTTACTACCGCCACGGTGGTATCCTTCACTACGTGTTGCGCAAAATGATCGGCGCAGCTTAAAGGCAAAACCTACCAATGCTTGCATAGCCCCCACCATGGTGGGGGCTTTTTTTTGCGCTCACTTTGCTGTTTCGCTTCCCGTTATTAAACTTAGAAAGCCCTGCGACGATAAGCACGGTATTCAGGCGACCAGCACGCTCTCTCAATACGCTCACGTAGTTCGGTGCCGCTTGTTTTAAGCGCCACGCCGTTTTGCTGGGCCTGGGCAGCGACTTCAAAGGCGATCGATTTACTAATATCACGAATCCGCGACAACGGCGGTAGCAGTGCGCCCTTGCCCTCCTTAACCAGCGGCGCTTCGCGCGCCAGCGCCCGAGAGGCGCTCATCAACATTTCATCAGTAACGCGATTAGCATTCGCGGCAATCACACCTAAGCCAATACCGGGGAAAATATAGGCATTGTTGCACTGGGCAATTGGATAGGTGCGGCCGTTATACACCACCGGTGCAAAAGGGCTACCAGTCGCGACTAGCGCTTGGCCGTCGGTCCAGCGAATCACATCTTCGGGTACCGCTTCTGCCTGAGAAGTAGGGTTCGACAGCGGCATAATCACCGGATGTTCGCAGCCCGCGTGCATGGTGCGCACCACTTGTTCGGTGAAAATACCGCGCTTGCCGCACACACCAATCAATATCGTTGGTTTCATTTGGGCAATGGTTTCTTCAAGCCCTTGCCCATTCCAGTTAGCAACCAGCTCAGAATCGTGGGCCAAACGGCGCTGAAAATCCCGCTGCCAAGGCTGATCCGTGGTCATCAACCCATCTCGATCAACAATAAATATTCGCGCCCGTGCTTCGCTTTCAGTCAGACCTTCTGCCTGCATGGCCACGACCACCTGCTCAGCAATACCACAGCCTGCCGAACCGCCACCAACAAACACTACGCGCTGCTGGGCAATCGTTTCATCGCGGGCCTGGCACGCCGCCATTAAGGTGCCCACCACAACTGATGCGGTACCTTGCACATCGTCATTAAAGCAGCACAAATCGTCACGGTAGCGCTCTAAAAGCGGTACCGCATTGGCCTGGGCAAAGTCTTCGAACTGCAGCAGAACGTTCGGCCAGCGACGTTTTACAGCGGCAATAAACTCCCCCATAAACGCATCGTACTCTTCCTGACTAACCCGCTCATGACGCCAGCCCATATACATAGGGTCATCCAGCAATGCCTGATTGTTAGTGCCCACATCAATCATAATCGGCAACGTATAGGCGGGGCTAATACCACCACAAGCGGTATAAAGTGCCAGTTTACCGATGGGAATGCCCATTCCACCAATCCCCTGATCACCCAGCCCTAAAATCCGCTCGCCATCGGTGACAACAATCACCTTAACGTTATCTTTGGTGGCACTGCGCAGGATATCGTCCATATGCTCGCGATCCGGATAGCTGATGAACAGCCCCCGGTGATTGCGATAAATATTAGAGAACTCCTGACATGCCTGCCCAACCGTGGGGGTATAAATAATCGGCAACATCTCTTCCAGATGCTGGGAGACCAAGCGAAAGTAAAGCGTTTCATTGTCGTCTTGGATGGCACGCAAATGAATATGCTTCTCTAAATCACTATGACACTGTTGATACTGGCGATAAGCCCTCGACAACTGCTCGTCAATGGTCTCCACTTTTTGCGGCAACAAACCAATCAAGTTAAACGCTAGCCGCTCCTCTTGAGTAAACGCGCTGCCTTTGTTCAATAGCGGCATTTCAAGCAAAGAAGGACCGGCGTAAGGAATGTACAGGGGGCGTTTACTCATCGTAGACATAGGCACTCTCTTTTTATGTCGATTGCTATTGCAATGCAGCAACGCTGGGCGTTGGCGGCGTTTATCCGTAATGTAACACGCTAATACGACAAAGGTGGGAGGGACATAAATAATGGCAATAAAAAAACGCCTTGGTAGCTACCAAGGCGCTCATAAAAAGCCTTAAAACTGATCAACTGCTAGCAGCTTTTAGCAACAGGCTGGCGACCTTCAACTCCGCTAAAAAAGAACGGCCGCAGCTTAACGCCCACCATGTTGCCAGCGAACGCCGCAACCATCCATATCCAGCCATGCAAGCTGCCAGAGGCAATACCGCTGAAGTAAGCGCCAATATTGCAACCAAATGCCAGCCGCGCGCCATACCCCAGCATGATGCCACCAATGACAGCTGCTAATAGGGATTTAAACGGAATGCGGAAGTTGGGAGCAAAGCGCCCAGCTAGGCTCGCTGCGGCAAGCGCACCCAGCATGATGCCAACGTTCATCACCGTCGTGATATCACTCCATACACTCGCCTCTAATGCCGCAGCATTACCCGGCGCTTGCCAATAACCCCACTGACTGACATCACCACCAACGAGTTCAAACCCTTTCGCACCCCACAACGCGAACGCAGAGGTAATACCCCAAGGGCGACCAGCAAGGGCCAATGTTGCGAAATTGAGTAGCGCTAGCGCCACTGCGCCAGCAATCAACGGCCACGGACCCGTTAACCAGCGCTGACTGCCAGGCTTGTCGACCAACGGTGCCTGCTCCAAGTGGCCATGGCGACGCCTTTCCATAATCACAGTAAACGCAGCAATCGCTGTAAACAGCACCAAACTAATTGCGATACCACCGCCAGCACCTGCTACATTCACCAGCGACACAGGCTGAAACGCTGGCAAGCTCTGCCACCACGCAAAATGCGCTGAACCAATCACCGACCCGACAATAAAGAACAGCAGCGTAATTAACATTCGTGCATTACCACCACCTGCAGTAAACAGCGTGCCCGACGCACATCCGCCACCTAACTGCATGCCCACACCAAAGATAAACGCCCCCACCACGACAGAAATACCAATCGGCGCAACAAAACCACTCACGCTGGTGCCAAACAGCGAACCAGCGCTTAACGCCGGGAAAAATAGCACCACCGCAATCGCCAACATCACCATTTGGGCGCGCAAGCCACGGCCCCGCCGCTCGGTGATAAATACCCGCCAAGCAGCAGTAAAGCCAAATGCCGCGTGATACAGCACCAGCCCAAGCAAGCCGCCAACAATCATTAATAGACCAATATTGGCGCCAAACACGACACCAATAATCACCGCGCCCAGCACGATGGCTGCCGTTGAGAGTAATGGCACCCGGTTCTGACTAGGTGCCACTGCAGAAATCGTCGACATAGCTCACCTTCTAACAACGCCAAAAGCGCCTGTTAAAAACAGGCGCTTGGCTGAGTGGGACAATAATAAGCCTAACGCTGGCTGTAGAACGCTGGAAATTCTTTATTCAGCAGTGCATATGCTTTTAAAGAATATTAAACAAAGCGCCCTAAGCCTACCGCGGAACGTAAGCGATCCATGGTAATGGCGGCTTCTTCTCTAGCGCGATCGGCACCTTTTTGCAGCACCGCTTCGATATGCCCTGGGTCTTCCATGAGCGCGATGTAACGCTCGCGGGGGGCACTTAAGTGCGCATTCAAGTAATCGAACACCTGGTTCTTCGCATCGCCCCAGCCGATACCTGCCACGTACTGCTCGCGTAGTGCAGCGGCTTCCTCATTGCTGGCGAACGCTGAGAATATCTGGAACAGCGTGCAGGTGTCTGGGTCTTTAGGCTCACCGGGTTCCAGTGAGTTGGTTTTGATTTTGCGCACCAGCTTCTGCAGCTTTTTCTCGCTAGAGAAAAGCGGGATCGTATTGTTATAGCTTTTGGACATTTTGCGACCGTCCAAGCCCTTCAATACTTCGCCTTTTTCATCCACAACGGCTTCAGGTTGAGTGAAATACTGGCCTTTAAACATGTGGTTGAAACGTCCGGCGATATCACGCGCCATTTCAATGTGCTGAATTTGGTCGCGCCCTACCGGCACTTTATTGGCATTAAACATTAAGATGTCGGCGGCCATTAACACCGGGTAACCGAACAAGCCCATAGTGACGCCTTTATCGGGGTCTTGGTCACCGGCTTCTTCATTCTCAGCGACCGCTGCTTTGTATGCGTGGGCGCGGTTCATCAGCCCCTTGGCGCACACACAAGAAAGCATCCACATTAATTCGGGAATTTCAGCGATATCCGACTGGCGATAAAAAATGGCGTTATCGGTATCTAACCCTAGCGCAAGCCAAGTGGCGGCAATTTCCAGACGCGACTCTTGCACACGCTTCGGATCTTGGCATTTGATCAGCGCGTGATAGTCAGCAAGAAAGTAAAACGACTGCACATTGGGGTCTTGGCTTGCCTCAATGGCAGGCTTAATAGCCCCCACATAGTTACCAAGATGTGGCGTTCCGGTCGTGGTAATCCCGGTCAGCACGCGGGTTTTGGCTGTCTGACTCATAGTGTGGATCCAGCTGGATAAAGGTCAAAAAAGGTAAGTCATTGTACACTTAATGCCAAACCACCGTCGCCTGTGTCTGATGGCTTTCCTCCCCTTCCTCTACTTTGATAAACACAGGTAAGCTTTGCGCTAGCAGCATTTCACTATCGGTATTGGCATTAGTAATAACCGCACCTAACGCCACGACCCAAGGCTGGCCGTCACGCTCAATGGGCATAAATAAGCAGCTATTATGTTCGCAGTCATCACCTAGCACCGTGGTTAATGGGTGCGCTACGACATCTTCCCAGCGGAGAGATTGATCGCTATTGATGGTGAGCACGTTGCCTCCCCACTCCAATTCACTAAAAGAAGCCACTGCTTGCGAGGCGGCTATTTCAGCGCGCATTTGCGCTAACGTCGACGCCCGATAATTACTCGCTAAGCGTTCATCCACAAACGCAGATTGCACGCAAATAACGCCAATAATCAACGCGCTAGCTAACAGCGCCATCACCACAACTAGCGCAGCGCCTTGCTCCTGCGGTCGCGGTCTAAGCCGCATATCGCCTCCTTGCTCACACTCCATACATCTCATGGGCTAGCCGAAAACGTAGGCTGCAGAACAGCCTCTCGGTGGGTAACGTGGAAATCGATATTGGCCCCTTGCCGACCTAATGGCAGTGACACCATGCTAACCCCATTGGTGGCGGGCGCTCCAAGCGGTTCGTCCCGCTCACAGCTAGCGCCAGTATCATAATCAAAGGTGACCAGCGGCTGAGCCTCCTGTATATCTTGAACCGTGCAGCGACAACCAGACTCAATCACCACGCACTGCAAGCGAAAAAAAGGCGCTCCGTTTGAGCCGGTAGCACCGTGCCTGCGTAGGGTGTCGGTAATCGATGTCGCCGCGTAAAGAAGCGCTTCCTGATTCCGCCCCAATTGATCCACCTGCTTAAACGTATGAAAGGTGCTTAAGAAAAGCTGTCCAGCACCTAGAATCACCACCATACCAATGGCCATGGCGACCAGTAGCTCTGTTAACGTAAAACCGCGCTGCACATCCATGGCAGGCCCACCTTTACGGCTGATTGGGAAGTTGGAACACGTAGTTGAAGATATCGTCGGACTCATTAGGCTCAGTCCGCAGGCGCACCACCACATCAAACCGGCAGCCTTGGCGGTCGATACGACTCTCTTGCCCCTGGGCATAGCCAAGCGCCGCCTGTTGGCCTACAAACCAATGGTTGTGCCATGCGGACTCAATGGTGGCTAACGGAATCGTGTCACAGTCTTGGTACGCGTAAAGCGCTGCCCATATCCGCTCTTGGGCATCTACCGCTGCGACGTTCGCTAGCGACTGCGTGTAGCCTGCACTAGCACTTTGCAGTGCTGTCACCTGCATCGCGGCAACGCCTATCAGCCCAAACGCTAAAATCACCAGCGCGATAAGCGCCTCAATTAGCGAAAGGCCGTTTTGCCTAACCATTTACCAGCACGCCTCAGGCAGGCGCTCGCCCCGCGCATTAAATTGAATATTGCTGTTACAACCGTCAGTTTGTGATGTTGCCGCCGTCAGTAAAAACCCGCCATCGTCCTCACTGCCGTCATCGGCCGTAATCGTGTAATTACCATCGGGAGAAGAGGGAGTAAATGAGCAGTCGGTATAAGCGTATTGGCGGGAGTAGCAGCGCTCAAGCTCGGCGGCGGCCTGCAACAGGCCAGCATGGGCATCTGTGCGTAGCGAACGCTCAACATAGCGGGTGTAATTAGGGTAGGCAATGCCCGCCACTATGCCAATGATAGCGACGGCAATCAGCATTTCAATGAGCGTAAAACCGTGCTGACGAGCTTCCTGGCGCCCAGCACGGTTAGCAAAAGGCAAAGGCACTGAACGCGCTCCTGTATCAGTTGGCCCATACGCTGAGTATGTCGCAAACCGATATGCTTTGCATCAGTCGCTTACAATCACCTGCTCACGCAGCTCTTTCGGCATAGAGAAGGTAATATTTTCTTCGCGGCCCTGCAGCTCAACAGGCACCTCTGCGCCAAATGTTTGAAGCTTATCGATAACACCTTTCACCAGCACTTCTGGCGCACTGGCCCCGGCGGTGACACCAATACGACTAACACCTTCCAGCCACGCTGGCGCAATTTGGTCGGCATTATCGATTAAATAGGCAGGCGTGCCCATACGCTCGGAAAGCTCGCGCAGGCGATTAGAGTTGGAGCTATTGGGGCTGCCGACGACCAACACCAAGTCGCTATCTGCCGCTAGCTCACGCACCGCATCCTGACGGTTTTGAGTGGCATAACAGATATCATCTTTGCGCGGCCCCTGGATCTCTGGAAACTTCTCCCGCAACGCATCAATCACCTTAGCGGTGTCATCCATCGAGAGCGTGGTTTGAGTCACAAACGCCAGCGCAGACGGGTCGTTGACGCCCAACTTCGCCACGTCCTGCTCATCTTCGACCAGGTAAATCTGGCCACCGTGGGAAGTGTCGTAACGCCCCATAGTGCCTTCGACTTCCGGATGGCCTTCGTGACCAATCAAAATGCACTCTTGGCCGCGCTTAGCATAACGCAACACTTCCAAATGCACTTTGGTAACCAATGGACAGGTCGCATCGAAGACTTTGAGACCACGCTGCTCAGCTTCTTGTTGCACGGCACGGGAGACACCGTGAGCCGAGAAAATCACGATCACATCGTCAGGCACTTCATGCAGCTCTTCAACGAACACCGCGCCACGTTCGCGCAATGTTTCAACCACAAAGCGGTTATGTACCACCTCGTGGCGCACGTAAATGGGCGGGCCGAAGACATCTAGCGCGCGGTTGACGATGTCGATCGCGCGATCCACGCCAGCACAAAAACCGCGCGGGTTCGCCAGCTTGATCTGTATTGGCTGAGAGGACTCTGATGACTGCATAAAAGCGCCTTGATGCAACTTGCATCGCCGGTTAAATGAAAACGAGTGCTTAAAATCAGTGTTTGGTGATGGGCGTTACGTTCAGCACATCGACTTCAAACGTCAACGTGCGACCTGCTAGCGGATGGTTAAAGTCCACTTCCACACGGTCGCCATCTATGGTTTTGACCACGCCAGGCAATTCCGTTCCCGCTTTATCGGCAAATGACATCACCATACCGATTTCTGGCGTTTCATCACCGAAATCGGCGCGCTTCAGCGTTTGAATATTTTGCGGGTTATGTTGCCCAAAGGAGTGCTCAGGCGTGATTTGAAACGACCCACTCTGACCTGCGGCCATGCCTTTAATCGGGTGCTCAAAGCCAGGTGGCAAGTTACCGTCGCCATACTGGAACGTCGCCGGGGCTTTCTCTTTGGTGGAATCGACTACCGTGCCATCTTCCAGCTTCAGCGTGAAGTGCAGGGTAATTTCCATACCATCGTCAATTAGGTAGTCCATGGTTCCTCACTCGTCACTCTATGGCTTTCAATCACGCTGCTGTAGCGCGGCTTTCTTACGACGTCGATCACCCATTATCGACTCCCAAATTAACCCCACCGCCCCCAGCGTAATGCCGATATCCGCCACATTAAAGGCAGGATAGTACCAACCAGCGGCATGGAACGATAAAAAGTCCACCACATAGCCATGTACTAAACGGTCATACAGATTACCCAGGGCACCGCCAATAATTAGCGGCAACGCCACGGCCAGCAGTTTTTCATCCGCCTTAACGCGGGAAAGCCAGACGGTTAAGCCAATGCTGGCACCAATGGCAATCAGCGCAAAAAACCAGCGCTGCCAGCCGGGATGGTCCGCTAAAAAGCTGAACGCAGCGCCAGTATTGTGCAGTAGCGTTAGGTTGAAAAACGGCAGCACCTCAACGGGCTGGGCGTAATTCAACAAATGGCTGGCGGTGTATTTGGTCAGCAAATCTAACACGATGATCGCCACCGCTAGCCACAGCCAGCGCAGCGGCCGCCGCATCGGCGGCCGCTGGTGTGGATCATTGGTGGTTAACGCAGTGTTAGGCATAGTAACGAATCTCGCCGCTGCCTTCTGGAAGATTGCTGATACAGCGACCACACAGGTCGGCATGCTCAGCATGGGTGCCTACATCAGCACGATGGTGCCAGCAGCGCTCGCACTTCTGGTGCTCGCTTCCACTAACCGCCACTTTCAAGCCTTCAAGCTCGGTGCTTTCTGCGTTAGCAGCATCCGCCAGCGGTGCTAGATGGACTTCACTGGTGAGCATCACGAAGCGCAGCTCGTCGCCCAATTTGGACAACGTAGCATTCAGTTCATCGCTCACATAAAGCGTAACTTCCGCCGCCAAGCTGCCCTTGATGACTTTGGCATTACGGGCGTCTTCCAAGCACTTGTTCACCGACTGCTTCACTTCCAGCACTTGATCCCAGAAGGCGCGGCCCAGCTCAGCGCCATCATCTAATGTGCCAAGCCCTGTGTAGTAAGTTTCCAGCAGCACGCTGTCGCCACGCTTGCCAGGAATATGCTCGTAGATCTCTTCAGCGGTAAACGACAGGATCGGCGCAATCCAGCGGCTCAGCGCTTCAACCACATGATAAAGCGCGGTTTGCGCGCTACGGCGGGCGAGTGAATCCGTTTGGGTGGTGTACTGGCGATCCTTGATGACATCCAGGTAGAAACCACCTAATTCCCGTGCGCAGAAACCATGTACCTGCTGATACACATCCAGGAAACGGTACTCTTCGTAGGCTTTTTCGATGCGCCCTTGCAGCTGTGCCGCACGGTCAACCACCCACTGATCCAGCGCCAACATATCGCCAAAGGCCACCTGATCATTAGCCGGATCAAAACCATTCAAGTTAGAAAGCAAGAAGCGTGCAGTGTTACGGATACGACGATACACATCGGCGGTACGCTTCAAGATTTCGTCAGACACCGCCATTTCACCGGAGTAGTCGGTAGACGCGACCCAAAGGCGCAAAATATCAGCGCCCAACTTATCCATTACACTTTGCGGCGCGACCACATTGCCCAGCGATTTGGACTGCTTACGGCCCTGTGAATCGACGGTAAAGCCATGGGTTAGCAGCTGACGATATGGCGCATGACCATCAATCGCCGATCCGGTCAGTAGCGACGAATGGAACCAGCCACGGTGCTGGTCCGAGCCTTCCAGGTACAAATCAGCACGCGGGCCACTTTCATGACCATGAGGATGCGAGCCACGCAGCACATGACGATGCGTGGAGCCGGAGTCAAACCAGACATCCAATGTATCGGTGACTTTGTCGTACTCAGCAGCTTCGGCACCGAGTAGCTCAGCGGGGTCGAGTTTAAACCACGCTTCAATACCCTCTTGCTCGACGCGTTTAGCCGCCTCTCCCATCAACTCAACCGTCTTGGGATGCAGCTCGCCGGTTTGCTTATGCAAGAAGAACGGAATCGGCACGCCCCAGTTGCGCTGGCGAGAGATACACCAATCCGGACGATTAGCGATCATGCTATGCAGACGCGCCTTGCCCCACGCGGGGGTAAATTCGGTGGCTTCGATGCCTTCCAACGCCCGTTCGCGCAGAGTTTTGCCGTCTTTACCTTGAATATCCATGCCCACAAACCACTGGGCGGTGGCCCGATAAATTACCGGGGACTTATGGCGCCAGCAGTGCATATAGCTGTGTTTGATGGGCGTGTGCGCCATTAGCGCATTAACCTCGCGCAGCTTCTCAACGATATGCGGGTTAGCTTTCCAGATCATCTGGCCGCCAAAGAACGGCAGATCATCGGCGTAGACACCGTTCCCCTGCACTGGGTTAAGCATGTCATCAAAGCTCATGTCATGCTCACGGCAGGTGATAAAGTCATCCATACCGTAAGAAGGCGCTGAGTGAACGATGCCCGTGCTGCCCACTTCGGACTCAACGTAATCTGCTAGGTAAACCGGCGAGAGGCGGTCATAGAACGGATGACGGAAATTGATCAGATCCAGCGCTGCCCCTTGCGCGGTAGCGATTACGCTGCCCGTCAGCCCAAAACGCTCTAAACAGCTTTCCACCAGCTCTTCTGCAAGCAGCAGCAGGCGTTCGCCGGTATCCACGAGCGCATAGGTAAACTCAGGGTGAACGTTCAGCGCCTGGTTAGCAGGGATTGTCCAAGGCGTGGTGGTCCAGATCACCACCGCCGCAGGCTTGGGCAATTCACTTAGACCAAAGGCCGCCGCTAGCTTGTCGGCATCCTCTACCGGGAAAGCGACGTCGATGGCGTCAGATTTCTTATCTGCATATTCAACTTCCGCTTCAGCCAAGGCCGAGCCACAATCAAAGCACCAGTTGACCGGCTTTAAGCCTTTGAACACATAGCCCGCATCCACCATTTCCGCCAAGGCACGGATTTCGCCTGCTTCATTAGCGTAATCCATCGTGCGGTAAGGATGGTCCCAGTCACCGATGATGCCCAGACGAACAAAGTCAGCTAGCTGCGTTTCAATCTGCGCGCCGGCATATTCACGGCACAGCTCGCGGGCTTTACCCGCGGCCAAATGTTTACCGTGGGTGGTTTCTACCTTGTGCTCAATAGGCAGACCGTGGCAATCCCAGCCCGGCACGTAAGGGGCATCAAAGCCGGCCAGATTCTTCGACTTAACAATAATGTCTTTAAGGATTTTATTGAGAGCGTGACCAATATGGATGCTGCCGTTGGCATAGGGAGGGCCATCGTGCAGAACAAACAGCGGCGCACCCGCGCGGGCATCGCGCAAGCGCTGGTATAGGTTCATATCCTGCCATTTAGAAACGCGCCCTGGCTCCTGCTTCGGCAGCATGCCGCGCATAGGAAAATCGGTTTCTGGCAAGTTTAGCGTGTGCTTATAATCCATAGTCCGGTCAGCCGTCGTTAGCATCGGCGGCGTTATCCGCCGAAGAGAAATCAGAAGAAGCGGTCTCACGCCCAAGCGGGGCCGAGGCCAGCGGAAGAGAATTCATGCAGCCAGCACCCGCTGCAGCAAAGTAGCGGCGCGCTCTGGCTTGATCGTGTTCAATTTGCGTTTTTAGCGCATCAAAGTCGTCAAACTTCACTTCCCCACGCAAACGTGCGCAGGGGTAAACCGTCAGCCGCTGACCATAGAGGTCGCCTGAAAAATCCAACAGATGAACTTCCAGCGTGGGGCGTTTAGACCCCACCGTTGGCCGAAAGCCAACATTCGCCACGGCGGGATAACGCTGACCATTAGCCAGCTCGGCCACCACAGCAAACACGCCGCGCAGCGTTAATGGCTGAGGCAACAACGGCAGGTTAGCAGTGGGCACACCAATAGTGCGCCCTAGCTGCTGGTCGCGTACCACACGGCCATGCAGCGAATACGACCTGCCCAGCAGGCGTGCAGCCACGTCAAAGTTACCGCTCGCCAGTAAGGTACGCACGCGTGAACTGGATACCCGCTCGTCATCAACTTTAAAGGTGCGAGTGTGCTCTACACCAAACCCTTCCACCTGCCCGACAGTTTTAAGCAAGGTGAAGTCACCACGGCGGTCGCAACCAAAGCGGAAATCGTCGCCCACCACCAGATGCTTCACCCCCAAGCCTTTAATTAGTACTTGATCGATAAACTCGCGCCCGGTCAGGCTGCGCAAGGCATCGTTGAAAGGCAGGCACAGCACCTGTTCGGCACCATGATCACGCAGCAAGCGAACTTTTTCACGCAGGCGGGTAAGCCGCGGCGGTGCTTGATCACCGGCAAAAAACTCCCGCGGCTGAGGCTCAAACACCACCACGGTCAACGGCACCTTCAAGCGCGCCGCATGCTCACGGCACTGCTGCAGGATCGCCTGATGGCCGCGATGCACACCATCAAAATTACCGATGGTGGCAACGCAGCCCCGATGAGCCGCTGTCAGATTGTGCAGACCTCGAATGACGTGCATGGCACCTCTTTTTTAAAAGCCTTTTTTAAAAGCGTTTGCCGTCTAAAAGCGTTTGATTATAACGAACGCGCTGATCGGGTGCAGGGGAAGATTACGTTCGCCCTGGCATCATCTTTTTAATCACCCTAACGCTGCCTATTGGCGCATCAGCTATCCATCTTAAAGTGACGCAGCCGCAGGCCAAACGCGGTCAACCAGGCAAAGTAAAGCCCGCCACCCAGCACGACTAACCCTGCTACCCAGCGAATGCGCTGCCACAGTTCAAAATCAAGCCACTCCTGCCAGTCGGGGGCAGCCAGATAAAGCGCAATACTCATCAACGCGCTACCGCCCACCAGTTGTACTGCGTAGCGTCCCCACCCCGGCTGAAAGACCAACACCTTCTGGCGATAGAGCAGATACCCCAGCAGCCCAGCATTTAAAAATGCCGACAGTGCAGTCGCCAATGCCAAGCCTGCGTGAGCAAGCGGCCAAATTAACAGCAGGTTAAACACCATGTTAGCCACCATGGCGATAATGCCCACTTTGACCGGTGTTTTAGTATCCTGGCGGGCAAAGAAGCCCGGTGCTAACACCTTGATCAGCATAAACGCCACCAATCCAAAGGCGTAAGCGCGTAGGCTCATGGCGGCCATTTGAATATCGGTATCGGTCATTGCCCCGTAGTGGAACAAGGTAATCAAAAACGGTTCTGCCAGCACGGCCAATGCCAGCGCGGCAGGCACCCCCAATAGCAGCACAACGCGAATGGCCCAGTCTAGCATCGCTGAAAAGTGTTCGGTGGACTGCTCCGCATGACGTTTGGAAAGCGCAGGCAGAATAATCGTGCCAATCGCCACACCGAAGACCCCAAGCGGAAGTTCGACCAACCTATCCGAATAGTACAGCCAAGACACGCTGCCCGCCGTTAACAACGAGGCCAGCACCGTATCCAGCAGCAAGTTAATTTGCGATACCGATACGCCAAACAGCGCGGGAGCCATGAGCTTCAGGATGCGCTTCACGCCTTCGTGGGCAAAATTTGGCCACGGGGTCGGCAGCAACCCGAGACGCAGCAAAAACGGCACCTGAAACGCTAACTGGGCAGCACCCGCAATCAACACCCCCCAGGCCAGCGCCATGGCGGGCTCTTCCATTAACGGCATTAGCAGTAGCGCCGCGCCAATCAGCGAAATATTCAGCAGCACGGGGGTGAACGCGGGCACCGCAAAGCGGTTCCAGGTATTCAGCACGCTACCCGAAAAAGCGGTTAACGAAATCAGCAGCAAATAGGGAAACGTCAGGCGTAGCATGTCGGCTGTCATGGCCAGCTTTTCGGGGTCACGCCCAAAGCCGGGGGCAAATACCCACACCAACCACGGGGCGCCCAGCATCGCCAACGCTGTTATTAGCGCCAAAATAGCTGTCAGGCTGCCCGCTACCGCATTCAGTAGCTCGCGAATTTCCTGCTTACTGCGCTGGGTTGAATACTCTGAAAGCACCGGCACAAAGGCTTGGTTAAACGCCCCTTCGGCAAACAAACGGCGCAGAAAGTTAGGGATTTTAAACGCAACGAAGAACGCATCGGCCCCGCTTCCCGCCCCCAAAAAGGTGGCCACCACCACATCGCGCACCAACCCCATCACACGCGACAACATAGTCATGGCACTGACCACTAACCCAGAGCGCATCAGCCCGCGGCGCGGGGGCGACATGTTTGCTTGCGGTGGCGTGTTGGCGGTCATCACTCAATCCATAGCAACTAAAACAAGAGATCCAACGTCGCCGCGGGCAACGCGACGTATAGACACAAAAAAACCGGCCGCAGCCGGTTTTTTTATGGCGCCTGCCGGCTTACGCCGCCAGAGCCTTAATGCGCTTGTTCAAGCGGCTTTTCAGACGTGCAGCTTTCTTCTTAGAAAGAACGTCTTTATCAGCGATGCGGTCGACAACCGGCTGCATTGCCCGGAACTCTTCCATCGCTTTGCCATGATCGCCGGTGCTGATCGCTTTGATCACACGCTTAATGTAGGTGCGGACCATGCTGCGCTGGCTGGCTTTCAGGACGCGACGAGTCTCGGCCTGGCGGGCGCGCTTGCGTGCTTGCTTGCTGTTCGCCACAGGTATCTCCTTGGAGAATAAAGGTTGCCAATAAATGGCAACGGATTAACTATGTGTTTGTCGGTTTGCGTAGGCAAGGACACGACATTTCCGTCAGAATCTTTCCACAATAACCAATTGATTTGGAAGCAATTAAAATACTGCCAAATGGTGTAACGAGCAGTTCAAAATCTGCCCGTCCACGGGTCTTGTCTGAGAGGATGGCATAGTCTATCACGCGTTAAGCGGGCTTGCTAGCGCTTGTCAATGCTTTTCCCGCACGGATTGCCACTGACCCGTTATGGCAATACCTGCCCCGTTGGCGCCAGAATTTTGCGCAGAAAACGCCGCGTCCGCTCATCTTGAGGGTTGGTGAACAGCGCTTCGGGCGGCCCTTGTTCGACAATTTGCCCCTCATCCATAAACACCACCCGGTCGGCGACGTCTCTGGCGAACTGCATTTCGTGGGTCACCACAATCATGGTTTGCTGCTCGGCGGCGAGCTGTTTCATTAAGCTCAGCACCTCTTCCACCCATTGCGGGTCCAGCGATGAGGTTGGCTCGTCGAATAGAATTACATCGGCATTCGCGGCCATCGCACGCCCAATGCCTACCCGCTGTTGTTGGCCACCGGAAAGCGATGCAGGGTAAGCATCTGCCTTATCGGCCAAGCCAATGCGCTCTAAAATTTCCCTTGCCCGAGCGTGCGCCTGAGCCTTAGGCAGTTTATCAACAACAATCATGCCCTCGCTGATGTTCTCTAACGCCGTTTTGTTGGCAAACAGCCCATAGTTCTGAAACACGAAAGCGGTTCGTCGGCGTAGTGCCAGAATATCGGCACGGCTGGCACGCCGGGCATCGACTCTTAAATCGCCTACCGTGATGTGTCCCGCCTCTGGGCGTTCTAGAAAGTTAATACAGCGCAGCAGGGTTGATTTGCCGGTACCCGAAGGACCAATAATGACGATGATTTCACCTTGCTCCAGGTGCAAATCAACGTCGGTAAATACTGGCTGCTGGCCAAAACGCTTACTGACAGATTCGAGGGTAATCATCGCTGGTACGCCTTATTCAGATACGTTTCCAGACGGCGCTGGCCCCAGGAAAGCGCTTCCACCACCACCCAGTAAATAATCGCCACCAGCAGAAATGCTTCCAGATAGAGAAAGCTTCCAGAAGCCTCTTTTTGGGTAGCGCCCATCATTTCGGTCACCCCCAGGGTAAATGCCAGAGATGTCGCTTTAATCATATCGATGAAGTAGTTCATCAGCGTTGGCGTCGCCACGCGGGTGGCTTGGGGCAGAATAATCCGTCGCATCAATTGAGACTGGGTCATACCGATGGACAGCGCCGCTTCGGTCTGGCTGCGGTCAATACCCACAATTGCCGCACGAATGGATTCCGCCATATACGCCGAAAAGTGCAGCGTTAAACCCAGCACCGCGGCGGTCACCCCGTTGATGGAAATCAGTGCATTAATCAGTTGGGGTAAGCCGTAATAGAACAAAAATAGCTGTACTAACAGCGGCGTTCCACGAAAAAACGAGATAAACAGCATTGCCGCGCCGTTCAACACCGGCACTCGCGACACCCGGATGACCGCCAACAGGCAGGCAATGATCAGCGCCAACAGCATGGCGATGCTCGCCATTTGCAGCGTTAACGGTAAATAACTCAGTAGGACCGGCAACAGGTCCCACATATACTCCACATTCAGCATGGTTATTCCAACGTTAGCTTAGTCGCAATAAGCAAAACGGCCGTGGCATTGCCACGGCCGCAAACTAAAGATAGCCGTCACGAGGTAAAGCCGCGATTATGGCTGAGTGATATCAGTATCGAACCATTTTTGCGATATTTCACCTAATGTACCGTTTTCACGCAACTCTTCCAGGGCGGCATCTACGCGGTCACGCTGAGCACGGCCCTCTTCATCATCACGAAACGGCAGCGCATTTTCTATGATAGTGAACGGCTGGCCAGCCAATGCCAGCGGCAAACCGCGCTCGCTGATCACCTGGCTGGCGCTAACGCGATCCATCACAAATGCATCCACACGGCCAAGCGCCACATCCTGCTCGACGTTGGATTCGTAAGTACGGATATCGATCTCATCGGCATTAGGCTGTTCACGCAGCAGCTGCTCGTAGTTAGAGCCCAGGTTCACCGCAACGCTTTTGCCAGATAAATCTTCAACACCGTGAATGGTGTCATTACCTGCCCGCACAACAACCTGGGCACCATCGTAAACATACGGTGCGGTGAAGGCGTACTTCGCTTTGCGCTCATCGGTAATGGTAATTTGGTTAGCAATGGTATCAATGCGCCCCGATTCCAACATGCCCGCCAGGCCAGAGAAGCTTGCTGTCACGAACTCAATCTCATCGCCAGTCACATCACCAACGGCGTTCATGACATCGACTTCAAAGCCTTTCAGTTCGTTTTGCTCAACAAACGTAAAGGGGAAATACCCCCCAGACATGCCGACGCGCAGCGTATCCGCGTAAGCAGCGGCAGACAGCACACCACCCACAACGCTAAGCGAAAGAACGGCAACAGCTTTTTTCCAACGGCTCACATTCGCCATATTCTTTTTCCTCTTTGGGGCACCTAAGCACCCTGCTTTAGACGTGGGCACCGGTTGCGACGTTCGTCGAATATCCACCGGTGCAATGAGGCCAAGATACCAGCAAAAAAGAAATAATAAACAGCTTTCTTAGTGTTTTTTGGAATTTAGGATCAACCGATGGTGCTATCGTGATGATGACGTGCTCAGCAGCGTTCCACCCATAACCACTCCTATCCCCATTACTATTAGTGTGCTTACACTTATACTCTAGTCCTTGTACTATACATTTATAAGGTGATTTGCAGGCTGGGGAGATAATCGTGGCAACTAAACCTGATGCAGAACAAAGATTTGCAGCACAAACAGTGCGTTACACACGTCGCGCCTACCAAGCGTCATTAAGCCGAGGCCAGAAAGTCGTGGAAATCGCCAACGGAAATCTTGTCGAAACGCTTCCCGATGGCAGCACGCATGTGTTGAAAAAAGCACCCGCTAAACACAAGATTCCTGCAGGCGTGAAGCTGAAGGTGACCTAACCGATCCAACACCACGACTGAGGCTATTCACTCGACCTATTAATAAATGCCATCAAGCTTGCTGATCGAGCGTACATATTCGATAACTCAGGTAATGAAGACATATGGCTAGCAGAAGTAACTCCGGAAGGAGAAATTGAACCTAGAGCGGAAGAACTACCCGACTGGTTTTACCGAAGCGATATACAAAAGCTTACCCTTGCCTATTAAGAAGCTAGCTCACGCCTGGACTTTTTCTCCGTTGCGGAAGCACCCCATTCTTAGCAGAGTGAACGATAAGGCGAGCAGAAATGATGCCTCAGATGGCTAAACCTTGGCCTTACCAGAAATAACGGCTTTAAACCCTGCCTTGGTGATTGGCTGATGATTGGCATCGACTACCTTGCCGCCTAAACGGGCCAATGATTTGGCAAGAGAAACCAACCGCGCAAGCTGGAGCTTGCTGGGCGAAAGGGAGCGACCACTCTCATTCACCTTAATAGTGACACCCTTAATTAAGTACTGGCTATTATCATCGGTAAAAGAAGGAAGTTGCCCAGGAGGAAAGGCGTTTTCAACAACGATAGGGTTACGTGAAGACTCCCCCATCACCGTAAAAGATTTCGTACTAGGCTCATACACCGCTCCCGCAGATGCCAGCGCTACACTTAAGCGCTCGTTTAGCCCAGGTGAAGGGGTTTCAAACAGCACCTGCACGCCCCAAGAAGTACCGCCCTCATTCGCCAGCGTGGGAATAACTTCCGCTTGCGTTTTAGCGCCCATCGACAGCTTTCTGGGCCGATCAGCAGGCTGGGAAGCGCTCCTAAACTCGCCGCTAAGAATTAAATACATAGCGACAAAGCCACAGGTCAGGCTAACCTACATCGTACCAATCGCCACCACTAGCGTGAGCGTATACGTATCCATACTATTTTTATTATCCCTGCGGCACCCGCAGCGCCTCCAAGCCTCAGTCTATAAAACACCCTGCTGTTGCTAGCACGGCCCAAAATGAGCCTGCTAAGTGATTATGGTAGAAAAGAGTGTTATCACAAGCCACCCTTGGTCTATAGCGCCTTTCAAGCTACCCCAACATCACTCTCGAATGCACCACACCGCCATGCCCGAGTAACCCACCACACCGCCATGCCCGAGTAACCCACCGCACCGTCATTCCCGAGTGGGGTTATCGGGAATCCATTTTGACCTTTGCCCGATACTATCCAGCAGCCTGCCTCACCATGGATTCCCGCTCAAGACATGCGGGAATGGCGGACATGGGGAGAAACCTCGGTGAGTGGCGGGTGTCAGCTACCCCAACATCGCTCCCGAATGCACCACACAGCTATGCCCGAGCAACCCACCACACCGTCATTCCCGAGTAACCCACCACACCACCATGCCCGAGTAACCCATCGCACCGTCATTCCCGAGTGGGGTTATCGGGAATCCATTTTGACCTTTGCCCGATAATACTCAGCTGTCTGCCTCACCATGGATTCCCGCTAAGGACATGCGGGAATGACAGACCTGGGGCGTAACCTCTGTGATTGGCGGGTGTCAGCTACCCCAACATCACCTTGGTATGCTCACGCTGTTGCTTCACCGCACCATCTAATATACCCAGCAGGTTTTCATAATCCTCCGGCATCGCTTTATCCATGCCGGTGTCTTCAAAGCGTTGTAAAGTGGCTTGAGTGTCCGCTATGACAGTTTGCAGCTCATCGATAACGTGTTGTTGTTCTTCATTAGTCATACGTCACCTCAGTAAAAAAAACCGGCCCCCAAAGGGAGCCGGTTTAGTGTACTACTTAGTGATACAGCAAATGCTCTATCGAAACTAAGCCTCAGATTAACCCAGCAGAGAAAGAACGTTCTGCGGGATCTGGTTGGCCTGGGCCAGTACAGAAGTACCGGCCTGCTGCAGGATCTGCGCGCGGGTCATGTTGGCAACTTCTACCGCGTAGTCGGCATCTTCGATGCGCGAGCGTGCTGCAGAGAGGTTAGTCTCATTAGTGCTCAGGTTGGTGATAGCAGATTCAAAACGGTTCTGAATCGCACCAAGGTCAGAACGTAGGCTGTCTACTTGGTTCAGTGCAGCATCCAGTGCTTCGAGCGGATTTTCAGTTACAGTGGCGTTACTAACGGCATCTTTAGTTAGACGGCCTTCTTCAGTAACAAAGATTTCATTAGCTGCGCCATCAGTAATCTTGCCATTGTCATTAACATAAACAGTAGCATCAGCATTGGTGCCAAGAGAGAAATCACCCTCAAAGCCAGAAGTAACTACGGCTGTACCACCTGCTGCCAAACCTGTAGTTACTACTTCGTCAACAATGCTATATTGATCAGCAGTGGTGCCTGTCTCATCACCATCGAAGTCAACCGCATAAACTTTGGCATTGTTAGCGGCAAGCTTGATCTCATCCATCAAGTCATTAGCTTCGATTGAGCCACCTTTGACATCGATAGCAGTGGTAGAGCCAGCAGTAGTCGAAGTGGTATATTCAGTACCAGATGAAGTAGTGATGCTGCCTGCATTAGCACCACCATTGCGCGTAGCAAGTTCGGTTGCTAGCGCTTCAATGGTAGCAACACCGGTTGCGCCATCATCTGTTTTACTTAGGTTCATCGCACCACCGGTGCCTGTCAGGTAAAGGTTATCACCTGTTTTAGCATCTGTCAGTGCGCCAGTAGAATCAACATTAACACTTGTTTCAGCTCCACCTAATTTCACTATGATGGTATTGCTTTCACCAACACTGGGAGTCAAACCTAAATCGTTACCCAAGCTCGCGACAGTCGCATCTTGCTTATCATAGGTAAATGAGTTGCTATCTGCGTCAAAGGTATAGCTCTCAGTAGCTCCAACTTTGATGGTAGCGCCATCTTTCAAGTTGGCAAAAACATCATCGACTGTTGATGTTTTATTGAAGCCGGTAGCGTCATAAGCGCCGTCAACGGTAGCACTCTTAGTAAAGTCATTCGCTAGCAGATTTTGAACGGTAGCGCTGCTGTTAGCAGAGCCGGTACCATTTACATTGAAATCACCTAATCCCAACGTTTTAGCATTGATCTCTTGGAGATCGACATTAATTGTTTCACCATCGTTGGCACCAACTTGTATTTTGACCCCTTGATCGCTAGCCAACACTTTAACGCCGTTGAAACTAGTCTCTTCGGAGATACGGTTGATCTCATTCAGGCGCTGACCAATTTCGTTCTGGATAGAGGTCAAATCGTCTTGGGAATTAGTGCCGTTCTGAGCCTGAACCGTTAGCTCACGTACGCGCTGCAGGTTGTCGTTTACCTGGTTCAGTGCGCCTTCAGCAGTTTGAGAAATAGAGATGCCGTCGTTAGCGTTACGCTGTGACTGGGAAAGACCGGTAATCTGTGCAGACATACGGTTGGCGATGGCTTGGCCAGCTGCGTCGTCTTTAGCGCTGTTGATACGCAGACCAGAGCTCAGACGCTCCATAGACGTGGTCAGGGCATTTTGTGATTTGGACAGGTTAGACTGGCCAATCATGGAAGTAATGTTGGTATTGATCACTGACATGGTGTGATTCTCCTTGCATGAACACTGGCCGGAAGGCCTGCTAATCGGCCACTTTGTGCGCCGCTATTAGAATTAACGGCACGGCGAGAGGAATCTTTAGGGTGGTTAGTAAAAAAAGATGTAATGTTTGGTAACTGCAGGGTGAGAGGCTTACTTTTACTAGAGCAACAAAAGGGCGGCTTGCGCCGCCCATTGCGGGTGCCTCGCTTCGCTCGTTACACCGCACTACTAATAGCGAAGCATTATGGATTATTTCTTGCGGCCTAACTGATTATCCAGGGCGTCGAATTGCTGGGTGAGGTAGCTGCTCATGCTGTTCATCTGGGCAATCATCGCATCTAGCTGACCGAACTGGGTGCGGTAACGGGAGATGGTGCCTTCAATGGTTTTTTCCATACGCTCGAAACGATCGTCCAAGCTTTTAACACGATTTTCCGCGCCGCTAATCGCCAGCTTGACCACCCCATTGTTGCCCAGCATCTGTTCGATGGTAGTGTTTAGCCTACCCGCCATGCCGTCGCCCTCGTTTTCACCGGCAAAAAAGTCATTGAGGGCCTGGGGGTTATTGGCGACCAAGTCATCTAACGTTTCTTCATCGACCTTGAGCTTGCCATCTCGTTGTAGAGTGATGCCTAGCTGGTTAAGGGTCGATAACTCACCGCCTTCTACCCCGCCGGTTAATACACTGCGCAGCCGAGATTCGATGGTGCGCACGGTATTGTCTCCCACTAGCTCTCCAGCGGTTTCGCTATCACCGGTAAAGCTAGTGAGTTTGCCAATGGTGCCTTTTAAGTCGTTAAACGCTTTTACAAAGCCATTAATCGCTTCGCGTTGCTTTAGTGTATCGCGCTCAATATTAATGGTGCTGGAAGCCGTTTCGCCGTCCACGATATCGAGTTCAGCAAGATTTAGCGTTACGCCTTGAATAGCACCTTCAATACTATTTTCCGCACTACTAATCGCAATGCCATTAACCGTAAGCGCGGCATTCTCCCCTGGGCGCTTTGTTGTCGCATCTTCAGCAAAGGGGCCTGGCACCTCGGCGCCACCGGCATCAACAAAACTAAAGCTTTCAATAGAAGCGTCTGCGCCAGTGGTTTTAGAGCTAAGTGCCAGCCGGTAGCCCGTGCCATCGTTGATAATCGTGGCGTTCACACCGGCTTCTTTATCAGCGTTAATGGCATCACGCATATCAGCAAGGCTACTGCCTTCTACGATGTTGATATCGACGCTCTCCCCATCGCCAAAGGTCAGCTGCAGCGCGGTCGCCCCTTGTAGGTCGAGCGCTTGGTCTTTGGTATCTACCCGGCTTGAAGCCAGCGTGCCAGAGGTGGCCAGTTGGCTGACCTCTACCCGATAGCTGCCCGGCAGCGCATCAGCGGCAGCAGTCGCTTTAATAGCTTCTCCACCACCAGTGCCACGCACATTGGCGGAAAGGCTTTGGTAGAGCTTGGGGGTCATTGATTTTGGCGACCGCATCTTGAAACGCGTTCAGCGAGGTTTGAAGTTGACCGAAAGCAGAAATTTTTGCCTGCTGCTGTTTCTTTTGAAGCGTAATTGGCGCGAGTTTGCCCCGCTCAGCCGCTTGAAGCTGATCAAGCAAACCAGTGAGATCAAGGCCGGAACCAACGCCAAGAGAGGTTATCGTCGCCATGCGGGGGTATTCCTCAGTGCAAAAGGCTAAACCACAAGACCCAGGCGCGCATGCGCACGCCCGTTTATTTAATAGCACTGCTATCGGCAGAAAAGCGCACAACTTTAGCGCCTTTTCGCGCTTTCGCCGCTTTTCATACTTTTTTACTAGAAATGAGAATTTTCTAATGAAAACGCCTGCAGGAAGCAGGCGTTAGCGTAGGCGTTCAGCAACCACCAAATTACTTTAGCGGCTATTTACGCCCAAGTTGAGCGTCAAGGGCATCAAACTGCTGGGTTAGATAGCTGCTGGTTTGGTTCATCTGGGCAATCATGCTATCTAACTGGCCGAACTGGGTACGGTATCGGGAAATGGTCTTCTCAATGGTTTGTTCTGTACGAGTGTAGCGCTCTACAAGGGACTCCACACGATTTTCCGCTCCGGTAATGGCCCCTTTCACAGCCCCGTTCGTACCTAATAACTGATCTAGGCCTTGGTTTAACTGGCCTGCCATACCTGAATCGTCGGCGTCACCGGCGAAGAACGCCGACAGCGCATCCTGGTTATTGACAATGGCGTTATCCAACTCGCTTTCATCAATAGAAAGCGTGCCGTCCCGCTGTAGTGAAATACCAATATCACTAAGCATCGAGAACTCACCTTCGATACCGCCACTTAATATGCTGCGCATGCGAGATTCCACCGTGCGCACCGTATTATCGCCGTTAAGCTCGCCTGCCACGCCGGTTTCCGCATTGAAACTGGTCAGCTCGCCGATGGTGCCCTTGAGGTCGTTATAGGCATCGACAAAACCGGTAATCGCTTCACGAACAGCGCGTGTATTCTGCTCGACTGCCACGGTGCTATCGCCCTCTTCTTGAAGATTAAGCGTCACGCCTTGAATCGCCCCTTCAACCTGATTGGTAGAGCTGGTAATAGCAATGCCATTCACCGTCAACGCGGCATCGGTGCCTGCTTGTAGGGTGTTATCGGTGTCGGCGGCGAAAGGCGCTGTGCCTGCATCAGAAAAGCTAAAGCCGGTAATAGAGGCATCCGCACCGGTTTCGCTGGAACTAAGCGCCAGCCGATAGTTGGTGCCGTCGTTCACAATAGTGACGTTAACGCCTGAATCCTCACTGGCATTAATCGCATCGCGAATATCTTCCAGGCTGCTATTCGCACCGATGGTGACGTCTTTACTGGCCCCATCACCGAATGTGAAGGTTAACGTTTGCTCAGTGGTCGTTAGCGGCGCGTCCAGTTCGGCAACGCCTTCAGAGGCCAGCGTGCCACGGGTAGCGAGTGTATCAACGGTGACGTTATAACTACCGGGCTGCGCTTCGCCGTCTGCCGTGGCAGTAATGGCATCGCCTCCCACATTCGTGGAAAGGCTTTCGTAAAGCGCACTGTCGTTTAACTCAGCTGATGCAGTTTGAAATTTGGAAAGCGCACTTTGCAGCTGACCATAAGCAGAAATCTTGGTCTGCTGGGTTTCCAGTTGACGCTCTATAGGCTTCAGCTTCCCTCGCTCAGCATCTTGCAGTTGATCCAGCAAGCCGTTGAGGTCGAGTCCTGAGCCAATTCCGAGTGATGAAATGGAAGCCATAAGTTACTGCCCTTTTTTTAAAAAACGCCCAACACGCTGGCGCTGCTCATACGTAAGAATGTGATTTATTATTGAATACTATCGACCATTAAAGCCCAGACTTGAGCCTATTTGGCTTTTTTTACGTACGAAAAGGTAATGAATTGTAAAAGATGGCGCCTGTAAAAAGCTCAAAAAGGCATAATGCCATCCATCGGGATTAACACTTTTCTGTGTATTCTCTAGTGACTTACATGGTGAATTATCTAGATGACAGGAATATGTCAGGAAAAGGTCGGCGGTTGCTTTGACACTAACGAACTATAGACCTTGGTCTAACACTTACATTGCTTTATAATGCACTGCAACAAGCCCATTTTGGGGCTGTTTGCAGGAGAACGACTTATGCCTTCCGAGGTGTCACAACCCGCATCCACCGTAGCGTCTGCCGCTTATCATGTGCAGCGCAGCCTACGCCACTGCCTTTCTACCGTTGCCGAGCTGCTTTACGATAACGGCCATGTGCTCGAAACCATTACCTTGCCGCAACGTGGCCTTGCCCGACGCGAGCTGGCTCATTTGAAGGGGCATTGCCCTAGTTGGAAAACATGCCAACGGGTGCTTGAAGAGAGCGGTGCCGCTGAATTTAATGATTACGACCGCTTCGTACTGACGTCTATGGGACGGGAGCTAATGTTTGATATGTTTGGTCAGGGTGCTGCCGACTGCGCGTAATCGCGTTTGCTTTGCTCTGCACGTTCTAAATACGACGTTCTAAATACGACGTTTTAAATACAAAGCGCCCGCAGCCCCTTGAAAAAAGAGCTGCGGGCGCTTTTCTATTGGCGTGATGTGCTTAGCGCAGTCCAAGCAGCGATAGAATAAACAGCACAACAACGATTAGACCAATAATATAGATAATGTTACGCATAACGGCACTCCTTGCTTTTGCGTTTAAAGGCTTGCTCCAAAGAAAGCAACACCTTGAAATAACACCTCTAGACTAGCAGTGATTGGTTATGTTTGCGTAATTTACCCTTGGTGGGCATTAAATCGCTCTCTTAAACCGTGCCAGCAGCTACTACTAGTGTGGCCATTGAGAATATGAACAGTGAAACGACGCTTCTCTACTCATCCTTATGCCCTAGACTCATAAAATAAAGCGCTGCGGCCAGCGCCAGCACCGAAAGCGCGAGATAGATGGCTTCCAGTGGCGTTGTGAAACGGATATCCACCACGGCGCGGAAAAACTCAATAATCACCGCCAGAATCACCACGCGGGCAATTTTGTCCTTGAGTTGATCCAGTGAGCCTACGTTAAACGGGTGCTTGGGATAACGCACTTCCGCCTGATCGATACGGGAAACAAACAGCCGATAGATACCTAGCCCGAAGATCAGCAGCACAATCGCTATTAAATACACATCAACGGCGATGATGATGTCTGGCACCAGGGTGTCGTGGATATCTTGAGAGCTATCAATCAGGTAGTAGCGCAGTACGTCACCCACCACGGTTAAAATATCCAGCGTGCCGACAATAAACAGCATTAGTGAGCCCAACAGGCTTGGCACTACCGCCAGCATTACCAGAAAGCGCGAATTCCAAAGCGCCGTTTCAATCCGCCGCTCCCAGGGGGATTGTTCACGGGGCGTTTTGGGCGCAGGCGGCAGTGCTGAATGCGGCGATGGTGATTTCAATGATGACTCAGACGGTGCTGGATCAGACATGGTGAGTGCTTGCTCCTTTTAAAAAGCCGCCAGCTTAGGCGGCGCTAGGATGATCGTACGCGAACTTATAGCACGTTGATCAGCACAACCGTAAACGTAACTCCGGTGAGTAGAAAACCCAGCGAGAGCATAATGCCGTCTCTGGCGACTAAACCTAAACCGAACAGTGTCAGCGCTAGGCCCGCACCGTTGGCGCTAAACGGAATAAACTCCATCGGCGGCATGGCTAGCGCGATAAGCAGGCACATCACGGCGGTGACGCGTATCCCGATATAGCCAGTCATCCACGCTAGGCGCACACCTAGTAAGCTATCAATCCACGTGGCGGGCTTTTTCATGTAGTGAATAGCTTTATCGAATTTAGTTCGGGAAATCGAGCGTTTTACCAGCCATTTAGGTAACCAGAAAGTTTCCCTGCCGATTAATAACTGAACGGACGTGAGCAACACCAACGCCGCCATAAGCGTTGGCATACCGGGAATATCACCGATGATGGGCGCAAGTGTGATTAGCCCAGCAAGCAACAATAGTGGCCCAAATGAACGCCTGCCCACCGCGTGAACCACGTCGTCTACGCTTACCTTGGCTTTTTCACGCTCCATTCGCTCCATGGTGTTAATCAGTTCGGTTAAGTTCGATGCATCCTGCCTATCATTCATTGACGTGTCAGCGCTCCCTTCCTATGGTTTAGCGTCTATCCTGGGGGCATTATTCAGCGTGGGGCGTACTTTCTAGCTTGCTGCGAATAAAGTCGCTATGGCTGACGTGCAGGAGATCTGCCAGCCGCCGGATACGGTGCTCTTCGAGTGGGTCGATACTGCCGTCTGCCCAAGCAAGCTGCCACATTAACGCTACCAACTCGCAGCGCTGCTCATAACCGTAGTGCTCTTTTATCAGGCTAACAAACTGGTAATGATCGACGGCGTCATCCACTTCTGCTTCCGCCAACGTCATTAACTCGTTAACGTCGCTATCACTTAAGTGGTAGCGGCTGATTAACATCTGCTTCAGTGCGGCACGTTCAGCATCGCTTTTATCGTAGTCGGCACGCATGACTTCACAGAGCAGCGCCGCCGTTGCGAGTTCTAGCGTCAGGGTTTGATTATCACGCTGCTCAGGTTCTGCCAGCGCGCGTTGGAAGAAATTGCTAATGGCATCCAGCACGGTTTCTCTCCTGTTAATAAACCTGCCACTTCGACTGGCGATATGGCACTTAGTGCCCTTTACGCCTAAGCGCCCACCCTCACCTCACTATTCACCAATCACGATTCACGATTTACCAATCACTCCTTACGCTTCGCCAACTGCTCTTTTAGCTGCTTGGGCACTTGCTTGATAATCAGGCGATCCTGGTTTTCATCGTACTCAATGCTGGACCCGAGCAGGTGGGAGTCAAAACTGATCGATACGCCCCCGGCGCGCCCGGTAAAACGGCGAAATTGACTGATGGTGCGCTTGTCGGGCGGAATCTCTGGAGAAAGGCCGTAGTCAGCATTACGGATATGGTCGTAAAACGCTTTGGGCTGCTTTTCGTCCACCAGCCCCGAAAGCTCTTCTAACGTCATTGGCTCGCCACGGCGCAGCTGTTCGTTGGCGTAGTCGACCAGGGTGTCGGTTTTTTCTCGGCTGGCTTCGTCGTCGTAGTCCTCTTTTTCGACGTAATCACTGAAAGCTTTCAGCAGCGTGCGGGTTTCAGCGGGAGCATCAATGCCCTCTTCCATTCCCAACAGCGCTATCAAACCATCGGCTAGCTTTTTGCCGCCGCGGTCTTTTAAAAACGACACATATTGTGCGCTTTCAGAATCGCTCTGCCACTGGGTAAGGTTTACCCGTGCTGCCAAGGTGAGCTGGCTGGTATTAAGCTGCGCGGCAGGCACTGCTTGGTGCTCTGCGTTAATGCCAATACCTTCCCGCTGATGAACTAAGCCTAAAAACAGTGTCTCGGTATCGCCCTGGCGTAGATGTGCGAACACTAAGTAGCCGCTAACGGAGAGCTGCTCTTGCAGGGTTTGCGCCAAGCGTTCGGCAATCGCAATAGAAAGCTGGGTGAAATCCTGCTCTTCTGCCATATATGCCCGCAGCCAGGCTACCAACGGACCAGCCTGCTCGCCCTGCTCAGCAAATCGCCCCCACCCTTTGGCTTTGGTGTTGTAGGTATCATTTAGCGAATTCACCAAGCTTGTCATCACAGGGTCGTCGTGAGCCGCGGGTGTTGACGCAGGTGCCGCCGTGACGGTCAAACGTTCACCATCTAATGATGGATCAAGGCGGTGCACAATACTTTGCAGTAGCGGCATAAGCGGGAGTTACCTTTTATTTAAGAGCGGTTTAGCTAAGAACGATGTATCTAAGAACGATTGATTAAAAAAACAAGTTATCAAAACAGCGGTGTTGGCAAAGAACCGCTCAACAGGCAATCAGCGCGTTTAGGGCTTTAAGCGATAACCGGTGCGGAAAATCCAGGCAATGGTGGCAAGGCTAGCGGCCAGGAAGAGCAGGATCATCGCCACGCTGGCCGCTAAACTGACATCGCTAATGCCGTAGAAGCTCCAACGGAACCCACTGACCAAGTAGACTACAGGATTGGCCAACGTAACGGTTTGCCAAAACGGCGGCAACATATCAATAGAATAGAAGCTGCCGCCCAAAAACGTCAGCGGGGTAATCACCAGCAAAGGCACCAACTGCAGCTTGTCGAAACCATCTGCCCAAATGCCGATAATAAAGCCCAGCAGGCTGAAGGTGACGGCGGTCAGCACTAGGAAGGTGAGCATCCAAATCGGATGAGCAATTTCCAGTGGCACAAATAAGCTGGACGTTGCCAGGATAATCAGCCCCAGAATGATCGATTTCGAGGCAGCAGCGCCCACATAGCCCACCACCACTTCTAAATAAGAGATGGGCGCTGAGAGAATTTCATAAATGCTGCCAGAGAACTTCGGGAAGAAAATTCCAAACGAGGCATTAGAGACACTCTGGGTAAGTAGCATCAGCATAATCAGCCCAGGCACAATAAAGGCACCGTAGCTGACCCCGTTAATCTCGCTGATGCGTGAACCAATCGCCGCGCCAAACACCACAAAGTAAAGCGAGGTTGAAATCACTGGCGACACAATGCTTTGCAGCAACGTGCGGCGGGTGCGCGCCATTTCCGCCATATAAATGGCACGAACGGGGTAGAGATTCATGGGCGCTCCTTTACCAAATCGACGAAAATATCTTCCAACGAGCTTTGCCGGGTGTGCAGGTCTTTAAAGCCAATGCCCGCCTTTTCCAACTGGGTGAGCAGCGCAGAAATACCGCGTCCGTCCTCTTCCTGACGGCCATCGTAGGTGTACACCAATTCATAGCCATCTGCAGCCAGGCTCAGCTCGTCTTGATCAAGGGACGCAGGCAGAGCAAAGAGCGGCGTGTGCAGCTGCAGCGTTAGCTGCTTGCTGCCAAGCTTTTTCATCAGCGCTGCTTTCTCTTCCACCAACACAATCTCACCGCGATTAATAACGCCAATGCGGTCGGCCATTTCTTCGGCTTCTTCAATGTAATGGGTGGTGAGAATGATCGTGACACCATTATCCCGCAGCCCGCGCACCACTTCCCACATATCACGGCGTAGCTCGACGTCTACCCCAGCGGTGGGTTCATCTAGAAATAGAATGCGTGGTTCATGAGAGAGCGCTTTGGCGATCAATACACGGCGCTTCATACCACCGGAAAGGGTCATCAAACGGTTGTTGCGTTTGTCCCATAAGGCCAGCGACTTAAGCACTTTCTCGATATGCGCTGGATTGGGCGACTTGCCAAACAAGCCACGGCTAAAACTGACCGTGTTCCATACCGTTTCAAAGGCTTCGTTGGTCAGTTCTTGAGGCACAAGACCAATACGTTCGCGGGCCTGACGATAGTGGCTAACGCTATCATAGCCATCGACGACGACGTGGCCTTGGGTTGGGTTCACCAGCCCGCACACCACGCTGATTAACGTTGTTTTGCCCGCCCCGTTGGGGCCAAGCAGGGCAAAAATCTCGCCGCGCTGAATAGTTAAATCCACACGGCTAAGGGCTTGAAAGCCACCTTCGTAGGTTTTGTTCAAGCCTTCAATAGTAATAATGGGATCGTTCAAGGCGTGCTCCTCACACCGCGACAGCATTGCCGCGGTGCTTGACGGATGTTCGGCGCCATTAACTGCGGCTAGTGATTTCCAACAGGTGGTAACCAAACTGGGTTTTGACCGGGCCGTGTACTTTGTTCAGGTCACCGCTGAAAACGACCTTGTCGAATTCCGGTACCATTTGGCCGGGGCCAAAGCTACCTAGGTCACCGCCTTGGCGGCCAGAAGGGCAGCTAGAGTGCTGCTTGGCCACTTCTGCGAAATCACGACCGTTTTCGATCTCTTGCTTCAGTGTGTTGCACTGCTCTTCACTGCTTACCAAAATATGACGGGCGCTGGCACGTGCCATAACAAACTCCTAAGTAATAAAAAAAAAGAACCTACATAACCTGTTGCTGTTTCATTTTGCCATAACCGTCATCGCGGGTGCGCTTCGCTTACCACGCGCTACAAAACCTATGGCACCTACCGTAGCGCGGTGTCACGAATCTCGCGAGGTACGAGCGAATGAGGCACCCGCGTCGTTAGCCACCAAGCGCTACAACTTTCCAACGGCAGGCCGTGAAACATCAACAGAGCATTGGCTCAGTTTATCATGCTGGTACGGCGTTAGGCGCTAGCGTTAGCTTGATTAAAGGTCAGCTAACGCACCACTAAAACGTAGCGCGTCACCAACACTTGCCAAGGCGCGTTCGTGGGCGCTTACCGAAAGCGGGCCTCGGCTACAGGCGACAATTACCCAAGGTCCCTGGGCTGACGAAATGCGCGAGGCAATACCCGCATCGCAGCTACGACGGTGCTGGGTACCGGTCTTATGGGCAAAATGAATGTCACTGCCCAACCCTTGTTTCAAGCGGCGCTCGCCAGAGGAGGTGCGGCTCATTACCGCCAGCAGCGTTTGGCGCTGCTCGGTATTCAAATCCGTCATACCCCCATGGTGAAGCGAGGCTAGCACATCCCCGAAGGTGCGCAACGTGCCTACGTTCTCACCCGTGGCTTCGTAAGCATCAAAGGCGCGGTCGTAGTCAGGTTGCTCGAAGGCATCTTGGCGCACGCTAAGGGCACGGGCTAACGCTACTGGACGCTGGCTAACACTGTGCTTGCGCAACGCCATAAAATCTAAACCACCTAAGTCTTGGGCATCTGGATGAAGCTGGCCGTACACACCTTGGCGTACGCCAACGAGCTTGCTAATCGGCCCTATATGACCGGGCCTTCCTCCGCTCGCGGCCACCATGGCCTTTGCCCGTGCATTCACTGCCTCAAGCCCTACACGGTCAATCAACATATCTGAGGCGGTGTTATCGCTAACGGTGATCATCTGTTCCAACAAATAACCAATAGAAATAGGCGTGCCAGGATCATGCCAGTTAACCGGTCCTGCACCATCCACATAGTCGCTGCGCGCCAGGGTAATTCGCTCATCAAGCGATAGCCTGCCAGCTTGGCGTTCGGCCAACACTTGGGCAGCCACCGGTACTTTTATCAGCGATGCCAAATACCATGGTTCATCGGCTTTCCAGGAATAGGCTTCACCACTGGCCAAATTCTGCACATACACGCCCAGCTGCCCACCAAACACCTCTTCGATGGCAGCCATGCGGGCGTTTAAGTCACCCTGCCAGCGGCTCTGTTTATCGACTTCATAATACCAATCTGCATGAACAGGCAGTGCTATTAACAGCGCTACTACCATGAGCCCGCGCTGTATCCAGTGTCGCAAATCGTCAACTCCCGTTAGTTTGCTCGCGCTTAGCGATGAGCCGCCATCCAGCGGGTCAACCAAATCCACAGCGCGGCACCGAGTATTAATAAGCCACCAATGCCAAGCGCCTGCGGATAGCTGTAGGCCCCCTCGCCTTCCAATAAAAAACGTAGTACTAGAAAAATCATCACGATATGGAAGATAAAGGCTTTGAGCGCATCACTACCGACGAGAGTGATCGGCAACAGTGCTTTCGCAGCGGTGGCGCCACCTGCTAAGGCAAGCCCAAGCAGCACCAGCGCGCCACCCACGCTAAACAGCATAAAGTTTATCCCTGGCGGGTGTTTCCCCACATTGCGTGCCACCGCCATCATCGCACCATGAACATCGCCCCCGGCGATGGCTATGCCATAAAAAGCGCCGACCATCAGCGCCCCCGACCCTACCAGCCAGAGAATTAAACGGCGGCGTAAGGTGGCATCGAAATAGCAGCGTAACAGCGCTTCGCCGATCAATAAGCCAGACAATATTAGTGGGGCGCGGCTAAGCTGTCCCCAGGCATAGTGCTCTTCATGGTCTACCAGAAACGCTTTTAAGAGCTCGTAGCCCCCAAAGGAAAAGCCTTGTAACCACGCTGAAAGCGCCGTTAATCCTGCGATGGTCGCCAAGCGTCCCCACAGTGGCGTTCGGGCCCACAGCGGCAATATTAATGGCACCCATAGCAAGGCAATGGCGTAAAAACCGAGAATCTCTACCCAGATAGCAAACCGCCCGTAGAGCAGCGTATCAACAATATCGCTAGGCGAGCTAAAGGATAGCATTTCGATAATAATCAGCGCTTTATACCAAAACCAAACCTCAATGGCCCTTACCCATAGTTTCAACCGCCGCTGGGGCCAATCATCACTTTGCGTGTGAGATAAGAAGGCCACCGCCAGCGCGATGCCGAACACTAAAATAAATAGTGAGGACGAGAACTTAGTCAAAAAGTGGATAGGCACCATGCCCCAGTCGGGCACATGACGCATGCCTACTAAACCGCTAACGGCATGACTGATAATCATCAGCCCAATGGCAATGCCACGCGCGAGATCAATCGCTTCGATTCGTCCTTGCGCTTTAGGAAGCTGTGGAACCTCCTTCCAGTTCAACACGTCGGCAACGTCCTTGTGGCTGGTGTTAGTAATAGAACTCTAACCATAGCCTATTCATTCCCTACGCCCTATTCTTACGCCCTATCCTCACGCCCTATGTGGCATCTTTTAACGCAAAAATGCCCCGCAACTGGCGAGGCATTTCATGGTTCATCCGTGAACCGGAATAGAAGTTAATCCTTTAGCAGTCATGGGTTACCAGCCGGAATCATCTTCCTCTTCAGTTTCCCATGTGTCTTGCTCTTCTTCTTCCTCTTCATAAGTGAATTCTTGCTCTTCCTCTTCGTACTCAGTAGTTACACCTTCATTAGTAGCGCCTTGCTCTTGATCAGAGTCGAAAGAATTGTAGGCGCCTTGCTCATCCTGGGTCGTTTCTTCCTGAGGAGCGGGCTCGTAATCATCGTTGCCTTCCATGCCAGCAAAGGCCAGCGGGCTAGCGATTAAACCAAACGATACGCCTAAAATGCCAAGTTTCTTGAGAGCTTCCTTTTTCATAGTCATGCCTCCTGGTATGGCTTCGCTTTCACTTTGGTTTTCGGTAATCAAAAAATTCGATCATTTGAAAACCTTGGTTAGTGGCAAGAACGTCATGTCTTCCTAACACTTCGTTCTTGCCCAATACATTGCAGCCGCCATACCAAGCCATGCCAATAAAATAAAAAACACCTTAAATACAGGGACTTGAACAGAAATAATGCGTACCAATCTAATGGCGCACCGATCTTTAATTAGCGATTTATTGTTTACCGCTGACACATGAGCCCTGTTGCATCATGACAAACGAGGTTTGGGGGATTAATACCCCATCACCCGAGGCAGCCACGTGGCAAGGCCAGGTATCGCGATCAACAATAAAATCGTGGCCAGAATAGGAAGCAAAAACGGCAACACCGCTTTGACAACCTGCCCATAGCGTAGTCGCGTAATGCCCACCATTAGAAACAGCACCGTGCCAAAGGGTGGCGTAATAACTCCCACTGAAAGCGTAATGACCATCACAATGCCGAAATGGACAGGGTCTAACCCCGCGCTTAGCGCAGCAGGCACCACAATGGGAGTGAAGATCAGAATGCTCTCGATGACCGACATGAAACAGCCGATAAGCAGGAAAAACAGCGCAAAGCAGAGCAGCAACGCAATCGTCGGCATATCGATGCTGGCCACCTGTCCCGCCAACGCTTGTGGAATGCCCATACGCACCAAAATCCAGCCGTAAAAACTGGATACCGCAATAATCAGCAGAATCACGGCGCTGAACATAAGGGTACGTTGGAAAGCATTAAACAAGTCGCGCAGGCTTAAGTCACGGTAGATCAGGCCGCCTAAAACAACCGCATAGAGCGAGGCAATGGCACCCGCTTCCGTTGGCGTAAAGAAGCCCCCCCAAATACCACCGACAATAATGGCGGGCATCATCAAGGGCAGAATAGCGCGCTTGCCGGTTCGGACGACCTCGCAGGCATCAAACGGCGTAGGCTTAGGCATCACTACTTTGCCTGTTGCCCCGAGCATTACCGTCATTCCCATCAGCAATAATGCCATCAAAATGCCGGGCAGTAGCCCCGCCATAAACAGCCCGCCGATACTCACGTTGGCCAACCAGCCATACACTACTAGCGCAATACTGGGCGGCAGAATCGGCCCAATCACGCTAGAGGCGGCGGTAATTCCAGTGGCGTAACCCAAATCATAGCCACGCTCTTTCATGGCTTTAATTTCAATGCTGCCAAGACCCGCCGCGTCAGCCACTGCCGTACCTGACATGGTGGCAAAAATAGAGCTGGCCACTACGTTAGCGTGACCAAGACCACCTTTGGTAAAGCCTACTAATGCCGTGGCGAAGTCAAAAATACGCGTGGTTGTTGAGCCAATATTCATAATATTGGCAGCCAGAATAAACAGCGGAATGGCCAACAACGTAAAGTTATTGAGCGTTTGCACCATCCGCAGTGGCAGTAACTCAACGGGCAACCCTCCGGTGCCGGTGAATACCAACGCTATAAATGAAGTAACACCGATAGCAACCACGACAGGCAACCCGATAGCCATTAGCACCAACAGGCCGCCAACGAAAATTAGTAATTCAGTCATGGTGCCGTCACCTCTTCTTCGCGGGGTGCTTCAAGCCAGAAAACCGGGCCGCGCAGCGTTTTCCAAAGGGCGATGACCGCCATGCTTGCGAAGCTAAAGAAGATACCGTAGTAGAGGTAGCTGAAACTGATACTTAACGAAACGGTTTTATTGTTGGCGCTCATATCCGACATAATCCACGCGCCCCATGCCGCGAGCAGAAAAAAGCCGCAAGAGATCAGCGAAGTAAGGCGATACTGACTATTTTTACCTAAGCTAGAAAGTTTGTGGCTGAACAGGTCAACCACTAAATGCTCGCTGCGTACCCACGCAGAGATAGACCCAAAGCCAATGGCATAAATGGCCAGCAGTGACGCAACTTCTTCTGTCCAGGGCATCCCCAACCCAAGTAAGTCACGGGCTACCACTGCAGACACAATGAGCAGTAATATCGCGGCCATTAACGTCACCCCCACCCCATCGCAAAGACGGGTGGTGTAACGCAACACATAAAAAGCGATTCTATCCGGCCCGTTTCTGGGCGGCATAGCTGAATCCACGGGAACGCTCCTGAGGCTTAATAAGGCTTAAATAGGTATCTTTTAAAACTACAACGACGGCCCGATAGGCCGCCGTTGTTCATTTAGCACAGGCAATTACTGACTTTCATTACCTAACGCATCTTCACGCACGCCATCAGCCATATCGGCCATGACACGATCAATCGCAGGCAACGCTGCTTCGCGGAAAGGTGCCACATCCGGCTCAATGATGGTCATCCCTTCATCCTGCAGCGCTTCTAGATAGAACTCGTCAAGTTCACGCTCTTGCTCTGAACCGTATTGACGAGCTACGTCGATCGCCTCTTCGATCAATGCCTGATCATCGGCTTCTAAGCCATCCCACCAGCGTGAACTGGCTACCCAGCTCCACGGAAACTGCACGTGGCTGGTCATAATGATGTGATCCTGTACTTCCCACAGGCGGCGGGTATAGGGCGAGGAGAGCGAGTTTTCATGGCCATCGACTTGACCTGTTTGCATGGCCAAGTAAATTTCCGGCGCGGGAACGTTCACTACCTGGGCGCCGATCTCTTCCCACACCTCAAGCCACACGGGGAGCGATGGCAGACGCAAACGGAAGCCGTCTAAGTCTTCAGGGCTGTTGATTGCCTTGTTGGCGGTCATATGGCGTGGGCCACGGTGCTGCAAACCAAAATACTTAAGCCCGCCTTGGTTCTCAGCCTGATCAATCAATGCCTGGCCAGAAGGGCTTTCCATATAGGCGTCGACTTCGTCCCAGGTTGAAAAAACAAACGGCACGGTAATAGCGTCATACTCTGGCGCATACTGCTGGCGCCAATTGCCGCCAGTGATAGAAATCTGGGTTTGACCTAAGTTGAGCAGTTCCAGCACCGCGTTTTCACCGCCGAGTGAACCTGCTAGAAAAGGACGCACCTCAAAACGGCCTGGAGCCTGCTCTTCTAGATATTCGGCAAAGCGCTCGACTGCTGCGCTTTCGGAGCCGCCTTCGCTCATGGTGTTGTTAACTTGAATTTCGATCGGGTTTGCCAAGGCAAAGGGGGCCGCCGTTAGCATACCCAGGGTGGCCAGCGTGGTAAGCAATGTTGTCCGCATAGGATGACTCTCTACGGTTGTCGTTATTGGATGTGGTTATGGTTATTAAGCGTGATACCTATCACAGCATTTTTGCTGTTTGATTGATCTTGAAACAAGCAGCCAAGCGGCTCAAATCGACGTTTATGAAGGCTGACTTCGTCAAATACGATGGCTAGAAACGCCGCTATAGCGCGCTAAACTACGCACCCTATTATCAGCGTACGACCAAAGATGAATACCTGCTGCCCCCTTAGGCTATCTCAATGGCGCTTGTCTGCTGTTTTTAGCCGCGGCTTCAACCGCCATTTTCGCCAGGAGCTTTCATCATGCACGAAGTCGCCCCCGTCGTGTTTATTACCGGCGCCACTTCTGGAATCGGCCTTGCTTGTGCCCACCGTTTTGCCCAAGCGGGCTGGTCACTGGTGTTAACAGGACGGCGTCAAACTCGCTTAGAGACGCTCTATAACTCACTGAAAAACAGCGTACCTGTGCACATCGCTCAATTGGATGTCAGTAACCCACAAGACGTTGCCAACGTGGTTGCGGCGTTGCCAGGACGCTTTCAGCAGGTGCATACACTGATCAATAGTGCAGGGCTAGCGCTGGGTAAGGGGCCAGCTCAAAACGCTGAGCTGGATGACTGGCATCGCATGATTGATACCAACGTAAAAGGGTTAGTGACTGTCACGCGCCACCTATTGCCAAAGCTCATCGCCGCTGGCCCTGGCTCAACGGTCATTAACCTGGGTTCTATCGCCGCTCATACGCCTTACCCTGGTGGGCATGTGTATGGCGCCACCAAAGCCTTTGTAGAACAATTTAGCTATAACCTGCGCTGCGACGTTGGCCCCCAGGGCGTTAGAGTGACCGACCTCGCCCCGGGGATGACAGCGAGTGAATTTACGCTGGTTCGCATGAAAGGTGACCACCAGGTAGCCGATAGCTACTACGCAGGAGCGAAACCACTTCAGCCTGAGGATATCGCCGACCAAGCGTTCCATGTAGCCTCACTTCCGCCGCATATCAATATCACGCGCTTAGAGGTGATGCCGCTTTGTCAGCAGTGGTCGGCCCCTTCGATACTGCGGGATTAAGCGCCGATTTGATGAGCTTTATAACGCTGAATGCTTTTCTGCGGTCAGCAGGTCCACCATGTGCCTTGCCGTAACAGGAAGCGTCGCGTAGCGGCGCACGCCAATCACAAGCTCCCGTTGAGCCCAGGCGTCGCTCAACGGGATGCTTTTAAGCTGCAGATCACCTAGCTCGCGGTAGATCGTTTGCTCTGGTAGCACACCGACCCCCATGCCATGGTGAATCATGCGGCAAATAGCATCAAAACTACGTACCTGAATGCGCATTCGCAGCGCTCTTCCCGATAGATTAGCCTGCTCAAGCAATAGCGCTTGCAGTGACGCATCTTGCTGCAAACCGATAAAGTCGAAAGCGAGCGCTTCATTGAAGGCAATACTGCTTCGCTCCGCTAACGGGTGTTTATCAGGCGTTACTAGCACTAAGCGATCACGCCGATACGGAATTATTTGTAAGTCTGGCGCAGCCACATGCCCAGCAAAAATGCCGATATCGGTTAAGCCATCCCTTACAGCGGCAATAATTTCATTACTAACCCGCTCTTGCAGGTCGATTTTGATTTCAGGGTAGTGGCGAGAGAACGCGCTGAGATCTTGGGGAAGAAACGCGATGATCGCCGAGGTGTTGGAATGAATACGCACATGCCCACGCACGCCTTCACCATATTCGCTAAGCTCTGCCTGTAAGCGTTCAACGTTGTCGAGTATGCGCCGCGCATGATGTAAAAACGCATGCCCTGCTGGGGTTAGCTCCACGCCACGGGGCTTACGGTAAAGTAGCGTTGCTCCGACCAAGCTTTCAAGATCGCTCATTCGCTTGCTAACGGCGGCAAGGGCTAGGTGTTCGCGTTCGGCAGCCGCGGTCAAGCGGCCTTCGTCTGCAACAGAGATAAACAGCTTGAGCGTAAAAAAATCAAAGCGGCGCAACTCGGCAAACTCCTGAAAAGTAACCTGACTATGCTAGCGCATACCTTCGCCAGTCACGAAACCTTTGTTACCCATTGCCTAATTGTCGCGCCTAAGCGGCTCACGCATGCTGGTAGACAACAATATTAACGACACGACCAGGAGAGCCTTAATGCACGCTCCCGAAGCTCGCCAGCTTCCTTTAGAAGGCCTGAAAGTCCTTGAACTTGGGCAACTCATTGCAGGCCCTTTTGCGACCAAGCTGTTAGGCGAATTTGGTGCCGATGTGATTAAAATTGAGCCGCCCGGCACCGGCGACCCCCTTCGCAAATGGCGAATGCTTGAGGAAGGCACCTCTCTTTGGTGGCACGTACAGAGCCGTAACAAACGCTCGGTGGCGCTGGACTTGCGCAGTGAAGAGGGTCAAGCGCTGGTGCGCGAACTCGCTACCGAGGCTGATGTGGTGGTGGAAAACTTCCGCCCAGGCACATTAGATAACTGGGGGCTGGGCTGGGAAGCGCTCTCAAAACTCAACCCACGATTAATCATGGTGCATATTTCCGGCTACGGACAAACGGGGCCTTACCGCGACAAACCCGGCTTTGGGGTAGTGGGAGAAGCCATGGGCGGGTTGCGTTATCTCACCGGCCAGCCGGGAGAGCCTTCGGTACGCGTAGGGGTGAGCATTGGTGATTCGCTGTCCGCGCTTTACGCTGTCATTGGCACCTTGCTGGCACTGCAAGAGCGCAACCGCAGCGGCCTGGGGCAAGAGATCGACGTGGCGCTGTATGAGTCGGTATTTGCCATGATGGAGAGCCTACTGCCGGAATTCGATGCCAGCGGCCAGGTGCGCGAACCTAGCGGCAGCGCCCTCCCCGGCATTACGCCTTCTAACGCCTACCGCTGCCAGGGCGGCGATTACGTACTGATTGCCGGTAACGGCGACAGCATTTTTAAACGCCTGATGGGCGTGATTGGCCGTGATGATCTGGCCAACGACCCCGCACTAGCCCACAACGATGGCCGCAGCCAGCAGGCTGAAATGATCGACGCAGCGATTCAAGCGTGGTCTGAAGAGCGCCCAAGAGAGGCGATTCTTAAAGCGCTGGATGAGGCACGTGTGCCAGCAGGCTATCCGTACACCGCCGAAGATATTGCCTTTGACCCCCATTACTTGGCGCGGGAAATGATTCAAACCTTCACCCGCCCCAACGGCAAACCATTAAAAGTACCCGGTGTACTGCCTAAACTTAGCGCTACCCCAGGGCGACTCGGCGATGGCGGTCCGGCGCTTGGCCAGCATACCGATGACGTGTTGGATGAGCTGGGCATTGACCAGGAAACCCGTGCCAAGCTGCGTCAAGCGGGCATTATCTAAGGAGAGCGCTATGCATAATTCCACGAGCCAACCCGTGCTCTGTCCCACAGCACCTTGTCCTACAAAAATAGAAATTAATGAAGTCGCCCCGCGTGACGGCCTGCAGATTGAAGCGCGCTTTGTCCCCACAGACGATAAGATCCGCTGGATCGACGCACTCTCCACCACCGGCCTGCGGCGCATCGAGGCCACCTCGTTTACGTCCCCCAAAGCGATTCCTAATCTGCGCGATGCTGCGGATGTTGTCACTGGTATTCAGCGCCGGGCAGGCGTCGATATCAGCGTATTAGTGCCTAACCTTAAGGGCATGGAGCGCGCGCTTGCCTGCCAGGTGGATGAGATTAATTTAGTGATGTCGGCAAGCGATAGCCATGGCCTGGCGAACCTGCGCATGACACCTGAGCAGTCGCTTGAGCAATTTGCCGCGATTGTGGAGGCCTGCCAAGGCAGCGACGTATTTATCAACGCCTCGCTTTCGACCGCCTTTGGCTGCCCGTTTGAAGGCGAGGTGCCTGAAACGCGGGTGCTTACGCTGGTGGAACAACTGATCGCGCGGGGCATTCAAGGCGTCACGCTATGCGACACCACGGGCATGGCCAACCCAGCCCAGGTGAGGCGCCTGTGCGACGCCGTGCTTGAGCGATGGCCGGAAACACCGTTCACGCTGCACTTTCACAACACGCGTGGCATGGGCTTAGCCAACGCGCTGGCGGCGTGGCAGGCAGGCATTAACCGCTTTGATGCGTCGTTAGGCGGGCTGGGGGGCTGCCCTTTTGCCCCAGGCGCTAGCGGTAATGTATGTACCGAAGACTTAGTACATATGTTTGCAGCGATGGGGGTCGATACGGGCGTCGATCTAGATGCGCTACTTGACGTTGCCACCACCCTGCCGACACTTATCGGCCACGACGTGCCCGGACAAGTGGTAAAAGCCGGGAAGTCATCCCGGCGTTATGCTATGCCCGAGCGTTAGTCTTACGCTGGCCCAATCACATGCTTCACTTCCAGGTAGGCACTTAGCCCCCAGGGGCCAAGTTCACGCCCAATGCCGCTACGCTTGAAGCCGCCCCAGGCGGTTTCAGGCAACACCAGCTGCGCGCTGTTGTACCAAATACTACCGGCTTTTAGCTGGCGACCAATGCGCTTTGCCCGCTCAGGATCACCGCTAATCACCGTCGCAGCTAATCCATAAGCGCTATCGTTGGCGAGTTTAATCGCCTCTGTTTCGCTGGTAATGCTGCGTGCGCAGAGCACTGGGCCAAAAATCTCCTCTTGCCACAAGCGGCTTTCCAGCGGCACATCACGGTAAAGCGTCGGCGCTAAAAAGTAGCCCTGCGTGGGTAACGTGCGATGGGTAATATCGCGCACTGCCGTTAGGCCTTCTTGCGCTGCTAAGTCTAAATAGCGTTGTACCGCATCGCGCTGCTTAGCGCTGGTCAACGGTCCTAAGTCGGTACCTTCGGCGAGTGGGTCGCCCAGGGTTAGCGCATCCATCCGCTCAGCTAGGGCGGTGTAGAGTGCTTCTGCTACGTTTTCATGTACCAGTAAACGCGAAGTCGCTGAACAGATTTGCCCGGCATTGAAGTAGATACCCGCCATTACCCAGTCGGCGGCTTGGGCTGGGTCGGCGTCTTCCATTACCAGGATCGGCGATTTTCCACCTAGCTCTAGGGAGACACTGGCAGTGCGAACGGCAGCAGCTTGCATGACGGCTTCGCCGACTCGGTTACTGCCCGTAAAAGAGATTTTATCCACACCTGGGTGATTGGTTAGCGGTGCGCCAATGCCCTCGCCATCGCCGTTAAGCAGGTTCAGTACACCGGTTGGCAGACCAATTTCCAGGGCAATTTCTGCCAGTGCCAACTCGGGGAGCGGCGTCACCTCTGACGGTTTGAGCACTGCGGTGCAGCCTGCCGCCAACGCGGGCGCCAGCTTCCAGGCGCTTGTCACCAGCGGGAAGTTCCAGGGGGCAATCAACCCCACGACGCCCACAGGGTCATGATACGTACGCGCCTCAACGCCCTCCATTTCCACACTAACCAACTCGCCTTGGCGGGCATCCAGTGCTTTGGCCTGCTTAGCGTAATAGCGATAACAGGCAATCGCGTCGTCCAGGTCGATGCCTGCTTCAGCTAGCGGTTTGCCGTTATTAGTGGCTGACAGAGTGATTAGCGCTTCTCGGCGGGCCTCCAACGCATCGGCAAAGCTATCTAGGTACTTTGCACGCGCAGCTCCACCCAGCGCTTGCCAAGCAGGTTGTGCTTGCTGAGCGGCTTTAACGGCAGCGTCGACATCTGCCGCGTCCCCCGCCGTGACCTGAGCAATACGCGCTTCGCGATAAGGATTCATCACATCGAGCATGCGCGTGCCTGCTGAGGCAGCCCATTGGTTGTTGATGAACTGCTGATTGATAACTTGCTGGTTGGGTACTTGATGTTCTGTTCGCGACGTCTTAGACACTAGTGCGGCTCCTCTAAAGGTCGTGTTGGCGAAGCCAATCATCGATAAGGTAGGTTAGATGCTGGCCGCTAAAGCTGGGGAAATGACCACCGTGCACTAGGCGAACAGGTAACTTACGCAGCCTGCGCATACTGGCGGCATAGTCGGAAAGATCGCTGTGCCATAGATCTTCGATTAGCGGCCCATCGTAAATCAGATCCCCTGAAATCAGCGTTTGAGTTGCTGCTTCCCATAGGGCGATGCCTCCAGGGGAGTGCCCTGGCGTATGAATCACTTCCCACTGGCGGTTTCCTAAATCCAACATCTCGCCATCCTCTAACGGGCATACCTGCTGGGGTGCAGTAATACGATAGCGCGCGTGAGAGTACGGTTTGGCGGGTAGCGCCTCGAACATGTCATCACTAAGGAATTGGTTTGCCAAGGTGCTTGCATTGTCAGGCGATGCAAGAACTTCTGCCTCGGCGGCATGCACATGACAACAGCAAAACTCATGGGCGGCCCCGATATGATCAAAGTGCGTATGGCTTGCCACTGCCAAAAGGTCGCGCTCGCTAAGCAGTGCTACGTGCTGACGCAATGGCACTGCCCCTAGCCCGAAATCCACTACCATGCCTCGCTCACTGCCCTGCACGTGCCAAATATTGCAGCGATAAAACGGCTTGATCCACGGCTCATCTATGAGGGTGATACCGTCCGCCTTAGGGGTGGTTCGGTACCATTGCAGAGCATCTGCTTTAGGTAATTTGAAACCACTCATGCTTGAGCTCTTGGCAATTGCCGCAAATCCTTAATGTAATTCTGATGGTTTCGACTCAGATCAATTTTCCTAAGATCGATATCAACCACTAAATTACCTACTTCAGTACCCAGAAGACCAAGAACCTCTCCATCAGGTCCGGCTACAAGGCTATTCCCACAATAATGCAACTCATCTTCCACACCCGAGCGATTGATACAAGCGACGAAGCACTGATTATCCATTGCCCTAGCACGAATTTGTAACTGCTGGCGATCGGCGTTTGGCACCATATTGGCGGTGGGAGACAAGATAATTTTAGCCCCACGTTGAGCAAGTGCACGACTAATTTCAGGAAATTCGTTGTCATAACAAATCATTAGCCCAACACACCCAAGCCGTGTATTGACTACACAAATATCCTCCCCTGCAATAAAATACTGATGTTCTTTATCCCACAGCTGTCGCTTGTGATAAGTAGCCAAACGCTGGCCTTTATCATCAAAGAGCATTGCCGCATTGGCAATCCGGTGGTCGTCTATTCGCTCTGCTAGACCAAATAACAAGTGCAATCGATATTTCTTGGCTAGTGCTGAAACACTCTTCACGATTTGGCCATTTTCAAACTCAGCCAATTGATGTAGCTGACTAAAAACATTGTATCCAGAAAAAGCCAGCTCTGGCAGCGCAAGCAGGTCAACACCTGCTTGCTGCGCTTGCTGGCACAGGCGTTCAAGCTCGCTTACGTTATCTGCAATTTCACCTCGAACAGGATTTGTCTGGGCCAGCATTAATCGCATGAGGGTATTACTCCTAAATAATAAATAACAAATAATAATCTAATTTTAATTATAAAAATTTATTTATAGCTTTCAATCGATGCTTTCACAAGAACAGAAGTTCCCAACCAGTATAGAGCTCCAGTAATAATAAAGACTGGCAGCGATGCTCCGAAGGGAAGTGGAACTAAAAGAGTCCAGTATGCAGCTAATGACGCCCCTATCAGATAGGATCCAATTGCAATGGAAGCTGTGGCTCGACCTTGTTGCTTTGCAGCAGTAAGTAATCCCTCATCATAGCCTTCCTTACTTACCAGGTAATAATCTGCCACCATAACTGAGAAAGCGGGAATAAATAGTGCGCCAATAATCAGCAGGAAGTTTTGAAATTGATTAAGAACACCGGGAATTAATGCACCAAAGACTGTCACAATTCCAATCACCAGTGCTGGCTTCCAAAAGGTCATACTTGGAGCAACATTCATGCAAGAGAGAGTAGCACTGTATACCGCCATAACATTAGTTGTCATGACCGAGAAGAAGATCACTAAAGCTGCTGGCAAGCCAAAACCGAAGCCCGATAGTAGGCGTGTTGGGTCGTAAGTCTGCTCCATACCATTGAGCACTGAAAGTCCAGAAACGACGGCTCCTAGACCCATTGCGACTATTGCGGCCAGCACATAGCCCACCCAAGTGCCCCAAACAGCAATGGCACCACTCTTACAGTTGCGGTTATAGTCAGCAGAGGAGGAGATCCACGAGAAGGCAGTAGCAATGACAATATCAAAAGCGATTCCAAGCGTTATGCCATTTCGGCTTTCTGCTGGCATATCCAGTAACATACTGACATCGTAATGTTTGTTAAGTTGATAGAGCACTAATGCTGCCAAGCTCATCATTACAAGTGCAGCCCAACGCTCCACACGTTCAATACCAATGTGACCACGCAATACAATTAACACCACCACCACTTCACATAAAATGGTCATAAGAGGCAGGTTGGAGTAGCCCGTAGTGCTCTCTATGGCATAGTTTAAAGACATACCAGCCAACAAAGCTTGAATCCAGCTCCAGGCAATAAGTACGCACATGTTAACTAATGAAATTGCTCGACTACCTATTGGGCCATAAGCACGGCGAGTTAGAACCATAGAAGGCAAGCCTGTTCGTTGCCCCATAAGACCAACAAGTACTAGCGGAATGGCACCGATGATCGAGCCAATAGCTACACTGCTCATGGCTATGCTGAAGTTCAAATCTGGCACTAGCAGCATGCCAGTTAGAATAGTAGTAACAACAACATTTGCCCCAAGCCATAAAGCAAAAGTACTGAATAAACCAAGACTATGCTTTACATCCTTAGCTGAGAGCGTATCTCGACCAAAAGAATAATTCGTTTTCATATTACACCCATTGTAAATGATTATTGGAGGTGGGCTGGTGGCGTCCTGGCAGGCAATAAGTAGCCTGCCATTTCTCTGACCATTAGCGCTTTGTCAGGTAAGCGCTTTTATTTATTAGCTATTTCAGGACAGCTTAATCACTGTGTTTCACGCCCGGCAGCACGCAGAGCATTTCGTACAGCAGTGTGGCGCCCATCAATGCGGTATTACCGCTGGGATCATAAGGAGGCGACACTTCCACTAGATCACAGCCGACGATGTTCAAGCCTGCCGCACCGCGCACAATTTCTAGCCCTTGCGCTGAGGTCAGTCCGCCCATCTCTACCGTTCCCGTTCCTGGCGCAACAGAAGGATCCAAGCCATCGATATCGAAGCTGATATAGACAGGCACATCGCCCATCTGCTCGCGCACTTCTTCCATCAAGGGAGCAAGCGAGCGATGCCAGCACTCTTCAGCGGGAACAACGCGGAAACCCTGGCTTCGGCACCAATCAAAATCTTCGGCGGCATAACCGGTACCACGAAGGCCGATTTGCACCACTTTGCCGTTGGCTAACAGGCCTTCTTCCTGGGCACGGCGAAACGGCGTGCCATGGGCAATCGGCTCACCGAACATGTGCTCGTTTACATCGGCATGGGCATCAATATGGATCAGCCCCACTGGCCCATGTTTTTTGGCAATGGCACGTAAAATGGGCAGTGTCAGGGTGTGTTCGCCACCCAACGTTAGCGGAATGCAGTTGTGTGTAAGCACGTCATCATAAAAGGCCGTGATGATGTCCACACTTTTGGGCAGGTGAAACGTGTTGATGGGCACGTCACCTATATCGGCCACTTGTAAACTTTCAAACGGGGCGGCGCGGGTAGCCATGTTATAGGGTCGAAGCATGCGAGATTCATCACGAATCTGACGTGGGCCAAGACGCGTACCAGGGCGGTTAGACGTACCAATATCCATTGGAATACCGATAAAAGCAGCATCTAAGCCAGCGGCGCTTTCCTGGGTGGGTAAACGCATCATGGTGGCTGGCCCACCAAAGCGCGGCATGCTATTGCCCCCAAGCGGCTGGTTAAAATCAGACATACAGATCTCCTTGGCGTTGTTCATGTTGTAGCGCTGAATAACAACTACATTGCACAGAACATGCCAAGTCTCTAAACGCCCTAACAATAGGGCTTTCAGCTATTATCGATGCAGTAATGAATCAAAATCACGTACACTTAAGTCACCTATGCATCATCGATGCAAAAATGAATCACAGGTTACTCAAGAGACAATCGCTATGAGTGAAATCGATAAGTGCGTGCTAAAAACCATTGTGGAAACCGCCAACGATCACTTCTTTATCGTCAGCGGAGAGGGTCGAGTGCTTGATATTAGCCCCGGTGCTGAGGCTGTTTATGGTGCGCCCCGGGAAGAGCTGCTAGGCAATAGCGTTTACCAGCTTCAGCAAGCAGGCATCTTGAAGCCATCCATCACCTTAGAAGTGATGCGCACCCACCAGCCAGCCCAACTTATGCAGGTAACAGGCACCGGACGCCGTGTGATTGCTGAAGCCTATCCTGTCTTTGTAAATGGAAAGTTGGAGCGTGTTATCAGCCGCTCCAGAGACTTAACCGATTTACAGCTCCTACAAGACGAATATGCACTACTCCAGAAGCGCTTTAGTGAGCACTTAAAACGTAGCCAAGCAGCCCCCGATGCCGAGGAGCAAGCGCTGGACGACGCGCTGGATAACTTGCAGGCGCGAAGCCACGTTATGCGTGAAGTCGCCTTGCTTCTCAAACGGGTCGCCCCCTCAGACGCTAATGTATTGATGCTGGGAGAGTCGGGCGTGGGAAAAACCGCGTTTGCCAAACAGTTGCACCGTTGGAGCCAACGCCATAACCATCCCTTTATTGAGGTTAACTGTGCGGCCATTCCCGAAAACTTATTTGAGTCTGAGATGTTTGGCTATCAGCCCGGCGCGTTCAGCGGCGCGGCTCGCCAAGGAAAAGCAGGCTTATTAGAGCAAGCAGAAGGTGGCACGCTGTTTCTCGATGAAATCGGTGAGCTTCCCTTACTAATGCAAACCAAACTGCTAAAAGTTATCCAGGACGGAAGCCTTACCCGGTTAGGCGATACACGACCGCGCAAAGTGGACTTTCGCTTAGTTGTCGCCACGAATCAGAATTTAGCTAAACAAGTAGAAGCGGGCCTATTTCGTCTGGACCTTTACTACCGTCTCAACGTCATACCGGTCACGCTTCCCCCTTTACGCGACCGCCGAGAAGATATTCCTGATCTCGTGGAAGCCTGTTTGAAACGCCTTAACCAACGCTATGGGCGACAAAAAATCCTGGGCAACCCAGTATGGTCAACGTTAATGGGAAGCGACTGGCCAGGTAACGTCCGCGAGCTTGAAAACTGGCTAGAAAGAGCCTGGCTATCCAGCCCAACGGATCAAATTGAAGCACCTAGTCCTCACCCCTTTACGGAGCAGCCCCCTGCTAATCTAGCGCAAACTTCAACCTCTTCGTTAGTCGCCGCCTTAGCACCAGAGGAAACCCTAAAGCAGTACCTCGCCAGACTAGAACGCGAAACACTGGAAGCGTTGAGCAAAACGCTCCCTAGCACGTACGCCATCGCTGAGCGGCTGGGGATTAGCCAATCCAGCGTGGTGCGCAGGCTTCAGCGTTATGGTCTGAGTGCTTCACAACAGCAAGTAACGAGACCTAAGTGATCTTATACCTAAGGTAAAATGGTGGGCGATGGGGCTCATTTAGATCGACACTACGGAATTGATTTACCAAGCAACAGAGTAAATTATATTTAAAAATCACCATCACTATACCTCAGAGACGCTAACCTTAAAAAACACTTAAAATCAATAACTTATATTTTATTTTTAATTTCCATTATCACAAAACAATCAGCATTGTGGCTACATGGAAACTGAATTCCAAGAAAAACACAGAATTTTCTATAGAAAATATCATGACAATGTATTGAATAAGATTAGCCCTCCAGCGTACCTTTACTTAGATACAAAGGACTAAACGATAATGAGAGAAACAGAAGAAATTGCTTTCGATTTTTTGTCTGATGACCCACAAGAGGCTGATGGTTTTTCCGGCAAAGGACACGAGAGATCCGCACGAGCACTAGCTAACGCAATCGTCAAATTCTCTAATGAAGATCGCTCAATCGGCCTAGAGGGGACTTGGGGAAGCGGAAAAACAACGGTCGTTACGATCACTGAAAAAGAGCTCGATATTAGCCACCCTAAGAAGTTTGCTTTCTTTTCATTCGATCTTTGGGCAAGTCAAAGTGTGGAATTTCGACGGGCCTTCCTTGAGGAGTTCCTCGCCTGGTCCCAGCCCTATGCCTCAGACAATGCGACATACAAAAAATTGAAGCGGCGTGTTCAGGGAAAAACGAAGGTCGTTGATACTGAGAGTTCCCGTGAGTTCTCTATATTCGGCTACATACTTATGAGCGCCCTTTTTTTGCTGCCATTCTTGGTGCTTTGGTTGAGTCCTTTTTCAGCTAACCTACACAAAAGCGTGGTCGGAATTGATGAGCTAGCTAATTCTGATCCCGGCTTACCACTCATTTTTCAAATACTGCATGATTACGGGCATTGGGCTGCTGTTCTGCTCATCTGTATTGTAGTGGTCGGATTTATATGGCAAGCCATTTCTCTATGGCGAACCAAAAAATCATTCCGAAAGGCATTGGATAGTACTTTTTCACTGTTCGCTCGCAAATCGGATAAAGACACTGTCACACAAACAATACGAGATGGCGATCCAACCAAATATGAGTTCCATCAGATTTTCACTGAGATACTCGCACTGGTACAAAAAGCCGATCGGCGGGTAGTGATTGTTTTCGACAATATTGACCGCCTCCCCAATGACCTTATTCAAGAGACGTGGTCTAGCGTCAGATCAATTTTTTCACGTGATGGACATCGTGATAAACCTTCAGAAGCTGTTGTTACTGCATTGGTCCCCTACGATAGGGCACATGTTATATCTGCGTTTGAAAATAAAGAGACGAACAGCAACAACATATCAGTTAATCATAACGAGGAGATTAAGTTCAACTACGGGTTAGAGGATGTTTTCCGAAAGACATTTAGTGCCGTTATAACAGTCGCCCCACCAGTGAATTCCGATGTGGATGCATTCTTCGCCCAGTGTCTTGAAAAAGCTTTACCCAAGCAATTTGACGATGGACAGAAGTACCGCCTCTTTCAAATATTCGATGTGTTTTTAAATGAGAAGGTTTCTAACCCAACGCCAAGGCAGGTTAAATCCTTCGTCAATGATGTAGGTATGCTCTGGTATCAATGGAAGGGAGCTATCTCTATTGAAGCAATAGCCATCTTTATATTACATAGAACAAAGCTAGAAGCAGAGCCTAGGTCGCTTCAAAATCCCGAAACAATACACGCTCGCTTTCGACACTTTGCTCCGGCATCTAACCTTGATAGCGAACTAGCTGCGCTTGCTTACAATGTAGAACCCGCTAACGCCCTGGAAATTTTACTCCATAGAGACATTGTAGCTGGACTTCGTAACCATAAAAGTGACCATCTAATTGAGCTTTCTTCCTCACCTGGCTTTAAACAGCAACTTGACCATATTCTATCAAAAGAGTGCACCAACTGGGCTTCCACCTCACTAGAAGACTTTGAAACTGCCCTTACCAACTATTCAGATCTAGCCCTTGAGCCTTCAATACAAGAACTTTGCAACCGACATTTCATAGATGCTATATCCAAAATGGCCACAATCGATCTTTTATCGTGGAAAGATCATAAGCCACTATTTCACATTATCGCTTGTTCACCAAAAACTTCATTGGTGGAGAATATGCAAAAAATTGCTAAATGGGTAAAAGAGAGCATCCCCAAGGAACCTAAAGAAGAAGTAGGCCGTGCTTGGATTAATTTCATCGGCAGGTTTATTCAGGAAGCTCAAAATATCCATGGAGAGGAAATAGCAAAGCTGATACCAGGGGCGATCAAAATCCCATATACAGCTAATTTCTATATAGGCGTTGCGCTCGACTGTGATGAAGTCGACTTAAATTTCTCACAGTTTTCTAATGTAGCAAAATATAAATCAACCGAAATAACAACTGAACTTATACCCTACATCATCGAAAACCCTAGCTTCTTTTCATTTTTATGGCACGAGCTAAACTACGCTATAACGAACTCAGACCGAGTAACCATATTCAGCAAACTAACAGAGCAAATACAAAATAATCTTCTGGAAGAGAGTGGTGATAGGCAAACATATTTTGAAAACCTTGCCTTGGCTGCTGCTAATATCAGTAATCAAGCCGACACTCCTAAAACTATTAAAACAACAATTTCTGATGGTTCTCTGCCTTGGCATACCTTTAAGGCCCACGAGGAAGAAGACTGGAAAACCGTTGCCAGAGCGTTATGGTTAACGCACCTTGCAGTAAAGTCAGACAATATCCCAGCTCTATCATCAGCTAGTAAACCACCTTTTGGAGATGTCAGCGCTCCACACTCCTGGTTTAGTAAATTCTATACAGGAGCAGTACCCAATGAAGTATTGAAGATACTTACAGAGCTTGTAATAGAATTTTCCAACGTTGAGGAATGGTTATCCACACTCATTAAATCGCCGAAAAATGCTTTGTATAAAGGCGTTTTGAATGGAGTTTTTTCATCTAATGATTGCCCAGCTCTTAATTTCAAAGCTCTTAACCACAACTACGCAAACCTAAAAACCCATTTTCAGCCTGAAGTTATAGATGCGATGGTTAAAAGAGTTGGGTGTGAAATTACTACTGAACAAATTGATCAATTTTCACTGGACGAAGCACCTCATGAACTAATAAAAGACATCGCTGGTCTAGAGATACCTTCATGGGTTGCCCTTCTTAATCGTGTTGATAGGCATTTAAAGTCAATATCGAGCTCAGAGTGGGAAAAAGCGCTCAATAATGATGACCGCAACCGAAAACTACTTTTTGCCCGAGGTGCTGATCTCAATGGGGATATCCCACCAAACAACCTCCGCGCTCCATTGGCAGACTTCGTGTCAGGAGCCATTATTGAGAGAGATACAGCAGCCATAAACTTAGATAATCACGATACTTTTTGGACAGCGCTGCCTATTAGCAGTAGGAAAGGGGTTTCAACTGATGTTTTTGAACGAATTGCTGACAAGCCTGTAGCTTCCGAAGGCCTGAACGCAGCGATGTCAGCATTTCCAGAACTGTTCGCAGAATTGCCTCTAGAAGACCGTCCGGAAACTGCAGTTTCAAAAGTTCTTATTCCCTTGCTAACCGATGATCCTGTAAAAGCTCTCGAATTCGTTAATTCAAAGCCATTAACTTGGGCGAGCTGCGTGGCCAAAGTATCAACTAATATGCGCTCTCAGCTTAATGACTATTTTGATGGGCATAATATTGAGGAACACCATGCCACTCTAGATGAACTTAGGAAAAATTTAAAATTACGCAAGTCTAAAAGAAAATTAAAGCCGGATACAACCGACGGAGACTCCGAGAAGGATATAACAGAGTGAGATGCAGTTTTGTAAACTCACTATTCGAGCAAAGCCACTGTGCATCAGCCAATCCAGCGTGGTACGCAGGCTTCAGCGTTATGGCATCAAAGTCACCAAGTGAATTTTCCGCTTGACACAACCGCCGTCATCAACCATCCATGTAAGTGTCATACAACGGCAACACCTTCAACACAAGCTGAACCAATAACAACCAACAGCCGGTGATGTGTGTGCTATGTCAAACCAATCGCGTATTCGCTTGGAACGCGTCACTAAACGTTGGGACGCGACTACTGCCGTCGATGACATCTCCTTCGACGTCACACCTGGGCAATTTGTCATTCTGCTCGGCCCTTCAGGCTGTGGTAAATCCACCACGCTGCGCATGATCGCGGGCCTGGAAGAGGCCAGCGACGGGCGTATTCATATCGGCGAGCGCGACGTTACCCGCCTGCCGCCCGGCGACCGTGGGCTGAGCATGGTGTTTCAGTCCTACGCGCTGTTTCCGCATTTGAGCGTTGCCGACAACATCGTTTTTGGCCTGCGCAGCCGCAAGGTACCCAAAGATGAGCAGCGCCAGCGACTGGCCAAGGTCGCCGAACTGGTTGATTTAACCGATTACCTAGACCGCAAACCTGCGCAACTTTCCGGCGGCCAACGCCAGCGGGTTGCTTTGGCGCGCTCAATTATTTCCGAACACCCGATCTGTCTGATGGATGAACCGCTATCCAACCTGGACGCTCGGCTACGCAGCGACATGCGTAGGGAAATCAAAGCACTACAAAGTCGCCTGAATATGACGGTGATTTACGTCACCCACGACCAAGTGGAAGCGATGAGCATGGGAGATCGTGTGATTCTGATGCAGCACGGCAAAATCGTCCAGGACGGCACCCCCGACGAGCTTTATAACCGCCCCGCTAGCGCTTTTGCCGCCAGTTTTATTGGCAGCCCCGCCATGAACCTGCTGCCACTAGTAGCCGGTAAAGATGGTGCCGTTATCGAAGGCGAACCAAGTACCCCCGTAGCTCCCTTGGATGCCGCTGGCGGACATCTAGGCATCCGCCCGGAAGATATCGAACTGCGTATCGCCCCCGGTTCCGGCGTACCCGCTAACGTATTAAGTGAAGAGTACCTGGGAGCGGATACCATTGCTTATGTGGCAGTGGGGTCGCACACCCTACGCGTGCGGCTTAGCGGCAAGCAGGCACTGACAGGTCAGCCATGTAGCCTCTACTGGACGTCAGAGAATACACACCTTTTCGATGCTGAAGGCCTGCGGCGGGATGACCTGACGACGTTCCCCTTACCCAGCTCATCTCGAAGCATTCCTCGCCCACCGGCGGTGGGCTCTTTCCAACACTGACAGCAGTACTGACACTTGCGGAGTCTCTTATGCGTTTGCGTACCCCTTTTGCAATGACCGCTCTGGCAGCGGGCTTGTTTAGCGCCGCCCAGGTAAACGCGGATAGCGTCGATCTGACCATGTACTACCCGGTCGCAGTGGGCGGTGCACTCACCGACGTCGTTGATAATCTGGTGGAAGAGTTTGAAAGCGAATACCCCGATATCAATGTGGAAGCGATCTACGCCGGTAACTACGACGACACCCGCGTGCGCGCCATGTCAGCGATGGAAGCGGGTGAAACGCCGCAGCTGTCGGTCATGTTCTCCATCGATCTGTACGAGCTGATTGAGCAGAACGCCATCGTCGCCTTTGATGACCTGGTCGAAACCGATGAAGAGCGCGAATGGCTCGATGGCTTCTACCCAGGGCTGATGGAAAATGGCCAGTTGGATGGCAAAACCTACGGCATCCCCTTCCAGCGCTCCACCATCGTACTGTTCTGGAACAAAGACGCCTTTGAAGCCGCTGGCCTAGACCCCGAAACGCCCCCTGAGAATTGGCAAGAGATGGCCGAAATGGCCGCCACCGTGCGCGAAGCCTCCAACGGCGAGCAGTGGGGCGTAATGGTGCCGTCGACCGGCTACCCCTACTGGATGTTCCAGGCCTTTGCTTTTCAGAACGGCCACCGGCTAATGAGCGAAGATGGCACCGAGGTCTACTTCGACGACCCCGCAGCGGTTGAAGCGCTGGAGTACTGGGTATCATTGGCCACCGAGCACAATGCCATGCCTAACGGCACCATTGAGTGGGGCACCCTGCGCCAGAACTTCCTGGAAGAGTCCACGGCCATGATGTGGCACACCACCGGCAACCTGACCGCCGTACGCAGCGAAGCCAATTTTGATTTTGGCGTCGCTATGCTGCCGATGAAAACCCAGCGTGGCAGCCCCACCGGTGGTGGTAACTTCTACATTTTTGAAGATACGACAGAAGAAGAGCAGCGCGCAGCGATGACCTTTATTCGCTGGATGACTGCCCCGGAGCGCGCCGCTGCTTGGTCGATTGAAACCGGCTATATGGGCGTTAGCCCCGCTGCCTACGAAACCGACGCGCTGCAAGGCTATGTGGAAGAGTTCCCACCTGCCGCGGTTGCCCGCGACCAGCTTGAGCATGGCACGGCAGAGCTTTCCACTTACCAGGGTGGCCGCATTCGCCGCGCCTTGGATAACGCCGTGCAAGCAGCGCTGACCGGCCAAATGACAGCGCAAGAAGCGCTTAGCCAGGCGCAGCAAGAGGCCGATAGCGTGTTACGCCGCTACGCCCGCTAATCGTTAGCCATTTTACTGTTCGCCGGGGCATGCCCCTGCTTTTCCAACTTGCGGTACTTCACTATGTCATTCACCAACCACCGCAAAATGCAGCTCTATGGCGCGCTTCTGCTACTGCCCGCTGCAGTACTGCTAACGACTTTTGCTTATTTACCGACCGTGACGACGGTCATTAACAGTCTGTTTTTACCCGGCTTTCGCGGTGCACCCACTGAATTCATAGGCCTTGAAAATTATCAGGTGTTGTTCGATGACCCGACGTTTTGGAAAGTAGCGCGTAACAACTTAATCTACGCCGTCGGTACGATTCCTACGTCTATCGCGCTGGCTTTGGGTATGGCGCTATTCGTCAATGGCAAGCTTCGCGGTCGGGGCTTTGTGCGCATGGCCTACTTTACGCCGACGATTCTACCCATGATCGCTGCCGCCAATATCTGGATGTTTTTCTATGCGCCGCAAATTGGCCTATTCAATAAACTGCTCGGTATGCTGGGCTTTTCTGGGGTGAACTGGCTGGGTGATCCAAACCTTGCATTAAGTTCGGTGATCGTGATGTCGGTGTGGAAGGAGGCCGGCTTTTTTATGATCTTCTACTTGGCGGCGCTACAGAGTATGCCACCCGAGTTAAAAGAGGCGGCTGATTTAGAAGGCACTAGCCGCTGGAGCTTCTTTTGGCGCGTCACCTTTCCACTACTCATGCCCACCACGCTGTTTGTGCTCATCAATGCGCTGATTAACTCAGTGCGGGTCGTGGATCACCTATTTATCTTGACCAAGGGCGGGCCCAACAACGCCACCAACCTGCTGCTCTACTACGTCTACGAGAATGCCTTCTCGTTCTTTGACCGCACCACGGCAGCCACCATTACGGTGGTGATTCTGCTAGTGCTCGCGGTAGTGGCCACGCTTAAGTTCACGATTTTAGATCGCAGGACGCACTATCAATGAATACGACCACTTCCTATGCGCCCCGCTCCCGCTTCTTCTCAATTCCCGCGCTGGAAACCGTGGCCGCGTGGCTACTGGCGATTATTTGGATTTTTCCGCTGCTGTACGCCTTTTGGGCCGCCTTCCACCCCAGCGAGTTTATGGTGAACTTTGCGCTCTTTGCCCCGCTGACGCTGGAGAACTTCACTAACGCCTGGTCTCAAGCACCCTTTGCCCGCTACTACCTGAACACCTTTGCGCTGGTAACGGGAGTAGTGATTGGCCAGTTTGTGGTCTGTACCCTGGCGGCGTTTGCCTTTGCGCGCTTTCCGATTCCCGGCAAGAACGTTCTGTTTATGCTGGTGCTGATTCAGCTCTTTGTGTTCCCCGAAGTGCTGATTGTCGAGAACTACCGCATCGCCAGTGAGCTGGGACTGATCAACACCATCACCGGGATTGGCCTGCCCTACGTGGCCAGTGCCTTGGGTATTTTTCTGCTCCGCCAAACGTTTAAAACCATTCCAAGGGAGCTGGAAGACGCCGCCCGCATCGAAGGCTGCAACTGGCTGGAAATTTTGTGGAAGGTGTACGTACCGCTAGCCAAGCCTACCTATCTTGCTTATGGGCTGGTCTCGATTAGCCACCACTGGAATAACTTTATCTGGCCATTAGTGGTGACCAACTCGGTAGAGAGCCGCCCGCTAACGGTAGGGTTAGGGGTATTTTCCGCGCCCGAAACTGGGGTTAACTGGGCGACCGTTAGCGCTGCGACGCTGTTAAGCATCGCCCCGCTGCTAATTGCCTTTTTGCTCTTCCAACGCCAGTTCGTGCAGTCGTTTTTAAGAGCGGGGATTCGCTAGGATCACTATCTTTCTGCACGCCCCTGGCAGTGTTCGCCACGCACTATCGCGGCGGCATCGAAGGTGCCAGTGTCTAGCACCCAGGCGGTGACCAGCTTGGCGGGTGTAACATCAAAGGCAGGGTTCCATACGGGAGCATCGCTGGGTGCCCACACTACGTCGCCAAAGGCACCCGAAACACCGCGTATTTCGGCGCCGTCACGCTGTTCAATAGGAATCTCGGCGCCAGTGGCGCAGGCGGGATCTACCGTGGTGTAAGGGGCCACTACATAGAACGGCACCTGATGATAGTGAGCAATCACCGCCAGCATGTAAGTACCCACTTTGTTGGCGAAGTCACCGTTGGCACAAATGCGGTCGGCACCGACCATGACTTTATCGACTTTCCCCGCGGCCATTAAGCTCGCGGCCATGCTGTCAGCAATCAATTGATAGGGAATGCCTAAGTCGGCCATTTCCCAGGCGGTTAAGCGGCCACCTTGCAGCAGCGGGCGGGTTTCATCCACATACACATGCAGCGTCACACCGCGCTGTTTGGCAACGGCCAGCGCGCCAATGGCGGTGCCAACGCCTGCGGTGGCCAGCGCGCCGGTATTGCAGTGGGTCAATATGCGGTCGCCTGATTGCAAAAGGTCGGCTCCCCGCTCGGCCATACGCTGGCAAAGCGCGCGGTCTTCTGCAAACAGTTCAGCGGCACGCTCAGCCAAGGTGGCAACCCCTTGCTCAAAGCAGGCTTCCATGGCATCCAGGCAGTACATCAGGTTCACTGCGGTGGGACGCGTGGCGCGTAAGCGATCACTTACCAACTGCCAATCACTTTGCGGATGACGCGCGGCGTATTGAGCCAGCACGAAAGCGGCGCTCAAACCAATCAGCGGTGCCCCGCGAATCGCTAGGTTTTTCACCGCATGCTGCCACTCTTCTGGTGAACCACAGCGCACCCACTGTTCCGCCTGGGGCAGTTGGGTTTGATCCAAATACTCAAGGTGGTCGGCATAGACCCGTAAACTGCGTGACTGTAGGTGTGGCATTGCTGGACTCCTTGAGCACTTGAGCTTGACTAGCAGAACAACGGCGCGGCTTATCAGGCGCGAAGCTTATCATATAGAATGGCTGCTACTAGATGAGGCGACGCAGATCCTATGATGACGCTACAAACTGAACTGCTGGCCGCCATTTCATGGGCGGCGCAGCAAGGCTGGACGCCAGCCACTGGCGGTAACTTTTCCGCCCGTACCGAGGCGGGCTATCTTGTCACCGCTTCTGGCCGGGATAAAACCCGCATTCAGGCCGATGACCTCTTGCTCTGCAACCTGGATGGCAAGGTGTTATCCGGTGATGGGAAACCTAGCGCGGAAAGTGATCTTCACGCTGCGCTTTATCGGCTAGACCCGACCATCAACTGCGTGCTGCATACCCATACCCTAGCCAGCACTGTGCTGTCACGGCGCTTTCCAAACGGCATTGAGCTAAGTGGCTTCGAGATGCAAAAAGCCTTAGCGGGCAACGTGACTCATGATGCCTCGGTTCTTTTACCTGTGGTACCAAATTCCCAAGATATGGACGAGCTAGCGGAGCATGTACGCCTCGGCTGGCCGATGCCCTGGGGCTTTTTGGTGGCGGGGCACGGTATTTATGCCGTGGGCGATAGCATCGCTAGTTGCCGTCGGCACTTGGAAGCCATTGAATTTTTACTGTCCTGTGTACTTGAAGAGAGCCGGTGGTCTAAATGAGTAACCCTGCTGTTCGCGCCGTTGTCACCGATATCGAAGGTACCACCACGGATATTAACTTCGTCCATAAGGTGCTGTTTCCCTACGCCCAGGCCAAGCTGCCCGATTTCTTGCGGGCAAATGCTGACTCTCCAGAGGTTGCCGAGCAAATTAGCACCGTGCGCCGCGAAATGGGCGACGCTGATGCCACGCTGGAAGCAGTCATTGCGCAGTTGCTACATTGGATCGAGACTGACCAAAAAGTTACTCCGCTGAAAGCACTGCAAGGTATGGTGTGGGCCGATGGCTATCAGCGTGGCGATTTTAAAGGCCACCTGTATAGCGACGTCGCCCCGGCGCTGCGCCAGTGGCAGCAGGCAGGCAAAGCGCTGTACGTGTATTCGTCAGGTTCCGTGCAGGCGCAGAAGCTGCTGTTTGGCTACAGCGATGAAGGCGACTTAACCCCCCTGTTTAGCGGCTACTTCGACACTCATATTGGCCATAAGCGCGAAGCCACGGCCTACCAGCGAATTATCGCTGAGCTTGACCTGCCACCGGAAGCGGTGCTGTTCTTGTCGGACGTGGTCGAAGAGCTGGACGCCGCCAAGCAGGCGGGCATGCAAACCCTGCAGTTAGTTCGCGAAGGCACCCAGGCGGGCAACACCCACGCGTGCGTTTCCCGCTTTGATGAAATTGCGCTTTAGGAGAGCCTAGAATGTCGCAACTGAAAGTATTTGCTGATCAGAACCCTAACGATGCCCTGCTGGACATCACTGACGGCGAGCAGATAACTGCTGAGCTGAACAAGGTGGGTGTGCTGTTTGAACGCTGGGCAACGCCGGGCGAGATTGCCGACGATGCCACCCAGGAAGACATTTTGGCGCTCTACCAAGAAGACATCGACCGGGTTAAAGCCATCGGCGGCTATCAAACCGTCGATGTGCTGCACATGGTGCCCACGCACCCAGACAAAGACGCTATGCGCCAGAAGTTCTTAAACGAACACCGCCATCACGAAGACGAAGTGCGCTTCTTCGTTAAAGGCCAGGGGCTTTTCTGCCTGCATATTGAAGACAAGGTGTATCAGGTACTGTGTACCCGCAATGACCTGATCAGCGTACCCGCGAACACGCCCCATTGGTTTGATATGGGCCCAGCGCCAGAATTCACTGCGCTGCGCTTCTTCGATAACGTTGAAGGCTGGGTGCCTCACTGGACAGAGAGCGATATCGCCGAGAAATTTGATCGCTTGGATCAGCTGTAAGTTGTGAATGGTGAATCGTAAGTTGTGAAGCGTTGGAGATAGTGCCGCCCGCGGGTGCCTCATACGCTCGTCCCTCGCGAGATTCGTTACACCGCGCTACGGGGCTTAACAATAGTTGAGTTGGGCTTATTATGTAGCGTGGCGTAAGCGTCAGCGCACCCGCGAAGCAACGCGCCAGCGTTACCGAGGTTGGCACCGAGGCGGGATCAGCCACAGTGCCATTATCGAGAAGTCCATTATATCGAGAGGGGTAAGAGTTTATAACACCTCTTGCTGGTTATACGCCCTGGCTAAATCCGCCAGTGCGGTAAGCTCACGATAGGCCTCCGGCTCCATAATCAGCGCTTGGCCCATCAGCACATTGCGTGCTTCAAGCTTAGCGCGGAGCGCGGTGTCTTCGATCTCTTCAAAGTCAGCGTTATGGGCCAACGATAAAACGCGACGGTGCATCTCAATGCCGCAATAAGCCAGTGCATCCAGGCGGATCTCTTCAAGCAGTGCATCGCAGGCGTCATCGGCGCTGTTTCCCTGCGCTTCAAACAGCGCCCTGGGGAACAGAATGCCGGTGCGTTCGGTTTGCCATAGGTGGCGAAACTCAGCGTCAAAGTGGGTAAAGCACGCTTCAATCACGTCAAGAATCCACGCTTGGTAGGCATCAAGTTCATCGGCTTGGCGGTGGGCAGGCTGACTGAAGTAGGCCATCAGGAAGTTGGCAACGACCATGCCTAGATCAAAGGCCATTGGGCCATACTGAGAAAATTCGGGATCAATCACACGCACATCTGACGCGGTGGCCATAATTGACCCGGAGTGCAAATCACCATGCAGCATGGTTTCGGTATTCGCGGTGAACTTCATCAACAACCGCTGCACCTTAGCTTTTAAGCGCGTATTACGGCGCAGCTCATCCACTACCGGCGAAAGCTCCGGCGTATGACGGTTCATTTCGGCGCCATAATAGGGGTCGGTAAACACCAGGGATTCGGTAATAGCAGGAATCGCCACGTTGCCTGAAAACAGCCCCACGTCGGCTTTCTTCTCAGGGCTGTTTAACGATAGCTCCGAGCCACGAAACGCCATTCGCGCACAGAATTCACCAATGGTTTCGCCAAGCCGTGTAACCCGCTCACCGTTGATCAGCTTGCGACGCAGAATCGTGTGCGGGTAAAGGTACTCCATGACGATCAGCGCTTGAGGCTTGTCAAAATAGAACACTTCAGGGGCGATGCCTGGCGCACGCTGGGCTTGGCGTACCAGGGCGTAATACTCAAAGTGGGCGCGATAAAGTGGCAACGGCCAGCTCTCACCGACCATACGCACATAGGGTAGCGCTTGCTTTACCACCACGCTTCCCGCACTCCCCGATACAATGAAAACTAGGTTGAGATTGCCATCTCCTACTTCGCGAATCTGCCACTGCCCGGGGTTGTCGCCCACTCGGCTTGCGACTTCTTCTACATCACCTAGCCGCTGCGCCAGGGTGCCGACATCCAATGCCTGATAGGGATGCTCGTACGCCACCATTTGATTCCTCGCGAAAAATGATGCTTGTTTGTCATACCCCAGCAGGGTTGTCAAATGCCCTCATTTAAAAGACATCAACCTCAGTAATGAGCTTTAAACCACGAGCTAATAACAATGAACATGTCTTGAAAGGGATTTAACACAAAAACCTCACCCCCTTGGCGGCCAAAGGGCTGCGCAGTCTATCGGGTAGTGGACTATCGGTAATCACCGCATGGTAATCAGCAAGCTGACCAGCGGCACAGCGCAGCGGTAGGTCGAATTTAGTTTTATCCAGTACCAGAATGCGATATGCGGCATGGGATAGCAGCGCTTCGCGGGCCATAACTTCGTCATCATTGTAGTCATATAAATGGCCATCACTGTCCATGCCGCCCACGGAGACAATGCCGACATCTACTCGGTAGCGTTGAAAGAAGCGCCAGGCATCGCCGCCAATCACATCTTGATCACGGTGCCGTACCCGCCCACCTGCTACCACCAGTTCGCACTCCATAGTGCACAATTTGATCAGTGCGTGCAGGTTATTGGTCATAACCTGCAGACCTTGCTTATCGCGTAAGGCGTCAGCCAGTTGCTCTACCGTGGTACCGGTACCTAAAAATAGCGATTGGTGATGCTGAACCAGCGAAGCGGCCTGGCGGGCAATCTGACGCTTACCCGCTTGATTAACGATTTGGCGCTGATCGTAGCCAATATTCTCCTGATCGGGAAATGGCAAGACTTCCCCGTGGCGACGCAATACCAACCCTTGCTCAGCCAAGACACGAACATCCCCACGCAATGTTTGTATCGACACATCAAACTGGTCAGCTAGCGATTCCAGGGGCTGGCGACCTTGCTGGCGCACCTGTGCCAACACGGCACGGCGGCGCTCGTTTAAGCCCATTATTTTCTTCACGTTGGCGACCACCTTAGTAACGAAAGCCTTTTTTTGACAGGCGAAAGCCTACCGCCATCAAACGAAAGCGTAGTGTCACGATGTTGTAAGGCGATGACAGTAGTGTGATCAGTGTTCACCTACTGGAGGTTTTACGATGTTGAAGCGCTCACTGTGCACTGCCGTTACGCTTGCAAGCTTTGCTCTATCGTCATCACTGCTGGCTGATGACAAATTGGTGCTCTATACCAGCCAACCGAATAGCGATGCCCAGCAAACCGTGGATGCCTTTCAGGCTGCCTATCCTGATATTGAGGTGGAGTGGGTACGCGATGGCACCACTCGCCTGATGACTCGCCTACGCTCAGAGCTTTCCGCGGGTGTCAGCAATCCAGACGTACTATTAATTGCTGACAGCATGACCATGACCTCACTCAAGCAAGAGGGCCATTTGCAGGCTTACCTCAGCCCAGAGCGGGAGGCTTATGACGAGGCGCTATACGATCCGGAAGGCTACTTCTACGGCACCAAACTGATCACCACAGGGATTGTGTATAACACCGCTGCCGAGCATCAGCCGCAGCGTTGGCAAGATCTGACGGGGCCTGACTATGAAGGCCTGGTAACAATGCCAAGCCCGCTCTATTCCGGCGCAGCGCTGATTCATATGGCCGCGCTGAGCGACAACCCCGACCTTGGAATGGGCTACTACGAGGCGCTGCAAGCTAATCGTGCAGAAGCTCAGGGCGGGAATGGCGGCGTGTTCAATGCCGTTGCCTCAGGCACGAAGCCCTACGGCATCGTGGTAGATTTCCTGCCGATTCGCGAGGCCGCCAAAGGTTCACCGGTTGAGTTTGTCTTCCCCGAAGAGGGCGTTAGTGCGGTCACCGAGCCCGTCGCTATCATGCAGGGTGCCAACAACCCGGACGCCGCGCAGAAATTTGTCGATTTCGTGCTTTCCCAACAAGGCCAAGAACTCGTCAGCCAGCAAGGCTACCTGCCTGCCCACCCGGCTGTTGCGCCGCCTGAAGGCTTTCCCGCTCGTGATGCTATCCAGCTAATGCCGATCAATATTGAGCAAGCACTGGAGCAGGAAGAGACGTTGAAACAGCGCTTTAGCGACCTGTTTGGCGGCTAACCATGACACCGTCGCTTAACGTTGGCAGCCAGCACCGCTGGCTGCTCAGCCTAATCACACTCACGGTGGTGCTATTAAGCCTAGCGCCTAGCCTGCGGCTACTGGCTGAGGCACTTAGTGACCTTGGCCAGGGCAGCGAATCACCGCTATGGAAGGTGCTTAACGCGGCGAGTACCTGGCGAGCGCTGTGGCACAGTGTGTATACCTCGGGCCTTGGCATGTTGATTGCGCTGGTGCTGGGTAGCCTATTCGCCTTCGTGATTACGCTGACCGACATCCGTGGCAAAGCGTGGCTTGTGTTCTGCTTTATGCTGCCGATGATGATTCCCCCTCAGGTGACGGCGCTGAGCTGGCTCCAGCTGTTCGGCCCCGCCAGCCCGTTGCTGAAAAGCATTGGTATGGCGCCGCCGCTGGGCAGCCCCCAGCCGCTCTACTCAGCGGAAGGCATTGCGCTGTTGCTGGGAATTCAAAGCGCACCGCTGGTCTTTTTAGCGCTGCGCACCTCACTGATCTCACTCCCCCGCGAGCTTATCGAAGCGGCCCGCATCAGCGGCGCGCGCCAGACCCAAGTCTGGGGGCAGATTATTTTGCCAGTCACTCGGCACGGTTTAATTGCTGGGGCGGCGATGGCGTTTATTTCTAGCCTGGGCAACTTCGGTATCCCTGCCATGCTGGGGATTCCAGCGGGCTACTACGTGTTACCGACGCTGATCTACCAGCGTATGGCTAGCTTTGGTACTGGCGTGCTGGCGGAAATGGCAGCGCTATCGTTATTGATTGGTGTGCTGGCACTGGCAGGCGTTGCCTTGCAGCAATACTGGATGAATCGCAGCCGCTTTGGTTTAGGCGGCCACAGTGGCCGCTCTCATGACTTTACGCTGGGCCGCTTTCGGCCAGCGGTGACGACCGTACTCGTCGGCGTTTTATTGGTGATTCTCGTCGCGCCACTCGTGGCGCTGGTGGTCAGTTCGTTGGTGCCCGCCATGGGCGTTCCCCTTAGCTTCGATAGCGTGACATTAAACGCCTATCACGAAGTGATTGGCCGCCAAGGCGCCACCTGGCGCGCTGTGCGCAACAGCCTATGGCTAGCAGGCGGCGCCGCGCTGGTGCTTATGCTGTGCAGCCTGCCGCTAGCGTATCGCCTGCAGCGGCTGCCACCCCGCCTCCAGCAGCTGACGCTCAGCGCTATTGAACTGCCCTACGCACTACCTGGTGTGGTGCTGGCGATCGCCTGCATTTTGCTGTTCGTACGCCCTTTGCCGCTGATCAACGTAGCGCTCTACGGCACGCTCGGGCTGATCTTTGTGGCCTATCTGGCGCGCTTTTTAGTGGTATGCCTCAAACCCGTTAGCACCAGCCTGGCCCAGCTTGATCCCTCCTTAGAAGAAGCCGCACAACTGGCAGGGGCAGGCCCGTGGCGGCGGCTAACCACGATCGTACTGCCGCTGATTGCGCCGTCGCTATTTGCCGGGGGGCTGTTGGTCTTCCTGCTGGCGGTGAACGAGTTGACGGTATCGGCACTGCTTTGGAGCGCCGGCAACGAAACGCTGGGCGTGTTGATTTTTAACCTTGATGAGGGCGGTGAGAGCGTGTTGGCATCTGCGGTATCGGTACTGGTGGTCTTAATGGTCGCCACGCTGATGCTGTCGCTCAGCCTGCTCGCCCCTCGTTTACCCAAAGGAGTCGTGCCATGGCAGGGCTAGCAATTCAACAGGTCACCAAACAGTTTGGCGACCATCGCGCGGTCAATGACCTCTCGCTAGAGATTGCGCCAGGGGAATTTGTGGCACTGCTGGGCCCCAGCGGCTGCGGTAAAACCACCATGCTACGTATGCTGGCGGGGTTCGAAAATGTCACTGGCGGCGAAATACGCCTGAACGATACGCTGCTAGCCAGCCGCCATCACCATGTACCACCAGAACAGCGCAACATGGCGATGGTGTTTCAGTCGTACGCGCTCTGGCCGCATATGAACGTGGCCGACAACGTCGGTTACCCACTCAAACTGCGCCGCATTCAGGGCAGTGAGTACCAGCGCCGAGTTGACCATGCCCTGGCACAAGTAGCCCTAGAGCCCTATGCACAGCGTTCGCCACAGGAGCTTAGCGGTGGTCAGCGCCAACGGGTCGCGCTAGCCCGCTGCCTAGTGACTGACCCTGCGGTTGTGTTATTGGATGAACCGCTGGCCAATTTAGACCGTAATCTGCGTGCCTCCATGGAACACAGCTTCGTGGATTTTCACCGCCGCACCCGCGCGACGATGGTGTACGTCACTCACGATCAAAGCGAAGCCATGGCGATGGCGGACCGCATTGCCGTAATGCGCGACGGTGAGCTAGTACAGTGGGCAACGCCCGAAACGCTTTATCGCCAACCGCGCAGCGAATGGGTGGCCAGCTTTATCGGCCAAGGTAGCCAGTTGGCCATTGCCAACGGCGCACCGGGGCAGCGGCTAACGGAAAGTGCCCTGATGCAAGGGCTGGCTGCGGCACACAACACCCGCGCCCAAGCTGCACGTCAACCCGTCCTGGTCCGCCCCGAGCATATTCGCGTAGACGCCCAAGCTCCCAATGAACATGACCTTACCGGGCGCGTCGAGCGGCTAACCTTTCGTGGTGAACGCTATGAGTTACACCTGCGCCTGCCCAGCGGTGAAGCATTGCTGGCTTACCATCACTGCGCGCTTGAAGAGGATCAGCAAGTCGCTTTGCGGCTACTAGAAGGCTGGTGCCTGGAGCCTGACCAATGAGCGCCCATGTTCATCTATCAAGTGGGTTGGGTGATAAAGGTCCTGCGGCTATCTTGGTCGAAACCAACGGCAAACGACTGCTGCTGGATGCAGGGGGTGCGCTGCACCCTGGGGAACCTATCACCTGGGCAGGTGACTTGGACGTAGACGCTATTCTGATTAGCCACGACCATATTGACCATATCGGCGGTGTTGCTGAACTGCCCGATACCATCCCGCTCTACTGCACGCCCTTAGTCGCTAACGCATTGCCGAAACACCGCGCTTGGCAGCCTTTGCCAGCACGTGGAAGCCTTATGGTCGAAGGTATCAAGGTGACCACCGGACAGGCTGGGCACTCGCTGGGCGGCGTTTGGCTGCACTTGGACGTGGATGGCGGTATTTTCTACAGCGGCGATGCCTGTTTTGAATCCCGTTTGTTTCCTTTCGATACACCGCCACCTGCACGCACGGCGCTGCTGGATGCTTCCTATGGCAACTACGACCAACCCCAGGAAAGCTGCGTGCAGGCTATTCGTCTGCAGCTTGACCAGCCGTTAGTATTACCGGTGCCTGAAACAGGGCGCGCCCTGGAAATGGCGCTGTGGCTGTCGGAAGAGGCAGACCATTGTCAGTTCCCTTTCGCCATTGACCCGATTATTCGCGATAACCTCGCCGCACTGCTAGCACTGCCAAGCGACTTACGCCGCCCAGGTCTCGACAGTGCAATTAGCGCACTGCTAGAACGGCGGAATGCTTCGCAGCCAGCGCTGCAGTTGGTCAGTGACCGCAATGATACGCCCGACCAATGGCCCAATTACCAGCTACTGCACACCGGTTACCTAACACCTGAACGCCAAGTTCAACTCGCCGCAGGCGAGATAAGCTGGCAACGCTGGAATGTTCATCTGCGTGCATCTCATCTGGTAGCGCTTGCCGACCAGCTAAGGGCCACTCAGGTAGTGCCGCTATTTACTCCACTCACTGGACACTGCTTAAGCAAATGGCGCCAACGCCTGGGACAGCGGCTACGCATCCATCGCACCTTAGAGATTCAACCGCATACGGCCACGCGCCCTACCGCCCATTTAACCGTTTAGGAAATTAATAATGTCCGCAGTGATTGTTGATGTTGACGGCACGCTTGCCGAATTCCACCCCACCGATGTACACGAGTGGGTTCTTGGCCCCGCCAAGCAGTGGGATCCTTTTTTTGCCCATATGGCTGAAGCGCCGGTGATCGACGCGGTAGCCAAGCTGGTTAAGATCCTGAAGGCCCAAGGCCAACAGATCGTTATCTGCAGCGGCCGACCTGACAGCCACCGTGAGCACACCCAGCGCTGGTTAGAGCGCCACACCATTCCCTTTGATGCTATGTACCTGCGCCCGCAAGGCGATGACCATGTAGATGATGAAGAGGTGAAAGCCTCGCTACTCAATCAAATGCGTAGCGACGGCTTTGCGCCTTGGCTGGTGCTGGATGACCGTGACGCGGTAGTCGCCCAGTGGCGCGCACTCGGACTTACTTGCCTGCAGTGCGCACCGGGAGATTTTTAAGGAAACGGCAATACACTGACGCCCCGCTTAGCGGGGCGTCAGTGGCAATATCTGCGTTGTGTTAGCGGTGGTCAGCCTGCAAATGAGGCGTACATAATCACCACTAATACCACAAGCACAATACCGGTTGGCACAGCGCCCTTCCAAGGCGTGAGATCGACATCGCCCGAATCTTCTTGCACCCAGGCGGTGGCGCGGGGACGCAGCTTACCAATGATCAGCATCACGGCAACCAACAGCACGAACACAGCGGCGACAAAGTGGAACTCATGCATCACCATCGGCAGCTTGTTAAACGGCGGAACAAAGTAGCCAGCGGCGATCAGCAAACAGCCCCCTACCAACGCTACTTTAGCCGCCATGGGAGGCACGCGTTTCGTCAGAAGCCCCACCAGAACAACCGCTAAAATAGGGATAAAGTAAATCGCGTTCATCTTCTGCAGATAGCCAAATAGACTATCCTGGCCTGCCAACAGTGGCGCAATAATCATGGTCGTTACGGCCATAATCCAGCCAAATACCTTGCCTGATTTCACGACCTCTTCTTCAGTGGCATCTTTTTTCAGCACACCTTTATAGATACCCAGGCTGAAAATCGTGGTGGTACTGTTTAGCGCCGAGTTAAACGAGGAGAGAATCGCCCCGACCATTACTGCAGCAAAGAAACCTGTTAGGTACGGCGGCAACACGTTAAACACCAAGTGGCCATACGCTTCGTCCGCGCGAACGCCTTGGTCGGCGTAAAGGTGGTAAGCAATGATCCCCGGCAGCACCAGATAGAGCGGGCCTAACAGTTTAAAGAAGCCGGTCAGCAACACGCCTTTTTGGCCTTCTGCGAGGTTTTTTGCCGCAAAGGTGCGCTGAATAATTTGCTGGTTCGTCGTCCAGTAAAACAGGTGAAGCAACAGGACGCCGGTAAAAATAGTCGAGAACGGTACCTGCTGGTCAGGACCGCCTACCGAGTTAAATTTACTCGGGTCACTCTCTTTCAGAATGCTCCAGCCTTCCATGATGCCACTGCCATTACTCACTGCCTGAAGGCCGAAATAAACGATGACAAAGCCACCGATCAATAGACCGACGCCATTCAAGGTATCTGAGACCGCCACCGTACGCAGACCGCCAAATAGCGCATACACCGCACCAATTAAACCGACCACCCATACCGTGCCCCATAGCAGTGCCGTACTCGACTGAATACCGGTAAGCCCTTGAAGATCAAGCATGCCCTGTAAACCAATAGCCCCTGAATAGAGAATGATAGGCAACAGCACAACGGCGTAAGCAATCAAGAAAATTACATTGGCAATCAGCTGAGTACCGTTATCAAAACGTATTGCCAACAGCTGGGGGAGCGTTGCAATTCCACTTTTAAGAAAGCGCGGTAGGAAAAACAGCGCCAGTGCTACCAAAGCGATCACCGCAATCACTTCCCAGGCCATAACACTCAGACCATCGGTAAACGCGGAACCGTTTAGCCCAACCATCTGCTCGGTTGAGAGATTGGTCATCAGCATTGAGGCGGCTATTAGTGGAAAGGTTAGTGTCCTTCCGGCTAAGAAATAGCCACTCGTACTTCGGTGATCATCTCTGCATGTGATGCGCCACGTAACAAAGGCCACTAGGCCGGTAAAAAAGAGAAACGATGCCAGCGTTAGGGCATGCATGGGAAGGTCCTTGGGAGTAGTCGCTTATCGGCAGGCGACGCAGTGAATGTAGGTAAAATTACCAATATGCGCGGGCATTCTAAGGAGATGAAACGATTCAACTATTATTCTTTAGTAGCAAAAAAGAATAAATAAAGCGGTTTTTTACTACCTTGGCACCCTTTTTACAAGTCGCTACGGTGGTTAGTCACTACGGAAGGAGGGGCTAAGTCATAAGGGCTAAGTCGCACGGATCAAGCCGCACAGTCCATGTCACAATGATGTTACTTTAGCGACCACTCATCACGCTTGATTTCATCGCAAAGTGCATCACCTTTGTCACAGCATCTGCCTGTCGCGTGACGTAGCGTTAATGAGAAAACTGGACAGCCTTCATAAAAGCCGCTGAAATCGTCATATGATAGGCTTCTTGTAACGTTATTTAACGCTAAGCAATCAGTGTTAGCACTTCCTACTTACTAGCGTCACCAGTTAACTCGGAGCAGAAGCGATAATGACAGCGCGTTGGAAATCCTTGCCATTACGGTTACGACTGTTTATCTCATTTGGAACGGTATTGGCACTGGCTATGCTGCTAGCGCTCTACCTGCAGGCCCGCTCACATAGCCAGGCACGCTTGGAAAACTTGCTAAACGAAGAGCTACCTACTCAGGTAGAGGGCCTTGCCACCCGGCTAACGCTTAGGTTGAGCCCAGCGCTAGCGTTGTCAGAAAGCCTAGCCGACAGCTATTTCATTGAGCAGTGGGTGCGCAACGGAATGCCAGACACCAACCAGCCGGACGTCATGCGCTATTTGTCACGTTTGATGGAACAGCTCGACACCGAACTGTTGTTTATTGCGGCTCAATATCAAGGGCGCGGCTACTACTTCCAGTACCGCGATGGAGAGTTTCTAGAGCGGACGCTACAAGCGCCCGGCGGCGATGATGATTGGTACTATCAGTTTACCGATAGCGATACTGCTTATAATCTAAACCTAGACAGTGATACTTTTTCACCAGAAGAAGCGTTTGTCTTTTTAAATTTCCGTAGTCGTGAACAGGCACTCAATGGCCGTCCTCTTATTGTTGCTGGGGCGGGGCTGGATCTTTCTCGATTGGCGCAGCTAATTGAAGACTTTCGACTTGGCGAAACCGGCCGCGCCGCGTTACTCAATGCGGAAGGTGAGTTACTTATTCGCAGTGACGAGACGTCACTGGCAGCGCTTCAAAGCCAGGAGTCAGCCAGCCTACTGCAAGATGAACAAGAACTTCGTGTACACGAAATCCAACGTGATAATCACACCTTTTTAGTCTCCACCCGCTGGCTACCCGAGCTGCAGCGCTACTTGATGATTGAAGTCTCTAAAGAAGAGTATTTAAGCTCCATCAGAGAACGCTTTTTGGCATCGACGGGCTTCGGGCTTGCGATCCTTTTAGGCGGGTTAATTATTTTATACCCACTTACCGGCAGCTTGATTCGCCCCTTAACTCGCCTTCAACGCCAGCTTAAAGAGATTACCAACAGCCTAGATTTATCCCGCCGTGTCAACACAGATGATCAGGCTGAAATTGGCGATTTAGCGAATCAGACTAACGAGCTGCTAGCGCGCTTATCTCGCACCATTATGGCGGTTTCCAACAACGCACTGGCACTCACTCAAGTGGCCGATCGCTTAGCGCAAACGGCGGGATTGTCGGGCATTCAAGGCGGGGACATTAGTCATGAAGCGAACCAGACGATGGCCGCCGCTGTAGAAGAAATGGCCTCGTCAGTGGCTGAGATAACCTCAACCATGGAGGAGCTTTCAACCTCATCCACACAAATCGCTGATCATTCGCAATCTGTGGTAGAAGTAGCCAATCAAACGCTTGAACGCAGCCGTAAGGGCAGCACAGCGATGCAACTGCTGCAGTCAAAAATGCAGGATATTCGCAGCGACAGCGAACAGAGCTTGACAGAAATCATGGCACTGGGCGCTAAGTCTAAACAAATCAGCAAGGTCATGGAGCTGATCAATACCCTTGCTGCGCAAACTAAGCTGATTGCTTTTAATGCCGCACTAGAGGCATCAAGTGCGGGCGAGTCAGGTCGCCGTTTCTCTGTTGTTGCAAACGAAATACGTCGCTTGGCGGATAGTGTTACTGACTCAACCCAAGAGATAGAAGGCCACACCGAAGAAATTCAAAATGCGATAAATCGTTTAGTTGTCGCCTCTGAAAAGGGAGCGTCTTCGATAGAGAAAGGCGTTGAGGTCAGTATTCATACCGCTCAAGACCTGGATGCACTACTCAAAGCGGCGAGCCAAACCAGTAGCGCAGCGCAGCAAATATCACTGTCAACCCAACAGCAGAAAACTGCTAGTAACCAGGTGGTTATTGCTTTGCGCGATATTGATACAGCCAGCTCACGTAATGCACAGTCAGTACGCAGCATTACCGAGATCAGCCAAGATATGATCAACATGTCAGCAGAGTTAAATGCGCTGGTGCAGGAGTTTACATTGGCTCAACAGGATGCAAACCACCAACGCCCTTCGTGAGGATGCTGCGATGAGTGTAATTCGGGTAGTGATGGCGGACGACAGTCAACTGGCACGTGATGTGCTTCGCGACATCCTCACCCGCGATGGCGACATTGAAATTGTTGGTGAAGCCAGCAACGGGCGTGAAGCAGTGGAACTTGCCCGCCGCTTATCGCCGCAGTTGATCACAATGGATCTGAATATGCCGGTCATGGACGGCCTCAGCGCCATTGAAGAAATTATGCATACCAAAGGGGTTCCTATCCTGGTGGTAAGCGATCGTTCTGATGCCGAAACAGCTTACCGAGCGCTCGACGTTGGCGCGCTAGAAGTGATGCCGAAGCCGACTCTTGATGATGAAGACGCACAACGACTACTCGCGCGTGTTCGGCTTCTTTCGGGAGTAGCCGTTATTACCCGCCTACGGCGTCGATCAACCTCCGCCATGCCTGTTGCGCCGGTAAACACGCCGCCTGTTGATCGCCATAATAGGCCGAAAGCTTTTCAGCGTATTATCGCCATTGCTTGCTCAACCGGTGGGCCGCAGGCACTCGCCCATTTACTTAGCAAGCTGCCGACCAACTTTCCTGCACCTGTGGTGATTGCCCAGCATATCAGCCATGGCTTTATTGAAGGAATGGCGCACTGGCTGACATCGCTCTGTTCAATGCCGGTTTGCGTTGCTCAGCATGGTGAACCGCTAAAGCCAGGCTGTATTTATCTATCGCCATCGGAACGCAACTTGCGTGTCACGCCGTCCCACCGCCTGCAACTACAGCAGAGCCCAGATAATTCACTTTATCACCCCAGCTGCGATGCGCTATTAACGAGCGTAGCTGATGTTTATGGCCCAGAGGCTATTGGGGTGATTTTAACGGGCATGGGGCGTGATGGCGTTAGTGGCATGCGCGCTATTCATTTATCGGGAGGCTGTACTTTTGCCCAAAACGAAGCCAGCTCGGTTATTTATGGCATGAACCAAGAAGCGGTTAGTGCCGGCGTTATCCAGCATATTGTTTCCCTTGATGAACTCCCTGCCAGGCTCATTCGCGAGACCAGTGGGCAACGGTTGTCTACCTGGACGAAATCGCTATGAGCTCGCTGACGCCATTCAAGGACCTGGTGCATCGCCGCTGCGGTTTGCACTTAGAGGGCCTCGCTGAAGCTCGTCTCGTTAAAGCAGTGGAGGCACTTCAAACAGACACTGATATTAACGACACCTCGAAGCTCATTGCACAACTAGAGCAAAACGAAGCGATGTTTGATCGCTTTATCAGTCAGTTAACGGTGAACGAAACCTACTTCTACCGGGAGCCCGAAGCACTCCACTGGTTAGCCGATACCTACCTCCCTCGGCGGCTGGCTGAAAAAGGTAAACCATTGGCTATTTTCAGCGCTGGATGTTCTTCAGGCGAAGAGCCTTACAGTGTTGCTATTGCGCTGCTTGAGCGCTACGGAGAGCGTGCCAAGCAACTCTTTCATATTACGGGAGGAGACGTTGATCAGCAGGTTCTTAGTAAAGCTCAAAAAGGCATTTATAGCGGCATGTCGTTTCGGGCACTGAACCCTGCGCTTAAGCACCGCTATTTTCGCCCAGAGGGCAGACGCTTAAAAATAGATGATGCGCTTCGTCAGTGGGTCACCTTTTGCTCATTTAACGTATTACAGGCAAACGCTGACAAGCTTGGCCCCTTCGACGTGATCTTATTTCGCAACGTATCGATCTATTTTGACGAAGCGACCCGACGCGATATACAACGCCACCTAAAGCAACTGCTGGAACCACACGGGATTTTGATGTGCGGTGTCACAGAAACATTAGGCAACGACCTGGGCATTTTGGAACTGCATCAGGCTCAAGGAGTGTTCTTTTTCCAAGACAGCACCTTGCCCAGTGCCTTACCTGCAAATGATGAGCCACCCTATCGCGACGATCCGTTGCCAGCCCTAGCGGTGTTGTCAGAGACGCCTCCACAACCACCTGAGAATGAACCTGAGAATGAATCTGAGCACAAGCAGCCGATGACATCGTTTAACGCGGCTTTGCAGCAAGCTCATCATTTACTGAACCAGAATGCATTTTCAGAAGCAGCCGCGCTACTTTCTGACCTTCTAGTGCAACAGCCTTGGAGTGTGGATGCGTTACTGCTGGCAGGTTTAGTGGCTCGCTGGCAGCAGAACTTTGCTGACGCTTACGACTACTTTAAGCGAGCCATTTACGTTGCTCCTGAGTGCTGGCCAGCTCACTTTTTTCAAGCTGAGCTTTTCCGACTAGGCGAGCTTAACGATGCTCCCGGACAACGAAAGCGTGGCTATGCAGCGGTTATTCGCCTACTGGACGCGTCAAAACAGGCGGATGGTGGATTAAGTGTCATTGCGCCGCCTATTCCTCCAGGGGATGCCTACTTTTTGGCAACTCGCTATCTTGGTGCACAAGCAACGACACAGGGAGTGGGTTAATGGCACTGGATATTAAACGCTTTATTCAGCGCTTTATTGAAGAAGCGTCAGACCACTTGCCCCGGTTAAGAGAAGGTATTGAAGCGCTAGAACAAGGCGATACCCATCAAGAACGTATCAATGAACTGTTTCGTACGGCACATACGCTGAAAGGCTCTTCGCGTATGCTGAAACTGACGCCCATTACGGCGATCGCTCACAGTACAGAGGAGCTGCTAAGCGCACTACGCGATGGGACACAAACCGCTTCACCTGATGTCACGAGCCTCCTAAATCAAGCCACGGACGCGCTGTCTGACCTAGTTAGCCAACTTGCCCAAGGCGTTTCTCCAGCAGAGCTAGCGGAAGCCGACAATCAGCTTTGCCAAGCCCTGGAAAACACCGCGGCGGGAAAGCCGCCCCCCGCTCTCCCTCCTAAAACAACCGTATCCGAGGACGATAAAGCCGAGAACGCAGCCCTCAACGCTGCACCACCGGCAATGAAAAGCCCTGCTCTTCCGGCTCAAGAGCTACGCTTAACAGACACGGTACGCGTGCGTCTTGACCGCCTAGATGACGTTATTCGCCTGATGGGGGAAGTGTTATCAGGGCACCACCATCTGCACTCACTCGTAGAACAGGCACGCAGCCTTGGTGCCTCGTTACCCAAACATCAGCAGGCCCCCTTTAACGCTTTTAGCCGCGAGCTGAAGGACAGCGTGCTTTCCCACGACGGTCTAATGAGCGATCTCCATGACCGAGCTCTGCAAATGCGCATGCTGCCGCTGAGCGTGGTGTTTGACCCCTTATCGCAAATGGCCAGAGACCTTGCCCATTCGCTAGGCAAACAAGTCAATTGCCGTGTTCACGGCAGTGAGATTGAGCTGGACCGACAGATGATAGATCGCCTCTCGGACCCGCTCATTCATCTACTGCGGAATGCGTTAGATCATGGCCTGGAAACACCCGGTGAGCGACAGGCAACAGGCAAGCCTATACGGGGGCAGTTATCGCTAGAGGCCTGGCAAGACGGCAGCTGGGTAGTGATTGAAATGCGTGACGACGGCGCGGGTATTTCCCTAGATGCGGTCCGGCACAAGGCACTCTCCAAGCAACTACTCAGTGAAGAGCTGCTGCTTACCCTAACCGAGCAGGAAACCTTAGAACTTATTTTCCTACCCGGCTTCTCAACCAAACCCCTGATTACCGACTTTTCAGGTCGTGGCGTGGGGATGGATGTCGTCAAACGTACGGTCATTGACGAGCTCAACGGTGATTTACGTCTAACCAGCCATCCAGGCAAAGGTACCTGTTTTACCCTACGCCTGCCTTTATCGCTAGCCATGATGCGCGTTCTCCTGATCAACGTGGGCGCTGTCACGCTAGGTGTAACAGCACCTTATGTGTCAGAGCTTGTAGAGCATGCATCAACGGACTTTATTGATGCTGCCGGGCAAAAAACACTGATCCTGCGCAACGAGTTCGTGCCGGTCGTTTCACTAGCGGAATTATTAGACTTACCCTATACGCCCACTGATGCTGACAACTTACTGTTACTTGTCGTACATCAACGTCATCAAAAACTTGCGCTAATTATTGATGCCTTGGTGGATGAACGCGATATGGTAATTAAGCCGTTGCCCGCGCATTTACGCCATTTACCACTGGTTTCTGGCATGGTCACGCTAGGGCGCAATACGCTGGTTAGCCTATTACACGTGCCGACGCTACTGGAACACTCGCGCCGCTATGCCCCGAAAGCGCTAGCTAAAACGGATCAACCGCCCCAGACACATCGTATACTCGTCGTCGATGACTCTCTGAACACCCGAGAAATTGAAAAAGATGTATTAGAAGCTTGGGGATATCAGGTCACCCTGGCAGAAAATGGCCGTGATGGTCTGAATAAAGCCTTAGCTGACTCGTTTGATGCAGTGCTCACCGATGTTGAAATGCCTGTCATGGATGGCTTTGCGCTCACTGCGAGTCTGCGAGAAAATGAGATTTATCGTTATAAGCCGATTATCATTATCACATCACGAGAAAAAGAAGCAGATCGTCGGCGCGGCATTGAAGTAGGCGCCGATGCGTATATTGTCAAAGGTAGCTTTGATCAGAACAATTTGGTGGATACGCTAAAAGCGCTACTCGGCTGAGCATGCGCCAGGACGGAGGTTAATCATGCAAATATTGGTCGTAGATGACGACCCGTTGGCCTGTGAAATGACAGCAACGCTGCTAGAGTTCCAGGGCTATACAACGGTCATGGCCAATGATGCCATGGAGGCCACACAGCTGTTAGATAGCTTGGACAGTATCGCGCTTATTGTTAGCGACATGCATATGCCGCTCATCAATGGGGTAGAGTTCTTGGAAATGCTGCGTGAACAAGACGTTACTTTGCCTTTTATTTTGCTCACTGGCGACTCACCTAGTTCAACCCTTATGCAGACGCCTGGTTTAAACGCCTGCCTGCAAAAAGATGCGGAGCTAGAATCCACGTTAGGCAATGCCGTGACTCAAGCGCTCAACGGTTGAACGTTTGCCATTTGCATTACAGCGCACCGTTCGCTCACATGAACAGGTAGTCTGATGTCACCATCTGCCCCGACATTGCAACAAAAGCTGAACCAGCTGCGCCAACGCTTTATTGAACAGCTACCAGCACGTTTACAGAAAACCACAACAAAGTGGCAACAAAGCCGGCTTTCAACGGAGGCAGAGTCGCGCCTAGCCCCGGAGCTTCACCGCTTTTTCCATAGCTTAAAAGGTACCGGTCGCTCATTGGGCTTTGAACGAATTGCCATGTTGGCAGATCAAGGCGAAGAGCTACTCAAGGCGGCGCCTGCTTCTGCTGACCATGCCTTTGATGACCAGGCTGTTAATGACATAAACTGCCTGATTCCTCAGCTTTTTCAGCAGCTCAGTGAAGAGATTGAGTACCTACAGTCCCAACATGGCCAGCAAACAGTGCTGGCATCACTCAACAGCGTTGAATTTTCATCAGTTGCACCTCAAACACGCAGCAAACGTCAGCGGCTTATTTATTTATGTGACGATGAGCCCGACCAAGTCGGCCAGTTGCTACATCATCTTCGCTGTTTTGGGCATGAAGTGGTTCATTTTGAAGACACCGAGTCGTTTTTTAATGCGGTTCTTACCCGCCGCCCCGACGCGATCATCATGGATGTACAGTTTCCGCAAGGTAACACTGCGGGTACTGAAACGCTGACCAGCCTGAATAAATTAATCGGAGAGCGGTTGCCCTCCATCGTACTGTCGTCCTACGGTGACTTTTATTCACGACTGAGCGCTGTTCGAGCTGGCTGTAATGGGTACTTTACCAAGCCCATTAAGCCACTGGATTTAATGTTAGCTATTGACGAGCTCACTAGCCCCTTGGATGAAGAACCGCTGCGCGTGTTGGTAGTCGATGATGAACCCGACGCTGCCACCTACCACTCATTGATGCTTGAAGAAGCCGGTATGATTGTTCAGCAGGTGCACCACCCTGCTGACGCGCTAAGCGCCTTGGACCGCTTTAGCCCTGACTTACTGTTAATTGATATGTATATGCCGGTATGTTCTGGTGAAGAGCTAGCGACGATTATTCGCCAGCAATCCGCGCATATTGGCCTGCCCATTATTTATCTATCTAGCGAAACAGACAGCCAAAAGCAGCTATTGGCCATGACGGCAGGCGTAGAAGCCTTTATTACCAAGCCAGTTACTCCCGACGAGCTCGTGTCTGCGGTACGGCTTCGTGCCGAACGCCTGCATCTACTGCGCTCGCTGATGACCCAGGACAGCATGACAGGGCTTTATAACCATAGCACCACGACGGATCTTATCGGTAAAACACTCGCTCAGGCATATCGTGAAGGTAGCCAACATGCGATGGCCATGCTCGACATTGACCATTTTAAAACGGTCAATGATACCTACGGCCACCTGGCAGGTGACCAGGTCATTATCACGCTAGCACGGCTGCTAAAAACCCGCTTGCGCATATCCGATATCATCGGGCGTTATGGCGGTGAAGAGTTTGTCGTATTGCTAAAAGGGGTCACCGCAAAGCGCGCAGCCGAACTTATTGACGAACTGCGCCACGATTTCGAACAGGTAGATTTTCATGCTGGCGGAGAGCGCTTTCGCTGTACCTTCAGTGCAGGCATTAGCAGTTTCCCCAGCCAGCCTTCCACCGAAGCGTTACGCTTAAGCGCGGACCAAGCACTTTACCTAGCGAAACGACAGGGGCGTAATCAAGTAGTCATTAGTAACGAGAGCGACGCAAAAGGAAAAGCACAACCGAAGCCACCCGGTGTGAAAAAACAATGACCAACACCCATCAGCAGCGTGACAACCAGTCTCTCTCTCTCGAGGAGGCACTAGCACGTCAGAGTAACGATGACACGATTATTGACGTGGACGAACCTTGCCAGCAGTTGGTGTTATTTCGCCTGGCAGAGCAACGGTTCGCCTTGCCAGGCAGTGCGGTCAATGAGATTTTGAATGGTGATCAACCGGTTTATTTCGTGCCTGGCTTGCCTGCTTCTACGGAAGGTGTGATTCACTTGCGCGGCAACATTGAATCGGTGGTGACCCTACAGGCACTTCTCGGCCTCCCCCCGGCGGAACAAACGGGCATGCTATTAGTCGTGACCGCCGCGGGCATTCGCAGCGCTGTTCGTATCGACTATTTAGAGGATGTTTGCGAAATCCCAACCAGCGCACTGAAACCGGCACCGGACACCCTCTCCAGCCAATTGATGCCTTATGTGAGTGCCCTCTGGCAACCTGATATAACGCCAGCAGAGAGTGGCGAAAAAGAAACTAACGGCGATTCTGTAGAAGGCAGCGCGGCCATCGCCCTGCTGGATCCAGATGCTTTATTCAACGCCTATCAACAAGGCCTAGGATAAGCCCATGGCCATTGGCGCGCCGAATCACTCCTTAGACGCAGCGTCCCACGTTGCTTTAGTGTTATTTAGTGCTGGCCATACGCTCGCCGCCATCGAAGCACGCCACGTCGCGGGGTTAGCGAAATCGGCCCACCTACCGCGTTGCGCGAATGCCGAGTACCTGTTGCTTAACGCGCCATTGTTGAGCGTAGCCCCTACCCACTGGCTAACCCTTCAAGATGCCAACGGCGCTTGGCAGTTAGGCGTTACTGGCGACGTCGTCTTAGCTCATACGCCGATAACGGAACTATTTCCATTACCTTCTTTAATTGCCGCACGCCACGTTAGCCCCGCCCTGCGAGGCTTAGCGATGTCCAACCAAACGGTGCGCTTGTTATTTGATGGCGCAGCGCTTAACCCAGCGCTAGCGCTGCAACCATAGACAGCGAACCAGCGTGCCGTTTTCTACCTGCTGGTATGGGTTAATCACCGCTAACGCATCTGCACTAATACAGGATGACAGCACGCCTGAGTTTTGGTCTTCAAACGCATCGGCGATAATGCCCGCTTCGCTAAAACGCAGCGCAACACGCATATAGTGCTGGCGTGGGCCGGTCTGAGTAGTGAAGTTAGCGGAGGCTGTCAGCGTAGGTAAGGCGTTCAGCGCCGAACACCCCAGTAACGCGCCCATCAACGGTCGTAAAAACAACCACGCGCCCACAAACCCAGAAACAGGGTTACCCGGCAGTCCTACAAAGCGCGCCTCACTGCCGTCTTGGCGTGGCAAGCGGCCCAGCGCCAGAGGCTTTCCTGGGCGAATCGCCAGCTTCCACATATCTAATTGGCCTAGCGACTCCAGCGCTGCTTTGACGTGGTCTTCTTCGCCCACGCTAACGCCACCGGTGCTAACAACGACATCGGCGACGGATGCGGCTTGAGTTAATAGCTTGACCGTTTGGGCATAATCGTCAGGCACACTAACCAGTTGCTCGACCTCAGCACCAAAGTTCTCCAACAAGCGCTTAAGCATCGGCCGGTTGGAGTTATACAGTTGACCTGGCTTTAACGGCGTGCCTGGATCAACGATCTCATCGCCGGTCGACAGTAGCGCTATGCGAGGGCGACGGCGCACGCTAACGTGGGTAACCCCTTGACCGGCCAAATGCCCTAACGCGGCAGCTTCCAAGCATTCACCAGCAGGCAGCAGTAACTCACCGCGGCGCACATCACGACCCTGGCGGCGCACGTTATCACCTACCGGTAGCGCATCCGGCATCAGTGCCTGGTTCCCCTCCTGAGTCACCCGCTCTTGCATCACCACACAGTCGGCCCCTGGGGGGATCTCACCGCCGGTAAAAATCCGTGCGCAACTGCCTTCCATCAGCGGCGCTGCCGGGCTGCCTGCCGCAATACGCTGGCTGATAGGCAGCCACTTGCCCGCATCACTAGCACGCAGGGCATAGCCATCCATTGCGCTATTATCAAACGGCGGTACGTCTAACTGAGCGGTAACAGCTTCGGCCAGCACGCGCCCAGCAGCGTCCTCAAGCGGTATACACTCTGCACCGAGTTGCGTGACATCTGCTAACAGCGCTTCAAGCGCGGCACTTATCGGCTGTAGCTCAGCCATGCTGCCCCCGGCCTGGGATGACCAGGTTGGCGAAATTACAAGGCTTATGACGGCTATCGAGCTGCTCGGCCAGAATGCCGTCCCAACCAGTACGGCAGGCGCCGGTTGAACCCGGTAGACAGAAGACGACCGTAGCGTTGGCTAAGCCACCGAGGCAACGGCTCTGAATGGTCGAACTACCAATCTCATCGCCGCTCAGTTGGCGAAAACGCTCGCCAAAGCCTTCGATACGCTTATCCAGCAGTACCGATACAGCCTCCGGCGTCGAGTCTCGGCCAGTAAAACCTGTACCGCCCGTGGTAATCACTACCTGTACATTTGCGTCGGCAATCCACTGGGCGACTACCGCACGAATTTGGTAGACGTCATCCGGCACGATGCGTTTCTCTGCCAGGGTGTGCCCAGCCTCGGTTAAACGCTGCACCAGCGCTTGGCCGGAGCGGTCAGTCTCATCCGTACGTGTATCAGATATGGTCAACACCGCTATTTTCAAGGATTCCATGCTATCCATGGACTTACTCCTTGGCTGTTTTCTGAGCTTGGCGAGCATCTAGAGCCGCCAACTGCTCGGGCGTTGCGGCACCCTGGTAGTGAGCTTTCCATTCACTGTAGGGCATTCCATAGACATATTCCCGGGCAGCCTCATAGTCCAGCGTTTTACCCTGTTCGTCTGCCGCCGTTACGAGCCATTTAGACAGGCAGTTACGACAAAAATCCGCCAGAATCATCAGATCGATGTTCTGCACATCCTTATTGTCGTCTAAATGTTGTAACAAACGACGAAACGCGGCGGCTTCTAGTTCCGTACGCGTCGTTTGGTCTAATTCATTAAACGATGACATTGGCGATCCTCTTATCAAGTGGCTTGAGAGCAGCATAACAAAAGACACCGCCCGAAGGCGGTGTCGAGTGGCAATTAAGCGAACCGGCTAGCTAGGTTTGGTAGCGGAAACATCGCCACTACTGCTGCCCGTTTTTTGTGCCGCGATTTCCTCTTCGCTCATGGCTGTATCTTTGACCTCCTCGTACCACAAGTTGTGGTGCTCTTTGGCCCAGGTTTCATCGACATAGCCAGTGGTCATACCTTCCAGTGAGCCTTCCGTACCAACAGTACCAATATAGATATGGCCCAGCGCGACAGCCGTCAGACCAAGCGCACCCACCGCATGGATGATGTTGGCCCACTGCATGGTATCGCGGCCTTGGCCATAGTTGGGGAAGTCGAGCACAAAACCACTCGCGATCACCACCAAGCCAGCAGTGGCTAATAGCCAGTACCACGCTTTTTCGCCACCGTTGGCAAAACCCGCGTCAGGATGGTGCTTGCCTGTTAATCCACCTGCCTTTTTAAACCATACCCAGTCATGCTTCTTAGGAATATTGTCTTTCAGCAAGCTAATTAACAGTACAACGAGTAGCACACCGAATATTGGGCCAAGATAGTTATGCAGCACTTTGGAAGCTGAAATCATCCATGCCCAGACGGCGTCGCCAAACAGCGTGCGGAACACAAACTTACCAAACAGCAGATTCAACCCTGTTAAGGCCAAGGTGATAAACAGGGTGGCAACGGTCCAGTGCAGCGAACGCATTAGCAACGACCAGCGAAAAAGCTTACGCCCTGTGCGCGGCTGATCAAGATGTTTGCGCCCAACCATAAAGTAGAACAGCGCAATCACCACGATCATCCCGCCAATCGCAATCAAACCAAACGGCGACACCCAACGGTTTCGGATCTGCCGCCAGGTTTCGCCACTTGAGTTGATCAGATTGTAGTTACTGTCAAAGCGCGAGTCGCGGTAGTTAGGCCCTGTTTCACCACTGCGCACCTGGCGCCACTGATCTGCACTAATACCTGGAGCAGCGGTCACCATCTCGCGGTCTGCGTCAGCCTGGGCAACCGCTAGTTGGGACATGCCAAGGCTGGCAGCCAGCAGCAGTAACAGGATGCCGATACGCCAACAGCGCTGGAAAAACGCCCTTACCCAGAACGCTAGCGCAGGCGCCTCTGGTGTCATTGTGGTCGTGGTCATCGTTGTCATGACACGCCTCCTTACCCTTTACGGGCAGCATCGTAGGCAAGGTTGTCAGTACTGGCCTGGGGGTTATTCGACCAAGCACCATCTTTATGGCCACGATGGACGACACGCTGACGGAAGATATCGGCAACATCTTGCGCATCACCCGCCAGAAGAGCTTTGGTAGAGCACATTTCCGCACATAGCGGCAGCTTACCTTCCGCGATGCGATTGGAGCCGTACTTCTCGTACTCCTCCTCTTTGCTCTCGGCGGGGCCGCCTGCACAGAATGTGCACTTGTCCATTTTTCCGCGCTCGCCAAATGCATTTTGTTGTGGAAACTGCGGTGCGCCAAAGGGGCACGCATAAAGGCAGTAGCCACAACCAATGCACAGATCTTTATCGTGCAGCACGATGCCATCATCGGTTTTATAGAAGCAGTCAGTCGGACATACCGCCATGCATGGCGCATCGTCACAGTGCATACAAGCCACTGAAATCGACATCTCATCCGCTTCGCCGTCGTTAAGTGTGACCACCCGGCGGCGCTGGATACCCCACTCCACATCGTTGGCATTTTTACAGGCGGTGACACAGCCGTTGCACTCGATGCAGCGCTCGGCGTCACACATAAATTTCATTTGAGCCATGGTGTTCTCCTCTCACCAGCGCGAGCATTTACCCGCGCTGGGCTCTGTCAGGTCGGTCGAGACGTTTATTGGCTTAAGCCCGCTCAATTCGGCAGATGGTGCACTTCGTTTCCTGCATCAGTGTCACCGGGTCATAGCCATAGGTGGTGGCTGTGTTAGCCGCCTCACCAATGACGTACGGGGCAGACCCGTCCGGATAACGATCCCGCAAGCTCTCGCCCTGGAACATGCCGCCAAAGTGGAACGGCATAAAGGCAACCTTGCGATCAACCCGAGGCGTGACCAAGGCTTTCACCTTCACTCGGCCACCTTCAGCACCTTCAACCCATACGTCGTCGCCATCACGTACGCCAATGTCATTAGCATCCGCGGGGTTCATCTCGACAAACATCTCTTGCTGTAGCTCGGCCAGCCACGACATCGAGCGTGTTTCTTCACCGCCTCCCTCGTATTCGACCAATCGACCCGATGTGAGAATAATCGGATAATCGGCGCTGTTATCGCGATCCTGGATGGTTTTGTACATCGTAGGCAGGCGCATAATTGAGTCAAAGTCGTCCCAGGTGGGATAGCGTTCGACCAGGTCGCGACGGGTGGTGTATAGCGGCTCGCGGTGTTTCGGCACTGCATCTGGGAAGGTCCATACCACGGCGCGCGCTTTCGCGTTGCCATAAGGTGCGCAACCACGACCAATCGCCACCCGCTGGATACCGCCTGAGAGGTCGGTTTTCCAGTTTTTACCTTCCGCGGCCATTTTCTCAACGTCAGTCAGGTCATCCCACCAACCGAGGTCTTTAAGCAGTTGGTCGGTAAACTCGGGGTAGCCGTCATCAATCTCGCCACCTACTGGCGCAGAGCCCTCAGCCAGCAAATTAACGCCGTCGCGCTCAATACCAAAACGGGCACGGAAACCCATACCGCCTTCCATTACCGGCACGCTGGTGTCATAGAGGTTGGGTGAGCCAGGGTGATTAAACTCTGGTGTGCCCCAGCACGGCCACGGTAGCCCGTAGTAATCACCGTCGGCAGGGCCACCTTGGGCACGCAAGTTCTGAAAGCTGAAAGTATGCCAGTTTTTCTGGTGCTCTTTGAGGCGCTCGGGGCTTTGGCCGGTGTAGCCAACAGTCCACATACCACGGTTGATTTCACGCAACACGTCATCAATCAGAGGCTCGTTGCCGTTCATCTCAAAGTTCTTCACGAACTCATTACCAAAGCCAAGCTTGTTGGCAAATAGGTACATAATTTCGTGATCAGGCTTTGATTCAAATAGCGGCTCAATGACTTTGTCGCGCCACTGAATAGAGCGGTTGGTTGCCGTCACGCTGCCAGTAGTTTCAAACTGGGTCGCTGCAGGCAGCAGATAAACACCATCAGAGCGGTCATGCATCACCGAGGCAACCGTGGGATAAGGGTCAACAATGACCATCATCTCGAGCTTCTGCATAGCTTTTTGCATTTCCACGCCGCGGGTTTGCGAGTTGACCGCGTGCCCCCAGTAGAACATCGCTTTTAGCGCGGTGCGCTGGGAGATATTTTCATCCTCTTCCAGTACACCATCTACCCAGCGGGATACGGTAATACCGCTGGAGTACATCGGCTTTCCATCAGCGTACTCGGTATCGTCAAAGCGGCCTTTTAGCCACTCATAATCGACATTCCACACCTGGGACCAGTGCTGCCATGCGCCTTCAGCCAAACCGTAATAGCCCGGTAACGAGTCACAGCCAAGGCCGAGGTCGGTAGCCCCCTGTACGTTATCGTGGCCCCGCAAAATGTTGGCACCACCACCGGACTTACCAATATTGCCCAGCGCCAGCTCTAGAATGCAGTACGCGCGGGTGTTGTTGTTACCAGTGGTGTGCTGGGTACCGCCCATACACCAGACCACGCAGCCCGGACGATTGTCAGCAAGCCGTTTAGCCACATCGAACATATCCGCTTCCGGTACGCCAGTAATGTCTTCTACGACACTCGGGGTGAACTGAGCCACCTCTGCACGCACCTCATCCATACCGTAAACACGCTGGCTGATATACTCACTGTCTTCCCAGCCGTTCTCAAAGATGTGCCACAACAAGCCCCAAATATAAGCAACGTCCGAGCCAGGGCGCAGGCGTACGTATTTATTGGCTTTTGCTGCGGTGCGCGTAAAGCGCGGATCCGCGACGATGATGTCGCAGTTATTACGCTCTTTAGCAATGAGAATATGCTGCATCGCGACCGGGTGAGCTTCACTCGGGTTGGAGCCGATAAACAGAATTGCCTTGCTGTTCTGCATATCATTGAGCGAGTTGGTCATCGCCCCGTAACCCCAGGTGTTAGCAACACCTGCCACGGTGGTGGAGTGACAAATTCGCGCTTGGTGATCTGTGTTGTTGGTGCCCCACATGGAGGCCAGCTTGCGCATCAAATACGCCTGCTCGTTATTAAACTTGGCCGACCCGAGCCAGTAAACACTGTCTGGTCCGTGGGCTTCACGCAGTTCAAGCAGCTTGTCGCCTATTTCATTAACCGCGTCGTCCCAACTCAGTCGCTGCCATTCACCAGCCACTAGCTTCATGGGGTATTTTAGGCGACGGGTGGAGTGACCGTGCTGGCGTAGCGAGGCCCCTTTGGCACAGTGAGCACCGCGGTTAATCGGGTGATCAAAAGCGGGTTCTTGTTTTGTCCAAATTCCTTCTTGAACTTCTGCATAGACACCACAGCCCACCGAACAGTGGGAACAAATGGTGCGCTTGGTCTCAACGGGTGAGTCTAATACGGGGGTTTTATTCGCCGACTCGGCGCGCTGCATCATCGGCGCGCCCATAAAGCCCGCAGCTGCGACGCCACCGGTGGCAACGCCACTACGCTTTAAAAATTGACGACGGGAGATTCCAAGCCCTGAAGCGTTGGGAGTATTAGTTTTGCGAGTTAGACGCATGGCAGTTCTCCTGGCATTTTGCCGTCAATCACGCAGCGACGCATAGTAAGCGCGAATATGGTCGGTTTCGTGGTAGTTCGTTGTTTGTTTTTTAGGCTCAGTCGACGTGGTGCTACCGGCTTGAGCTAGCGTGACGTGACCTACAGCAGCGGCCGCACCGGCAGCGGCGGTACCTAGCCCAACGGTTTTCATAAACCGGCGGCGCTCAGGGTTGTGTGACGTGTGCATGGGTTTCTCCTCTATCATGCCCTTATTCTTTTACATGGCCCGCAGGCCCTATTATTCGCTTACCACTGCGCATTGCCACTCACGGTGTGGCATCGCGCGCCGCGCCGGCTGCGGTTGTCGTTGGCTCCACAATCCGCACCGCTTGATAGGCCGCTCTTTCGCTCAACGTTGCCTGCTCGCTTTCCATGAACGCGCCACCCAACTGACCAAGCGATGCGTAAAAAACAGTGTCTACGTTAGTGAGATCGTCAAAACAGCGCGTTGACCAGGGAGCCATGTGTTGCTGGAAGAAGTAGCTCTGCTCGCTGCTTTGTGACGTAATCAGCATCGCCATTACCTCACATATAGCAGCCAAATGATCTTCTGGCTCGCGGGTATGCTCGCTACGCTCAAACCCCAGCGCCCGAAGATCCTGACGCAGGGCAACTAATGCTGCCTCCATTAATTCCCCGTTGCGGTACCAAGACGCGTAAGGCACTACCTCGCCCTGAATAACGCCAACAAGAAGACGAAAGTGGGCACGCTGAAGGCTATCTACACTGCTTTGGCCAGCAGCACTTGAGAGCGCTGCCCAACACTCAGCCAGTCGGCTGCCGTCTTGCTCAATGTCTAGGCTGGCTAGCCACGCTAATAACTCACTGTCAGGTGCCTGTCGTAGCAAGCTGGCTAAAAGCTGATAAATATCGGCCCGCAGTGCGTCGGTCTCGCTAAGTGTGGGCATTGCATCACTCATTGCTTTACACCTTTAGTTGCGCATCCGGGTCACGGATCATAGTTTTCCAGACATCTTTGACCCGACAGTCCTCGCACATTTCTAGCCGCGCTAGCGCATCGCCCGCGAAATAGGGATGGTTAGCTAGCTTCGCTTTGATCGTTGCTATCGTACTGGCAGTGGCAAACGGCTTGCCGCAGCCAATGCACTCAAAAGCCGCCTCTTCGTGGCAAATGTGCCGTGTGTCGCGTTCCGGTGCAGCCAAAAAACCAGGAAGCAGCGTAATCGCGCTTTCAGGGCACGCCTGTTCACATAGCCCGCACTGCACACAGTCGGACTCCAAGAAACTTAGCGCTGGTGTATCGCCTCCTGCTTTCAATGCCGGCGTCGGACAATTACTAACGCAGGCATGGCAGAGCGTGCAGGCTTCACGATCTACTTGAATGCCGCCATAAGCTGCCCCTTCAGGCATGCTATGCCGGTCATTGCTAGGCGCTCCAAGTGCCGTCAGTGTTGCTAGCACTTGATTAAAGCGGGCACGCTTATGAGGCTCGGTAAAGGTCAGCGCAGCGGCGGTTAAGGGCGTAAGCGTGGGAAGTGCATCGCGCTCTTCTGTCGGCTCCGGCTGCAGCAGCTTAATCCGCGTAGTGTCATGCCCCAGCGCTTCTAGCAGGCCGTGGGCTTGGGCGACTTGATGGGTGATGAACGTGGTTAAACGAGGCGGCATCTCATCGTGCAACTGAATACGTACTTCAGCTGCCCCATTCACCAGCGCGGTAAGCCACTGATCGTGGCCAGCAGCACCCAGCTCTTCAAGCGGGACATCAAGCAGGTGGCCTGGCGTCACAACACCTGCTTTGCGTTCAGCATCCAGAAAGTCATGGGTGACAAAACGCATCACAGGCGCTTGACCACCCGCCTCGCGGTAGGCAGCCAACCACGTCGCTAACGTGTCTTGCTGACGACGAGTTTCCGGCAGGCGAAATTCAATCGCACCGGTTGGGCAAGCACTGGTACAACTGCCCACCCCTTGGCAAAGGAACGGGTCAATCTCAATGCGCGATTCAATACGTCCCTGAATACTGGAAATAGCATCTGCAGGGCAAACATCCAAACAGCGCGTACAGCCAACATTGCCACTCGCAGAATGTGCACAGAGATCACTATTAACCTGGAAATAACGCGGTTTATCGAATTCACCGACGAGTTCAATAACGCTTTCCAGAACCTCACCGCGCTGAGTTTCTTGGGCTAACCAATCCAGACACACATAGCCTGGCGGGGGGATTTCCCATGACTGAGTACTGTTCGACGAGCCTGCTGCCGTTAAGTCGAGCACCACATCAAACACGTCACGCTCAATTAGTGCTTGAGCCAGATTGAGCGTGTCGCTATCCGCGGGCGCTATTTCAACGCGAAAGGCACCAAGATAACCAGTGATTCGCAGTTGGGATTGCTGAGTATCGTTTAGCGTTTGGCAGATGAGAGGCTCGCTGGCAGCCGCTAAATCAACTACAGAAGTTGTCAGCAGCGTCAACGATGCCAAGCCACGACCCTGTAACACTCGGGCAGCTTGGCTAACCTCATGTGAATTACCCATCAACAGCGCATGGCCGCGGCTGTGATAAGTCACGTTAGCAGGCGTTAAGTTAACCGGCCACGAGATACGCTGGCGTACCGCTTCGCGGGCGGTGACGTTAATCTGGTCATCTACCGATGCCAGTTGGATTCGTTGGTTCATGCATTCTCACGGTCAGAAAGTCGTTTTTTTTATAATTAAAAGTCATGTTTTTTTACTTTAATGGCATATCTTAGCGCTTTCTCTACCTTGAGCGTATGGTGCCTAGGCGTTTTTTGCCACTTTAAAGCGCATTGGCGTCTCAACGCCTCATCACCGTAATCACCATAACCAGCTGTTTATAAAAAATTTATTCTTTACTAATACATTCGTCTACCTTGCTATTGGACGAATCAGACTGGTCGTCTAGTGACGTTTTTTGTACAAAACCACTATCACTTGTACAGGCATCAATTTCTTCAGGTGGGGTAGTAGTGTCGTCATCTGCGATGTTCTCATCGTCTGCTTCTGCGGGCCTATCTACGGCCTCTTCCGCTTTGTTTGCCCAGCGGCGAAGCTTGCCTGCCAGTTCAGTGGCCATAGGCTTAAGCAGCTGACGATAATCAGCATCGTAGTCATCCAAACCATCGCGCACGTTGTAGTTACCGGTGGCCCATAGCCTTTTTAGGGCACGGCGGCGCAGTGCAGCGCTAACACCAGGTACCATGAACGCGCTGAAATCACTGCCTGCCGGTAAGTGATCAGGGTCGGGTAAAGTGTGATCCAAGCTGCCAGGAAGGGGGGGCGCGTCATCAACGCTAGCCTCTGCATCCAACGATTCAGTATCGCTGGAAGTAGCACTTAGCGCATCGGCCTCTAGCCCTAGCTCTGAATTCGGCTCTGCGCTGCCGTTGGGAGGGTTATCTAATGCTGCGTCTGCTTCGTCGCTTTCAACGCCACGCTTTTTACGTGACCAGCGTTCAAGTCTGCTCACTGGGGCTGCTCCTTGGTCGGGGTTTCTTTAGCCCGACCGGCTCCCTTATGCTTCTTTTTGCGCTTTTCTGGTGGTGCTTCACCATGACGCGCTAAATAGCTTTCCAGCCATACCTGAATCGCCATCGGCATCGATGCTTCGAGTACCTGTTGTTCACCATCAAGCCAACCTGCTGCGACATCTTGGCTTGCGGTAATAGCATCAGGCTTGGGCGCTTGCCCGGTAAAACCAGCGCGAACAAAAAGACGCGGGGTTGCTGACGTGAGGTTAAAGCGGTAGGCCGCACGCTCTGTCATCGACAGTTGAAGGCTAAGCACATAGTCACCTTGCTCACCAGGCGTGAGCTCAGCGATACGCCATTGCGTTAAGGTAAAGCCCCTCACCTGCTTGGGCTCTGCCACCAAGGTAATGCTCAAAGAGCGCAGATTCTCACTCATACGGATAGACCACCTTAGACCTTGAATGGGTAGACAAGTAAGCCTTTTGAGCGCCATCATCGTCAACTCAGAGTGTTTTACTCAACTATTATAATTCACATGTATGCGTTACATGATTCTTCACTAGGTTCCAACGAGGATTGCGGATGCCCGCCCTTCAGTTAAGCCGAGCCCGCTTACCGGCCACGACGACAATCGATGTGCTGGATGCTTACGGCGACTCTCGCCAACAAGCCATCGCCGCAGAGCGCGCGCTGACGGTTTATCTCAATAAGCGTGAAATTGTCACGCTAATGACGCTGGGCGATGACCCTGAAGCCTTGGTGGTGGGCTACCTACGCAACCAGGGATTGCTGCGTCGCGCGGAAGATTTATTGGCGGTACAGGTGGATTGGGAGGTGGAGTCCGCCGCTGTCGTCACCAATTATTTACCTGACGATTTAGACAACCGGCTAAGTACCCGTACCGTCACCACGGGTTGCGGTCAGGGGACCGTGTTCGGCAAATTACTGGAACAAACATCGCTCTCTGCGTTACCTGAGACACCGCTGGCGCAATCAACGCTTTATCAATTACTAACCAATTTGAATACCTACAACGAGACCTATCGCAGCGCGGGAGCAGTACACGGTTGCGCGCTGTGCCAGCAAAGCCGCGTGCTCGACTTCGTTGAAGATGTCGGACGTCACAATGCGGTGGATACCCTGGCAGGCCACCAGTGGCTCAACCAGGCCGAAAGCAGTAGTGCTGATATTTTCTATACTACTGGCCGCCTAACTTCCGAAATGGTGTTGAAAGTGGCGCAAATGGGGATCAGCGTGCTGGTTTCACGTTCAGGGGTGACCCAAAAAGGTGTGGAGCTGGCGGAACGCTTCGGCGTGATGCTGATTGCTCGGGCTAAAGGCAAAAACTTCCAGGCGATTAATACCGCTAACCGCCTAACGTTAGATGCCATCCCAGCCAAACCACCCAGTGCGCGCACGTCTAAGGAGGCCGGTATATGATCACCCCGCAAACCCTCACTGGCATGATTCTCGCGGGCGGCGAAGGCCGCCGTATGGGTGGCCGTGACAAAGGCCTTGAACCCTTCGCTGGGCTACCGCTCGTGGCCCATGTAGCTAAGCGCTTTGATGGCCATGTCTCTGAACTACTGATCAACGCCAATCGCAACACTGATGCCTATGCACTGTTTGCAACCCGGGTTATTGAGGACGCGGAAGGTGGCTTTAAAGGCCCCTTGATGGGCATTTATAGTGGCCTACGCGCTGCTAAAACATCCTGGCTACTGGTTGCCCCTTGCGACTCACCTGCCCTACCTAATGACCTCGTGGCGCGTATGGTGGCGGGCATCACCTCAGCGAGTGGTGAACACGATATCGCCGTTGCGTATGACGGCGAGCGCCTGCACCCAGTCGTCGCGCTGCTGCGCACCTCGCTTGCCGATGACTTAGCGAATGCGCTGGCTGAGGGCGAACGTAAAATCGACCGCTGGTACGCTCGCCACTCATGGTGCAAGGTCGATATGTCGGATTGCCCGGAAACGTTTGCCAACCTCAATACTGAAGAAGAAAAAGCTCGGCTGGAGCTAACACTAGGCACTATCTTTAAAGATCCAGCCTCGAAGGAAACATCATGAGCCTGTCGTGCTTCGAACTCGGTGAGCAAATGCTCAGCGTTGACGCAGCGCGAGAGGCACTGCTGTCCTTGGCTGAACAGCCCGTTGCGGTAGAGTCGGTAGCGCTTAGCCAAGCTCATGGTAGGCGCTTAGCCACCGATATCACCGCGCCAATTAACGTGCCACAGAATACCAATGCAGCCATGGATGGTATCGCCCTGGCGTGGCCAGATGAGCAGCCTCAGCAAACCAAATGGCCGATTGCAGGCGATGCCTTTGCCGGACAGACGTTTGAAGGCAGCGTACCTCTCGGCCAGTGCGTACGCATTACCACAGGCGCTCCCTTACCGTCAGGCACCGACACCATTATCATGCGCGAGCAGCTTAGCGAGCATGACGGCAGTGTCACCATTGATTCCCCTGAGCGGGTTAGCCATGGTCAGCATGTGCGCCAAGCGGGGGAAGATATTGCCCTAGGCGAGGTAGCACTGGTAGCTGGCACGCGGCTAGATGCCGCCTGTTTGGGGTTAATCGCCTCACTGGGCTATGGTGAGGTTTGTGTTTTCAGGCGTCCAAAGGTGGCGATTTTCTCTACTGGAAATGAGGTCACTCCCCCTGGCGAAGCGCTGCCCAGCGCAGGCATTTACGACACCAATCGTTTTACCTTGATGGGCTTGCTCAACGAACAGGGTGCTGAAGTGATGGATCTAGGCATTTTGCCTGATGACCCCACCACCATTCAAAACGCCCTGGCTAGCGCAGCCAAGCAGTGTGATTTAGTCATTACCAGTGGGGGCGTTTCTGTCGGCCACGCCGATTACACCAGGGAAGCATTGGAAACATTAGGCCAATTAGCTTTTTGGCGCGTGGCGCTGCGACCCGGACGCCCCATGGCCTGCGGCTGGCTGGGTGAATCGCGCAAACCATTTGTCGGCTTACCCGGCAACCCCGTCGCGGTCATGGTAACCTTTAGTCAATTCGTGGTGCCATTATTGGAACGTTTACAAAAACAACCCTTCGTTCCACCGAGGCGTTTAACAGCCATTACCCAAACTCCGCTAAAAAGTCGCCTAAAGCGCACCGATTTTATACGTGGCATTTATTCAAGCGATGCTCACGGTGTGCTGCAGGTACGTAGTACCGGAGCGCAAGGGTCTGGGATTTTAACCTCGATGGTAGCTGCTAACTGCCTGATTGAACTGGGTGATGATCAAGCAGGCGCCCAGCCAGGCGACGCAGTCTGCATCCAACCACTGACGAGGTGGCAATGACCAAACAACCAATTGCCGAAAAACTCATTGATGATTTCGGCCGCCGTGTCAGTTATGTACGCATTTCCGTGACAGATCGCTGCGACTTTCGCTGTGTTTACTGCATGAGCGAAGAGATGACCTTCCTGCCAAGAGCTCAGGTGCTTACGCTGGAAGAACTCGCCATGGTGGCTCAAGCGTTTACCGAATTAGGCGTTGAGAAAATCCGCTTAACTGGGGGCGAGCCGCTAGTGCGTAAAGGCATTGAGCAGCTCGTGGACGACATTGGCGCGCTGCCAGGGCTCAACGACTTCACCATGACCACGAACGGGGCCAGTCTGCGTAAACACGCCAAACGGCTCTATCAAGGGGGGCTGCGCAGGCTCAATATCAGCCTCGACTCTCTTAACCCCGAACGCTTCAAACAGCTGACTCGGACAGGTGAGTTAGCAAAAGTTATTGACGGCATTCACGCCGCTAAAGAAGCTGGCTTTTCACGCATCAAGCTTAACGCTGTGATTCTCAAGGGGCGCAATGATGATGAAGTGCTGGACCTCGTCACGTTCGCTCGCCAAGAAGGGCTCGATATCAGCTTTATCGAAGAGATGCCGCTGGGCGATGTGTCTGACCACTCGCGGGCCGAGACCTTTTACTCTAGTGACGACGTTCAAGCGCTGATCGAGACACGCTACCCACTCATGCCGTCAACGGAAACCACACCTGGGCCTTCGCGCTATTTTAAAATGGCCGATAGCAGCAGTCGGGTTGGCTTTATTTCGCCCCATAGTCACAACTTTTGCGATAGCTGCAACCGCGTTCGGGTAACCGTTGAAGGCCGTCTACTGCTCTGCCTCGGCAATGAACACTCGGTCGATTTGCGTGCTGTACTGCGCCGGCATCCTGGCAATATGCAGGCGTTGAAAACAGCCATTATTAATGCCTTGCCGCTCAAGCCCGAGCGCCATCACTTTACGACCGATGGCGATGTCCAGGTGGTGCGCTTTATGAATATGACAGGGGGTTAAAGGTTGTCAGCCACTCGCGTGCCAGTGCATATCATTACTGGCTTTCTCGGCAGCGGTAAAACCACGCTTATCCACAGCCTAATCGAGCAAAAGCCTGTGGATGAGAAGTGGGCCATTTTAGTCAATGAGTTTGGCCAAATTGGCATTGATCAAGCAATGTTTGAACAGCGCGACGATGTCGTCGTCAAGGGGCTCCCCGGTGGCTGCCTATGCTGCCAGCTGGCCTTTGTGCTGCAGGCTGCACTGGTCAATTTGCTCGCCCGCAACAAACCAGACCGCGTCATTATTGAGCCTTCGGGGCTTGGCCATCCAGCTGGCTTACTCGATCTGCTGCGCGGCGAAGCCTTTCAAGGTGTTGTGGCCGTTCACGATATTATTGCCACCCTAGATCCGCGCCGGTTAGATGAATCTCGGGTCCGTGAACACGAGACCTTTCAAGATCAGTTGGCCATGGCCGATGCCATCGCCATTACGATGGGTGAGCAAGCTAGTAGCGAACAACATGAGCAGGCGCAGCGGTTTGTGACGGAACTCTGGCCACCACGCAAGTGGGTTCATCGCAGTGAGCATGGCACTATGCCGCTATCGCTGCTGTTGAACAGCGGCCAGACCAGTGCCCAAAAAGATACCACTGTTCCTGATACGCATCGTCAAATGATAACAACCCCCACGCTGGAAGGCGCTTTTTTTGATGCAGCCCCTCCGCTGGGCCAACCTCAACACAAGACGGCTAGCTCCCTTGGATACACCAGCACAGGCCTCCGTTGGCACCCCAGCGAACGCTTTGACCTTGATCGTTTGGCCGCCCACTTAGGTGAGTTTCCCTCATCTGCGCGAGTAAAAGGCGTCTTTCATACCGAGCAGGGCTGGAAGCAGCTCAATCGAGCCGATGGAACACTTAGTCTCGGCAATAGCGCTTGGCGGCAGGATTCGCGGCTTGAGGTGATTACCCCCGACAATGACGTTGATACCCACACCAATTTACTGACAGAACTGCAATCATCAGGAGCGCTGTTGGGCTAAGAACGTTTTCTCGATAGCGTCTATCGGCATAGGGCGTCCAAATAAATAGCCTTGAAAAGCTTGGCAGCCATGAGCTAGCAACCACGCTTTCTGGCTCTCTGATTCGACGCCTTCGGCAATGACATCAAGATTTAAGCTTTTCGCCAGGGCAATCGTACTCTCCACAATGGCCGCATTAGCGCTGCTTTCTAACACTTGATGGACAAACGACTGATCGATCTTGAGCTGATCAAGTGGCAACTGCGCAAGATAGGCCAGCGATGAATAGCCAGTGCCAAAATCATCCAGAGAAAAACGCACACCTTGGGCTTTCAGGCTAAGCATTTTGTCACGGGCATCGTCTCGCGTTTCCACAAACAGCGACTCGGTAACCTCGAGCTTTAGCCTCTCAAGCGGTGCTTTTGTCCGCTTAAAAACCTGCTGCAAGCGAGATAAAAAATCGCTATCGCGAAACTGCAGTGGGCTGATATTCACGGAAATCGTCAGTTCACGCAGGTGTGGCGTTGCTGCCCAGCAAGCTAGCTGACGGCATGCATCTTCAATGACCCACTCACCAACCTCATTAATCAGCCCGGTACTCTCTAATAGCGGAATAAACTCGCCAGGTGAAACCATGCCACGCTCTGGGTGCTGCCAGCGCAGCAGTGCTTCAACTCCAGTAAAGTGACCAAAGCGATTAACTTGAGGCTGGTAATAGAGACGCCATTGATGACTCTCCAATGCCTGCCGCAAGTCGGCTTCAAGCTTAACCCGTGCCAGTAGCGTAGCCTGCATCGAAGGATCAAAAAAGCGTATGGCATGACGCCCACTCGCTTTCGCCTGTAATAAGGCCATATCGACCTGCTGAAGGTAGTCTTCGGCGCTTCGCTGGCTATCGGACACAACCGTAATCCCAACGCATGCGGTCACCATGACTTGCTCTTCAGAAAAGCTAATCGGCTCATCAAGTGCCACCAGAAGTTTCTGGGCAATATGCTCTGCTAAGCGGCGTGTCCGGCGTGGGCTTTCATCCACGCCCTCAATAAGCACTGCAAATTCATCACTACCCAGACGAGCCAACGTATCGGTATCGCGCAACATTTGGCCAAACCGCTGAGCAACCCGCTGAAGTAACTGATCGCCAGCGAGATGCCCCAGGGTATCGTTAATATAGTTGAAACGGTCAATATCAATCACCAACAACGCCCCACATCGCTGATGGCGGTTTAGCTCTTTTAGTGCTGTCTCCATTCTGTCCATAAACAGGCGTCGATTTGCGAAGCCCGTTAATGGATCGTAAAACGCGAGCTGATGGATCTCTTGCTCAGCGGCTTTACGCTCACTGATATCACTCATCGTGGCAACGTAATTGGTGAGCACTCCGTCTGCATCGTAAACAGCACTGATCGTCAGCCACTCAGGGAACAGCTCACCATTTTTGCGCTGATTCCAGATTTCACCTTCCCAACTTCCTGTGGTCATCACCCGCTTCCACAAGCGCTGATAAAACGCTGCATTATGGTGGCCCGAGCTAAACATACGCGGGTTCTTACCGATCACCTCTGCATCGCTATAGCCGGTTATACGCTTAAACGTCTCATTAACTTTTAAAATATTTCCCCGAGCATCCGCCACTATGATACCCAGGTGGGCTTGAAAAGCAGCCGCGGCAATCTGCAGCTCCACTTCTGCGCGCTTCGCTTCGGTAATATCACGGTTCACCGATAACACTCCCTCAAACTGTCCAGCACTACTTATTAGCGGACTCACGGTGGCATGAAAATGGTGTGGCTGTGCATCAATGGTCAGCGGATACTCAAATCTTTCTACTTTATGCAACTGCTGTACTCGCTCAAAAACGGCGGCAAATGCACGAGCTAAGGGAACCGGCAAGACATGTGAAAAGTGTTTCCCCAGCGCATCTTGGCTTTGAACAAGTAGCTGCTCAGGGGAAACCGCATGGATATAGCTAAAGCGCCCTTCCACATCAAATACAAAAATCAAATCCTGGATCGAGTGGACTAGGGCATCCATACGCGCCCCGCGCGCTTGCGCTTCGGCTCTTGCTAGCTCTCGTTCTTTTATTCGCTCATGTAGTTGATAAGCTAACGCGAGGCGGTTTAGGTAGTGGCGAACGCCCCAGGCTCCCAATAGCGTAATCAAACCAGCGACCAACAATAACACCAGCAAACGCTGGCGCCATCCTGTCATCAGCGTATGAAGGTCAACGCCCACTGCAACAAATACCGGATAGTCACTAATGCGTTGCATGTGAAATAAGCGTTTACTTCCGTCAAGGGGCGAGATCGCGGTTAATGTCCGATCAAGATTACCGCTGTTTAACCACTGCTGTGTCTCAGGTGCATCAAGTTGGCTACCAATGAGCATTCCTTCATGGGGAGCCGGGTGCCGAGCAACCACTTTTAGATTTTCATCTATCAGTGCCATACTCTCACCGTCATACAGTCGCATTTGCTGCAGCGCACTATTGAGGATATGCGGCATGATGCGAGACATAATCACACCAGCGAAATCACCCTGGTCATTCACTAGACGCCTGCCATGGTAGAGAAAGAAACGCTGCTTGCTTGCCGACCAAATAAGCGGCGTCATCATTTCGTCTTGGCCACCTTGTTGAAAGGTGCGGAAAAAAGCGCTGTCGCCAACCCCCTCCCCAACATGTCGATTATCGTTACTGCTTAGACGTAGGCGCCCCTGAGGGTCTAAGACACTAACACTATCGATCAGTGGCACGTAATCGGTAAGATTGTCTAGCGCTCGCTGGACGGCAGTTGCACTTTCCGCCCCTAAACTATCCAACTCCGAATCGTTTGCTTGCTGAACATCCAACAGCTCGGCCAGACTAAACAAACCTTGGCTGCTCTGCCCAAACATGCCTTTCACCCATTCTGACACCACATTCGCACGGGCAATCACGCGGGATTCAGCCGCATTAACTTCTTGGTGATATTGGCCTTTGAGCAACCAGCCAAACAGCGCAATCATCATACATAACGACAAAATATAGAGCGTAATAACGCGCTGTTTTTGGCGCCGAAAGCCAGGCATTGTCTGGCTTTTGTTAGTTACCCGATCACTGCGAGGTAGCAGCATTATATGTAGGCCTTATTCAGATATCCCGAAGCACACCTGATACAGTATAAAAAGAACGGTGAAAGATAGACCACAGCGGCTCCTCGTAAGCGGTGCTAAATAGTGGCGCGGCTTGTTTTTGATGTATATCTATTTTCAGCAAAAAAGCTCATAAAAGTCGTTATTTTACTTAATAAGAGGCTGCCATGGCATCGTTAGGCCAAATGAGTGACTACGAAGTACGCTTGGTACGTATTTTTAAAACGGTAGTGGAATGCGGTGGTTTCACCGCTGCGGAAACCGCTTTAGGCATCAGTCGCTCAGCCATTAGCCAGCACATGAATGATTTAGAAGGCAGGCTAGGCTTTTCACTATGCCAACGTGGCCGAGGCGGCTTTAGTTTAACCGAAGAAGGCAAAGAAATTTACCAAGCAGGTTTGACTCTACTGACCGCGCTCGAAGCCTTTAAAAGCGATGTCAATGCATTGCATCATACCATTAAGGGCGAACTAAATATCGGCATCACCGATAACTTGGTTACCTTGCCCGCCATGCATGTTACTGATGCGCTCGCCGAGCTAACAGCGCCAAACCATGAAGTCACCGTTAATATCCACATGGAACCTTCGGACGCCGTTATTCGGAGCGTGATGGATGGCCATTTGCATGTCGGCGTAGTGCCCGCCGTTAATTTACCCACCAGCTTAGAAACACACTTGTTGTATGAGGAGCCTTCGTTTCTTTACTGCGCAGTTGGCCACCCCTTGTTTGATGAAACTGATGAAGCATTCACAGCTGAACAGATCGCCGCTTATCCAGCGATAACGCCTCGCTACCCACTCCCTAGCGATGCACGTAAAGCACATGATGCGTTAAATTTACAAGCGTCTGCCTCTGATCGGGAGGGCGCTGCGTTTTTGATTCTCACTGGACGCTTTATCGGTTTTCTTCCAGAACATGTTGCCGCCCAATGGGTTAATGCCAATAAGATGCGCGCCCTTCAGCCGGGTGCCCAGCGTTATCAGATTCCGTTTGTTCTAATCACTCGCCATGACCGCCGACCCAACCGGGTGGTCGATGCATTTTTAGGATTTGTGAAAGGCGCAAAATAGCTCACCTGTTTATACCAAGCACAAAATAATCAAAGCTCGGCTAAATACCGAGCTTTGATTATTAACGACGTTTACATATAGCGAGTTTATGGCAGTTTTGCTGTCTCGCTGGCCATGTGTGGCGCGGGCCCTACCTGAGAAGACGGTGTTAAAACTTGGCTTGCGGCGTAATAAACAATCGCGCCAAGCGCAGAGCCGGTAAACCAGCCATAGTCATAGAACCAGTTCATGGTGCCGGTTAACAGCGAGACTAGCGTCAGTGCCACCGGCACGCCGAACGCAATAAAACCCGCCACATTAACCGCAGGATAAGCATGGTTATCCATATATAAGCTAGGCACATCTAAACGCTGCTTTTTAATTAGGAAATAGTCCACTGCCATGATGCCTGCGATGGGGCCAAGCAGGCTGGAGTATCCTAGCAGCCAGTTTGAATACATCTGCTCAAGCGACACCCCTTGAGCAATGAGACCCGCTTTCTGCAAAAGATCGTAGCCCATCAATAAAACACCCACAGCTCCGGTTATCAGAACGCCACGCGTCTGATTAATCCATTTTGGCGCAATATTTTGAAAGTCATTGGTTGGCGAGACAATATTCGCGGCTGTATTGGTAGACAGCGTTGCAACAATGATCAACACCATCGCTAGCACGACCCAAAAAGGACTATTGATCATCCCTATCAAGTTAACTGGATCAGCGATCGTTTGTCCCACCAACGATTCTGAAGCTGCAGTCAATACAACGCCCAACGCTGCAAAGAAGAACATTGTCAGTGGTAGCCCAATCACTTGGCCAACAATTTGATCTTTTTGGCTTTTGGCAAACCGGCTGAAATCAGGAATGTTCAGCGACAACGTCGCCCAAAACCCCACCATCGCAGTTAAGCCTGCAAAGAAATAGCCATATACCGACGCTCCTTCTGGGCGCGAAGGCGGTTGCGCTAATAGCTCAGTCATCGACATGTGCGGCCATGCCCACATCATTAATCCAACCCCCACAGCAAGCAGCAATGGCGCCGCTAGGGTTTCCAGCCACTTGATCGACTCGGCCCCACGAATGACCACAAGAAGATTCATTGCGCCGAAGACAAAAAAGCCTATCACTTCACCTACCCCACCCAGCGCAGCCCAAGCGGGGACCAGTTCGGATAACAGAAGATGAATAGCCAAACCACCAAACATCGTTTGAATGCCAAACCAGCCGCAGCCTACGAGAGCCCGCACCAAACAAGGCACATTAGAACCTAAAATACCGAACGATGATCGCAGCACAATTGGAAAGGGAATACCAAATTTAGTGCCAGGAAAGGCATTTAGAGTGAGCGGAATCAGGACAATCACGTTGGCTAGAAAAATGGCAAAAAGCGCCTCACCCACACTCAGGCCAAAGTAGGCGGTTAACACACCACCCAACGTGTAGGTCGGCACACAAATCGACATCCCCACCCAAAGTGCCGCAATGTTCCATTTGCTCCAAGTGCGCTCACTCGCCTGAGTGGGCGCAATATCTTTATTGAAACGAGGGCTATCACCTACGTCTTTGCCTACCTCGAGTTCAATTAACCCCTCTCTGTCCACCATTCGGGATGTTGAGCCAGTCATATAGTCTCCTCAGCAGCGCTGTTGCCCATTATATTCACGGTGTCTGTCTTTTAAGAGCAATAAGCGTGCCTAAAACAAAAGCACAAACACTAACCTATTGATCAAAAAGCTGACTTATCAGGCAGACATACACATACCTTTAGCGTGATTGTTGTTATTCGCCTTCCAGCTATTAAAAGCCATTAATAAGCGTAGCTATTTAAATAAAATACGCACCAAAAAGATGCGCAAAAAACATCAACACCCAAAACAAAACATCATAAACACATGTTTTTAAAGCAAAAATAAAACATCACCAACATCGAACAGCGCTTCACCAACTTAGCAAAAAAAGCACTAAAGATAATAAAAACATCAAAAAATCAAAGAGTTAAATAAATCAAGTAAAATTATTAAAAAACACTTGAAACAACACCTCATAAAGGACTATGTTCAAAAAGCTGTCAAACATGACAACTTTATAAACAACAATAAGACGCTCGCTTACCCTCGCTTGTATTACGCTATTTTCAAAGCACGTTTCACAAGCAAGGCTAAGCGAAAAAGGCACAGTAAGACGCCGCTGCACGCCACGTAACCACAAACTTGTTACTTGACCAGTAACGTACCGACATGCGTACGCATGCGGTTGGCGCGTATGACTTGAGAGGGCTGTTCTATGCAGAAAATGAAAATTGGCTTAATTCAAATGGGTCTCAAAACCAGTACCGATTTAGACCCCGCGGCGATCCGCGATGCGATGAACGAAGCGCACTTACCGATGATTCAGCAGGCCGCCGAACAGGGTGTGCAAGTACTGTGTTTTCAAGAAGTCTTTAACCAGCCGTACTTCTGCCCAAGCCAAGATGGCAAATGGTATGCCGCCGCAGAGCGGGTTCCAGAAGGTCCCACGTGTCAGATGATGCAAAAACTGGCTGCCGAACACCGCATGGTAATTATCGTGCCCGTGTATGAAGAGACAGAGACCGGCGTTTACTACAACACCGCCGCCGTGTTTGATGCCGACGGTAGCTACCTCGGCAAATATCATAAAACTCATATTCCTCAAGTGGCTGGTTTTTGGGAGAAATTCTTCTTCAAACCGGGGAAATCAAACTGGCCGGTCTTCGACACTGCCTACGGCAAAATTGGTGTGTATATCTGCTATGACCGCCATTTCCCTGAGGGCTGGCGTGCACTGGCACTCAACGGTGCTGAGGTGATCTTCAACCCCTCCGCTACCGTGGCAGGGCTTTCCCAGTACCTATGGGAGCTTGAGCAGCCTGCTTCTGCCGCGGCTAACGGTTGCTTCATTGCCGCTATCAACCGCGTGGGCACAGAAGCACCCTGGAATATTGGCAACTTCTATGGCTCCAGCTACATCGTCAACCCCCGCGGCAAAATCGAAGCCCAGGCCAGCGAAACGGAAGATGAGCTACTAGTGCATGAAATTGATTTAGACATGGTGCGCGAGGTGCGCAATAACTGGCAGTTCTTCCGCGATCGTCGCCCCGATGCCTACACCCGCCTCACTGATGGTGAGTAGCCCTGTTGATGAATCATACGAGGACTGCATGATGAGTTTATTGATCAAAGGCGGCACCGTCGTCACCCATGCCGATACTTACCGCGCCGACGTTCTGTGCGTCGACGGAAAAATCCACGCCATTGGCACCGACCTAGACCTCCCCGACAACTGCGAAATCATTGATGCCAGCAATCAGTTGGTAATGCCCGGCGGCATTGACCCTCACACCCATATGCAAATGCCGTTTATGGGCGCAGTGGCTAGCGAAGATTTTTACACCGGCACCGCAGCTGCTATGGCGGGTGGCACCACGACGATTATCGACTTTGTCATTCCAAGCCCAGGCCAATCACTCTTAGAAGCCTTTGAGACGTGGCAAGGGTGGGCAGAAAAAGCGGCTACCGATTTCGCTTTCCACGTGGCAATCACCTGGTGGGATGAGAGCGTCAAAGAGGAAATGGGCACCCTGGTGCGCGAACATGGAGTGAATAGTTTCAAGCACTTTATGGCCTACAAGGGCGCGATTATGGCCACTGATGACATATTGGTGGAAAGCTTTTCACGCTGCCTGGAATTGGGCGCGGTACCTACGGTACACGCCGAAAACGGCGAACTGGTTTACCACATGCAGCAGAAACTACTGGCCCAGGGCATTACCGGGCCGGAAGCTCACCCACTTTCGCGCCCACCACAAGTAGAAGGTGAAGCCGCCAGCCGAGCGATTCGAATTGCCAGCACGCTAGGCGCGCCGGTTTATCTGGTACATGTATCCACCAAAGACGCCGTCGATGAAATTGCCTATGCCCGCCAGCAAGGCCACCCAGTATTCGGCGAGTGCTTGGCAGGACACTTACTCATTGATGACAGCGTTTACCAGCATCCCGACTGGGCAACCGCCGCGGCCCACGTAATGAGCCCACCGTTCCGCCCCAAAGGGCATCAGGAAGCGCTTTGGCATGGCCTGCAGTCTGGCAATTTGCAAACCACTGCCACTGACCACTGCTGCTTCTGCGAAGAGCAAAAAGCCGCAGGCAAAGATGACTTCACTAAGATCCCTAACGGCACCGCAGGGGTAGAAGATCGCCTTGCAGTGATATGGGACGCAGGCGTTAACAGCGGCAAGCTCTCGCCCCAGGAGTTTGTCGCGGTGACTTCCACCAATACCGCCAAAATTTTCAACCTGTACCCTCGTAAAGGTGCCATCCAAGTGGACGCCGATGCCGATATTGTGGTGTGGGATCCTAATGGCACACGTACGATCTCCGCCAAAACTCATCATCAAAATGTCGACTTCAACATTTTCGAGGGCAAAACGGTGCGCGGTATTGCTCGCCACACGATTAGCCAAGGGAAATGGGTATGGCGAGACGGTGAACTGCACGCCGAGCGTGGTGCTGGGCGCTACTTAAAACGCCCCGCCTACCCAGGTGTTTTTGAGCTACTGGCTAAGCGTGCCGAATTAAATGCGCCAGTAGCCGTAACGCGCTGAACAGCTCCTCAAGAAAAGAAAAAAGCCAACAGGAGAGATGACCGTGAACCACTCACTTGATCACCTGCCAAGCGCACAAGAGGTCGGCACCTACGACCCACCAACACTGGCAAGCAACTTTAGCGACCTCCATCCGCCGTTAACCCACCGCCAAGCAATGATCGAAAGCCAGCGCTGCTTGTACTGTTTCGACGCCCCCTGCGTTGAGGCGTGCCCATCGGATATTGATATCCCCAGCTTTATTCGCCAAATCAGCGAAAACAACATTAATGGCGCCGCAGAAACCATTCTGGAAGCTAACATTTTAGGTGGCAGCTGCGCCCGAGTGTGCCCCACTGAAATCCTCTGCGAGCGTAGCTGTGTGCGCAACCATGATGCAGAGTGCCAGCCAGTGTTAATTGGCCTGCTGCAACGCCACGCCACTGACAACATGCAGTTCGAAAGCCACCCGTTCAAGCGGGCGGCTAACAGCGGCCGCCATATCGCCGTGGTAGGCGCCGGGCCCGCCGGCCTTTCCTGTGCTCACCGTTTGGCGATGCTAGGCCATCAAGTGACCATTTTTGAGGCCGAACAAAAACCAGGCGGACTGAATGAGTACGGCATCGCCCGTTATAAGATGACCGATGACTTCGCCCGTAAAGAAGTGGAGTTTCTACTAGAAATAGGCGGCATTGAGCTTCAGTACGGCCAGCGCCTCGGTGATAATTTGTCGCTTGCGACGCTGCACCAGCAGTTTGATAGCGTTTTCCTCGGTTTAGGTCTTGGTGCCAGCCGTGCCCTAGGGCTGACGGGGGATGATGCTCCCGGCTTAATGCCAGCCGTTGACTACATTAAAACCCTGCGCCAAACCAAAGACCTAGAGAGCTTACCTGTCGCCAAGCGCTGCATTGTGATCGGCGCAGGCAATACCGCCATTGATATGGCGACTCAAATGGCCCGGCTTGGTGCGACAGAGGTAACGCTGGTCTACCGCCGTGGCACAGAGGCGATGTCTGCTACCGATCATGAGCAAGAAATCGCCAAAGCTAACGGCGTACGCATGGTGACGTGGGCCCAGCCAGACGAAATTTTATTGGATGACCAAGGGCGCGTGGCGGGTATGCGTTTTGCCAAGACCCACGACCAGGCTGGTCAGTTAACACCCACTGGTGAAACATTCGACCTTACCGCCGATGCCATCTTTAAGGCGATTGGCCAAGGCTTTGATAGCGCTAGCCTGACGGATGAAGCCGCCAGAGAGCTTGCCCGCGACGGCGAACGTATCCAAGTTGATGCTTTCTTCCGCACCTCAATGCCCAATGTTTACGCGGGTGGCGACTGCGTCAACTCCGGCCAAGATCTCACCGTTCAAGCCGTTCAACACGGCAAACTGGCTGCCCATGCCATTCACCAAGCGCTTGCCGCCAAGCAGGAGGCCGCATGAACACACTTCCTTTCACACCACCGGGTAAGAAAAACAGCGGCGACAGCGTGGTAAACGGCATTGACCTGTCGGTGAACTTTGCAGGCATCAAAGCCCCGAACCCGTTCTGGCTAGCCTCTGCCCCGCCCACGGATAAAGCCTATAACGTAGTGCGCGCCTATGAAGCGGGCTGGGGCGGCGTCGTCTGGAAAACCCTTGGCGAAGAGCCACCTGCGGTGAATGTCTCTTCACGTTACTCTGCGCACTATGGCAAAAACCGCGAGGTGATCGGCTTCAACAATATCGAACTCATTACCGATCGCTCGTTGGAGATCAATCTTCAAGAAATTACCCAGGTGAAAAAAGACTGGCCCGACCGAGCGCTGATTGTCTCCATCATGGTGCCCTGTAATGAAGAAGCCTGGGCGTATATTTTGCCACTCGTGGAAGCAACGGGCGCAGATGGCATCGAGCTCAACCTAGGCTGCCCTCATGGCATGCCGGAACGCGGTATGGGGGCGGCGGTCGGCCAAAATCCCGACCTGATCGAAAAAGTTGCCTACTGGTGTAAGAAGCACTACTCCAAACCGGTGATTGTAAAACTCACCCCCAACATTACCGATATCCGCGTGGGTGCCCAGGCCGCGCTACGGGGTGGCGCCGATGCGGTATCGTTGATCAACACCATCAACTCGATCACTAGTATCGACCTGGACAATATGGTCGCCAAACCCACGGTCGGCCACCAGAGTACCCACGGTGGCTACTGCGGCAGCGCCGTGAAGCCTATCGCGATGAATATGGTGGCAGAGATTGCCCGCGACCCGGCAACGCCAACGCTGCCGATTTCCGGTATCGGCGGTATTTCTACCTGGCGGGATGCGGCAGAATTTATCGCCCTGGGAGCAGGTAGCGTGCAGGTATGTACCGCTGCAATGCTCAACGGCTTTCGCATTGTAGAAGAGATGAAGGATGGCCTTTCACGCTGGATGGCAGAAAAAGGCTACGACTCTATTGAATCGTTCTCGCGCAAAGCAGTGCCCCAAACCACCGACTGGAAACATCTGGACATCAACTTTAAAACCATTGCCAAAATTGATCAGGACCTGTGCATTGAGTGCGGTCGCTGCTATATCGCTTGCGAGGATACCTCCCACCAGTCGATTGCCAAGCTTACCGAGCAAGATGGCGCACGCCGTTACGAGGTAATTGAAGACGAGTGCGTTGGTTGCAACTTATGCCAAATCACCTGCCCAGTGGAGAATTGCATCACCATGGTGCCTCAAGAAACCGGCAAACCATTCCTAGCCTGGGACAACGACCCTCGCAACCCCTTCCGTGTCGCTTCATAAGCATGTCCCATAAACGCCTCATCACAACCTAGTCTTCATAGCACCGCCCTCCTCTGTGAGGGCGGTCACGCTTTGCGCAACAGCTTGTTCCGCTATAAGAAGGCGACATAGCGCCTCTTCTCTTGAGACTATGAGAAACTATCGCATATAGAACACTTTCTCATAAAAGGAACTCCGATGAAGCCTACCTCTTTTGCCACTAAATTCGTTCCTACATTCGCCATAGCCGTACTGTTTTCAGCCATCAGCGTAAACGCTCATGCCGAACAGCGCCTCGCCACCTTCGACTTAGGCAGTCTAGATACGTTAGATGCGCTGGGCTTAAGCGAGCAGGTGGTTGGCGTCCCCAAGCAGAGCCTGCCCACCTACCTAGAGCAATACGCTAGCCACCGCTATAGCGATATTGGTGGCCTGCGCTCACCGGACATGGAGGCCATCAGCGCTAGCGAGCCTAGCCTGATTCTTTACACTGGCCGCCAGGGCGATTGGGAAGAAGCGCTTGGCGATATTGCACCGCTACTTAACACCAGTTTGCAAGGCGATAACTACCTCGCCGCTTTTGACGACAACGTGCGTGAGCTAGCCAGCCAATTTGGGGCGGAAAGTGAAGCTGATGAGGCACTTGCAACGCTCCACACAGAGATCGAAGCGCTACGCGAAGCACTCAGCAATGCCCCCAGGACACTGGTCGTCACTCACAACGGCGGCAACCTGATGCTTAACCAACATCCCGTCGTTCACGATGTGCTAGGCGTGGAAGCGCTCAACATGCCGGAGAGTGTGACCTCAGAAACCCGTGGTGAACGCACCTTTACACCGCTTTCTGCTGATGCCATTGCCGACATCAAACCAGACGTTGTGCTGGTCATTGATCGCAGCGCCGCCATTGGCGATGAACCTGCGGATGCCGACCAACTGCGCCAAGCACTAGCCGAGGCTGGTACTACCCCCCAGCTAGTGATGCTAACCCCGGCACTTTGGTACCTCTCCGGTGGCGGCCTACAAAGCTTAGCGCTACAAGTTGAAGAGGTCGCTGCTGCGCTGAATTAAGTGCTCGATGAATCCTCATGAATCTTGATCTGGTAAAGCACGCAATAGATCACCGGTAGCACGATAAGGGTGAGCAGCGTGGCAACACCGAGACCACCAATCAGCGCGACCGCCATGCTGGCGAAGAATGCATCACTAATCAGCGGGATCAGACCCAGCATGGTGGTTAGCGCAGCCATTGAAACGGGTCGCACGCGGCTAATGGCGGCGCGCACCACGGCGTGATAGCGATCTTTGTGCAACGGCAGTTGCACATTGATCTCTTCTACCAGAACAATGGCATTTTTAATCACCATCCCGATCAAACTCAGCGTGCCCAGCAGCGCCATAAACGAGAAAGGCAACCCGGTTAGCAGTAACGCGGCCACTACGCCGACAATGGTCAACGGCACCAAAAACCAGATCGCCAGCGGCTGACGGAAGTTATTAAACAACACCACCGTGATAATAAACATCATCACCAACCCAAGTGGCAACGACGCAAACAGGCCGCTCTGGGCTTCACCGGCGGTCTCAAATTCACCGCCCCACTCAAGCCGATAACCAGGTGGCAATTCAAGTGCTTCTACTTGGGGTCGAACTTGAGCCAATACGCTAGCCGCCGTCACTCCGCTTAGCGGGTCGGGTTCGCCATACACCGCCAGCATACGCTCTCGGTCACGGCGCATGATTAGTGGATCTGCTACCTGGGTCGTCACATCGCGCATCACTTGATCCGCAGTGATGTAGCGCCCCTGTTCGGCGCTCCATACGTTAAGCGACCCGACATTATCGATATCGTTGCGCTGCTCGGGTATCGCTCTGGCGACAATCGGAATCAGGTCGCTGCCGTCACGGTAGATGCCCACCTGACTACCACTCGTACTCAGCGCCAGTGTGGCCGCCAAATTCTCGCGCGTAACGCCCAGCCGTCGCGCTGTGTCTTCGGCAAAAATTGGCACCACGGCCTGAACACGGTTACGCCAGTTGGTGCGGACACTGACCATATTAGACGTATCACTAAACAGTGCCGCGACTTGATCACCTAGCTGGCGTAATACAGCGGGGTCGCTGCCGTAAAGCCTGGCTTCGATCTTGGCTTTCGGGGCAGGGCCAACTTCCAGCGGGGCAATTTTATAGTCGATATCGCTGTGATCGCGCTCAAGTACGGCTTCGATATCCGCCATGCGCGCTTGCTGTGTCGCTTTGTCATCGGTTTCGACAATTAGCTGTGAATAGCTGGCATAGCGGTCTTCCGGCGCATAGGTCAGGGTAAAGCGCTGGGCGCCGCCGCCTACCACAGTGGTGAGATGGCGGACACCCTCCATCTCCATAACCACCTCTTCCAGCTCTGCAACCCGCCGCTCGGTTTCCAGAATATCGGTGCCTTCCGGCGTGCGGTAATCAACAAAGAAGATGGGCGTATTCGAGGCAGGGAAAAAGGCATTTTTGACGGAACCAAAACCGACAACCGCACCTGCCAGTATGACCATCACCAGACCAAGTGTTAGCCAACGCAGCCGGATACCCGCCACAATCACGCGGCTAAACAAACGGTACACCACCCCTTTGTAAGGATCTTCATCTGTGCTGCTAGGCGCCACATTGCGAAACAGCAGTTTGAAATAGAAAGGCGTGAGCGTCAGCGCTGTCAGCCAACTTAGCAGCAGTGAATACAGCAACACATAGAACAGCGAGCCGATGAATTCACCGGTGGTATCTGGCGACAACCCAATTGGAGCAAACGCGGCAACTGCGATCAGCGTGGCTGCTAGCAGCGGCCAGGCATTTTGTTTAACCACCTGATGCGCCGACTCACGAATACTCTGGCCACGCTTTAGGCCCACCAGCATGCCTTCAGTGACCACAATGGCGTTATCGACCAGCATCCCCAAGGCTATAATCAGAGCCCCCAGCGAGATTTTTTCCAACTGCAAACCGTGAATGCGCATCAGCATAAAGGTGCCAATAATGGTAATCAGCAGAATAAAGCCCATTAGTAGCCCGCTGCGCCAACCCATAAACAGCATGAGCACCACAATAACAATGGCCACCGCCTGGATCAGGCTGATTAAGAAACCGGATACCGCCTCATCCACCACGCTCGGCTGGTCATAGACCACATTGAGCTCCATACCCAGCGGGGTGCGTGCTTCCAGTTCGTCAAGCCGCTGTTCAAGCCGGGCACCTACTTCGACCACGTTGACGCCGCTTTCAAACGAGATACCCAGAGAGATAGCTGGTCGCCCCATGTCGCGATAAAGCTGCTGCGGTTGCTCGGTCAAGCCACGGGAAACCTCTGCGATATCGCTCAGCCTTACCAGCTCGCCGTTACCTTCACTAACGATTAACGCGCGTAAATCATCAATATCGGCGGAACTACCCGAAGGCGTTACTCGGAAACGCTGCCCCCCCTGCTTCAAGTGACCCGAGTCCACTACGGCATTTTGAGTATTAAGCAATTGCTGGAGTGAACTTAGCGGAATGTTCAGCGCACGTAGCCGCTCTCGGTCAACTTCTATAAAAATGCGCTCCTCTCTTACCCCAGCCAGAGACACCTTTTCAACGCCGTCGACCAAGGCGAGTTCACGCTTAAGAAACTCGGCTTGGCTTTTTAAATCGGGCATGGCATAGCCATCACCGGTCAGGTTAATCATCAAGCCGAACACATCGCCAAAGTCATCGTTAACTCGTGACTGGCTAGCGCCTGGCGGCAAGGCGGCCTGCGCATCGCCAACTTTACGACGTAATGAATCCCACAGCTGCTGAAGCTCATCGTTTTGCACCGTGCTTTGCAGCTCGATGGTAATTTGCGAAAACCCGTTAGAACTCACCGAGCTGATGCGTTTAATCGCGGGCATTTCTTGAATGGCTTCTTCCAGTGTCGAGGTGACTTCCTGCTCCACCTCTTCTGGCGTAGCACCAGGATACTGGGTGGTGACTAGCGCATTGCGAATGGTAAATTCAGGAAACTCAAGCTGCCCCATGCCAGTGAAAGCGAGCGCCCCGCCGAAGAGCAGTACCACGGTCATTAAATAACTAGCGGCCCGGTGGCGTAAGAAGTAATCAACCATCTTATAGCCCCTGTTCCTTTTCCCATGGCGTTACACGCATATCAGCGCTGACACGATGTGCTCCCGCTGCCACTACACGATCATTCGCGGCTAGTTCGCCACTCACCTCTAACCCCTTAGAAGTTAAACGCCCCACCTCGACTGGCACCGCCTCTAAACGATCCGGCGCCTGAAAACGCCACACCACCGCCTGCTCCGAGTTCTCACCTTGATAGCTAATGGCGTTAGGCGGCAAATGCCAAACAAGACTTTCAGACGCTGGTAACAGTTGGCCTAAATCAAGCCGCACGGTGGCGCTCATGCCATCAAGCAGAGTGATATCGTCGGGCTGCGGTAGCCGAAGCGTTACCTCATAAGCCAAGCTTTGGGCGCTGGCCTGGGTGGTATAAGACGCCAGCTGTGCAAGGTAAGGTTTTTCGCTATTGCCAAACCGCACTTCAAAGGCCATCGCCATTTCAAACGGGGTCACCTCATCGTTGCGCGGTATCTGCTGAACGATTTGCTGCGGTAAATGAAAGATCACATCAAGCTGCCCTGGCTGCTGAATCACCGCCACGGTTTCCTGCACCTGGACAATCTGCCGATTATCTACCGGCACCTGGGCAATCACACCATCGTAAGGTGCGCGCAGTTGGGTATTTTCCAGTTGCTCTTCGGCCTGTTCAAAGGTCGCCCGAGCGGCACGCAACTCCGCCTCTGATTCATCAAACCGTGCTTGGCTAATCGCTCCACGCTCTAGGGTATAGCGCATGCGTTCGTGAGTGGCCCGTGCCAGTTCTAACCGTGAACGGGCGCTATCCAATTCACTGCGCATATTACGATCATCAATACGCGCGATGAGGGTGCCTTCCGTTACCCGCTGACCGGGAGTCACGTTAATCTCTAAAAGCTCACCCGCCATGCGAAACGATAGATTGCTGCGTGTAGTGGCTTCAACGCGCGCAGGAAATTGTCGCTGCAGCGCGGCACCAGACGCTTCTAATGTCACCAGCTTCACCGGCCGAAGAGGAGGCTCATTCTGGCTTTCGGCATAAGCGTCACCTGTTGCCAGCAGCAGGGCCAGCAGCGCTGGAAGCAATCGAATCACAGTGTTACGCACAGCGGACTCCTCGGTGGTGTTATCAATACGCAGACATAAAAATTTCACTGACATCCATGAATGTCAGTGAGCGTGTATACTAATCACCTACTGGCGACTTTGCCATTCAGTAATGCCAATATAAGTGCACTTTTTTGTTAGGAGCCGCTATGTCACGCCGCAAAGCTGAGGCTGAACGCACCCGCGAGGCCATCCTTGATGCTGCAGAAACTCAGTTTCTCGCTCAAGGCGTGTCGCGCACCACATTGGCTCATATTGCCGCAGCGGCTGGCGTTACCCGAGGTGCGATTTACTGGCATTTTGAGGATAAAGCGGCGGTATTCGATGCCCTGCTAGAGCGTGTTCGCGTGCCGCTCGATGAAATTGTCGATGATGCTGTGCTACGACTGGGCCACACCCCCACCAAATGCCTGCAAGAGATTGCCCTGAGTGCGCTTGGCGCTATCTGCCATAACCTTCCGTTACAGCGCGCCGCCACCATCGTGCTGCATCGCTGCGAAAAGCTGGAAGATGATCATCCACGTATCAGCATGATCACTCGGCTGTCCGAGCATGCCGAAATGCAGGTTGAGCAGCTATTTGAGAATGCCCGGCAAGCCGGCCATCTGCGCGCTGACCTCACGCCCGCCAGCGCCCGGCGCCAGTACCATAGCTTTTTAATCGGCATTTGCTTTGATTGGCTACAAGATCCGCAGCAATTCTCATTAGCAGACGAGTACGAGAGTATGATCGAAACGTTAATGCGGGGGTTGTTGGAGAGTACGCTTTAAACGCCTTGGGGAGCTAAGCTTGGCACGCAGGTTGCTTATATAACTAGGATAATAATACTCACCTGGAGTCCCCCATGCACCACTCTGACTATCCGCTAAGTGAAGTCCCCACTAGCGCCCGTAAGGGCTTGCTCTCCACCTCCGTTGTGCTACTCGGCTTTACTTTTTTCACTGCCACCATGTGGGCCGGTGGTTCGCTTGGCCAATCGTTCCCGATTGGCCAACTGCTCTGGATCATACTGGTGGGTAACTTGTTGCTGGGCGCATACGCGGCAGCCCTTGCTTACATTGCCTGTCAAAGCGGCCTTAACTCCGTACTGATGGGACGCTTCTGCTTCGGTGAAAAAGGCAGCAAACTTTCCGATTTTATTCTCGGCTTTACGCAGATTGGTTGGTACGCCTGGGGCACCGCGACGATTGCCCTAGTGTTAGTACGCACCACAGGGATGCCTGAATGGCTGGAAATCCCCTTAATGGTGCTATTTGGGTTTGGTTTCTGCGTGACGGCCATGATTGGCTATAAAGGGATGGACTGGCTTTCGCGCTTTGCCGTCCCCGCCATGATGCTGTTTATCTTGATTAGCCTGTTCACCGGGCTGGTGGATGCACACGGATTTGCCGGACTAAGCCAGCAAACGCCCACGGAAAGCATGAGCGTAGCGGCAGCGATTACCGTCATCATTGGCACCTTTATTAGCGGAGGCACCCAAGCGACTAACTGGAGCCGCTTCGCCAAGACGCCGAAAATTGCCGTGATCGCGACTCTGGCGGCTTTTTTTGTGGGCAACGGCTTAATGGTGCTGACTGGCGCACTGGGTACCATGATTTACCAGCAGGCGGATATTGTCGATGTATTGATCGCGCAGGGCTTTGTCACCATCGCGGTGCTGATGCTGTTTCTAAATATCTGGACCACTCAGGACAACACCATTTACAACTTTGCCGTAGCGGGCTGCAATTTGCTGCGCACCGAGAAACGCCGCTTAGTCACGGTGTGTGGCGCAGCGATTGGCACCGTACTGGCGGTAGGCGGTATGTATAATCTGCTGATTCCCTTTCTAGTACTGCTAGGCACCTTTATTCCTCCCATGGGCGGGGTGATCATGGCGGACTTCTGGCTCAAACATAAAGGCCGCTACCCTACTCTGGAATCCACTCAGCTACCCAATTTTAATCGCCGAGGGTTAGCCGCCTATGCATTAGGCGCTGGAGCCGCTTACCTCTCCCCGTTGCTCCCCCCATTGGTAGGTGTCGTGGTAGCGGCAGTTAGCTACGCTGTACTGCTTCGTTTAAACCACGCTACGCTAAGTGATACCTCCCCTTCGACTGCCAAACAATAAGTGAGCCACTAACTATATGAGCATGCAGATCATTAACGCCCGCCTACGCCAGCGCCCCGAGCTTTACCGGCTTGAGATTGAGAACGGTACGTTCACAGCGATTACCGCTCAAGACGCGCCACAAACGGCGGGGGATGGGCAAATTGATGCGGGCGGCAAGCTGCTTTGCGCGCCGTTCATTGAACCGCATATTCACTTGGATGCCGCGTTAACGGCGGGCGAGCCAAGCTGGAATCAAAGCGGCACGCTGTTTGAAGGCATCGAGCGTTGGGGTGAGCGTAAGCCCATGCTCACCGAAGCGGATATTCGCGAACGCGCGCTTAACACCCTGAATCTGTTGATAGGCAACGGCGTCCAGTTTGTGCGTACACACGCTGACACCAGCGACCCCAGTCTAATCGGCATTAAAACCCTATGCGCCTTGCGCGATGAATTGAAAGATAAAATCGATATCCAAGTGGTCGCTTTTCCGCAAGATGGCCTGCTTTCCTACCCCGGCGGCGACCGCCTGATGGAAGAGGCGCTGGAGATCGGTGCGGACGTTGTCGGCGGCATTCCCCACTTTGAGTACACCCGAGAACTAGGCGTCGCTTCCATGAAGCGGGTGATAGAGCTAGCGATCAAATATGACCGCTTGGTGGATGTGCACTGCGATGAGATAGACGACCCTAACTCGCGTTTCCTTGAGGTGCTGGCCTGCGAAGCGCTGTTTAACGACTTAGGCAGCCGCGTGACCGCTAGCCACACGACGGCGATGCACTCCTACGATAACGCCTACTGCTCTAAGCTGTTTCTGCTGCTCAAGCGTTCGGGCATCAATTTTGTCTCCTGCCCCACCGAAAGCATTCACCTGCAGGGACGCTTTGATAGTTACCCAAAACGTCGCGGTGTTACCCGCGTAAAAGAACTAAACGCCGCGGGCATTAATGTCTGCTTTGCCGAGGATTCGATCTTCGACCCCTGGTACTCGCTGGGTAACGGTAAGCTGTTGCGGACGCTCGATTTTGGCTTGCATATCTGCCAAATGATGGGCTATCAGGATTTCAGCCAGGCGCTGTCGCTTATCACTGACAACAGCGCACGCACACTCAATATTGAAGCGCGTTACGGTATCGAGGTCGGCAAACCCGCCAGCTTCAACCTGCTGGAGGGTGAAGATGACTACAGCGTGCTGCGTACTCAGGGCGAGGTACTACTTTCCGTTCGCCACGGTGAAATCATTATGCAGCGCGACCCCGCAAAGATTACGACACCCCCGTGGCTTGGTATTTAGAAAAAGCGTAATATAGCCGGGCTGATAATCAGCAAAGTTCTCAGGGCGGGGTGAAAGTCCCCACCGGCGGTGATGATGGCTGAATAAACTTCTGTCATCTAAGCCCGCGAGCGCTCAAGACTGTTGTTTTTTATTTCTTGAGGTCAGCAGATTCGGTGAAAAGCCGAAGCCGACGGTGATAGTCCGGATGAAAGAGAACGGTACCTTAGACACGCAACTTAAAAAGTGGCTTCAGCCACCTTTTTCGGTTGCCTGACGACCGGTCCCGCGTGCCCTGATTCTGGTACAACTTATCCAAGAGAATGACCATGAATCAGACATTTCCGCTAACGCTTTCAACACACACCACGGCCCAGCGCATTGCGTTTATTCAAGGCCACTGGCATCACGACATTGTCGAGAAGGCCTATGAAGCATTTATCACTGAAGTAGAACGCTGCGGTCTTAACACCGAACAAGTGGACATCTTCACCGTATCAGGTGCTTACGAAATCCCCCTCCAGGCAAAGGTACTCGCCGAAAGTGGCCGCTACGGCGCCATTGTCGGGGCAGGCTTTGTGGTAGACGGCGGCATTTATCGCCACGACTTTGTCGCCCATGCGGTCATTGATGGCTTAATGCGCGTGCAGTTAGATACGCAAGTACCGATTATCTCGGTCGTCCTAACACCACACCACTTCCATGAGCACAGCACTCACCACGACTTCTACACCCAGCACTTTGTTACCAAAGGGCAAGAAGCCGCCCAGGCGTGTCTGAATACGATGGAGAACCTGCATCGAGCGCGCAAGCTAAGCAACGCATAAACCTGTATTGCGCTTAAAAAGCTGTGTTGTAAGTCACTGTCGTTTGAGCCCGGCTGAACGCCGGGCTTGGCACGCCTAGTCAATATATGAGTGCTAATAAGTGCTTATCATAAGTTTGCGAGGATTCAGGCCCCATTAAATCAGTGGTTGCCTATGATCACTTTTCAGCCGCTCAAGGCTCATCGTCTATTGTAGGAGGCCGCTTCTAGCGGGCGATGGCGGCGTAGCCGCCCCTACTATAACCAGGCAAATCAGTTAAATCATCGCGAGCTAAAGCTCCCTCCCACAACACCCAGACAGCTAAGTGCTTATGCATACGTTTACGAGCATTTAGACCCTATCGAATCAGTGGTTGCCTATGATCAGTGCCCGCTTAATTTTGTGCAGGCACTTACTTCAGAAGATGACTGCTCATTAGTCATCATTGCCGTTATTTGATATCCAGCAGATAACCGTAAAACGCCGTGTTGCGCTGCCAGTCCAAGGACTCATAAAGGTGCTGGGCGCGCTCGTTCTCTACCTGAGTCATAAGGATTAAGCGCGCGACTCCATGCTCGCGAGCCAGTTGGGTGGCGGCTTCCATCAACGCCCTACCCGTTCCCTTATCGCGGCACTCTGGCAACACAAAAAGATCATTTAGCGTCCAACGCGCATTCAAGCCCACCGTGGAAACTCCAGGATAAAGCTGCACGAAACCAGTGAGGTTAGCGTCGCTATTTTCACTCACTAAAATGCGCGAATCCGCCTGCCCAAAGCGCTGACGCAAGAAATCCCGCGCCGCACCGATATCACTCGGCTGATTATAGAACTGCCGATAGCCGTCGAGTAATCCACTAAGTGCCTCTAAGTCAGACAGTACCGCTGAACGAATATTAACCATGGCAACTACTCCATTAAGATGGTGAACAAACTCAGCTTGCCGCTATAGTGGTCTATAACAAAGAGCCACTTATCGCTAAATTGAGGGAACCAGTGAAACGACGTAACGCTGCTAGCGATTGGATTACGGAGGCGCTAGCGATAAGGCTAGCAGCGAATGAAGCAGCCACGCTGGTTCAACAGCTCTACCGTTCGCTTAAGGATTGGATTCAACATGGCGAATTGACGGCAGGCGATGCACTTCCCTCTTCTCGCTATTTATCCACCGCTTTAGGTATTAGCCGCAATACGGTGCTGGCCGCCATGGACCGGCTGTTGGCGGAAGGATTGCTGATCGCTCGCCAGGGAGCGGGGCTCTATGTGGCACAACTACCCACACGATTAAACAGAACCGAACTTCCCTCCCCTGTGCCTGTTCGCTATTCAAACCGGGGCAACACACTACTAACGCTAAGCGGCGCGTTAAGCCACGGCCATCGAGCGTTTGCCCCTGGCGTTCCGGCACTCGATCTGTTTCCCCGCGAGCTATGGCAACGCCTTTTGCGTCGTCACTATTATCACGCAGAAATGTCATGGATGGATTATCAAACCAACGGTGGGCTGCCTGAACTTAAAGCAGCCCTTTGTGACTATCTACGCCTCTCCCGCGCGGTGCGCTGTCAACCAGAGCAGATCGTGATTACCCAAGGAGCTCAGCAGGCATTTGAGCTGATTACCCAACTGCTCACCGATAGCGGCGATTCGGTTTGGATGGAAGAGCCTGGTTACCGCGGAGCGCAAGCATGTTTCCTAGCCTCAGGCTTAACGACAACGCTCATACCCGTAGATAAAGAAGGACTAAACCCTTCACTAGCGCCTGCGAGCGCCCCCGCACCCCGGCTAATCTATGTAACACCTTCTCACCAATACCCCAGTGGCGTTACCATGCCAATACCACGCCGACTAGCATTGTTAGAGTATGCTTCTCATGCTGGCAGCTGGATCATCGAAGATGATTACGACAGTGAATTTCGGTACGACACGCCGCCTACTCCCTCTCTACAAGGCCTCGCCGAACAGGCGCCGGTGATTTATGTGGGCACCTTCAGTAAAGTGCTTTACCCCGGCTTGCGTTTAGGCTATTTGGTATTGCCTGATAGGCTTGCCGAAGACTTTAAGCGCGCCCATACGCGGCTGCACCGCGAGGGTAACTACCCCATACAATCAGCGCTTGCTGAACTTATTGCCAACGGCCACTTTACTCGCCACATCGCTCGCATGCGGGCTGCTTATTGCCAACGCCAAGCCTGCCTGCGCACTGCGTTAGCGCCTGCGGTGGCCGCAGGGCTTCAGCTTTCTGACGGCCATGCAGGCATGCACCTTCTGGCTGAGCTCGATAATTTTGAAACAGAAGAGATACTGGTAAGACGTGCTAGTGAAGCGGGTATTACGCTTTCTCCTCTTTCCCGCTATTACCTTGGTGAGAACAAGCGCCCTGGTTTAGTGCTCGGCTATGCAGGCTCAACGGAAAGCGAACTTATCAACGCAGGTGCTTGGCTTAGCAACGCATGGTTAAACTTACGCCAGGGTTAATATCTATTCGCTAAGGGCGTTCAGCGGCCGCGCTGTCGTTGGTTGGCAGCGAGAGGAAGCTTTCTGTCGTCAAACATTAAAACTACCGCTGCCTTAAGACTCAAGGCAGCGGGACAGTCACTTGGCGAATGAGTGTTCATTAGTCGCCAGCATCCGATCGATTAAGGCATTAATACACGATCAACCACGTGGATGACGCCGTTCGCTTGGGCAACATCAATCACCGTTATATTGGCACTATTGCCCTGCGCATCCATCACCATCAGGTTATTACCGTTACGAATAACGGAAAGATGCCCGCCTTGTACGGTTTTAAAAGCCACGGTGCCGTCGTTCTCCATAACCTCTTCCCACAACGCGTCCCGCGTCAGGTTGCCTGGCACCACGTGATAAGTCAGAACGGTCTGCAATTGCTCAAGGTTCTCAGGCTGTAGCAACGTATCAACGGTGCCGTCGGGCAAGTCCGCAAAGGCCTTATCCGTGGGTGCAAAGACGGTAAAAGGGCCATCACCTTGCAACACATCCACTAGTTCAGCTGCCTGCACTGCAGCCACCAGCGTTTCGTGGTCACCTGAGTTAACGGCATTTTCGATAATATTACGCTCGGGAAGCATGCTGGCTCCGCCCACCATGGTAGGGCCATGATCAGCAACGGCAGCACTAGCATAAAGAGCAGCGGCACAAAGGCTAGCAGTAAGAAGTTTGAGTTTCATTGGGGCATCTCCTACTTGTGATTAAAATGGCTCAACAATGCAAGCTCATTAACACTTACGTGGTTAATGCCCAGGTGGATGCAAACTTTTCAGAATTTTTTATCGGCCACTAATATGAAGTCTATTGCCTTCAACGCCACGCTACCCAAGACTGATAGTTCGGTTTAATGCGCAGAGATGCCTGAATGCAAGATGCCACGCAACGCCAACAGTACCTTATTGATCAGCTCAGTGGCTGCGCCCAAGGCGACCGCCAAGCATTTGCGCGCCTTTATCGTGCCACTAGTGCGCATCTATATGCCCAACTGCTGCGTATAGTAAGAGAGGAAAGCGCTGCCCAGGATTGCCTGCAGCATGTCTTTATCAACATATGGCGCGTTGCTAATCAGTACGATGCCACTCGTGCTAAACCTATGACCTGGCTTTCAACACTTGCCCGCAATACTGGCATCGACTGGCTACGCCGCCAGAAGCCGCAGGATGCAACCACCGACGAACCTATATTAGCAACGCTGTTAGGTACCGAAGACCCTGAAGGTGACAGCATAAGCGGCCAGAAAAAAGACAGACTTAATGATTGTCTGGACACACTAAGCCTTCATCAGCGTCAGTTAATGGAGATGGCTTATTTTCAGGGGTTAACGCATAGCGAGCTTGCTCACTCTTTGTCCCAACCGCTGGGCAGCGTTAAAAGCTGGATTCGTCGTGGGCTTGAGAGGTTAAAAACATGTCTAACCAATGGGATTTAACCAACCCCGATGAACGCCACCTAGCGGCTGGTGAGTATGTACTCGGCGTATTGGATAAAGAACAGAAAACACACTTTGAAGCACTGTTGGCCGTCAGTCATGATCTACAAAATGATGTGGATAGCTGGCGAGAGCACTTGCAGTTGTTCAACGAGCAACTTGATCCTAGAACACCTCCCAAAGAAGTTTGGCAGCGTATTATCCAAGCAACCGGGGCATTTCCCCCTCCCTGGTGGCAACGCTTAGGCGTATGGCAAACAATCGCTGCCGGATTTGGGGCAGTCGCAATAGTTTTTGGCACTCTTTGGCAGCAGGCTGAACTGTCTACATTGCCTCAGGGCGAGGCGGTCTTTGTGGTTCAGGATGAATCGCGCACGCCGGGCTGGATCATTAGCGCGACCACTGGGGGCGAACTGATCGTGCAAGCCGTTCAACCTACTCAAGTCAGCAGCAATCAGACTGGGGAGTTATGGTTAATCGCCGAAGGCACCCCAATATCGTTAGGTTTACTACCTGAGCAAGGTAACCTACGGCTACACCCTAGTGCAGAGCTACGTGCGCAATTATTCAATGCCGACCTTGCCGTCAGTATAGAACCACGAGGTGGTGCACCTGACGGTCAACCCACAGGGCCCATCATTGATCACGGGCGTTTGGTACCTATGCGCGGCAACACTCTCAACTTATGACGTTTAGGATATTACTAAGGAGCGCCCAATGCCTGACTTTATTGCCCCTGATAATCTTCCACGCTGCCAGTGGTGTGGCGGTGCCCCCGAATTTCTGCCCTACCATGACAACGAGTGGGGGTTTCCGGTGGTTGACGACCAGCGGTTATTCGAAAAGCTCTGCCTGGAAAGTTTTCAGTCAGGCTTAAGTTGGCGCACCATTCTCAACAAACGCGAGAACTTTCGCGCTGCCTTCCATCATTTCGACTTCCATCACGTTGCCCGCTTTGGCGAAGAGGATGTGCAGCGCTTGCTGCAAGACGCCGGCATTATTCGCCATCGTGGCAAAATCGAGGCGGTGATTAATAATGCTCAGCGGGCGCTGGAAATGGTCAACCAGGAAGGCTCACTGGCCGCATATTTCTGGCGTTTCGAGCCAACCCTCGATTCACTTGCCGCACCACAAACTCAGACCACCTCGCCTGAATCCATCGCACTTGCTAAAGATTTGAAAAAGCGCGGCTGGAAATTCGTTGGTCCAACCACTGCGTTTGCGTTTATGCAGGCCATGGGGCTACTCAATGATCACTCGCCAACGTGCATCACTCGAGAGCAAGTCGAACAGGCAAGGCAGCAATTTCAACGACCAAAATAGCAACAGAGGCACAAGACACTATACTTTTTGCACAAACGTGCCATGCCCAGATGGCCGGCCTACGTATTCGCTGGGTGCCGTCTTGTAGTAGGGTATGATTTTTACACACTCATCTATACACCGAACAGCAAGGGGACATCACGTTCCCAATGGGGTCAACGTGGTCCAAACGCTCTCTTCTCACACAGAATCCCGCGCTTCGATATGGAAAGCTTGGAGCGTGCATATATTCACGGCCAGCGGCGTACTGCTCGGCACAATGGCGCTGCTCTCGCTGATCGACAACAATCCAGTCGCCTGCTTACTATGGCTTGGCGCGGCGATGATGGTCGATGGTTTCGATGGCACTCTGGCGCGTAAGTATGAAGTAAAAACCATCCTGCCCCACTTCGATGGCTCGACGCTTGATATGGTCATCGATTATCTAACCTGGGCATTTATTCCCGCTCTGTTCATTTACTTCTTTATCGAGTTACCGCCCAATTTCGAATTGCTGTCAGTGTTTATCATTCTGCTGTCATCGATGTTCTGTTTCTGCAACACTAATATGAAAAGCCAGGATAATTACTTTGTTGGCTTTCCTGCTGCCTGGAACATTGCTGCGGCCTATTTTTATATTCTCGATTTACCGCCCTTCATCACCTTTGCATCTATCGTTTTTCTCGCCATTCTTACCGTGACCAAGATGAAGTTCCTGCATCCGTTTCGTGTTCGTCAGTTCATGCCACTCAATATCGCCGTCACGCTATTATGGTGCGCCTGTGCAACGTCACTGGTGCTCTCCAGCCCCGCGCATGCCGCCTGGGCCCTATGGGGATGGGGCATTGCATCCGTTTACTTCATTGGTATGTGCGTATGGCGTACCGTTCAAGAAGCGTTTTAACTTAGCGATACCTCATACCGCTGTGCCTCCTCCACCATTTCGGTGGCGAGTTCTCCCACGGTGCGCACGGCATCTTCAATGGCCGGTGTTAGCGTAAATGCGTAGTTAAGTCGCAAACACTGGCGAAACTTGCCCGAGGCTGAAAATAGCGAGCCAGGAGCCACATGGATGGCGCGCTTGGCTAAGCGTTCATTAAGGCGTACGCAGTCCACGGCGGCAGGTAACTCCACCCATAGCAAAAAACTGCCTTGTGGATAACTGATGCCCGCGCCTTCTGGAAAATAGCGCTGCACCCAGTTGATCATGATGTCCCGTTGGCGCTGATATTGGCGAGTAACATAGCGAAGATGACGCTCGTAGTGGCCTTTGGCGACAAACTCCGCCACCGCCAACTGCGGCAATGTGGCCGAGGCACCGGTAGAGACATACTTCATATGCAGCGCCTTATCTCGATAACACCCCGGCGCTAGCCAACCCACTCGTAGTCCTGGCCCCACCGTTTTCGAAAAGCCACTGCATAACAGCACCCGCCCATCGTCATCGAAAGACTTCACCGTCAACGGCCTTGGGTGGGTATAGGAGAGATCACCGTAGATATCGTCTTCAATGATGGCCACGTCGAAGCGTTGGGCGAGTTGAAACAGCGCCTGTTTGCGCGCCTCGCTCATGGTGTAGCCCAGCGGATTGTTATACGTCGGAGTGACCTGGATGGCACGGATCGGCCACTGCTCCAGCGCCATTTCCAACGCTTCCAAACTAATGCCCGTTTGCGGATCAGTAGGAATCTCCAACGCTTTTAGACCATTGGCTTTTAGGATCTGCATGGTGCCGTAAAAGCTAGGCGAGTCCACGGCCACCACGTCGCCAGGCTGAGTAAGGGTGCGCAGCGCTATCGACAATGCTTCCTGGCAGCCGGTGGTGATCATGATGTCATCCGGGTGCAGCAAACAGCCGGAGGCAATGGCCAGCCGCGCTACCTGCTGGCGCAGCTCGGGGCTACCACTCAGTTTGTCGTAGTTAAAGCCATTCAGATCGTTCTTACGGTGCAGCCCCGCCAGTGTTTTCGACAGCGGCTTAAGCGTTTCATAAGCCAGGTTCGGCACACCGCGCCCAAGCAGCAGCCGACTATCGTCACGCTCGGTAGCGACCAGCTCTAATACTTGATCCCATTGGGAGACATCCAGCGGGCACTGCGCAGGACGAGAGACAGAAGGCAGCACCGCAGGCACTCTGCTTGGAAGTACAAAGTAGCCCGATTTCGGCCGTGATTCGATCAGCGACACATCCATCAGTTGCCGATAGGCTTCCTGAGCCGTCGAGATACTGACATCAAGCTCCTGACATACCGCTCGAATAGAAGGCAGGCGATCGCCCACGCGGTAAATACCGTGCTCAATTCGCTCCCGCAAAATACAAGCGACTTCTTCGTAGCGCGTCATGACTCCAGCCCTCTATCTTTGAAATGCTTTTAAAATCGCTCTTCAAAACGTTCTTGAAGACGTTTTAAAAACAATACAGATACCCTGCCCAGCAACCATACAGAGGTATAACATATACCATCTGTATCTTGAAAATAGAAAAGCCTATATCTGTATTGACCTAGCATGGCTGCGTAATCTGGTGGAGCACATCGTCATCAAGGAGAACTGCCATGCTACGCTTCAGCCTCACTCAGTTTCGCTGTCAGTTACGTCACTATCATCAACGCCGCCGTAGCCGCCGTCAGCTACTAACCCTTGATGACCGACTGCTGGAAGATATTGGAATCACTCGCACCCAGGCGCAAAAAGAGGGTTGTAAACCGTTTTGGCAGCACTCGTCATGCAAAAGAGGTCCCTATGAAAACTGCTGAGTATTACCTGTTGGATGTGTTTACCGATAAGCCTTTTTCGGGCAATCAGTTGGCAGTTTTTTTAGATGCCGATGAGCTTGAAACCAGCACTATGCAGGCAATTGCCAATGAACTTAACTTGGCTGAAACGGTATTTTTAGGCGCGGCGACAGCGGCTAATCACTACCCTATGCGGATTTTCACACCGACGTCTGAGCTGCAGTTTGCTGGCCACCCCACGGTAGGTACCGCGCATCTACTAGCGGAGTTAAACCTCGTCAACCGCGAGCAGGGCATTGTGCTACAGCCACCTGTCGGCGAATTAGCGGTTAATTATGAAAAAAATACAGCAACATTCAAAACCGCCCAGCCCGTCATGGTCACGGGCAGCACGATTGATCGCCTTACTGCCGTTGAGCTACTAGGGCTAGACATCCACCAAGTCATTGGCGATCCAATCATTGCCTCTTTCGGGCTGCCCTTTCATCTTATTGAGCTAGCCGACCTAGCGGCTCTAGAGCACATACAAATCGCCGGTGCAGTATGGGCAGATGCCGTTACACGCAGCGGCACTGAGCAGATATACCTTTATGTGATGGAACAACGCGACAGCGAAGAGACGATTGTACGGAGCCGTATGTTCTCCATGCACGCCAGTATTTGCGAAGACCCCGCCACTGGCAGCGCTGCAGCAGCTTTAACCGGCTATTTAGCGTCACTCAAGCCAGATCCCCTACACTGCAAGATTCACCAGGGTGTTGAAATGGGGCGACCCAGCGTTATCCACACCGCCGCCAATGGTGAGATTAAGTCTGCCTATGTCAATGTGGGCGGTAAGGCAGTCATCTTGGGTAGGGGTGAATTTAATCACCTAGGTTGATGATGAGGTGATTTATTCTTCAACGTGGCTTTGGGCCAACGGGCAATCATCGCGGTGACAATAATGGCAAAGAAGAGCCGTGCCCATAAGATACCCGTTATATCGGCTCCAAGCATTAAGATCAGCAGCGTATCTTCTATAACGCTATGGCAGAGGCCGAGAAAACACAGCGCTAGCGTGCTGTCGCGCTTGCTAAGCACCCCGTTTTGCACGTCACGAATCAGCAGCCCTGCGCCATAGCTTAGTCCCAGCGTGAAACCAATGACCGTCACATTCGCTGCCGAACGACCAATGCCTAATAGCTTGAGCAACGGTAGCAAGCCAAGATGAATCCAACGCTCTAGACCCAGCCTTTTTAAAAGTTTTAAGAGCACAATCAGCGCTAAAATAATCACAAAAATAAGCGCTAACGTTTCCAACTGTGCCAATGCCCAACCGCTGAGCGTTGGTGCTGATGAAAAACTTGGCTGCCAGACCAATTCAACGGGAGCTTGCAACAAACCAAAATACGAATAGAAGCAGTGTAACAACCAAGCAAGCAGTAAAGCCCCACCCACACGCAGAACCAGCGTGCCCCACCAAGGTACGCCAGCGCGCTTGGCTACCGCTCCCTCAACGGGAAGCGAATGCCCTACCAGCATCAACGCACCCAGTACCGTTACCTGCTCAACACTCAAAGGCGTTTCACCGACGACTTGGAAAAACACCGCAATGGCGGTGTACAAATTGGTGAAGAGCGCCGCCGCCCACACAACACCCATTTGTTCAGGCAAACCGAGTGTGCTCATTAAAGGAGCTAATGCCGCCCCCAGCCACTCGATCATACCGAGTAGTTCTAACCCTTTGACGATGAGCAAAGCAGGTATCAGGATTTTGAGTAATGTCACATACACGCGCAGCGCGTCTTGCAGTACACGACCTACCACCGCCAATAAATAGTGAATTGTGATCCGCATCAAGCCCTCCATTGCCATTGTTTTAACAAACGTTATGATAATGGAGATGACGCAGAATCTTCTTTCCAATACGGTGCCTACAATCACTATTCGTTCTTTATTAACATAGAAAGAGAATCTTATTTCATGGACGCTATTGATCGAAGAATTCTTGACCAGCTTCAACGCGATTCCAGCCTGACCAATCAAGCATTAGCGGATGAAATAGGGCTTTCCCCCTCGGCCTGTTTAAAGCGGGTTAATCGATTACGCGATGCGGGAGTCATTGAGCGTGAAGTGGCGCTACTCAACCCTGATGCCTTAGGCCAGCGCCTACACATGGTGGTGGAAGTCACCATGGAGCGGGATAACAAGTTACTCTACCAGCAGTTCTTAACATCAGCGGTCAACGCCCCTGAAGTGAAGCAGTGCTATCAAGTAACGGGTGAGTGTGATTTTGTGTTGATCGTGGCAGTCGCTGATTTAGATGAGTACGACCGCTTTTGCGACAGCGTGCTCTATGCCCACGACAACCTGCGCAAGTTCCGCACGTTACTATCGCGAAAGCGGCATAAGTTTGATACATCTGTGCAACTCAGTCATTGAGCACTGCTCTACGCCGTCAACCCAATCCCCCGCAAAATCACCGAGGTTACCGACTGCACGGCTTTTTCAAACTGCAGGTCGTCTAAGGGTTTATCGTCGTTAAGCAGGTAGATTTGGTAGTCGAAGTCGGCGTAGTGCTGGGTGGAGGCCCAAATCATATAAAGGAGATAGGACGGTTCAACGGGGTTAATTTGACCGGACTCGACCCACTCGCGAATTTTTGACTCTTTCAATTTAGCCCATTCGTATAAGCTATCGCGCAGGCGCTCTTTCAGAATGGGTGCGCCCTGCATTACTTCCGCTGCCCATATTTTCGAGCCGTGAGCGCGGTAGCGAGAATGATTCATTTTGGCGCGGATATAGCTAGAAAGCACGACTCGTGGGTCGTCGTAGAGTTCGAAGCACAGCGCGTCCTGTTTCCAGATTTCCAGCAGCGCTAGCAGCACTTCCTGGTAAAGCGCCTTTTTAGTGGAAAAATAGTAGTGCACGTTGGATTTGGGCAGATCAGCCAGCTGGGCAATTTCCCCCATCGACGCTCCGGCATAGCCTTTTTCAGCAAACAATTGCTCCGCCGCCTGAAGAATCTTTTTTACGTTGGTTTGCCGAATTTCGTCCTGTGTTCTCGCCACGCTGCTCGTCCCTTTACGACTAAGATACGCACACCAAAAAAGTGCACCACCGCTTAGCAGTGGTGCAGAGAAGATGGCGTAGTTAGCTTACGGCGTCAACGTTGGTTAGTGGGAAACGAAAACTCGGCTCGTGTGGCTTCGCTCACCGAAGGCCAGCGCTGGGAAACCGCTTTTCGACGGGTGTAGAAGCGCACAGAGTCAGGGCCGTAGGCATGAAGGTCGCCAAACAACGAGCGCTTCCAGCCGCCAAAGCTATGGTAGGCCACCGGCACGGGAAGCGGTACGTTAACACCCACCATGCCCACTTCGATGCCATCGGTAAAGCGTCGAGCAGCCTCGCCATCGCGAGTAAACAGGCAGGTGCCATTGCCGTATTCATGGTCGTTAATCAATTGCATAGCGTCATCTAAGCTGCCGACCCGCACCACGCACAGCACTGGCCCGAAAATCTCTTCCTGGTAAATGCGCATCTCGGTAGTAACGTTATCGAACAGGCAACCACCAACGAAATAGCCATCTTCATGACCCGCGATTTTCAGCTCACGGCCATCGGCCACTAGCGACGCGCCTGCCTTTACGCCGTCTTCGATATAGCCCAACACCTTATCACGGTGCTCTGCCGTCACCAGCGGGCCCATATCCAAGCCTTTATCGGTACCAGGGCCAACCTTGAGCTCAGCAATTTTAGGCAGCAGCGTTTCAACTAACCGATCTGCCGTCTCGTCACCCACGCACACCGCCACCGAAATCGCCATGCAGCGCTCACCACAACTTCCGTAAGCCGCCCCCATCAGTGTATTGGCGGCGTTTTCCAAATCGGCGTCTGGAAGCACCACGGCATGGTTCTTCGCCCCACCCAGAGCCTGAACGCGTTTGCCAGCGGCTGAACCACGGGAATAAATAGCTTCCGCTACCGGCGTTGAGCCAACAAATGAGATGGCTTTAACGGCCTTAGCATCTAGCAGCGTTTCCACCGTTTCGCGACTACCGTGCACCACATTCATCACGCCTTTTGGCAACCCAGCTTCTTGCAACAGCTCGGCTACCGCCATCGCTGCTGAAGGGTCTTTTTCCGAAGGCTTGAGAATAAAGGTGTTGCCGCAAGCAATCGCCATCGGATACATCCACAGCGGCACCATGGCAGGGAAATTAAACGGCGTAATGCCGGCCACTACGCCCAATGGCTGGAAATTGGACCACGCATCAATGCCCGGCCCAACGTTATGGGAATACTCACCTTTTAATAGCTCAGGCACACCGCAAGCATACTCGACATTTTCGATGCCGCGCCTCAGTTCGCCCATCGCATCTTCAGGGGTTTTACCGTGCTCTTCACTGACCAATTGCACCAAGCGGTCGGCGTGCTCCTCTAGCAGTTGCTTGAAGCGGTACATTACTTGGGCGCGCTTAGCAGGTGGCGTATCTCGCCAAGCGGGAAACGCAGCTTGGGCGGCGGCAATAGCACGTTCTACGTCGGCGGCGCTGGCGTCCGCCACTTGGCGAATCACTTTACCCGTTGAGGGATTGGTCACGTCCAGCATGCGCTGGCTGTCGATTAATTCACCGTTAATTAGATGGGAAACAACGCTCATATTTAAACTCTCTGAAATTTAGGTCAGTCGGTTATGCCAACGAATCTTATGTTCATAAAACTTATGTTGATAAAACTTATGCTAACGAATCCAGGGTGGTGGCAACGGCATCAAACAGCCGCTCTAGCTCAGCGTCTGTGGAGCCAAACGGAGGGCCGAACTGCAGTGTGTCGCCGCCGTAACGCACGTAAAACCCAGCTTCCCATAAGGCTAAATGAGCGTCCCTAGGGCGAATGGTGGGGTCGCCATCTCGGGGCGCCAATTGAAGTGCGCCCGCTAAGCCATAGTTACGAATATCAACAATGTGATTGCGGCCTTTTAGAGCGTGCAGCTTTTGCTCAAAAGCGGGCGCGATAGCACTTACCTGGGCAGGGAAGTTGTCACGCTCCATCATTTCAAGCGCCGCTAAACCAGCGGCACAAGCGACAGGATGGGCGCTGTAGGTGTAACCGTGAGGAAACTCAATGGCGTGTTGGGCGCCGCCAGCGTGCATAAAAGTGTCAAAAATTTCGCTGGAAGCAATCACCGCACCCATAGGAATAGCGCCGTTAGTGATCTGCTTGGCAACGTTCATGATATCCGGCGTAACACCAAACGCTTCTGCGCCGGTGGTTGCGCCACTGCGACCAAAAGCAGTGATGACTTCATCGAATATCAGCAAAATATCGTGGGCGGTACAGATCTCGCGCAGCCGATCCAGATAGCCTTTAGGCGGCACAATCACCCCAGCAGAGCCAGACATCGGCTCAACGATCACCGCCGCAATGGTGGATGCATCGTGCAGGGCGATTTGATCAAGCAACGCATCAGCAAGCTCGGCGCCGGTTTCGGCTTGGCCACGGGTGAAGGCGTGACCTGCCTGCAGCGTGTGCGGCAGATGCGTTACGTCCATCAATTGGCCGTAGTGCTTACGATTGCCACCGATGCCACCCAGGCTGGTGCCACCAATATTCACCCCGTGATAGCCCTTGGCACGACCAATCATGCGGGTCTTCTCGGGCTTACCTTTTAGCCGCCAGTAGGCCTTGGCCATTTTGACAGAGGTATCAGCGGCTTCTGAACCAGAGTTAGTGAAAAACACATGATCCAGCCCAGCAGGTGTAAGGCTGGCCACTTTTTCTGCCAGCTTAAACGCCAGCGGATGGCCAATTTGAAAACCTGGCGCAAAGTCGAGAGAGCCGAGCTGCGCCGCCACCGCTTTTTGGATCTCTTCACGGTTATGACCTGCGCCGCAGGTCCATAAGCCAGAGAGTGAATCAAACAGCTTACGGCCCTGGTCATCGATGTAATAGCGCCCTTCCGCGCCAGTAATCATGCGTGGGTTGGCGCGGAAATCACGGTTAGCGCTAAACGGCATCCAATAGTGCTGATTAAGCGCGCTGGGAGAAGCGTTTTGTTCGTCAATAAACGCCTGAGGGGTCGTGTTGCTTTGTAGGTCAAACATGGTGTCCAGCTCCATCGCTATGAGACATAGCCTCAGCATGCGCCACTGAACATGTTTATAAAATTACGCTTTTCTTGTGTTCACGTTAGAAAATTTATACGTAATAAGCAGGCTCTCGTTATCCATTCTGGCTTGACGATATTTTGAAAAACGCCTATTTGTTATATCTATACGAATAAATACAACAAATGAGTGGTTCACGCCCCACTAACGCTTGGCAACCGCGCTGCGCTTAATAACGCTGCTGTTGGATAGCTTTTGCTGGATTGCTTTGCGCTGAAAACCAAGCTCACACACAAACCATAAACAAAGGGCAAACGTGTTATGAAATATCTACCTCCTCTTAAACTAGCGCTTTATAGCGGCATGCTAATTGGGTTCTTCATGCTAGAAAGTCCCATCATCATGCTAGCCAATCGCATAGAACCCATGCTGATGGGCCTCCCCTTTTTATTGGCCTGGAATCTCTTTTGGTGGTTTGCATTAACAGCGCTGTTTTTAGTGGCGTATTTGACAAACTGGGGCAGCCCATCATCAACGGCTAACCGCACCATTAAGCAACCATAAAAGGGAGATAACGCATGACCGGTAGCTTATTAATTATTGCCGCATTTATGATCATCCCTTTATTAGTAGGGGTTCTATCGGCACGTCAATCGCAAGAAACGAGTGAAGACTTCTTCGTTCAAGGCCGCGCGATGGGTAGCATAGCGGTATTTTTCACCGTAGCGGCCACGTGGTGGAGTGCGTTTGCCTTCTTGGGTTCTAACGCTACGTTCTATACCAATGGCCCGGTCTTTCTGACTGCGCTAGCCTGGAACTTGCTGTTTGGCTTTATGTATTACTGGATCGGCAAGCGGGTTTGGTTTTTAGGAAAGCGGTTCAATTATTTAACGCCATCAGATTTAATTGGCGACTTTTATAATAGCGAAGCACTGCGCATTACTGTTGCAGCTATTACGCTGGTTTTTACCGTACCTTATTTACAGATCCAGTTAACGGGTGGCGCCTATTTAATTGAAGTTGCCTCTGGCGGCTTGATTCCTTTCTGGCTCGCCGCGCTGCTGTTTTACTTCATTATTATTATCTATGTATGGATTGGCGGCATTCGTGCCATCGCCTGGACCGACGTCATTTATGGGGCTCTTCTGTTCTTCGGCATGATGTACGCAGGCTACTATATTTCCACCCAAGTGGGTGGGCCATACGCTCTGTTCAGCCAACTCCAGCAAACCTCTCCTGAACATCTTACTATGCCAGGACCGAACGGCACGATGGGCTATCCCATGTGGTTCTCGCTGTTTGCGATAACCGCTATAGGTGCCTTTATGGGTCCACAAATCTGGTTGCGCATGTACTCAGTTAAGCACGGGAAGCTGTTTAACTTAATGCCCTTCTTATTAGGCTTAGCAGCTTTTGCCTATGTAGGTTCTGTTCTATCAGGTTACTCGGGAGTACTGCTTGAGCCGAATGTGGAAAATCCCGACCAAATCCTGCCCATCATGCTCATGGAGTATGCGCCATATCTGCTTGCCTCGCTGATTATGGCAGCGGGCGCATCAGCCGCCATGTCAACGGCAAACTCACAGATTCACGCGGTATCCACGGTAGTGACAATGGATATTTACAAACGCTATGTGAACCGTGACGCAAGCCAAGCCCGTATTGTTTATATCGGTCGCTTATCACTGGTGGGCTTCTCACTGGTGGCTTATATCATGGCGCTTACCGTACCCGGTGTTCTGGTCACTATCGGCATTGCTGCTCTGGCTGGTACTGCACAATTGGTGATTCCTACACTCGGTGCCATCACTTGGAAAAAAGCTCACCCTACTGCTGCTCTAGTAGGTTTGTGGGCCGGCGTTGGCTGCGTGCTTCTGATGACCTTTGGCCCGCTAAGTGCTCCCCTTGGCTTCCATGCGGGTATTTGGGGGCTATTGCTCAACATCGCGCTGTTTGTTGGCCTAAGCCATGCATTGCATCGCCGTGACACAGCGGTTGTGGAACGCTTTACCCAGGCGCGCTACGACTATGATGCGGAGTACCATCCCGAGCGTTTACCTAGCTATACACAAGAACCTAAACCATCTTATGCACAAGAAACTAAACCCTCTATAGCTGATCGCTAACAATCAACAAAGGAGTGTATTGATGGCCAAAGCCCCTTTTTCAACTACTAGTTCAACGGCTAGTTCAACTACTAGTTCAACCGTTAAGCGTCGCCCTAAACTCGCCGAGCTTATCAGTGATGATATCAAAGGCTGGATTGCATCGGAGGGGCTCGGTGAAGGTGATCGCCTGCCAAATGAGCGAGCTCTGATGGAGCTCTATGGCAGCGCCAAAGCCACTATACGCGAAGCGCTTAAGATTCTTGAGGTTGAGGGGCTAATCACTTTAAAAACCGGGCCTCAAGGAGGGGCCGTTATTAATCAGCCGGGCATGGAGCCCGCCAGCCGCATGCTACGTAACTTTCTGCATTTCCAACAGTTAGATGGCAAGCAAGTGTATCAATTGCGCAAGCTGTTAGAGGTCGAGCTGGCGGCATCCGTCGTCGGCCGACTCTCGGAAGAGGACTTTCAACAGCTTGAAGCGAATATAGCAGCCTGCACTTGCTGTGGCGGCGAGGAAGACCATAAGCGCCAGCGCTTTTTAGAGTTGGAGTTTCACCAACTGCTGGCGCGCACCTGCCCTAATCCACTGCTGGCGTTTATATGCCAGTTTTTAAACGACATGCTGCGCGACCTAGTCGTGATCAAAAAAGCTTACGTGCCTGAACGTAAGCAGTTCGATCACGCTAACCAGGACTATCACCGACAGTTGCTAGATGCCTACCGAGCTGAAGATACCTCGCGTGTCCGTCAAGTGATGGCCGAGCATATGCTAGATGCAGAGCATCACATGAGTGCGCTAGAAGCCGAAATGGCCGAACAAATGCTAGTCAGCAACGACCTACTGGGCACTTTAGCTCATCGCTCCAAACTATATGACTTATAAATGGAAAAACGCGTGCTGTAGCACCCTTTTCATCCTGGGAGGATACTAAATTGACTACCTACATAACGCCAACAAGCGCGCTCACTAACCTTCGCACCGACAGCGACCGTCTTTGGCAATCGCTGATGGACATGGCGAAGCTGGGCGCGACGGCTAAGGGTGGCGTTAACCGACAGGCGCTGACGGATCTTGATCGCCAGGGACGCGATCTATTTATCCAATGGTGTCGTGCAGAAGGCTGCACCATCCGCATTGATAATATCGGTAATATTTTTGCCCGCCGGGAAGGCAGCGACCCAACAGCCAACACCGTCATGGCAGGCAGCCACTTGGATAGCCAGCCCACTGGTGGGAAGTATGACGGCTGTTTTGGCGTACTTTCAGGCCTAGAAGTAATCCGAACGCTTAATGAACACAACATCACTACAAAATCGCCCATTGAAGTCGTTGCGTGGACTAACGAAGAGGGTTGTCGCTTCCCACCCTGCATGATGGGTTCTGGGGTATTTACTGGCGTGCTTGAATTTGATGCCATGATGGCGCGCACCGACGCCGATGGCGTCACGGTGAGTGATGCACTGGATGCCATTCACTATCGTGGTGGCGACGAGGTCTCACCCAGTGAGATAAAAGCTTACTTTGAACCACACATCGAACAGGGGCCGATTTTAGAAGATACCGACACCACCATCGGCGTGGTTATCGGTGGGCTTGGTCAAAAGTGGTTTGATTTAACCCTAACCGGGCTTGAAGCCCACGCGGGTCCCACGCCAATGAATCTAAGGCGCGACGCCATGATGGGTGCGGCAGAAGTCACCCAAGCACTTAACCGAATTGCCTTTGATCATCAGCCCCACGGGCGCGGTACGGTTGGGTGTATGTCGCTACATCCTGGCTCGCGTAACGTTATTCCAGGCCAAGTTAAAATGACTCTGGATATGCGCCACTGGGAGCCAGAAGCCCTCATCTCAATGAGTCAATCCTTAGCGACGGCGGTCGAAGAAATTTGCCAACGGCATGGGCTGGAATATGAATTAACGCCCACCGCAGATTTTGCCCCTGAGCACTTCAATAAAGCCTGTGTTGATGCAGTGCGCGAAGGAGCCGAGCAACTCAACCTATCACATATGGATATCATCAGCGGTGCTGGTCACGATGCCATGTTCGTCGGCCGTGTAGCCCCGGCTGCAATGATCTTTGTGCCCTGCAAGGACGGCATTAGCCACAACGAAATTGAAAGCGCCACTCCAGAGCATGTTCACGCTGGCTGTAACGTCCTTCTACATGCCATGTTGAATGCGGCCAGTGTTGAAGATAGCGTTAGTAACGCTGGAGAGTAACAATGACCGAGACATTTGAGACACTCACAGCTGTGGAAGCATTAGCCCGCTTCCGCAAGGGGACTCTTTCCCCAGAGGCGCTGGTAAACGACTGCTTGGAGCGAATTGCCCGCGACAACCCAAAGGTCAATGCGTTTACATGCGTGAACGAGATAGAGGCTCGGCGCTTGGCAGAAGAGTCGGCCCAGCGCTGGCAGGCAGATAAACCCAGCGGCCCGCTAGACGGCATTCCTGTCTCCATTAAGGATTTAACCTTAACGAAAGGCCTACCGACACGCCTGGGTTCAACCACTACTCCATCAGACGGCCCTTGGGAGGTGGATGCGCCAATCAGCCGTCACCTTCGCAATGCTGGGGCCATCGTCATTGGCAAAACGACTTCGCCCGAGTTTGGCTGGAAAGGCGTCACTGATAACCCCCTGCACGGCATTACCCGCAACCCGTGGAATAGCGCACTGACGCCCGGGGGATCATCCGGCGGCGCAGGGGCAGCGGCGGCGCTTAATCTAGGTCTCTTACACCAAGGCAGCGACGCGGGTGGCTCGATCCGTATCCCATGCAGCTTTACCGGCACCTTTGGCATAAAGCCAACCTTTGGTTGGGTTCCCCAGTGGCCCGCCAGCGCCATGAGTACACTTTCCCATTTAGGGCCAATGACCCGCACAGCGGCCGACAGTGCTCTAATGCTTAGCGTGATGGCGCAGCCAGATGCCAGGGATGGTTACTCCGGCAACCCCCAAGGGCCAGACTGGCTAACGCCGCCTCCTGCTAACCTAAAGGGCTGGCGCATCGCCTATAGTGCAGATCTTGGCTACGTAGAAGTAGCCTCAGACATTGCTCGAAAGGTAGAGGAAGCCATTGCTTATTTCGAAGAGCTGGGCGCCACAGTAACGCGCGTTGATCCTGGCTTTAGCGATCCAATCAAGACGTTTAACACCCTCTGGTTTGCAGGTGCTACCCAAGCGCTAGAAAAACTGGACGAACAGCAGCTGGCATCACTCGACCCAGGGTTTCTCAATATTGCCCGACGCGGGCAGGATGTATCGCTTTCCGACTATCTCGCCGCCCGGCGTCAGCGCAGTGAATTGACCGCCCAAATGGCAGCCTTTCATGAACGCTATGACTTGCTGGTTACCCCCACGATGCCCATCTCCCCCTTTGCAGCGGGCCACAACGTACCACCAGGGGAAACCTACCGAGACTGGATGGACTGGACGCCGTTCAGCTATCCCTTCAACCTCACCCAGCAGCCCGCGGCATCTCTTCCTTGCGGTTTGGATAATCAAGGGCTGCCAGTAGGCCTTCATTTAGTAGCGGGCAAATATCAAGACCTCAAGGTGCTGCATGCCGCCCAATTACTTGAGCGCTACTTGCCACCGCTGACACCACCCGCGATTGCCTAAACAGATATGAAATATGACTTATAGTACGACGTCATACCCTTCAAACTTAGGTGGGCCAAGATAGATACCTTCCGGCGCTTTGGCGTTAGCATGAGCCTTGCGGAACGCTTCTGACTTGGTCCAGGCGCGGAAGGCTTCTTCTGATTCCCACACACTGTGGGAGATAAACACGGTGTGGTCTTCCTGGCTTTCGCCCTGCAGCATTTGGAATTGTTTAAAGCCCGGCACTTCATCCAAATGAGAATCGCGATTGCGCCACACCTCTAAAAAATCCTCTTCGCGGCCTGGGGCAATCCGAAAACGGTTCATGGCGATATACATGCACTCTCTCCTATTGAATTTGTCTAACACGCTAGCGTAGCGGCCTGCCGCTTACGACGTCTATCCCTTGATGGTAACGTCATGGTTTTATGACGAATAAACGGTATGAAAAATAAGTTCTATGGAAAATAGGCGTTACGCCGAGCAAACCCCAACCATCAGGATACGGCATGGCTAAGGCACCCATCCAGGTCGTTTGGTTCAAACGCGATATGCGCATTCATGATCATGCGCCGCTTTCCAGTGCATCGGCGGCTGGCCCTGTGCTGCCTGTTTTTGCGATTGAACCTGGCCAGTGGCAAACACCTGATAGCGCCCTGCGCCACTGGCAGTTTGCCGCTGACGCTCTAATCGACCTTTCCAACGCACTGGAGACCATTGGCCTACCGCTATGTATTTGGCAAGGTGATATTGTCGATTTGCTGAACGCCCTAAAAGCTCACTACGGCCACATTGCCCTTCACTCTCATCAGGAAACGGGCAACGCCTGGAGCTTTGAGCGGGATAAACAGGTGCATGCTTGGTGCCAAACCAACGGTGTAGCTTGGCGGGAAGCCCGCCAGCACGGTGTAGTACGAGGACTTAGCAGCCGCTCTGGGCACCAAACCCGTTGGGAGAGCCACTGGGAAACGCTGATGTCTGCCTCGACCTGCCACGCGCCGCAAAGCGCCCAAGCAGCCCCAGGCTGGGAAGCCTTTCACCACCTTAACGTTGAGCAGCTACCTACCTTAACGCTGGGATTTGATACCACACCTTGCCCCCAGCGCCAGCGGGGCGGGCGCAACGAAGGCCGCGCACTGTGGCGTAGTTTTGTGCAAGCACGCGGGCGGCGTTATCGCGGCTCGCTGTCTAAGCCGCTGTTAGCGTGGGAGTTTGGTTCGCGGCTTTCACCGCATTTGGCCTGGGGCACGCTTTCCATGCGCGAAGTTGTCCAGTCGTTACGCCGTCAGCGTCAGAAGCATGCCGACGATACCGCCTGGGCCCGCTCACTACGCGCCTTCACCTCGCGACTTTGCTGGCACTGCCACTTTATTCAGAAGTTGGAAAGTGAGCCAAGCATCGAGCATCAAACGCTGCACCCGGCGCTGCGCGGCCTGCGGGAGCGCGATCCCAGCCACCCTAACCTCATTGCCTGGAAGAACGGCCAAACCGGCGTGCCGCTAGTCGATGCCTGTATGCGCAGTCTTATCGCTACCGGCTGGCTTAACTTTCGCATGCGCGCCATGCTGATCTCCCACGCCACCTTCGGCCTGGGGCTGCACTGGTATGAACCCGCGCTGCACTTGGCACGTCTGTTTACCGACTTCGAACCGGGCATTCACTACCCCCAGGTGCAGATGCAAGCAGGTGCCACCGGCACTAACGCGCTGCGGGTGTATAACCCGATTAAACAAGCGGAGGATAACGACCCCACAGGCAAGTTTGTCGCCCGCTGGGTGCCAGAACTAGCGCCCCTGCCCTTGGAATGGCGCGCCAAGCCCTGGGCACTACCCGAAAGCCTACGCCAGCGATTCGGCTTTCAACCGGGCACCGACTACCCCATCACCAACGATTTCGAAGCCGAAGCGCGCCACTGGAAGAAGCTGCTCTATGAACTGCGTCGCACGCCAGAGGCCAGGGAATCCAGCCGAGCCATTGTGGATAAGCTCGCCAGTCAGCGACGACCTCCCGCTAAGCGCGCTAAAAAAGCAAAACCCGCCAATCGCCAACAGCTTTCACTGTTTGGCGATGGCGGTTTGGAAGGATAGGTAGCGGTTACGCTTAGCTATAGCGTGGCCGCATGTGGGGAACAGCACGGTATGACACATGCGTCATTAGAAGGAGCCTGTCGTTCGTCATGCTACTGATATTATTGGTGGACTGCTTCAGTAATGCCGCCAATCGTTACCTATCCTGCGTCTCGTTTGAGGAACGGCCGACACGTGCTTACTCACCAAAGCGAAGGAACTCTATCAAACGAACTACTTCTCTTGGTGGTCTGTTTAATGGTGCCACTGTTTTTATTGAGACTTTTATCAAACATCTATTACCGATCACATTGTCTGTAGCCTTCGTGAACTGCTCTACTGCTTCTTTACTAGCGGAGCCGTAATAAAGCTTTCCAGCCTTATCAGCTAACTCAAACTTACGGTGTTCTGGCAAAAACCCAACTAAAGTGCCTTCAATTTCGTTTGTGCTTTCTTCAATACTGATAGCTTCTGTTCTTCTTTTTGCTCGATGTATGGATGGGCCATCAAGTGTAAAATCCAATTCTTTTTCGACGACTCTGAGGGTTGCTTTGCTTGAATCTAGATTGTTGAACAAGTCTCTAAGCGCTATTAATGTTCTTGGCTCCAATTCTTCTAGGATTGACTCAAAAACAGCATCATCTTGAGCGGCAGAGTCTCTAAGAAGAACAGCAGCTCTATCGATGACGTGTGATAGTTGTGACGACTCTAATTGTACCTGATCATTCATCTCATCAAGTACAAATCCAAATGAGCCTCTTGCTAAACCTGTGACCATTAATTCAGAGTTAGCCTTGAAGGGTACGAGTCCTCTTTCGCCTAAATCTCCGACTTCATTATTAGCAAATATCTTGGCGATAAGATTTTGAAACTGTTCCAATACAGCACCGGCAAATTCAGCTGCAATTCCCTTTGATCCAAGCACAGGTTGCCCACCGAAGAATAGGGCAACACTGGCACTATTATCAGACAACACTTCTTCTTTAAGTGAATTTAGCTTTCTAGATAATTCTGCAACTCGATGCTCGAGTTGCATTTCTCCTACGATATCGCCAGATTGGCGGGCGCTGACAAGCAACTCATTAAGAGTGGTAATTTCAGAAGACAGGCTGTCAATATTGAGCTTCTTAGGCATTGTCTGACTCCCTATCTAGCATTTCCAACGCCTCATCGTCGCTGCACTCAATGGCAATCTCTACCATCCCTTTCCAAAGATAAGATTCTCGTTGATGTGAAAGCAAACCAAACCAGTATCGAGTATTGCTCACTACATGTATGGGGTGCGTGTTCAAATCAACAAAATACGCATCACAATAGTATTTCTGCTTTGCTTCACCAGGAAGAAACAGATCCGGGTTCCCATAGACTACACTCTTCCAGTCCTCCAGATCATTTGTAGGCCTTAAGGCAAAAGTAACTATATCTACATCTGCAGGAGGGCGACCACGATTTTGCTCTACATTTTCCACAAAGCTGCCATCAAGCCACTGAAAACCTCTACAAATACCTATTTTCCTAAGCTTCCTACGATAATCTAGCAGTCCTCTAAGTATAGCTCTCCTCTCCGGAGTATGAGCATACCGAATTACAAACTCAGTTATCGTTGTCTTATAGGGTGCCATCCCAGCAGGGTCGGTCGGCCCTTGCTCAGGTATAAACGGAGGTAATACTCCTGATTGATTTAATTCTGGTATCACTCTTCATTCTTCCTATGATCTTTCCGCTAACTTGAATACATAACGCTAGCCAGTAGCGCGTGTGTCTTCGCAAGTCGCGTGCACGGCATTGTTAGCGGGCGACGTCTGGAGCAAAGACACGAGTGTCCGTCCTGAGTTCTGGCTTGAGTTTGCAGATGATGATGAAGTATTGCACTTCACTGTCTACGGCGTATTTCGGATCGTATGAACCGACCTGGACAGCAACTAGGTCACCCTCGACGATTGGCGACGATTTCAAGTCCACATCAGACGCCAGTTGATCCGCAATCGACCCGCAATGATCCGTCTGAATTACACCGTGCTCCGTCGCCAGCCGCACCCGCCACTTTGGCTGCTGTTTCAGGAGCCCTCCGAATTGCGGAGACACCTTCGCCAGAACTTGGCCGAAAATCGTAGCGTCCTTCAAAAGTGGGCGCAGCATGTACTTCGAAGCATACTCGAAAGCAGCATCGTTGGACTTAAAGAAGAGCGCCTTAGGGTGCTTCGGTTTCGGCTTCAACCATCCAAACATGCTTCTCTCCCGCTAAAAGATATTAGAAAGCGAGTCCTATGATTAGATAAACGCGCCAGCATGCTAGTCAAAAAAAGCAACCTACAAATCACTGATGCTTTGGACTATAAATTTTAATTATCTCTCATATCATAATTCGTGCTTCTGTTGCATTTTCCTGCACCTCCGCCTTGGGCGGCTAATTTACCAAATACAGCTTAGCACAGAGCGCTTAGGGCGACTGACTCTCTCAGCATCAAGCTTTCAACATCCACAAAAAAACCCGCCCTCGCCAACAGCTTTCACTGTTTGGCGATGGCGGGTTTGATGATGCCTAGAAGGACAGCTTAACTAAGCGCTTCCAGAGACTCCTCGATAATGCTCAAGCCCTCTTCCAGCACTGCAGACGACACCGTTAGCGGCACCAAAATGCGGATGCTGTTGCCGTAGAAACCACACGAAAGAAGAATCAGGCCTTTCTCACGGGCTTTGGCACACAGCGCTCCAGTCATCTGAGTATCCGGCTTGCCTTCGCTGTTGAGTAGTTCAAAGGCAGCCATAGCGCCGAGCTGGCGGCCGTGGGCAACGGCAGGGAAACGCGCTTCCCACACCGCAAAACGCTCGGCCAGCATTTTGCCCATCTGTTCACTGCGCGCCAGGATATTTTCTTCTTCGATCACCTCGATGACCGCCAGCGCCGCTGCGCAGGAGAGCGGGTTACCGCTGTAGGTGCCACCCAGGGAGTTGGGGCCAGAGGCATCCATCACTTTGGCACTACCCACAACCGCCGATAGCGGCATGCCGTTCGCCAGGCTCTTGGCGGTAGTGAGGATGTCCGCTTCAATGCCGCTATGTTCCAGCGCAAACAGCTTGCCGGTACGGGCAAAGCCGGACTGAACTTCATCGGCGATCAGCAGAATACCGTGCTCGTCACACAGCGCACGTAACGCTTTCAGGTAATCCGGTGAGGCGATGTAGAAACCGCCTTCGCCCTGTACCGGCTCAATCACGATAGCCGCCGTGCGATGCGGAGCAATATCGGTTTTGAACAGCGTACGAATGGCGTCTAACGACGCTTCTTCGCTGATGCCGTGCAGCGGGTTGGGGAACGGTGCGCGGAAAACATCACCCGGCATAGGGCCGAAGTCGTTCTTATAGGGCAGTACCTTACCGGTCATGGCCAGCGTCATCATGGTACGGCCGTGGAAAGCACCGTCGAACGTGATAATGCCGGTACGGCCAGTCGCCGCGCGGGCGATCTTCACGGCGTTTTCCAGCGCTTCCGCACCGGTATTAACCAACATTGCTTTACGCTCGGGGCCACGCACCGGCGTCAGTTCACAAAGTTTTTGGCACAGTTGCACGTAAGGGGCGTAGGAGATCACCGCCGCGCTGGTGTGCATGACTTTTTTAAGCTGCGCTTCAACGGCGGCAACGATTTTCGGGTGGCGGTGGCCCAGGTTCAGCACGCCAATACCGCCCGCGAAGTCGATCCAACGGTTGCCATCGGCATCCCACAACTCGGCGTTTTCAGCACGCTCGGCAAACTGGGTTGTAGGCGTGGCGGCACCGTTAGCCACATAGCGATTTTTCAGTTCGTTCAATTCTTGGTTATTCATCATCGTTTTCCTTATAGACCGCCAACGCAAACGTATTTCAGTTCAGTAAACTCATCTAACCCGTGGTGGGAACCTTCACGCCCCAAGCCGGACTCTTTCACGCCGCCAAACGGCGCCAGTTCGGTAGAAATCAGCCCTTCATTAACGCCAACCATGCCGTATTCCAGCTGCTCCATGGTGTGCCAGATACGGCGGTAGCCCGTGGCGTAGAAGTAGGCCGCCAAGCCAAACGGCGTATCGTTGGCCATGGCGATCGCTTCTTCATCACGCTGGAAACGGAACACTGGCGCGACGGGCCCGAAGGTTTCTTCATCGGCCACCGCCATTTGGGTGGTTACGTCAGCAAGCACCGTGGGCGTGAAGAAGCGCTCGCCTGCGGCGTGGGGCTTGCCACCGCAGAGCAGTCGCGCGCCATGATTCACCGCGTCGTCTACGTGACGCTGCACTTTTTCCACCGCCGCTTGGTTAATCAGCGGGCCGATGGTGCTGCCTTCCGTTAAACCATCGCCGACCTTCAGCGCGCTAACTCGCTCGGTCAGCTTGCTGACAAACGCGTCGTAAACACCGTCCTGCAATAGGAAGCGGTTGGTACACACGCAAGTTTGCCCGGCGTTACGGAATTTTGAGGCAATCGCCCCCTCTACAGCGGCGTCCACATCAGCGTCATCAAAGACGATAAACGGCGCGTTGCCGCCCAGTTCCATAGCGGTTTTCTTCACCGTGCTCGCGCACTGAGCTAACAGGTGTTTACCCACTGGGGTCGAGCCAGTAAACGAGACTTTACGCACCCGTGAGTCGGTAGTGAGCACTTCACCCACCGCTGCCGGTTTTGAGGCGGTAATCACGTTAATAGTGCCGGCTGGCAGGCCTGCTTCAAGAGCCAAATAAGCCGTTGCCAACGCAGTTAACGGCGTGGCTTCGGCGGGCTTAATCACCACGGTGCAGCCCGCGGCCAAGGCCGGGGCGCACTTACGGGTAATCATCGCCAGGGGGAAGTTCCACGGGGTAATCGCGGCCACCACACCGACCGGCTCGCGCAGCACCATTAAGCGCTTGTCCGCGCCGTGGCTAGGCAGGGTCTCCCCGGCCATACGCTTGGCTTCTTCAGCGAAAAACTCAATAAATGAGGCGCCGTAAGTCACTTCGCCCTTGGCTTCCGCTAGTGGCTTGCCCTGCTCCAAGGTCATCAAGCGGGCTAAGTCATCGGCGTGTTCATTAATCAGCTCAAACCAGCGGCGCAGCAATGCCGAGCGCTGTTTCACTGGCGTTGCGCGCCACGCGGGCCCGGCGGCATAGGCTGCGGCCACTGCGTCGCGGGCGTCATCAGCGCCTAAGTCGGCAACCCGGGCAATCGTCTCGCCGGTTGCGGGGTTATCGACGGCAAAAGTTTGCTGGCCCTTGCGCCATTCGCCACCTACCAGGGTGGGTACTGCATCGTGTAACCACTGTTCGATAAAGCTCATGATCTTCTCCTGATCTGCAACATGGTATGCACGCTAGCAGTAATGCGCTGGTGAACGAATGCACCACTTTCGCGTTCAACCAGACCACTTTTCTGTTTTACTATCTAAACGGGGAGCATCATGACAATAAGAGGATGTGAATGGACCGCCAGGACGTGTTACAGCAGCTTGTAAAACACTATGCGCAGCAACCTGAGCGTTTAAGCAAACAAGTACGACTGGAGCAGGCATTGAGGCAGGCGGTTACTAAGGCGTGGCCGAACCAAACTCGATTGCCGTCGCACCGTCAGTTGGCATTAACGTTGGGCGTTGCCCGACATACGCTAGCGGTGGCGGTTTCGACACTTGTTGAAGAGGGACTGCTAACGACATTTCATGGCAAGGGCACCTGGAGTTGTAAGAAAGAGGCTTCTGTCGCTCCCACGTCACAGAGTGTTCAGCTTTCAAAACGTGCTCAGCAAGTATTGCGTTGGCCTGGCGCCAGCACCGTGCAAAGCGGTGCCTTTGTGCCTGGCATACCGGATATCGCCCAGTTTCCAATGCGCAAGTGGCGTCAGCTGTATGCCAGCGTCACCGTGCCACAAAATGCCTTATTGCTCTCTTACTCTACCGGTGGCTATGGGCCGCTTAAGCGCGCAATCCGGGAGTTTCTGGCGCGCTGGCGTAATATTCATTGTGATATCGAACAGATCATCATCACCGATGGTACCCATAACGGTATTGAGCTATGCGCCATGGCATTGGCCGATGTAGGCGATACCGTGGCGATGGAGTCGCCCTGTTATTGGGGGGCGCGCAACGTATTCACAGCCACAGGGCTTTCGATTGAGATGCTGCCTTGGTTTTCCGATAGTGGGCATGTGTTTCCGCAGACGACCGGTAATATTGCGCTCGCGTATTTGACCGGCTCTCATCACTATCCTCTTAGCGTGCCCACACGCGCTGCTCATAAGCAGCAGTTTTGCGATGCGTTATCGCCCACCTACATCGTTGAAGACGATTACGAATTCACTCGCGACGATCACACTAACCTGCTGTTTGATCCCAACTCGGAACGCCATTTACTGGTAGGCTCGTTCTCTAAGATGATGTTTCCCGGCCTGCGGCTTGGCTATTTGGTGGTGCCACGCCATTTGGCAGGGCCAATGAACCGCTTACGCAGCGAGTTATTTCGCGAAGGCCGTATGCTTGATCAAGCGGTATTGGCGCAATTTATTTTTGATGGTGACTTAGACGTCTGGTGTCGCCGCATCCAGCGCGACTATTTAGGCCGCCAGCAGGTGCTGCACGACCAGCTCAGCTCACTACCCAAAGTACGCAATGTGTCCCCCCCGACTAGCGCGATTAGCTTGTGCGTTGAGTTTGAAGCAGGGGTTAATGATGTAGCACTTGCCCAAGCACTGCTCAAAGAACACTTGATTGTTCGCCCGCTAAGCCCCGTGTGCGCTGACAAGGACCCACGGACAGGATTGGTAATGGGCGTGGGCATGCTATCGGGAGAGACATTAGTGCGTGAAGCCCAACGGCTGCGCCGCTGTTTAGAGTTACTACTTCGCTAGGCGAGGTAGGCTTAGAACGTGTTGAGCATCACACTGTATGCCTAGTTAAAAAAACTTATTCACAAGGATTTTGCCATGCGCCACCCTGTTGATAATTCGGTGCTCCTCTCAACGCTTCGCCTATTGATAGCGCTGTGCGCCGTACTGGCTGTTTCAGGCTGCGCAATCTTTGCTCCTAGCCCGCCTGAAGATCAGAGCAATATCTGTGAAATCTTTCGTGAGCAGCCGAGCTGGTATGACTATGCCCGGGAATCAGAAGAGAAATGGGGCACACCGATTGCCACGCAGATGTCATTTATTCAGCAGGAATCTTCATTTCGCAGCCATGTGCGCCCGGACCGCAAGTATTACCTAGGCTTTATTCCCGGCCCACGCCCCTCCTCCGCCAAAGGCTATGCCCAAGCCCAAGACCCCGTTTGGGAGGAGTATGAGGATCAAGCGGGCAGCCTGTTTGCCCGCCGAACCCATATGAAGCACGCAACGGATTTCATTGGCTGGTATAACCGCCGCTCACAGCAGCAGGCAGGTATCTCGCTGAGTAACCCTGAACACCTTTACTACGCTTACCATGAAGGCGCAGGTGGCTATCAGCGAGGCTCCTATCGCAGTAAACCCCACGTGCTGCGAGCAGGCAGCCAAGTGGCAGCCCGCGCTAACCGTTATCAAGCGCAGCTCAACGCTTGCGAAGCAGAGTTTCAGTGCCGCAAGTTTTATCAGGTCTGGCCGTTTTGTCGTAGTTAAGAGCCCCGCTCATGTGTCTAATGAGCGGTTTGGCAGGGGTGTTAGTGAGTGATGTGTTTTGAATATCACTGCTGTCTGGCGTATTTGGCATGGTCAAACAATAAACGGTAGCCATGCCAGTAATATCAGAACGCCTTACCGGGCGTAGCGCAGCTAATTATCTTGCAGGGGGCATCACTAATATTTCGGAAACGATGCGGAACGCTTGTCTTGAAATAATAAGACTCCCCCGGCCCTAAGCGCCTGGCGGTGCTGCCAACAATGATTTCAATCTCGCCTTCTACGACAAAGCCAGCCTCTTCACCGTAGTGAGTAATCATGGCTTGCCCAGTGTCAGCACCCGGCAGATATCGCTCCACCATAAACGCCAGCGCGCGGTTAGGCCGATTTGCCCCGACAAGCTTGAAGGAAATATCACCGGATGCGATATCAACCAAGTCATCCGCCGAATAGAAAATCTGCTCCTGACTATCAAGGTCCATCGTAAAAAAATCACCGACGCTCATAGAGAATGCGTTTAGGATTTTCTTCAGGGAACTGACTGATGGGCTAACTTTTCCTTGCTCTATTAGCGAAAGACTTGAGTGGGTGACCCCACACAACTTTGCCAGTTCACGCTGCGAAATCCCTCGCTGCTTGCGCAAGGAGCGCAAGCTCGCACCCACGTCATCCGACATGCTTTTTTCACTCCCTATCAATAAGTAAATTAAATTACGTTGGCGGTCTATTGATGGGCACATAATAGCGCAAAAAAAACCCCACGGCTGTGGGGCAAACTCTCAATTAACGTGGCGTTTTGAAAAATAATCGTTTTAATCAGCTTCAGCCATTCTGTTCCGTTCAGGCGCTACGAACTCCCGCTAATCCCGAGTCGGCACTTACCGTTTTCGGCCCATCTTCATAGGCGATACGGAAGCCGGTAAAGCCATAAATAATCGCGAACATCGGACTCAGCAGCGCCAGAAAGGCGTAGGGCGCATAGCTAAAGGCACTGACCCCAAGCGTGGCAAACATAAAGGCACCGCAGGTATTCCAGGGCACCAGTGGCGATGTCATGGTGCCTGCATCTTCCACTGTGCGAGACAGGTTTTTCAGTTTGAGCGAGCGACGCTTGTACTCGCTGGCATACATACGGGCAGGCAGAATAATACTGAGATACTGATCGCAACCTACGACGTTAGCGGCCATCGATGTTGCTACCGTGGTAGCAATCAGGCTGCCAGTGGTCTTGGCCAGTTTGAGCAGACTTTCCACGATGGTGCGAAAGAACCCTGCTGACTCAAGAATCCCGCCAAAGCTCATCGCGATAATGATCAGCGAAACCGTCCACATCATGGCGCTAACGCCGCCGTTGGTTAGCAGGTCGTCCACCGTAACGTTTCCAGTGTCTACCGCGTAGCCTTCCACAAAAATAGTAAAGCTATCGCCTAACGGGACGCCCTGAACCACAATTGCACAGACAATTCCCATCAGCGAACCGATAGAAAGTGCCGGAATGGCAGGTACTTTCTTAATCATCATTACGATGACGGCCGCTGGCACCAGTAGCAGCCAGGGGCTAATGATAAACAGCTCATTGAGGCTCTGCTGTAACTCGGCTACCTGTGCCGCGCCATCACCGGAAGGCGTCATGTTCAGGCCGATAATGGTGTAAAGCACCAGAGCAACCGCTAGCGCAGGAACCGTGGTGTAGAGCATATAGCGAATGTGTTCAAACAGATCAACACCGACCACACCTGGCGCCATATTGGTGGTTTCGGAAAGCGGAGAAATTTTGTCGCCAAAATACACGCCGGAGATCACGGCTCCCGCGACCATTGCGGGGTTAAGGCCTAGTCCTTCACCGACGCCCATTAAAGCGATACCAATAGTGCCGGCCGCTGTCCAGGCATTGCCGCCAGCCAACGATACCAAACAGCAGATTAAGCACGCCGCGACCAAAAAGTAATCCGGTGCCAGAATACTCAGGCCGTAATAGATCATCGTGGGCACAATCCCACCGGCAATCCAGTAGCCAATAATGGTGCCGATAATGATCAGAATGACAATTGCCTGAGTCGTCAGGCCAATAGAGCGCATGATGCCCGCTTCAAGCTGTTTCCAGCGGCTACCTGTCGCAATGGCCACCGCCGTCGCCACAATCGCACTTAAAAACAGCGGCAAGTGCGGATCCGTTTCGAAGTAGCCAATAAATACACCCAAAGATGCTGCCATAAACACAATGGGGATCATGGTCGCTTTTAAACTTGGCCTTGGTATTTCCTGATCTTCCTTAACAGTGGTGTCGGTCGACATAATGTCCTCACTCAGCATTTGCTTGTTGTTGGTGTTGATAGTGATGTAACCGCGTTAGAAACCTTTGTGCTGGTCATCGCTGAGACCATTGCAGAGACCATCGCAGAGATTGTTATTACCTTTCTGATACGGCGCTCAGGCACAGGGAAGCCATGGCCAGAGCCACCGCTTATACGGCGACGTCTGGCGCTGTGGATGACTCAAATCAATACGTGGTAAAGATGCTTTAAGGGCTAAGCGACATCCATACCGTCTTCACCTCACAGTATTTCTCCTGCGCGTGAAGCGATTTATCGCGTCCATTGCCCGACTGCTTAACACCGCCGAAGGGAACGGTCTGATCGATACCGGCCCAGTTATTCACATATACCTGACCGGATTGCAGCCGCCGAGAGACCCGCATGATGCGGTCAATATCTTGACTCCAAACGCCGGCAGCCAGGCCGTAGTCGCTGTCATTGGCCAGAGCAATGGCTTGCTCTTCGTTGTCGAACCCAAACACACTCAGCACAGGGCCAAATATTTCTTCGCGGCCAATGCACATGTCGGGAGTTACATCATCGAAGACCGTAGGCGGCAGGAAATACCCATTGGAATCGCTAGGTTCGCCACCCAGCTTCAGGGTGGCACCTTCATTTTCGCCTTGGCGAATATACTCCAGTACTCGTTGGTACTGCGCTTCATCAACCATGGCACCCATGAAGCTACCCGGATCGAGCGGGTCTCCCGGCTGCATATGCTCAGCAGCTTTCACTACGCGAGCCACAAAATCTTTGCGAATGCTGTTTTCCACCAGCAGGCGCGAACCGGCAATACAGACTTCGCCTTGGTTGTGGAAAATAGCTTCCGCAGCGCTTTGGGCGACGGCATCTAGGTGCTGGCAGTCAGCAAAAACGATATTGGGGCTTTTGCCACCGCACTCCAGAAACACGCGTTTCAAGTTGGATTGTCCGGCGTACTGCATCAGCTGTTTACCCACGCCAGTGGAGCCGGTGAACGCCAGACCATCAACCTGCATGGAAAGTGCCAGAGCCTTGCCCACCGTATGGCCGTACCCTGGCAGCACCTGAAAGACGCCATCGGGAATACCCGCTTCCTTGGCAAGGTGGGCCAAGCGCAGCGCTGACAAAGGTGATTTTTCCGACGGCTTGAGAATGACGCTGTTGCCCGCCGCCAGTGCCGGAGCAATCTTCCACGACGTCATCATTAGTGGGAAATTCCACGGCACAATGGCAGCGATAACGCCCATTGGCTCGCGCAGCACCAGCCCTAGCGCACGATCGCCAGTAGGAGCCACTTCACCGTAAAGCTTGTCGATACACTCCGCTTGATAGCGCAGACAGGCGACGGTGCCTGCCAAATCCCCTAGCGAACTGGAAATCGGCTTGCCCATGTCCAACGTATCTAACAGCGCCAGTTCATCGCGGTGTGTCTCTACCAACTCGGCTAAACGCAGTAGCACCCGTTTGCGCTTACTTGGGTGGCAACGTGACCAGACACCACTTTCAAAGGTTGCACGGGCTGCTTGCGTCGCAAGCTCAGCATCTTGCGCATCGCAGCTGGCTACCTCAGCAAGAACATGTCCGGTGGCAGGATTGATACTGCTCAGCGTGCTGCCATCAGCGGCAGCGACAAACTCACCATTAATGAAAGCGCGCGTTTCAAAGCTCAGTGATGCGGCTTTTGATTGCCAGTCGGCGAGGGTTTTCGGTGTATCTGCCGCCATTATGCACTCTCCATAGAGTGTGTTATCGCCAGCTTTTCAGCGGTTTTATCCAACGCCAAACGCGCCTTACTGACCAATTCATCGATTTCATCGCGGGTGATAATTAGCGGCGGAGACATCACCATCGTATCGCCCACTGAGCGCATCACCAGGCCATGCTCAAAGCACAAATCACGACACAAGTTGCCCGCGGAAAGAGACTTATCGAAGCGTTCACCGGTGCTCTTGTCGGCGACCAGTTCTAGTGCCCCAATCAAGCCCAACGAACGGGCTTCACCCACCAGCGGATGCTCAGCCAGTTCCTGCCAACGCTTAGCCAGATAGGGCCCCAATTCATCGCGGACTTTCTCGACTACCCGTTCACTTTCCAGCAATTCGAGGTTTTTAAGCGCAACAGCTGCACAGACCGGGTGACCAGAGTAAGTAAAACCGTGGAAGAACTCACCGCCGTCTTCGATCAGCGTATCGGCCACTCGATCTCCCACCAGCACCGCGCCAATGGGCAGATAGCCCGACGACAATCCCTTAGCAATCGGCATCAGGTCAGGCTTTAACCCATAGTGAGTACTGCCAAACCACTCGCCTAAACGCCCGAACCCGCAAATCACTTCATCGGCAATCAACAGAATGTCGTACTTGGCCAACACCTCTTTCACCGCAGGCCAATAGCTGTCCGGCGGAATGATCGCACCGCCTGCGCCCTGCACCGGCTCAGCAATAAACGCCGCCACCTTGTCTTCACCCAACGCCAGAATTTGCTCTTCCAACGCTTTGGCACACTGCTTGCCAAAGGCTTCCTGGCTCATATCGCGCCCTTCACCAAACCAGTAAGGCTGGCAAATATGGCTAATCCCCGGCACACACGGGCCGCCTTGATCATGCATCGGCGCCATGCCGCCAAGGCTCATGCCCGCGACAGTTGAGCCGTGATAACCATTTTCACGCGAGATGACCCATTGCTTCTCCGGCTTGCCTTTGATCGCCCAATAGCGCCGCACCATGCGCAGCACGGTATCATTGGCTTCAGACCCGGAACCCGTGAAAAACACATGATTGATATGCTCGGGTGCCAGCTCACTCAGTTTGGCGGCTAGCTTTACCGCCGGAGGATGGGTGGTTTTAAAGAAGTTGTTGTAATACGGCAGTTGCTGCATCTGCTCGCTGGCGGCATCAACCAACTCCTGTCGCCCGTAACCGAGATTGACACACCAAAGTCCCGCCATACCATCAAGAATACGATTGCCTTGGCTGTCGTAAATGTATACCCCATCGGCGTGGGTGATGATGCGGCTACCCTCTTCGCCAAGTGATTTAAAGTCAGTGAATGGATGAAGGTGGTGTTGGCGATCCAACGCCTGATAGTCCTGGGTCTGCATAGGTCGGCTCCTGTTCAAGTCGTTGCAACAAGCATTCAGCTATTAACTGGCTGGGCGGCGCGTTGGGTACGATGCTGACGGCAGGCCGCCGCAAACCCCTGAAATAGTGCGTCATAGAAAGGATGTTCTTTAGGACGCCACTCGGGGTGCCACTGCACAGCCAGGGCGAAAGCAGCAGCGTCGCGCACAGAAATTGCTTCAACTAATCCATCAGGTGCCCAGGCTTCTGCATCCAGACCTGGTGCAAGCTGATCAATCCCCTGCTGGTGCAGTGAATTCACCTCAGCATGCTCGCTGCTATAGAGCGCCGCCAGGGCGCCATCCGGGCGGATCTTTACCGTATGAGAGGGCGCATAATGGCCCGCCATGTCGTCAGCGGGCGGCTCACGATGATCGAGCATGCCTGGTAGCGTTTGAACTGCCTGATGCAGGGTGCCTCCAAAGGCGACATTCATTTCCTGAAAGCCGCGACAAATACCAAATAAGGGCAACGCCTGACGTAACGCCTCGTGTACCCAGCACAGTGCCGCCTCATCGCGCCGTGCGTCAGCACGGGTATTCTCTGGGGCGCGTTCTGCACCATAGCGGTCAGGAGCGACGTTGGTATAACTGCCAGTTAGCAGCAAGCCATCCAGGCTGCCCAACAGAGCAATGGCCTGTTCAGCATGCTGCTCGGGCGTCAACGTATCGGCGGCTAACACAGGAAGAATCACCGGCGTGATGCCGTAGTGGTAAAGCGCCTGCAGGAATTTATCGGTCACTATCTGCGCGGGATGGCCTTCCACTTCTCGGCAGCAGGCGATAACACCCACCAGTGGGCGTGGGGAATGCGTTGCTTGCATAGTCAAACCACTTTGTCAGTTGTTATGTTTTATTCAACAGTCACTTCAACATAGCGTGGCTTGTTTTATTTTCCAATAGCAAAATAGCATTTTTATGAAAAAACATATTAAACTATTGATAAACAAATAATTAAAAAACACATCCGTTGCCGACAAAAAATAATGACACTATTTTTGTTATTAAATATTTGACACAGGAGGCTGCCGAAGCAAGGATACTGTTAGCAGAAACACAACTAAAACGGCATAAAAATAAGGTACAACGTATGTCCTCTGCCAATAACACAGACGCTCAAAACGTAGCCTCGGACTTTCTTGACAGCCACCCAGAGATCACCAGCATTGACCTGTTAATCAGTGATCTTAACGGTGTCATTCGTGGTAAACGCATCCCTAGCGATAACCTTGGCAAAGTGTTTGAAAAAGGCATCTATTTGCCTGCTTCGGTATTTGCGTTGGACATCAATGGCAACACCGTTGAAGAGACGGGACTGGGGCTTTCCAGCGGCGACGGCGACCGCGTATGTCGCGCCATTCCCGGCACGCTCAATCCGGTCACCTGGATGAATAACAACCAGTATGGCCAGCTATTGATGACCATGGAGGAGATGGACGGCGCGCCATTTTTTGCCGATCCTCGCCAGATTCTGCGGCGCATTCTTGAGCAGTTCTCCGAGCGTGGTTTAACCCCTGTCGTCGCCCTTGAGCTAGAGTTTTATCTGGTTGATCGTTTACGCGACGAAGAAAATTTGATTCAGCCACCGCAGTCTCCCTGCAGCGGCGAGCGGGCCACTCAAAGTCAGCTGTATTCGGTGCTTGAGCTAGACGAGTATGCTGAGTTTATCAATGACTTGCAGAGTGCCGCCCAGGCGCAAGGCTTGCCGCTGGATACGGTATTGAAAGAGTGTGCACCCGGCCAGTTTGAAGCCAACCTGATTCACACAGATGATGCGTTAAGCGCCTGCGACCACTCGGTACTACTCAAGCGATTGATCAAGGGCGTGGCATTAAAGCACGGCTTTGAAGCTACCTTTATGGCTAAGCCTTACGGCTTAGAAGCGGGTAGCGGCACCCATGTTCACGTCAGCTTGGTAGATAGCAACGGACACAATATCTTTGCCGAAAACGGCGACGATCCGCTGGAGAGCACCGCACTGCAACACGCCGTAGGAGGACTGCTGGAGCTGATGCCAGACTCCATGGCACTGCTGGCTCCCAACCTCAACTCGTTCCGCCGTTTTCAGGAAGGACTCTATGTGCCCATGGCACCTACCTGGGGATACGATAACCGCTCTGTGGCCATACGCGTCCCCGCTGGGCCAAAAGAAGCGCGGCGCATAGAACACCGTGTGGCGGGTGCCGATGTTAATCCCTACCTGTTACTGGCCACCGTACTGGCCTCTATCCAACATGGCCTAACTCAGCAGATTACACCTGCGGAGCCAATCGTCGGCAACGCCTATGATCAAATCGCACCTCAGCTAACTAACAGCTGGACCCAAGCGCTGCATCTGTTGAGCAACAACCACGTACTTGGCGAACAGCTTGGCGAAGACTTTATTGAAGTGTTCATTGCCAACCGCCAAGCAGAGCGCGCCGAAACCATGCGCGAAGTTAGCGCCATGGAGTATGACTGGTACCTGCGCCACGTATAAGCTGATAAACCACCAATAGAACCCACCAATAGAATAGAGAGAGGCGCTGCTCGGCGTCTCTCTTATTGCTTCTGCCTGTCTTATGCTGCTATCCCCGTCCTTCTATTAGCTTTTTATGCCGTGTTATCCGTGAGCATCCGTGGCAAATAAAAACGGGCTGACGAACGTATTCGCCAGCCAGCTTCCAAGCAATCATCAAACTAATCAGCGCTAAACAGCCAGCCGGTCACGCATGGCGTAGAACCACGCTCCCATCGCGGAAAGCGGAACACGTAACAACCGTCCGCCGGGCATTGGCAGGTGGGAAATCTGTGCAAAAGCTTCAAAACGCGTCTCTTCACCGCTAATCGTTTCTGCCACTAACTTGCCAGCCAGATGAGAGCACGTTACCCCGTGGCCAGAGTACCCCTGGGCGTAGTAAACGTTGCTATTAATGCGGCCAAACTGCGGCAGGCGGTTGAGTGTCAGCAAAAAGTTACCGCTCCAGGCGTAATCGACGCGGACATCGCCAAGCTCAGGAAAAGTAGCCAGCATTTTCGGTCGAATAGCTGCCTCAATACTGGCGGACTCCTGCCCGCCATAGTTCACTCCGCCGCCATATAGCAAACGGTTATCGGCGGTCAGGCGGTAGTAATCCAAGAGATAATTACAATCCTCTACCGCTTTATCGTTAGGTAGTAATCGTGCTGCTAACTCTGCAGACAGCGGCTCAGTGGTAATGATCTGGGTGCCGCACGGCATCGCCTTGCTTTCCAGCTTGGGTAGCAACCCTTGCAAATAGGCATTGCCAGCCATAACGACCCGTTGAGCGGTCACGCGCCCCTTGGGGGTATGCAGCGTCACCGGTTCACCGTGCTCCACGCGAGTCACGGGGGAGTGCTCAAAAATCTTACCACCTAACGACTCCAACGCTGCCGCCTGCCCCAACACTAAATTGAGAGGATGAAGATGCCCACCAGAGTGATCCACCAACGCACCCACATAACGATCGCTGCCTATTTCTCGTCTGACCTCTTCACCTTCCAACAGCTCAAGTTTCTGATGGCCGTAGCGCTCCCATAAAGCTTTTTGCTCCTTTAAGCCTTCCCACTGTTTCTTGTTACAAGCAGCAAACAAGTTGCCTTCTTTTAGGTCGCAGTCGATCTGATACTTTTCAATGCGCTGACGGATAATCTGGTTACCCTCAAATGCCATTGCACCCAGCGCCCGAGCGGTTTCAGCGCCGTTTTGTTTCTCAATAACATCCATATCACGGCTATAGCTATTAACGATCTGGCCACCGTTGCGCCCGGACGCCCCAAAGCCAATCGCCACGCTTTCCAGCACCACTACCCGATGACCACGCTCCGCCAAATGTAGTGCTGCAGAGATGCCCGTAAAGCCAGCCCCCACGACACAGACATCACATTCAACATCGCCCTCCAGCATGGGCCTTTGAGATGTGGAGTTTGACGATGCCGCGTAGTAAGACGCGACATGACCAGAAGACGCTTGAGGTTGCATTTGCCACCTTCCTTTTGTTGATTATTTTAACCAACTCGATCATATAGACCGACGTACAAATGCGCAAGCAACAGCATTCAATGGGCTTACAGAGGCGAACAGCGCCTTTTTCCATAAGATAAATGTTATTAAAAAAGCAACACTCGGGCATAAAACACACGTTCATCACGCTGAAAACAGTCACCACACGTTTTTATGCACCGCCCCCATTGAGGGCGAGGCCACGTGCTTCCTGTTTGCGCCTTATTACCGGGTACGATTGAGGCACAACTCGCTGCTATTGCTAGCGTTGATAACCATAGCAGCGTAACGCTAGAGCAGCTGCCTATACTCACCATAGCCCCCACCGGAGACCGCTATGGATTATCAACACTACCGCACCGCCCTTGCCGAGACGCTTGCCCAAAGTGAGCTGCCCTTTGCGCCTGCCGAATACCAAACGCGCCTAGACAAAGTGCGCCATGCAATGACACAACGCGGGCTAGATGCATTACTGCTCACCGACCCTGCCGACATTAACTACTTAACCGGCTATCACACCTTCGAGGTATCGGTACACGCCTGCTTAGTGTGCACACCTACACAGCTGGTACTGCAGGTGGCATCCATTGAAACAGGAGCGGCAGTGGTCACCGCCCGTGTCGACGAAATCATTGGTTACCGATGGGAAAACCTGGATGAGATCATCACGCCGCTCGCGGACTTACTCACTTCTTGCAAGCAAATTGGCATTGATGGCTGGAGCAGCGGTTTACGAGTGGGCGTGATGGATGCGCTGGCCCGCTCGGTGGGTAAAGAGCGCTTCTGTGAAGCAGGCGACCTGCTCGATACGATTCGCATTGTTAAAAGTAGCGCCGAAATTGAAATGCTCAGCGAAAGTGCACGAATCACTGCGGCAGGTTTAGAGGCTGCGATGGCCGCTATTCGCACTGGCATGACTGATAACGATATTGCGGCCATCGGTGCTAAAGCACTGCTAGAGAACGGCAGCGAGTTCATGAGCTTGCAGCCTATCGTGACCAGCGGGCACCGCATCGGGGTGATTCACGTTAATCATAAGCGCCGCGTCATACAGCCCAATGAACCGATATTTTTAGAATTCGGTGCCGCTTACCAGCGCTATACCGCGCCGATGATGCGCACTGCCGTGACTGGAAAACCTCGTGCTGAATTAACCGCCACCCGCGACTTGTGCCGCTCGCTGTTCGAGACCCTGTGCAGTCATATGAAACCAGGCCACACCTTTGATGATGCCGCGAAGGCAGCGGATGCATTGCTGGCACCTACCCGTGATCAACTGTTCTTCTCGGGGGTGTTTGGCTACGCGGTGGGTGCGCAGTTCCCTCCTAGTTGGGTTGAAGGCACCGGCTATATTGCCCAAGGCCTACATCGTCCCTTCGAAGAGAACATGGTCTTCCACTTACCGCTCTGCCTTCGCGTTCCTGGCCAGTGGGGCGTAGGGATCAGTGATACCGTGGTGGTCACTCAACACGGCGCCGAGCCACTCACTAACAACAACTGGCAGCTTTATCAGGCAATGGATAAGTAGCGAATAGAGAACCACACTTATAGCCCAAGATTGACAGTACGATTAACCAGCGCTATCGTCACTAAAGATGCAAATGAGAAACACTATCTTTTCATGATCTCATTTATCTGAGGTGACGATCAGTTGAGGTAACGATAAGTACTATGAATGAGCTCTATGAGTAAGTTCTATGGATAAGTACTAAGAGTAAGCACTATGGATAAGTACCATGACTAGTGAGCAGCGTCAGCTTCGCCAAACGTTGATTTTTTTACGCACCTCTTTCGAAGCAGTGCAACACTCGATTGCCGGTCGGCTAGACGACCCGCTGCCCTGCTGGCTAGACACCAGCATGCTCACCCTACTGTCACGGGAACTAACCCGCTGCAGCCAGCAAGCGAAGCCGCTCTTCGCCCCTCCCGTCACCGAGCAAATATTCATTGCCTCACAGCAGTGTGACTTACTCCTCAAGCAGTGCCCCGGCGTGCTGAGCAGCGCCGTTTGCCACCGCCAGTTAAGCACCATCATGCTGGCGCTGACCAACGCTATTGAACAAATCAATACGCCAGCCAAGCGCCGCTGGCCTTGGCAGAGAGCCTAAGCAACCCTTTACCTATACTCCGGTTTATTGCGTTGCCGGGGGTTTGTTTTTCCTTCAAAAACCTTATCCCATGACTGCGTCATAGCGGCTGGCAATTACTGAGTTAGCATTTACTAGTAAACTGGTCTATTCTGTTCGCCACGATTTAATTGACCGCTTCCAAAAGGAGTCCGTTCATGGCGTATGAAGCGCTTTTCACCCCTCTTCAGTTAGGTAGTTTGTCGATTCCAAACCGAGTCATCATGGCTCCCCTGACACGCTCGCGCACTCCAGACAGCGTGCCAGGCACCCTGCAGGAAGCCTATTACGGCCAGCGGGCAGGCGCAGGTCTGATTATTAGTGAAGCAACCAACATCTCCCCCACAGCCAAGGGTTATGTGTATACACCTGGCATTTGGACGGATGAACAAGAAGCGGGCTGGAAAGGCGTGGTGGGTGCGGTGCATGCCAAAGGTGGCCGTATCGCGCTGCAGCTGTGGCACGTTGGGCGCGTGTCCCATGAAATGGTGCAACCAGATGGACAACAGCCTGTTGCCCCTAGCGCGCTAAAAGGCGAAGGCGCTCAGTGCTTTGTTGAATTTGAAGACGGCACTGCTGGTCAGCACCCCACTAGCACGCCTCGGGCACTGGAAACCGATGAGATCCCCGGCATTGTTGATGACTACCGCCAAGCGGCTGTTCGTGCCAAACGCGCAGGCTTCGACATGGTGGAAGTCCACGCGGCTAACGCTTACCTGCTTAACCAGTTCCTGGCGACCGGTACCAATCAGCGCACCGACCAGTACGGCGGCTCGTTGGAAAACCGCGCGCGCTTCCCGCTAGAGGTGGTCGATGCGGTAGTTGAAGTGTTCGGTGCACAGCGCGTGGGCATTCGCTTGACGCCCTTTATCGAACTGTTCGGTCTGACTGATGATGAGCCAGAAGCCATGGCCTTCTATCTGGCAGAGCAGCTGTCCAAACGCGGCTTAGCCTATTTGCATTTAAACGAGCCTAACTGGATCGGTGGCGATATCACTTTCCCTGATGGCTTTCGTGAGCAAATGCGCGAGCGCTTTAATGGCAGCCTGATTTATTGCGGCAACTACGACGCAGAACGCGCGGAGTCACGCATTAATCAAAACACCGCCGATGCCGTAGCCTTTGGCCGCCCTTATATCGCTAACCCCGACCTGCCGGAACGCTTCCGAGTGAATGCCCCCCTTACCGAGCCGAACCATGAAACGTTCTACGGCGGTGATGAAAAGGGCTACACCGATTATCCGTTTATGGATAACGGCTACGATCGTATTGGCTAGATTTCTTGTTAAGCCGGAACCCTTATGAACGAAAAGCATCACTTAGGTGGTGCTTTTTTTATGTCTGAACGCGTCAAAACGCTGCTAGGCTATTGATTCTATCGTTTTCACATACTGGTGAGTCATGTTCGGTTCGCTGTTCGCCCTGCTGGTGTCACTCCTGCTTGTTGGCCTTACTGCCACCACGGGAGCACGTTTCCGCCCTGATGACTGGTATCGCAAACTGCGCAAACCCAGCTGGACACCACCTGATATCGCCTTCCCGATCGCCTGGGGCATCCTTTATTTATTGATGGCCATTGCGGCGTGGCGCATTTATATGGCCGATGACTCTCCGTTTCGCGCCGCCGGTCTGGTCGTATATGGCCTGCAATTACTGGCCAATGCGGCGTGGTCATGGCTGTTCTTTGGGCGAAAGCAGATCACCACAGCGCTGGCAGATATCGTGCTCCTGTTGGGATTAATTACACTAGCCATAGTGCTATTTGCTAATGTGAGCCTGTTAGCTGCTTGGTTGATGGTGCCTTACTGGCTTTGGGTGGCGCTTGCGTTAACACTGAATGCCGCTATTTTACGACTAAATAATAGGGCCTAAGCGCCGACAGATAGGACTCAATGAGATGGATATCACTTCACTTCCGTTCTTACTCGCTGTTGCTTCATTAGTGCTGGGGGTCGTGGCTGCGGCTATTTTCGTTTACGTGGTTCTTCCCAAACAACGCCGCGCCAAAGCAAAGGCCGCCACGCCGCCAGCACCCAAAGCAGAACCACAGACTTCCTCCCCTGAACCAGAAGAACCGGTGCCCACCAAGCGCACAGCGAAAGTAAAGCAGCACTCTCTATTTGTCATTTTTTCTCATCCCGATTCGACGACAGACGAACGCCTGGCCGAGTGGCTACGGGGAAAAGAAGCCAGCTATGATGCAGTCAAAAAGGTTTTCTTTATCAAAGGCAAACAACCCTCGAACCCAATCACGATCGCCAACGCCTTTCCACCTGGAGAAATGCCCGACCTACTTCAAGGCGAAACCCACGAACCCATTCGTGGGATTAGCTTGCTGGTTAAGCCGCCACTACATAAACGTCGCAATCAGCAGATGTACGTTTATGTAGAGCTCGCTAAAGAGTTAAACGATGCCTTTAGCGGCAACTTACTCGATGCCGAGCAGCAACCCGCCTCCGAGTCGACTTACGCACACATTATTGGTTGACCTGGCTAGCGATCAAACAACGCCTTGGCTACGCAGGTAGTCGTCGTAGCTGCCGCTAAAGTCGACAAGGCCCTCGGGCTGCATATCAATAATGCGCGTGGCCAGCGAGGAAACAAACTCGCGGTCGTGGCTGACAAATATCAGCGTGCCTGGGTAGTTCTCCAGCGCTAAGTTCAGCGCCTCAATCGATTCCATATCCAGGTGGTTGGTCGGCTCATCCATTAGCAGCACGTTCGGGTTGGTGAGCGTTAGCTTGCCAAACAGCATGCGCCCCTGCTCGCCACCGGAAATGACCTTCACCGATTTACCAATATCGTCGCTGGAAAACAGCATCCGGCCCAACGCGCCGCGCACCACCTGCTCACCGCCTTTGGTCCACTGGCTCATCCACTCGAAGAGCGTGGCATCAACAGGAAAGTCGTCGGTGTGATCTTGGCCGAACATGCCAACTTCCGCTGCATCGGTCCACTTCACTTCACCGGCATCGGGGTGCAAATCACCCGCCAGGGTTTTCAGCAGGGTGGTTTTACCAATGCCGTTGGGGCCGATAATAGCAATGCGCTCACCCGCTTCTACGGTCATCGAGAAACGCTCGAAGAGCGGCTTCTCATCGTCGTAGCCTTTGGTAATTGCATCTACATTTACGGCATTGCGGTGAATCTTTTTATTCTGCTCAAAGCGGATAAACGGACTAACCCGACTCGAAGGCTTGATATCTTCCAGCTTGATTTTGTCGATCTGGCGCGCCCGTGAAGTGGCCTGTTTGGCTTTGGAGGCGTTGGCCGAGAAGCGGCTAACAAACTGCTGAAGCTCGGCAATTTGGGCTTTTTTCTTGGCGTTATCCGAGTGCTGGCGCTCACGGGCAGCAGTGGCGGCTGTCATGTAGTCGTCGTAGTTACCGGGGAACAGGGTAATTTCCCCGTAATCCAGATCCGCCATGTGCGTGCACACGCTGTTCAGGAAGTGGCGGTCGTGGGAGATGATAATCATGGTACTGCTGCGCGCTTTGAGAATATCTTCCAGCCAGCGGATAGTATTGATATCCAGGTGGTTAGTCGGCTCATCGAGCAGCAGCACATCCGGGTCGGAAAACAGTGCCTGGGCCAGCAGCACACGCAGTTTCCAGCCGGGAGCAACTTCACTCATCGGGCCGGTGTGCTGTTCAATGGGAATACCTAGCCCCAACAGTAACTCCCCGGCGCGAGACTCAGCGGTATAGCCGTCAAGCTCAGCAAAGCGTACTTCCAAGTCGGCCACCGCCATGCCATCCGCTTCACTCATTTCTGCCAGGGAGTAGATCCGTTCGCGCTCGGCGGCCACTTTCCACAGTTCAGCGTTCCCCATGATGACGGTGTCAATGACTCGCTCGTTCTCATAGGCGAACTGATCCTGGCGTAGCTTACCCAGCCGCGTGCTGCTATCCAGCATGACCTGGCCGGACGAAGGCTCAAGCTCGCCACCTAAAATCTTCATAAAGGTGGATTTACCGCAACCATTGGCGCCAATCAAACCGTAGCGATTGCCGTTATTAAATTTGACGGAGACATTTTCAAACAGGGGCTTGGCCCCAAACTGCATGGTGATATTGGCGGTTGCGATCAAGATGTGAGCCCTGGTTAACAGTGTAATTGCGCATTCAAAAGCTCGCGATTCTACGCGCCTTTGGGCAGCGTTACACCTCCTCCCTAGTGCGCATTGTCTAGCGTAGCCGGAAGTTCGAGTAGAAAGCGTTCACCATCAAGTGCTTGGCGCAGCCGTGCGTGCAGTATCGCGACGATGTCAGGGTGCTCGCCAACCAGCGCGGTGGTCGTCACACTCAAACCTGGATGGCGCTGTTCCGCGGCGGCACAAATCTCGGCGATATCGCCACCTTCCCCCGCATGACGCCCAGGCGAGAGAAACAGCATCGCTAAGATGACCGGGCCTGTTTGGAACTCCGGCGTATCCAGCAAATGTTCTAAAAGCGGCTCGTTAAAGCGATACTCGTCACCTTCACGGCGCTCCATCGAGGCAGCCGCCACACAGGCCACGTCATCACCAAGCAGTACACTAAGCTGTCCCGCCAAGCGGTTGCGCACGGCGGTCACTTCAGGAATCGGGCTACCGTGATCGACCAGCGCTACATGCGGCGTCGTCCCCGCTTGATGCTTATCGCGCACGTTGTCGGCCAGCAGTTTGGCCAAGCGCAGGTCATTATTGCCCCGCTCATCCACCAGCGGCTGGGCCACACGAACGCTCACCTGGGGAAAACGCGCCTGCAGTGCGGCCATGCGCTCTGGCAAGTAGCCCGTCAGTGCTTTGCTTGGGCCAAAGAAGAACGGCAGCACAATGATCTCTGTCGCCCCATTCTCGGCACTGCGCTCAGCAGCCGGGCCCAGAGTCATCGCGGGGATGCCGTCGACCTCTTCGGGAGGAATTTTATTAGAGTGCAGCAAGGAAGCCGCCTGCACGGTTTCCCCTAACTGCTGGCTGAGCGCAGATGCCACGCGGCGCAGGTTGTGGGTTGCCTGGGGCCGTAATGAGCCGTTATCGACGAGAAAAATAGCGCGCATGTCGGTCTCCGGAGATGGTCAAGGAAGTCATCAATAAAGGCATGATAAGATAGGCACTTTACCCCATACGCCGTGCTCATGATGCTTGATAGCAATGTTTGATACTACCGCCCTGAACCAGCAAAGAAACTTCTTCGATGGCCATACCGATATCTGGCTTTTTGGTTATGGCTCGCTGATCTGGAAGGCCGACTTTGCCTACTTGGAACGACAGCCCGCCTACATTACCGGCTGGGCGCGACGTTTTTGGCAAGGCTCTCACGATCATCGTGGCACGCCGGACGCACCGGGGCGCGTCGCTACGCTGATTCGTGCCCAAGGAGAAGTATGTCACGGCATGGCGTACCGCATTACACCCGACGTGCTGGCACCGCTGGATGTACGTGAAAAGAACGGCTACCTGCGTGAAAAAGTGCCGCTCACTTTTCTAGCGCAGCGTGGCAATGTGCAGGCGGCAAAGGCAACAACGGAAGGACTAATTTACTTAGCTACTGAAGATAACCCAGCCTTTCTGGGCGAGGCATCGTTGGATGATATTGCACACCAAATTGCCCATTCCCATGGCCCGAGCGGCTCGAATAAAGCTTACTTACTGAACTTAGCCCAGGCGTTACGCGAATTAGGCACAGACGATGCGCACGTTTTCGCCATTGAGGAGCAGCTACACCGCTACCAATAACGTGGATAACGGCGGTGGCGCGCTAAATTATTCACCAAAATGGCCACTACCAGCATTACCACGCACCCGGCACCAATGGGGATCAGCGGATACCACCAACCTAACTTGTGGACACTCGCCCCACCGGCTACTGCAATCAGCGCAGCGGCAGCCCCCGGTGGATGTACGGTGTGTGTCAGTTGCATCACCAGTATGGAAAGCGACACCGCTAGTGCCATCGAGATAGGCGTCGCGCCCAGCAGTTGGTAGCACCCCACCCCCACCAGCGCCGACAAAACACTGCCAAACAGTACATGGCTTGGCTGGGCGAACGGGCTTTCAGGCGCTGCATAAATCAATACCGACGTTGCCCCAAAGGAGCCCACGATTAATAACTGCTGCGAGAGCCAAGCAGAGCTTAGCCAGCATATAACGGCCATGCCAGTAAAAGCGCCCAGCCACGACCAGCAGGCATCTTTCCAGCCGACGCGGGGCCGCGGCGTTGGTTCTCCTCGCATCTTGCCAAGATAGGCTTTCATTGCACTCTCTCTGCACAAAAAGAGTGCAGATGATGGCAAAATGCACCAGATAAGCAAATGACAATCCGTCATACGCTGATGAAGCACTTTCAAGAACGCGTTAAAAAACGTCCTTAAACCCACTTTCAAACACATTCTCAAACACACTTCCAGGATGACAAAGCAGCTAATGTCTAACGCCAGCAGTACCCCGTTAAACGTCCCCCCTTCTAGTTTATTGCTTGCCGTGGTGGCAGCTGTCGGTATGGCAACCATCGGCGTTATTTCGCGTATTACCGGGCTAAATGCCGAAAGCATTACGTTTTATCGTTTAGGCCTTGGGGCGACGTTTCTGCTGGCGTATTTAGTGCTGACAAAACGCCACGCCGCACTCAACGCACTGCCTGGACGGCAGGTAGTCATCAGCGGCGTACTTCTGGCGTCATTTATCCTCTTTTACGTTCAGGCCATGAACTACACCCAGATGGCCAACGCTATTTTGATGATCTACCTAGCACCAATTATCGCCGCCGTGGCAGCTCACTCCCTCTATGGTGAACGCCTTACCACTGAACAAATTGGATTGATTGGCTTGGCGCTGTTTGGGTTCGCGATGATGCAAGAGTTTCGTTTGAACCTTGATGATCACCAAGACATTATTGGGATGGGCTATGCCTTAGCCGCCATGTTTGCCTATAGCGGCTTTATGCTCACTAACCGTCGTTTGCCAAGTCATTTAGACAGTAGGGTCTGCGCGTTTTGGCAGTTGCTAGTAGGTGCGCTGGTCATATTACCGTTTGCTCTTTGGCAGCCCGAAGGGCTAACCGCCGCGGCTTGGCAATGGCCTTGGCTGTTAGTAGCCGGCTTCTTACCCGGTTTTTTAGCGTTACTGTGTGCCGTGATGGCGATTAACCGACTGCCCACCGCCCTGTATGGAACCCTGGCTTACTGCGAGCCGGTGGCAGTGGTGATCTTTGGCTGGAGCTTATTCGGTGAAACGCTTTTGCCACTGCAGCTTGCCGGATGCGCACTGGTATTAGCCAGCGGCATCATGCAAGCAGGGATGGGGGGACGCAGGCCTACATCATTAGCCACGACAGGATAAACAGCGCCAGCACAATACGCACGATGGCTCCTAGCAGGGAGCCTCGCAGCAGCGCTCGAAAGCCGCGCCATAACAGCCACAAGCCAATTACCAACACCAGAATGCTAAAGAACGACGCATTGATACCCAGGGAGCGGGTAAGGCCATCAATGAAGTCATCAAACGCGCCGAAAAAGTTAGTGAAGAAGCCCAATAAAAACTCCACCACCACGCGAATAGCATCGCCAATCGCTTCGCCTACACCATCAAAAAATCCGTTTGCCTGCATGCGTCTCGTCCATCGCTAAAAAGTTTTCGATATTGTCAGTTAAAACCACGCTATTGCATAGCGCGCCAATTAAGCAGCGCTTCCTTCCCTTTTACGCCTCACCCTTAAGACGTTTACCCTATTTCACTTTTTCGACTGACGCGTTACAACGTTGTGAACGCAATAGCGGGAGAGACTGGTGCTAGCCACCAGCGCCGAAGGAGCAACGACCCCGGAAACTCTCAGGCCACCGGACCGCTATTGTTACGGTATTTACTAGAACAGTAATTACTAACACTTTCCGAAGAGCGGTTGATGACTGCGTCACTCAGCCCACCGAAGGAGCAAGCGCTTCAATAGATGCGTGAATCTCTCAGGTTCCATGACGGAAGGGGTACGCCTAGCCAATGTTGCTAGGGGTATCGCTTGACGCTCATACAATCTGGAGAGACTTATGCAACGCATTGCTATTATTGGCGGTGGGATCACCGGTATTACAAGTGCTTATGCCCTGGCAAAGCGCGGCTTTGACGTGACTGTTTTTGAAAAACATCGCTATGCGGCGATGGAAACATCTTTTGCCAACGGCGGGCAGCTGTCGGCCTCGAATGCTGAAGTGTGGAACCACTGGCCGACAGTGCTTAAAGGCCTGCGCTGGATGCTAAAAAACGACGCGCCGCTCCTGGTCAACCCTCGCCCTAGTTGGCACAAACTCAGCTGGTTTGCAGAGTTCATCGCCGCCATCCCCCGGTATGCCGACAACACCACGGAAACCACTCGGTTAGCGATTGCTGCCCGGGAACACTTATTCCAGTGGGCGAAAGACGAGCAGATCGATTTCGATCTTAAACAGCAGGGCATTTTGCATATCTACCGAGATAAAGCTGGCTTTGATCACGCCGCACGCGTGTCGCAGTTGCTAGCGAAAGGCGGCCTTGAACGTAGATCGGTCACGCCGGATGAAATACGCGCCATCGAGCCAACCCTGGCAGGTAGTTACTATGGCGGTTTCTATACCGAAAGCGACGCCACTGGCGATATCCATAAATATACCAACGGCCTCGCCAAAGCAGCCGCCAAACGTGGGGTGCAGCTTAACTATGGCCACCACATTGACGATATTGGCGCTGACGAGAATGGGGTTTGGGTAAGCGCCACGGTAGATAACAACAGCATGAGCCAACGCTTTGACAGCGTAGTAGTTTGTGCGGGGACCGGTAGCCGCGCCATTGCCACCAAATTAGGCGATCGCGTTAATATCTATCCCGTAAAAGGCTACTCCATCACCGTACAGCTAGATGACGAGGCCTCTCAGCAAGCCGCGCCAACCGTCAGCCTGCTAGATGATGAAACCAAATTGGTGACCAGCCGTTTGGGGCACGACCGCTTCCGCGTGGCTGGCACCGCTGAATTTAACGGCGCGAATCGCGATATACGCAACGACCGCATTCAACCGCTGATTCGCTGGGTAGAAGAGTGCTTTCCTGGCGTGAGCACCCAACGCGTAGTGCCCTGGGCTGGCCTGCGCCCAATGCTACCTAATATGCTGCCCAAAGTTGGGCCTGGCCGTTTACCCACTGTTTTCTATAACACCGGCCACGGCCACCTAGGCTGGACACTGTCAGCCATTACCGCCGAAATACTGGCGGACGCGGTGGAAGAGAAAAATATCCTCCGCGAGCCAGCCCCCCAACCGCTTAGCTAGTTCCAACCATGACAAGTCCGGGCAGGCTTCCGGTAAGATATAGAACACCCCAACATAGGCGTGTTTTATGCTTAACCAGCGTGCATTAACCTACCTCAATGAAGTGATTCGGCGCGGCTCGCTCAGGCGTGCCGCCGCCCACTTGAATGTCGATGCCTCTGCCGTTAGCCGCCAACTAAAAGCATTAGAAGAAGAACTGGATACCCAGCTATGCGAGCGGCACGGAAGAGGGATGCGTGCCACCGCAGCGGGCCAGCTACTGGTGCACCATTTTCATGCCCAGCGCGCTTCAGAAGAAGCGGTGCTCTCCCAACTAATGGCACTTCAAAGTCTAGCGAAAGGGGAAGTTCGCATTGCCGTGGGAGAAGGGTTTATTGCTGACCTGATCGCCGCACCGTTAGGCACTTTTATGTCAGCGTTTGACGGTATCAAAGTTGAAATCCGCATGGCGGGTGTTAATGAAGCGATGTCGTTACTCCACGATCGCGAGGTGGATATAGCGCTACTCTATGCACCGCCGGTAGACCCGCAACTTTTCTGCCACGTGGAAACGCGCCAGCCGCTCGATGTCATTGTCCCCCCCAATCACCCACTAAGTGATCTTAACCGCCCGGTAACGCTGCATGACTTAAAGGAGTGGCCTCTGGCGTTAATGGACAATCCTTTTGGTATGCGGCAAATGGTTAATATGGTGGCTCACCAGGAGCGTATTCATCTTGAAGCACGCCTGCATACAAACTCTGTTTCGGTGTTAAAGAACTTCGTCCGCTCAGGCATCGGCGTTACGTTTATGCCCGAACTCACCGTAGCGGATGAGATTGAGCGCGGTGAGATCTTCACACTCCCCATGCAGTACCCGGTGATGAACGGTACGCGGGCACAAATTGTTAGCCTGAAAGGACAGGAACTCCCAGTCGCCTCAATCACTTGCATCAATCACTTACACAAAGGCATGCGCTTTTTCTCCGCCGATGCACCACGACTGTTGCAATAAAAGCCACAGTTTAGGTATTGCATAGTCAACACCTCAATACATAGTCTTCTAGTAGGCACTCCTTATAAATCTAATAACGCGCCCATAGCGCCCCGTAGCTCACGACAATAAACCAGGAGACTGACTATGTACCCAGCAAAACTGCCCTACTACTTTGCGCCTAAACAGCTTATTTCCGCGTGCCTAGTAGGCTCTGCTTTGATGGCAGGGAACGCGCTTGCAGCAACTACGATTAATCTAAGTTACAACGGTGCCCCAGACCCGGAAAAGAATGCTGTCCACGTCTTTGCAGAGAATCTTAAAGCGTTGGTAGACGAAAAAACTGACGGTGAGATCCAGCTTGAGCTCTATCCGAATAGCATGCTCGGCGAAGAAGAGGAACGCATGGAACAAACCATGAATACGCCCATGCTCAATGTGGCGTCATTTGCGGGTGTTTCTCCGCTGGTTGATGAAATCTTCGTTAGCGCTATTCCGTTTCTGTTCGACGATTTTTCTGCAGCCCACACTTTCTTCGATGAGGGGGAGTATTGGCAGGAAGTCAGCAACGCTCTGCAGGAGCGTGCCGGTATCGATATGCTAGCCGTTGTGGAAGAGGGCGGCTTTTTGGCGTTCACCAATAACGAAAGGCCGATCAGTCACCCTGACGACTTCGAAGGACTCCGCTTCCGCGCTATGGATCCTAGCCAGGTCGCTCTCTATGAAGCCTTCGGCGCCTCCGGCACTCCCATCCCCTGGACAGAGACCTATATGGCACTGCGCACCGGGGTGGCAAACGGCCAAATGAACCCGCCGATGTATATCATCTTGGGCAGCCTTTACGAAGTGCAGGACTACCTGACCCTTGCCAATATCCAGTACTCCGACCAGTTCCTGGTAGGCAACAGTGACATGATCGCGGGTTGGGATGATGAGCTTCGCAGCGCCTTTATGGAAGCCGTCTCCGAAGCTAATCACAATGCCCGTGAGCACAATGAGGAGCAAGTAGAGGCGCGTATCGCCTATTTGGAAGAGCAAGGCATGGAAGTCATTCGCCCCTCTGAAGAAGAGCTAGCCGCTTTCCGTGAAATCGGCCAGCCTGCCTACCTTGAGTGGCTCGGTGAGCGTGATATCGAGCAGCGCTGGATCGATATGGCGTTGGAAGATGCAGGCATGAGTGAACTGCTTGACTAACGGCTGTTAACAACAGGGGCTGGCATCATGCTGGCCCCCTATTTCCAGTACTTAATACTCCAGTACTTAAGACCCAAGTACTTAAGACCCAAGTACTTAAGACCCAAGTACTTAATGTTCAAGTGCTTAACGTTTCTGTGCTTCATGGAAGGCTGCCATGTTTAATACGCTTCGATCCCATCTTTTAGCGATCAGCCGCCCTGTTACCTTAACCCTGGCGGGCGCACTGTTATCGCTCAATGTTGCGGCCATTCTGTTTGGGGTGTTTGCACGCTACATCGCTGGTGGCGCGCCTATCTGGACAGATGAGCTTTCACGTTTCTTGATCATCGCCACCGTGATGCTCGCGGCGGGCGCTGTCTGGTCTGAAGGAGGACATATGCGCGTTGGCCTGTTAGAGAAGCGGCTGCCCGCCCCCTTTGCTCGCTTGCTCAACGTGTACCAATGGCTACTCACCTTGCTAATTGCAGCGGGGGGTGCATGGGTTAGCTATCGCTATGCGCTATCGGTCAGCATGTTTACCACCTCTGGGCTCGGCATTAGCCGCACGGTGCCACTGCTCTCGCTACCTATTGGCTTTTTGCTACTAGCTTGGCATGTGCTTCTCTATGGCCCTGCGCCACTCAAGACCATCGAGGACGACCTATGATTGTCACTATGCTGGTTGTTTTCCTGGGCCATGTCTTGCTTGGGCTTCCTCTGTTTATCGCCCTGCTTACCACCGCAATAGTCGGCTTTTTGTTTGTCGACCCCTCAATGATTCCACGCATGCTGCCCCAACAATTCTTTGGTGGTATCAATGTATTCTCCTTGATGGCGATTCCGTTATTTATCTTCGCTGGCAACCTGATGAACGTCAGCGGCTTAACTGAACGCTTGATGGGGCTCGCCCGCCTGATGGTAGGGCATTTGCGGGGCGGCATGGGTCACGTCAATGTGGTGTCGAGCGTATTCTTCGCGGGTGTTAATGGCTCAGCGGTGGCGGACACCTCGGCACTTGGGTCGCTGTTAGTGCCTGCTATGGAGAAAGAGGGCTACTCACGAGCCTTTGCCGCAGGGTTGACCGCAGGTAGCTCGTTGATCGGCCCGATTATTCCACCCAGTATCTTTATGATCCTCTACGCCTCATTGACCAACACCTCAGTCGGTGATCTATTTCTGGCGGGCGTTGTGCCAGGGCTACTGCTGGGGGTTGCCTTTATGGGCATGAACGCTTGGTATGCCTGGCGCCATCGGTTACCCAAAAGTGGCCAGTTGCCCTCGCTCAGCCAACTTGGCGTAGCCTTCGTAGCCGCTCTGCCTGCACTTATTGCTCCTTTTATTATTGTTGCTGGCATCGTGCTTGGCTTCGTTACGCCGACCGAGTCAGGCGCATTAACAGCGCTGTATGTCGCGTTGTGCGGGGTCGTGTTGGGAGGATTGCGTTTTAAAGAGTGCTGGAAAGCTATCGTCGATACGGCACGCTTAACCTCGGCGATTTTTCTGATTATGGCCGCCTCAGCGACGATTAGCTGGCTACTCTCCTATGCGCAAGTGCCCGCGCAATTTGTCTCGCTGTTATCTCCTTACATAGACAACGCCGTATTGATTCTACTGTTACTAAGTGCCATTACCTTTATAACGGGCATGTTTATGGAAGAGGTGTCAGCGTTGATGCTACTGACGCCTATCTTTGCGCCAGTGGCGATGATGGCGGGTATCGACCCCATTCACCTGGGTGTCATCATCACGCTAAACATTACCATCGCGTTAATCACCCCGCCGCTGGGCGCCTGCGTGTTTGTCGCCGCCGCGGTCAGTCGGCTTGAGATAGTGTCGCTGTTCAGAACCATTTGGCCCTTTGTACTGACGGCGATTGCGGTGCTTATTCTACTCATCCTGTTTCCGCCACTAACGCTTTGGCTTCCTACACAGTTTGGATAGTGCTCTTCTTGAATAATCCTTTGCTTGGATAACATGATGCCTTTGAACACACTATTGAAGGCCTTGCCGCCTCTACCCAGCCACCTAGCTCCAAACTGGGAACAGCTGCGCCGAACATCTATTGAAGATAACGGTGAGCGCTTGGTGCCAATGAGCCTCGCCCCCGCACCGATCAGCGTATTCCCCGCCTATGCTCGGCTGGGCATTCCCGGCGCGGTACCGGAGTGTTTCGTTCGGGAAAGCGTTTATCGGGCGCTACTCGCCGCAGCACGCAGCCTACCCGAAGGGATCGGTTTAATCGTACTCGACGGCTGGCGTCCATGGCGGGTGCAGCAGTACTTATTTGATACCCTGCACGAAGCTATCCAACATCATCAGCCCGACCTCAGTGAAGCGGAGCTACTAGAGCGCACACGGGAGTTTGTCTCAGTCCCCAGCCGCGACCCATTAGCACCCAGCCCACACCTCACCGGCGGCGCCGTCGATGTCACGCTATGTGATGCCGATGGCCTGCCGCTGGATATGGGGACGCTGTTTGATGAAGCGATACCTGCCTCTCATAGCGACTATTTCGAGCGCCTGGAAACGCTAACGCCGCAGCAAGTTAACGCCCGCGATCATCGCCGCCTGCTGTATCACACCATGCAACAGCAAGGCTTCACTAACCTGCCTAGCGAGTGGTGGCACTTCGATTACGGCGATCAATTATGGGCCTACTACGGGTCACATCAGCAGGCGCATTACGGCCCGACAGAGTTGGACACCATTGAGAATCGCTGGCGCCGACAGCTGTAGTTGACTAGGCACGATGCCACTCCAGGTAAAGGGCATCGTCGCCTAGAACTCACACCACCTTAGCAAGGATGCTCAGATTGCGTTTCCCGCTACCGCATGCTTGCTACCGATAGACGAGTTTGCTCTTGCTACCCAAAGCCGATAAAGCGCTGGAGTAAAGAAAAACGACACCAGCGTTGCCAAAAGCAGTCCAAATCCGACGGTTTGCGCGAAAGGTGGCCACAATCCACCTGCCGCCATCATCAATGGAATTAATCCGGCAAAAGTGGTGATCGTCGTTGAGATAATATGACGACTAGTGGGGCCGCTAATGACCGCTAACATGGCATCGATATCGCCTTGGCGTGCCGCTTCATCGTCGTCAAACGCAGCAATGATGATAATAGTGGCATTAATCGCCACACCCACAAGCCCCATAATGCCGACAATAATGACAAAACCGAATGCATGACCACTGAGCAGCAGCGCTACAATGCCCATGCCCATCGCCTGGGCACCGGCAATAAACACAATGGCAGCGCGGCGAAAGGAATTAAACGCCAGCACGACCGTTGCCACCATGGCAATCACCAACAGTATCACCGAGGCCAGCAGGTTACCCACGGCTTCGTTGCGTTCGGCGGCCTCACCACCGGTTTCAATGCGATAGCCAGAAGGGAGGTGAATTTCTCCTGCATTGAGCGCGTTCTGCAACGCGTCCTCTAGCTGTGCCATGGAAACTGCCGGCAGCGCATCGGCCACCAAGTAGCCTTGTACTAGCTGCACCCGTTCAGCATTACGGCGAGTAATCACGCTCCAGGCTGGCGTTAGCGATACCTCCGCCACTGCCGCTAGCGGCAACCCCTCTGCGACGCTATCGCTGACTAAGCGCAGCGCGGCAAGTTGTTCAGCGTCGGTGCGCCACTCACCCACATACCGTACCCGAACAGGGAGCTGCTGAGTATCTTCCAGCAGCATGCCTGCAGACTGGCCGGACAGTGCAGCACCAACCTGTTCCGCTAGGCGTTGTGGCGTTAAACCTGCATCGTGAAGCGCCGTTTGGTCGATATCCAGCGTTAGCCTGGGCAGGTCGCGCTGCATACCTGCGCGCACATGGGTCACCTGCGGCAACTGATGCATTAGATTCGCGAGTTCAAGCCCCAGCGATGACAGTATGTCCAAGTCATCGCCATAGACCCGTAGCTCAATCGGTGCTTTAAACGGAGGCCCCTGCTCATACTTACGCACCACGCTTTGCGCCTGCGGAAAGTGTTGATCAAGCACTTGCTGCAGCATTGGCACCCGCTGGTTAGTCACCGCTAACGACTCGGCATCGACAATCAAGTGTAAAAACGCCGGGTTGTTATCCTCATTGGTCAATACGTTGTAGTACATCATCGGGGCGCTTTCGCCGATAAATGCAGATACTCGTTTGATGCCCGGCAGCTCTCGGATAAGGGTTACGGCTTCATCGGCCAACGCAGCGGTATTGGCGATGCTGCTAGCCGGTGGCAAGCGTACTTCAATGTGGAATTGGTCACGGTCTGCCGGTGGAAAAAACGCGACGTCTAACGTTGGCATTAGCGCGATGCCACTCACAGGCACGCATAAGGTAATGATCATGGCAGCCACCGGATGACGCAGCGAGCTACGTACGGCACGCCGAAAACCACGCTTGACCACGTTATCTTGTGAGCCTGACGGTTTCTTCGCCACGCTGGCCAGCAGCATCGGAGAGAGCGCTGGCACTAACAGCAGCGATACCAAGTAAGAACTCACCAGCGCTACAATAACGGCCATGGCTAGCGGTCCTACGAACTCTCCGGCGGGCCCCGGCATTAGCACAATTGGCATAAACGCCAGAATGGTCGTCAGGGTGCTGGCGAGTAACGGCACGGCTAAATGGCGCAAGGCATCTCGGGTCGCGGCAATCACTGAGTCCCCTTGCAAGAAGCGCTCACGAAGGGCGTTGGTCATGACAATGGCGTTATCCACCATTAACCCCAGCGCCACAATAATGCCGGTAATGCTCATTTGGTGGATATCAATACCCAGTGGCTTGAAAAACGCCAACGTGAGCAGCGCCGTGGCGGGAATCGCTAGCCCCACGGTGATCGCCGAGCGCCAGCCCATGCTTAAAAACAGAATAGCCACTACCAGCACTAACCCTATCAGCAGGCTGCTAGCGACATCGCTTAAGCGCTGATTGGTGTAACTGGCTTGTTCAAACACCACTTCAACATCAAGGCCCACGGGCAGCTCGTCAGCAAACGCCATGAGTTGTTGCTGAGCCCGTTCAACCCAAACATCAATACGCTGGCCGGGAGCCATACGGGCACCCACAAACACGGCTCGTTCGCCGTTAAGCAGCGCCATGGCGGCGGGCGGGTCCTGCACGCCGCGGCGCAGCTCGGCAATCTCACCTAGCCTAACCGTTTGGCCCTGCCGGATAGCCACGTCGACATCGCGCAACCTGTCCAACGTATCAAATTCACCGCTCAGCCCGACCGTTAGCCGATGGCCTTGAGTGACCACTTCGCCTGCCGTGCGGCGGCCATCACTTGCTTCAATGGCGGCGGCCAATTGGCCTACGGAAAGCCCCAACGCATTTAGCTCTAAGGGGTCGACCATGACCTCGACCTGCTCCCCTGCGACACCAAACAGATGGGTGTACTCCGTGCCTGCAACACGCCTAAACTGGTCTTCTAGGCGTTCGGCGTAGCGCTCCATCAACTGTGGGTTGGGCGAAGAATCTAGTGTCCAGCGCAGGGCAGCCACCATGCTAAAGGCGTAACCGCGGTCATCCAGCAGCTCTGGTGTTTGCACACCGGCTGGCAAGGTTGGCGCGATATCGCCTAATTTATCTCGTACTCGGCTCCACACAGGGGTGACATCAATAACCGCGTCTTCTAATTCAAGACTGATAACAGCGATGCCCTGGCGCGACGTAGATTCAAGCACTTGGATTTCTGAAATAGTGCGCAACTCGTTTTCAATAGGCCGCGCTACCAGCGCTTCAACCTGCTCAGGCGTAGCACCAGGAAACGGCGCAAGCACGGTAGCCATACGCGCAATCAGATGAGGGTCTTCTGCCCGAGGAAGCGTTTGAATAGCCGATAGCCCAGCCACAACCAGCAACCCCAAGGTTAGTGCCACTAAACGGCGATTAAATAACCACTCAATGCGCTGCATAAGCCATATCCTCGCTGAGGGTGACCTGCTGCCCAGGGGTGATGCGGTGAATGCCGCTAGTAATTATCCTTATTCCTGGCTCAAGGGTTCCGCGCACAAAGGCTTGATCGCCTTCAGTGTGCAGTAATTCCACGCTCGCCCGTGCCACACGAAAATGCCCCTCTTCCAGCGGCACTGCCACCAGTACGTTCCACAATCCTCGCTCGGCAGCACGTAAGGCATCTAGCGGCACCCAATAGCCACTGGCAGGCTCTACCACTGCGTAGCTAAGTTCAACGAGGTCACCAGGCACCGCGCTGTTTGAGGCGTCAAGCGAGACAACCAGCGTCTGCGTGCGACTGTCGCTGTCAATATGGGGTAGCCGAGCACGCACCTTACCGCCAATAGCGTGGTGATTAACGTTGAGTGTGACCGTCTCGCCTGGTGTAAACGTCGACGCTAACCGAGCAGGCAATCCTAGATGCGCTTCCAGTTGCTCAACATCGATAAGCTCAAACGCGGCGGTACCGCTCGTCACTAAACTACCAACGCTGACATGACGTTCAATAACGCGTCCAGCGAAGGGCGCTTTTAACGTGCTGTCCTCAAGATCAGCAGTAAGGCTGTCTCGTTCAGCCGCCAGTGCCGCAAGGCGAGCTTGAAGCGTGAGCCGATCCGTGCGTGCTTGGTCCAACGTCGTACGGCTGGCAAAATTACTTTGATTAAGCTGCGCTTCACGCTCTTCTTGGCGCTGAGCAAAAGCCAGACCGGCGCGGGCTTCCTCACTGCGTGCGGCCACTTCTGCCAAACGGCTTTCAAGACGACGGGTATCCAGTGTCGCTAGCACATCGCCCTGCTCAACCGCACTCCCCCTATCAGCCAACACCTCGCTAACACGGCCAGCGGGTTCAAAGGCAAGCGACACTGACTGACGTGCAACCACTCGCCCCGTTAAGCGCACGTCCCGCTCCAGCTGTTCGGAGTGGGCAAGAGACTGCGTAACCACTTGCAACAAAGCGTTATCAGTTTCTTGCTGGTTGGCCAACTGGGCACGACTGTGCTGGCTAGTAAGCGCAACCACCGTAACTACCGTAACACTCATCATAATTAAGGCCGCCAACGTGCCACGACTCCGGTGGCGCCAGGAAGTATTGAAGGACGTGTCCATAATGGCCTCGAAATGGTTTATTCTTGAACGATACGGTTCACTATAATATGTGTACGGCAGCGTTCAATATTTATTTATTCGATAGGCACGGATTTTACGGAATGACGGACTCGCAACCTTTACCGCCTGACAAAAAACGCAGCGCCGGTCGCCCCAAAGATATGGCTAAGCACAACGCGATGCTAGACGCGGCGGCCTGCCTATTTTTTCGCTTTGGGCTCGAAGGGGTGACCATGGAAGCCGTTGCCCGTGAAGCGGGTGTTTCCAAAGTGACTGTGTACGGCCATTTTGCAACCAAAGAAGCGCTATTTGGCAACGTCATTCAGCGTGAAACCGCCCTCATTCGTCATGGTCTAGAACAGCTTCCCGACACTCATGAAGCCGTGCGTCAGTCACTGATTGAAGTCGGCACAAGCCTCGTGCGCTTTTTGTTGGAGCCCCACGTGTTAGCCGTTGAGCGCGTCATGAGTGCACAGGGAAATCAGTACCCCGAACTGCTTCTGGCCTTTTTCGAAGCAGGCCCCTGGGCCACTAAAAAGTGGCTGCAGGAAAAGCTTGAGGGGCTAGCCCGCGCCGGGCATTTAACACTTAACGCACCCACACTAGCCGCCGACCAACTCTGTAGCATGTGGCAAGGCATGTTGGTTATGGAGGTGCGTATGGGGGTTCGCCAGCTCCCCAGCGATGAAGAAATTCATCGTCAGATCAGCAGCGCCGTGGATGTATTTTTGGCAGCGTATGGAAACCATTGAGCGCCCCCGTATGCAAAAAAGCCCCGTCATAAACGGGGCTTTCGCAATGCTTACTTATTAATTTAAACGCCCACTGGCCCACCATCGCGCTTCTGAATAACAACGGTAGATGCCCGAGGGCGTACTTGGCCACTGGTCTCAGCGGTGGCATCTTGGGTCAGTGCGCTACCATCCGCGGGCCAGTTGCCGGGGTGCTGAATATTAATAAACAGCGCCGTTTTGTCCGGCGTCGCAAAAATGCCGGTCACTTCACAACCGTTCGGCCCTACGGCGAAGCGTTTCAGTTGCTGCTGGTTGCTGTTGTTAATCACCGGACCGGTACCCTGAATCTCGTCCAGGCTGTTAGGCACCACGGCTAATAGCTGGTCGTTGGTGTACTCGGTAATGCCTTCGTAACCATTATCGGTCTGTATCCAGAGAATGCCCTGACCATCATCACGCTGGTCAAACCACAGACCATCGGGGCTGGCAAACTGGTTCATTTCAGTCAGGCCAGAATGATTGCCTTCATCATTAGTGGCGGCACCAAACACAAACACTTCCCAACGAAAGGCATTCGGCAGGCGGCTTTCACGCCAGCGGATTATGTGACCGGCTTCGTTATTAGCGCGTGGATTAACGGCGTTGGCCGGGGCTGTCTCATAGCCTACCCCTAGCTGAGCAATGTCATCGCCTTGATTGGTGAAAGTGGCCGCTGCAGCTTCTTCGCTACGCTTCGAATTATTGGTCAGCGTTAGATACACCTCGCCAGAGGAAGGATCCACGGTTGCCCACTCCGGGCGGTCCATCGGTGTCGCTCCCATTAGATCTGCTGCATCACAGGTGTTAATAATCACCCCAGCTAAATCATTTTCTGCCAACCCCAAAGCCGTTGCCAACGAACGGCCATCGCGTGTTTGCGCGCTAGGTGTTAGCGGCAACCACTCACCACTGCCATCAGCGTTGAAGCGAGCCACATAGAGGGTGCCGTTATCCAGATACTTACTACCAATGGCGAGGCGGTCATACGCTTCGCCTGGGCGATTGGCATCGGCGGGGTCCCAGGCAGCGTCAGAAACATACTTATAGACGTACTCGTTGCGGGAGTCGTGGCCAGAGTAGTACACCACGGGTTGCCCTGCTTCCAGCTTACCCAGCCAGCACCCTTCATGACGGAAACGGCCAAGTGCCGTGCGTTTTACCGCGTGAGCATCACTATAGGGGTCGACTTCAACTTGGTAGCCAAAAGTGCGCGCTTCATTGCGGTAATCATCTTCGGCGCGCTCACCCCGTGGCGTGATGTCGAAACGCGCAAATTCATCGCTTTCTTCAGAGGCATCACCCGCCGAGGTATCCCAACCATAGCGGCTTTTATCGGTAGGAATACCAATCCGCGCATCGTCCTGGAAGAGTTGGCCGTGATTAACAAACACATTGGGCCAGTTCTCTTCGCAAGCGATATAAGTGCCCCAGGGCGTTAACCCATTACCACAATTGTTATTGGTGCCACGGGTTTGCGCACCCGCCGGTGAGAAGCGCGTTTTCACATAGTCACTGCCCGCCACTGGGCCAGCCATTTCCATCACCGTCGCGCTGGTAAGGCGGCGGTTATAGCGGGAGCCAGGCACATGCGACCAGTGTCCGTTAGCGTCTTTCTCAACTTCCACAATGGTGACACCGTGAGCGTTGATTTCGGTACGCGACTCTTCGGCGGGTCGCTTGCCTTCTGACGTATTGGTCGGGCCACCTTGAGGTGCCCACAGCGCTGCTTGATCGATATATTCGTTGTTGAGCACCAGCACAAAGCGCCGTGAGGCGTTATCGGCATCCAGGGCAAAACTAGCCATGCCATCGTGGTTCATACCCACGCTAGCGGCTTGACGCTCGGCAGTCATTGACTGGTCGGACTGCCAGCTGTCACCAGTGTTCAACGGCGTGCCCCACGGCACCAGCACTTGGGCAACATAGCCTTCAGGCACTACGACAGCATCCGTTAGCGATCCTTGAACCGCCTCAAACGCCAGCGTCAGCGGCGTTTTTTGCACCCCGTTTGAAGCCAATGCTTGGGCGGCACCGCCAAAGCCAAGCATTGAAGCAGCGGCCAAACCTAAGCCGCCCCGCATTACCGCTCGTCGCGAAACATGCTGCGCTAACACATCCGCAAACGGCTGGTTGCTGCTCTGATTTAACAGGCGATGATCTTCAATTTCCTTGCTCATGACAACAGTCCTCTCGTCACGGTTAACACGCGCTAGTTTTATGTTAAGAGGACACTAATCAATTTAAATGACAGGGTAATGACGAGCACTCTACTGTTAGGTGAACGTTTATCAGCAAGCGATTCCCCACCTTTAAAAACTGTTGGTTAAGCATCTGCACGGTGGTTAGGTAAGGTTGGGAGTGATGGTTGTGAGAGGTAGTCAAATCTGCTAAATTAATGCTAATAGTTATCATTACCACAGGAAACAACCTCTCATGCAGCCCAGAAAAAAAGACGTTCCGCCAGAAGGCTCGCCTAGCGCATCTCGCGAAGTGACAAGTCAGGCGCTGCTTGATCAAGACGGTCAGTTGGTTATTCACCATGAACAGCGACGCTATGTGCTGCGACGCACGAAAAGCGGCAAGCTGATCTTAACGGCGTAAGCCTTTTAAAATAATCACTTACCTACTACTAACCCTTTTAGCCAGCCAGGTAGCCCATCGCACCCAGCCAGCAACATTATCCATCACTTTCTGCTGGAACTGTCTGGCCCATGAAACCAACTCACACGTTAGGCTTTTGCCTTACCCTACTCCCTCTTCTGCCTGCCAACGCCAATGACTCGGGCTTAGCCCCCCTCACAGTCACAGGTACCCGAGCACCGACGGATCTGTCCCGCGCACCGCTGATTATCGACATCATCGACCGCCAAGATGCAACGCTTGCCACCGCGAGCCGCGTTGAAGACGTGCTGAGCCGCCAGCCTGGCCTGCATGTTGCTGGCCAAGGGCGCCGTAACGGCCAAACGCTGAGTATGCGTGGCTTCGGCAGAAATGGTGTACTGGTGCGCCTGGACGGTGTTCGCCAGGATATTTCCACTGGCCATGTGGGCAACTTCTTCCTCGACCCAGCGCTGATTCAAGAGGTGCAGATTGCCCGTGGCTCGCTTTCCAGTCTGTACGGTAGCAATGCCATGGGCGGCGTTGTTAGCTTTACCAGTGTCGAGGCCAGCGACCTATTAGCCCCAGGTGAAGATAGCGGCGCACGCCTTTCCCTGGGCGGGGCAACAGCTAACGACGAGCTACGCGGCAGCCTGACGGCGTTTGGCCGCCGCGACACGGCTAATGGGCAAGTGGATGGGCTATTTTCTGTGGGCCGTAGCGAGTCCGGCGATATTCGTCGCGCGGGCGGTGATGAAGCAGTAGAAGATGCCAGCCTCAATAGCCTGCTTTTGAAAGGCGGCTGGGAACCAAGCGACGACCAACGGGTGTTTATTAGCTGGCAGCACTATGATGAGCGCGCCACCCAACCCGCTAATCCGCAGCAGCTATCCACCAGCGCTAGCAACCCATTACGCGATCGTGATGTTGAGAGTAATAACGTACAACTTGGCCACCGCTGGCAACCGAGTGGTGCCACTGAAATCACCTCACAGCTTACCTTTAGCCAACAGGATATCGACGAGCCCCAGGCTAGCCGTACCCTTGAGCGGATCGGCCTGCAGAGCGATGGCTATCACAGCATCGACCATGGCTGGCTTTCACAAACGCTGGTGTTTGGCGCAGAGCTGGAGCAGGCTCGCCAACGGCCTGACGGTGAAGCGAATGGTTTCCCCCACGCAGATATTGATACCCAAGCGGCATATTTAGACACGACCCTCACTGCCGGTAGCTACTTGGCTGAAGGCGGCGCGGGGGAGTTTGACGTTGGCATAGGCGCTCGCTACGACCGCTATGACTCCAGCGGTCAAAACGATGCCGACAGCGTGCACGACCAAGTGTCGCCGCGCTTCCGCCTTGCCTGGCGGCCCGACGACACCTTGATGCTGTTCTCCGGCTACGCCGAAGCCTTCCGCGCACCCAGTCTTTCCGAGCTTTACGCTAACGAGCGCCACTTTGCCGGTTTCTGCGCAGGACCATTTTTCTGTACGCCCGACAACTACTGGATTCCCAACCCTAACCTGTCGCCTGAAACCAGCCGCACCTGGGAAAGCGGTGTGGTATGGCACCAGGGCGACTGGCAGGCGCGCGCCAGCTACTTCGACACTCGTGCAGACGACTTCATTGACACTCAGGTCGATATCATGGCGGGCACAACTCAAGCCGTAAACGTGCAGCGTGCTCAGCTATGGGGCTATGACGCCCGACTTACTTGGCAACCTAGCGCATTCCCGCTGCTAACCAGCTTCATAGGTCTTTCAGAGGTATCCGGCAAAGATCGCGACAGCGGTGAGGCTCTGGGTAGCCAAACACCCCTGGAAATGACGCTGGGCAGTGATGTTGCACTTTATAACAGCGCTGTACGGATCGGCTGGCAGGGCCGCTTTGCTCAGGCGTTCGACAAACAGGGCGACGATGAACGCCTGCCAGGCTATGGGCTGCACGATATCCACCTTGCTTGGCAAATCACCCCCGCTATTGATACCGCGCTGCGCCTCGCCAACCTCGGCGACAAAGTGTGGTATCGGCCCGATGGCAGTCTGGGCGACGGACGTAGCCTGTTCGCCACCCTCAACTGGCAGTGGTAACTCCTTGCAATGTTAAGCCTAGAGGTGACGTATGATTGAGTCCCAGCAGATCGCAATTCTTGAAGCCTTTGACGCAGCACGAGCAGCACAGCCTCGCCTGCCAGCGATTGATATTGCCGAGCGCTTATCAATCAGTGAAGGCGAACTTCAGGCCGCGCGCTTAGGCCGTGACGTATGGACGCTGCCCCTCGCGCCGAAAGACCTTGCGGCTCGCCTCCCCCTGTTAGGCCGAGTCAAAGCGCTCACCCGCTCTCGTTTAGCCGTGCTCGAGCAAACCGGTGATTACCCTGACCTGGATGGCGGGCCGCAAACCGGCTTGCTGCTTGACCCAGGTGGCTTAGATTTACGGTTGCTGTATTCCCATTGGCACTGGGCCTGCCTAATCCGCGACCCTATTCATGCTCCTATCCATGGCTCTAACCGCGCCCCCCTGCCAACGGAGAGTGAACAAGGTCAGTGGCGCTGGAGCCTGCAAATTTTCAATCAGCATGGCTGTGCCATTCACAAAAGCTTTGCGCTGGAAAATCCGCTGCCCCGCCCATGGGGCGCATTAGCTGCCCTAGGCACCATAGATACCCCCGCGTTTACCCAAAGCGCGCCCCGCTTAAAGCGTGCTCTTCCTGAAGCGCCGACACTCGCCAGCGAGTGGGCGGCGATGCGTGATGTGCACCAATTTTTCGCCCTGCTTCAGCGCCACCATCTAGAGCGTCTGGAAGCCAACCAGCTAATGGAAGGCCGTTATACTCGCGCGCTGCCCGTCGATGCCCTGGAAAATCTGTTAACCAAAGCAAGTCAGCGCGCACTGCCACTGATGCTGTTCGTGGCCAGTCCTGGCTGCGTGCAAATTCGCACTGGCACACTACCTGAACCTCAGCGCGCCCGCGGCTGGCTGAACCTGTTTGGCGAGCAGTTCACGCTGCACCTTAATGACACCGCCATTGAGCAAGTGTGGCAGGTCAGCAAGCCTAACCGCGACGGTGGCGTCACCAGTGTAGAAGCCTTTGATGCAGAGGGTTCTTTGGTGCTGCAAATTTACGCTGAGCGCCAGGAAGGTCGCGTGGAGCGTCCCGAGTGGCGGCAGTTACTGAATGAACTCGGTAACCAAGAGGCCGTGGCATGAATGTCACACGCTTCGCATGCCAGTCGTTTGCCGCGCTACTGATTGGCTGGTTAACCACTGGAGGGGCGCTAGCCAACGAACGCTGGGTCATTCTGGGCGGCGATATCGCTGAAACCATCGCCGCGCTTGGCGCGGATATCGAGGTCGTTGCCCGCGATGATACGGTGCTCCACCCGCCCGAAATGGCCGAACTGCCCTCGGTAGGCTACCTGCGCCAGCTGTCGGCAGAAAGCGTACTCTCAGTGGCGCCGGATCGTGTGTTAGCAGCGGGACATTCCGGCCCGAAAGAAGTGTTGGAACAGCTAGAGGCCGTGGGCGTAACGGTTGATGTGATTGATGCCCCTGCTGACCTTTCCTCGATTGCCGAGAAAGTCCGCACAGTGGCTCAGCACACGCAACGCCAACAAAGGGGTGACGAGTTAGCAACCTCACTCACCGCGACGCTTGAGCGCTTGGCGGCTCTTCCCCCGCTGCCTGATACGCGTGCAATGTTTATTCTTCACCATAGTGGCCTAACACCGCGGGTTGCCGGCAGCGACACCGCCGCCCATATAGCCTTGGATGCCGTTGGCCTCGACAATGCTTTTGGCGATATGGCGGGCTATCAAAGCGTTGCCGCAGAGGCGCTGGCAAAAGAAGCACCTGCGCTGGTGATTATGTCCCAACGGGGGTTGGACGCTCTGGGCGGTGAAAACGCGCTCTGGCAGTTACCGGGGATGCGCTTAACGCCCGCAGGACGCGAACAACGGCTTATTGTGATTGATGATCAGGCACTGCTCGGTTTTGGCCCCCGCACGCCTGACCAGCTATTTACCTTGCGCCAGAACATTGAAGCACTGCTTGGTACAGAGCAGGTCAGCCGATGATCTCCAGCGCTTCCCATGACCGTTATCGCCCCTTGTTACCGCTTAGTCGAACAGCACGAGTGTTAAGTGGCCTTACCCTGGCGTTATTGATCGCCCTTGGCTGGGGTGCTGCTTCAGGCGCGTTAGGTGTGTCGCCCTGGGCGCTCATTAATGGCAGCGCAGATGAGCTCAGTGTCCAAGTATGGTGGCAGCTACGCCTACCGCGCCTACTTCTGGGAGTTGCCGTGGGGGCGATGCTGGCGGGCAGTGGTGCCGCCATGCAGGGGCTATTTAGAAACCCATTGGCCGACCCAACGCTGTTAGGCCTTGCCAGTGGTGCGGGGTTATTCGTGGCACTTTGGGTTGTGCTATTTCAGGGCAGCGCTGCCGGTAGCCTTTACGGCCAGTTTGCAGCGGGCTTTCTCGGTGCGCTTAGTGTTTGCTTAGTGGTGTTTGGCATTGCCAAGCGCCAAGGGGGTGGCAGTGCCGCCGTCATGTCACTGCTACTAGCAGGCTTAGCAATCAACACGTTAGCAGGCGCTGGAGGCGGAGTACTGGCGTTTATTGCCAGCGACGATCAACTTCGTCAGCTCAGCTTATGGGGAATGGGCACGCTTACCAACGCTCTGTGGCGCACCACCGCCGTAGCACTTGCCCTGATTGCTGTTGCCCTATGGCTGTTAATACGCAGCGCTCGTGAGCTTGACCTACTTCAGCTAGGCGAATCTACCGCCCATGCGGCAGGACTGGATGCAACGTGCTTAAAACGCCGCGTGGTCGTTGCTACCTCGCTGGGTGTAGGGCTGTGCGTCGCACTTACCGGCGTGATTGGCTTTCTTGGTTTGCTCGTCCCCCACTGCCTGCGACTTTGGCTCGGGCCTGGCCATCGCCTGCTGCTACCCGCCTCTATGTTAGGCGGTGCACTACTGCTAGTGGTCGCCGACACCCTGGCGCGCACCCTCGGCGCTCCAGCCGAAATCCCCGTCGGGCTATTAACCAGCCTACTGGGCGGCCCCTATTTTCTTTACCTACTAATGCGTCGGAACCGGGCATGCTAACCCTACATCAGGCGGGTTTTACCACCACGCCCTCAATCGTGCCTCTGGATGGCACCCTTCGCCCTGGTGAGCTACTCGCCATTGTTGGCCCCAACGGCGCGGGCAAAAGCACACTACTCAGCATGCTGTCGGGATTTCGCCCCTGTGAACAGGGCGAGCTACATCTGGATGGAAAACGCCTGAGTGAGTGGCCAATCAGCGAGCTTGCCAATCGCCGGGCGCTGGTCGCCCAGCAAGAATTGCCCGGCTTTGATTGGCAAACCTTTGAGCTAATGAGCTTAGGCAGCAACCCCAGCAATGCACTGATTGCGGAACTGCTGCATGACCTAGATCTGACGCATTTAGCTAAACGCAGCGTACTTTCACTCTCTGGCGGCGAACGCCAACGGGTAATGATTGCACGAGGTGCCTGTCAGCTACTCTCACGGCGCTCACCTACCGCCAAAGATGGCGGCCTTTTACTGCTGGATGAACCCACTAGCGCACTCGATATCGGCCAGCAGCAGCGCTTAATGCGTCAACTACGCGCCTGGGCAGAACGGCACCATATGGCGATTGTCTGCGTGCTGCACGACCTCAATCTCGCCAGCACCTACGCCGACCGGGTATGGCTGTTACATCAAGGTCAGCGTATTGCTCACGGCTCGCCCGCCCTAGTGCTTGACCCCGCCACCATCGCGGAGGTTTATGACGTAGAGCTGCTGCCTATCAATAGCCGTAACGCTGCAGCCCCTCTTCTCGCCCTAACGCCTTAAGATAACGGTCAGCAGCCAACGAGCTCTATCCCGCAGAGTGGCAAAGCCTTCATATAAGTCCATACTTATCCGTACGTAACGGGCAATATATGCATTACCGTGTGCCAATTGGGGAGCAAGAATGAGACTGATCAGCCTCATGTGGGTAATGCTGGCAGGGATGAGTTTTAGCATCGGCGTATTAGGCATTTTTCTGCCCCTATTGCCGACCACCGTGTTTATGCTAATAGCTATTTACTGTGCCTCAAGGGGGTCTCCACGTTTTGAAGCCTGGATTCGCTCGCGCCACTATGTCGGGCCACTGCTGGTTACCTGGGAACAGGAACGCGCCATACCCAAGCGCGCTAAGATTTTTGCCGTTTGCACGATAGCGTTGAGTGCGATAATCACCGTTTGGTCACTCGGGCCTGGCTGGTTAAGCGGGGCAGTGGTGGCTCTCCTAATGCTGATTGCACTTTGGCTGGCTACCCGGCCAGAGCCTTCTTCTCATGGTTAAGTGTGACTGGATAGTTCATCGTTTAGTGAGGTGATAGCCACTTCTAAAGGTAGAGCTGCTTGGGCTCGATATGGGCTGGTATATCGTGTGCTTGCATCACAATACCGCCATGGCTTTCAACCCTACCTGTCTATAACATTCATAAAGCGAGCCGCCAGGAGTTTGCACTTCTTTAACACTAAGCTTCCAATAAGGACGGACTCTATGCGCGATGAGGAAAAATACACAAATTCAGAGGAGCAACTGCTCTATCTTCAAAAACGGTTAGATGAGGAAGATACCGCCGCCCTAAGAGAGCTGTTTACTGAACTCGATATTTTATCGATTGCGCGCACGCTTGAGTCTTTCCCAACCAAAACTCGCGACCGATTGTGGGAGCACATTCCGGAAGCACTGCTCGGTGAAGTGCTCGCCGAAGTCGATGAAGATATTCGTGCCGACTATATTGAAGACCTTTCTGCCAGCGATGTAGAACAAATCGTTAAAGGCCTAGATGCTCAGGAAGTGGCTGAAGTTCTCGACGTCGCCGACGAAGAGATCAAAACGACTGTCTATGCCAGCTTAGATCAAGAGATCCGCGCCCAGGTTGAGAACCTTCATTCTTATGAAGATGACGTGGTCGGTCGTTACATGGACCCAGAGACGGTCAATGTAAAACAGGGCGTATCGCTGGAAGCCGTACAGCGCTATATCCGCATTCATCACCTGCTCGACGATGAGTCACAACAGATTATGATTACCGACAAGGATAAGCGCCTGTTAGGCACGCTGACGCTCATTGATCTAGTCAAACAACCACAGGAGAGCGTCGTTGATGAGTATATGGTTGCCCCCTTCACACTTAATGATCAGATGAAGGTAAGCGAGGCTGCCGCACTGCTCCGCTCTAAAGAGCTGCCTTTTGTCCCTGTTTGCGATAGCGACGGGTTGTTAGTAGGCCAGTTGAACGCTGCTGATGTATTAGAAATCACCCAAGATGATGCAGACATGACGTTAAAGCACATGTCGGGCGTCAGCGACGAAGAAGAAGTCTTCACCCCGATACTCCGCAGCGCAAAGAGCCGCGGCATTTGGTTGGGTATTAACCTGCTCACGGCCTTTTTAGCGGCCTTCGTAATTGGGCAGTTTGAAGAGGTACTGGACCAAATTGTAGCGCTAGCCATCCTGATGCCGGTGGTCGCGAGTATGGGCGGGATTGCGGGCAGCCAAACCCTCACGGTGGTGATACGCGGTTTAGCGCTCGGTCAGCTCGCCGGTAATAACAAACAGTGGCTCTATAACAAAGAGATGTGGGTGGGGATGAGTAACGGCCTGGTGTGGGCACTCGTCGTTGGTGGTATTTCCTATCTGTGGTTCGGCGATCCGCTGATTACGCTGGTGATTACGTTGGCCATCTTTGTGAATATGAGCCTTGCTAATTTATCAGGCGTGCTGATTCCCTTAGTGCTGAAAAGATTGCAAATAGATCCCGCATTATCAGGTGCCGTCATTTTAACCACCGTTACTGATGTGGTCGGCTTTATGACGTTCCTGGGGCTAGCCACGCTGATTATTTTGTGATCAGAAGGCACCCACTGACGCTGAACCTGCCGTTTCAGTGCCAGTGGGCCTGCTTTAATAGCTAATCACGTGAAAATAGCTCAATGATTTAGCTGTGTAACTTTATACAGCTACCCACATACCTTGTTTATCTGAGGACTCAATCGCATCTATCAAACGATTCACCCGCGCGGCTTCGCGGAAGTCAGGATAGAGGGGGCGGTGGTTGATGATGCCCTCCACTAGGTCGCGCACCTCGATAATTTTCTGATCGTTATAGCCCAGACCGTGCCCTGGTGCGGGGCTGAACGCGGCATAGTCGGGATGTTCCGGGCCTGCTAACAGCGTAGTGAACCCACGCCTGCCGTGGGCATCGCCGTGGCGATACAGCTGCAGCTCGCTCATGCGCTCTTGATCAAACACAATGGCACCTTTGGTGCCCGTTAGCGTGTAGGCCAAGCCCATTTTGCGACCAGCCGCCACCCGAGACGTTTCGATATTGCCGATTAACCCTTTATCAAACCGCAGCATGGCCTGGGCCTGATCGTCGTTTTCCACCGCAGCCATAGCACTCCCGTCGGCATTGGGCCGAGAGGGGATGACAGTCTGTAGCTGGCCGCAAACCTCGCTAATCCGCTGCCCGGTTAAAAATTCGGCCATATTGAGGATATGCGACCCCACATCACCTAACGCACCGGCCCCAGCGGTCGCCCGCTTGGTATGCCAGTCATGGGGCTTGTGCGGGTCGAGCAGGTAATCCTCATTGTGCCGCCCACGAAAGTGAATCAGCTCACCAATTTCACCGCTGGCAACAATCTGACGAGCCAACTGGGTGGCAGAATTGCGAATGTAGTTAAAGCCTACCAGGGTTTTGACGCCCGCCTTTTCAGCCGCGGCGACCATCTCGTCGGCGTCTGCCGTACTCAGCGCCAGCGGCTTTTCAGCGTAAACATGCTTGCCAGCGGCGATAGCGGCCAGCGCCATTTCTTTATGCAGGAAGTTAGGCGCGCAGATATCCACCACGTCCACGTCACTATCTTCTACCAAGGCGCGCCAGTCATCGGTGGCACGGGCAAATCCCCAAGCACTTGCTCGGATCTCCGCAGTGGCGAGGTCGACATCCGCCAGCAGTTCGCAAACGGGCTTAGCGGGCAGCTCAAAAACGCTGGATGCTGCATTAAAGGCAATGGCGTGGGCTTTGCCCATAAAACCGGTGCCGATTAGACCAATCTTGAGGGTTTTCATTGTGGTTATCCCTGTTCTAAAACAATAACGCCGGGCTGGGCCCGGCGTTGAATGATGTCGTGCCCCATAGACTGCTTACATGGTCGGCATGGTGAAGTGGTTGGTCTCTTCACGAATGCCGCTGGGCCAGCGCTGTGTGATGGTTTTCATGCGAGTGTAGAAACGCACGCCGTCGGGGCCGTGCATATGCAGCGGGCCAAACAGTGAACGTTTCCAACCGCCAAAGCTGTGGAACGCCATGGGTACCGGAATCGGTACGTTAACCCCCACCATACCGACCTGGATCTGCTCGCAGTATTGGCGCGCGGCATCGCCATCGCGGGTAAAGATTGCCGTGCCGTTGCCGTATTCATGAGCGTTGATCATGCTGACCGCTTCGTCGAAGCTGGCCACGCGAGCAATCGCCAGCACCGGGCCAAAGATCTCCTCGGAGTGAATACGCATTTTTGGCGTCACATGATCGAACAGAGTGCCGCCAATAAAGTAGCCATCGCCTGCGATATCAACCGTTGTCTGGCGACCGTCGACCACGAGCTCTGCGCCTTCATCCACACCAACCTGAATATAGCCCGCCACCTTGTCGCGATGCTCGCGGGTGATCAGCGGCCCCATATCGTTATCAGGGCCATCAACCAAGCCAGGCCCGACCGTCAATTTATCCAGTTCAGCCACCAGCTTTTCACGCAGGCGGTTAGCGGTTTCTTCGCCCACAGGCACGGCCACCGAAATCGCCATACAGCGCTCGCCTGCTGAGCCATAGGCCGCGCCCATCAGGGCACCCACGGCTTGATCGAGATCCGCATCGGGCATAATCACCATATGGTTTTTAGCCCCGCCCAGCGCCTGAACACGCTTGCCATGTGCTGATGCCGTGGCGTAGATGTACTCGGCGATGGGTGTGGAACCCACAAAACTTACCGCCTGAACACGCTCATCGGTGAGCAGCACATCTACCGCTTCTTTATCACCATTGATGACGTTAAAGACACCATCCGGCAGGCCCGCCTCTTTAAGTAGCTCAGCTAAGCGCAGCGGCGTAGAGGGATCTTTTTCCGAAGGCTTCATGACGAAAGTGTTGCCGCAGGCCAAAGCGATGGGGAACATCCACATGGGCACCATGGCGGGGAAGTTGAACGGCGAGATACCGGCGCACACGCCCAGCGGCTGCATCATCGAGTAACTATCAACGCCGGTGCCGACGTTCATGGAGTGCTCGCCCTTCTGCAGGTGGGGAATGCCGCAGGCAAACTCAACCACTTCCAGGCCGCGGGTCACTTCGCCTTTGGCGTCTGAAAACACCTTGCCGTGTTCGCTGGAGATAAGTCGCGCCAGCTCATCGGTGTGCTCCTCGACCAGCGCTTTAAATTTAAACAAGATGCGCGAGCGCTTTAGCGGCGAGACTTTTGACCAGCCGGCAAAGGCTTCGTCGGCGATGCGCACGGCTTCACGAGTTTCATCGGCGGTGGCTAGCGCTACCTGGGCGCTTTGTTCGCCGGTGGCCGGATTATAAACCGGCGCAGTGCGCTGGCTCTGACCGGTGGAGAACTCACCATTAAGATAATGGGATAACGTCTTCATACAAGCTCCTGATTAAAAGGCGGCGACTGGCACTGTTTAGCTGGCAATGTCGAAACCTGCCTGCTCGGCAAGTTGGCGCAAGTTGCGATACCCCAGGCGAGCATAGGTCAACGGATGGGCGACTTCGGGGTCTTGTTCGGCTTCAACCACTAACCAACCCTGGTAGCCCTGTTCGCACAGGTGGGTTAAGGCGGGCAGAAAATCTACATCGCCATCCCCCGGCACCGTAAACAGGCCGTCTAGCACGCCGTTTAAAAAGCTTTTGTCGCGGTTGCGCACTGCGTCCAGCACCGGAAAGCGCAGGTCTTTGCAGTGCACATGGTGGATACGTTGGCTGTAGCGTTTGGCGATGGCGAGCGGGTCGCCGCCTGCACCGCGCAGATGACCAAAATCAAGCAGTAGCCCCACGCCTTCGCCGGTGTAATCCATTAAGCGTTCAACGTCGGCCTGGCTTTCGATCACCGTGCCCAGGTGGTAGTGATATACCAGTTGAATGCCCTGGGATTTCAGGTAATCACCCACCACCTCAAGACCATGCAGCAGGCGCTGCCACTGTTGCTCGGAAAGGTGCGGACGCTGGGAGAGCGGGCGCTCCTGATCACCGTGTACACAGTGGGTAACTTCACATAGCACCATTACCTTAGCGCCGCACTGCTTGAGCAGGTTCATGTGATCCTGAATAGCGTCAATCTCTTCTTCAGGCGTGCGTTCCAACAGCTGCGCAGAGTACCAGCCCGACACAAGCGCCAAGTCGTGGGCGCTAAGCACCTGATTCAAGGCGTCGGGCGTGCGGGGAAACTTGTTACCTAATTCAAAACCACTAAAGCCTGCCTCGCGACCCTCTTTCAAACAGGTTTCCAGCGGTGTTGCGCCACCCAGGCTGGGCAAGTCATCGTTGGTCCAGGTGAGCGGATTGATGCCTAAAGTAACCGTCGGCATAGCGTATTCCTTGTCATTTTTGTCTGAGTATTTTTGGCGTTAGGGCGCTTTACCCTATCGCCGACTCTCTGATGTTCTGCATTCGATTAGCGGGCCTGGCGCTGCTTAGCCTTGCGGTAACCTTGATAGGCTTTATTGACCGCTTCGCGCTCGGAAACCTCGGGCACGGCTACTTCCCACCAGGCACCGCCTTCTTGGGTGCTGGGCAATGGGTCAGTATCCAGAGCAATCACATAAGTCGAGGAGGCGCTGCGAGCACGCACCAGCGCCTGCTCCAGTTCCGCAATGCCGCTCACTGATTCAGACTCACAGCCCAACGCTTTGGCGTGGGCGGCAAAATCGGTTTTGGGTGCACCAGCCTCGACGGTGCGGCAATCTTGCAGCAGGTTGTTGAACCCCGCGCCGCCAGTGGCGTGCTGCAAGCGGTTGATACAGCCATAACCGCGGTTATCCAGCACCACCACAGTCAGCTTGTGGCCCAGCATCACCGAGGTCGCCAGCTCCGAGTTGTGCATCAGGTAGCTGCCATCACCGACCAGCACCACTACCTCGTTGTCAGGTTTAGCCATCTTGACGCCCAGCCCGCCGGCAATTTCATAGCCCATGCAGGAGAAACCGTACTCAACGTGGTAGCTGCCAGGGCCCGAACATTGCCAGAGTTTGTGCAGCTCGCCGGGCAAACCACCGGCAGCGCAGACCACGGTAGTATCGCTGCCAGCTTGGCGATTAACTGCACCGATCACCTGAGCATCGGTGGGCAGCGCTAGCCCTTGATCTGCGGTTACACGGCGCACTATTTCGGCCCATTCGCGTTTGCGAGTGCCGGTTTGTTCGCGCCATTCATCGCTACCGCGCCACTCGCCCAGCGCTGCGTCGAGTTGCCCCAGCCCGATCAAAGCATCGCAGCTAAGCGGTAACGCTTGATGCTTCAAGCTATCGAAACGGCCAACGTTAAGGGCGATAAGTGTTTTATCGCTGCTTTCAAACAGCGCCCGAGAGCCAGTGGTAAAGTCCTGCAAACGCGTGCCCACCGCCAGAATGACATCCGCCTGCTCCGCCAATTGGTTAGCAGCTGCACTACCGGTCACCCCAATGGCACCTACGGCACAGGGGTGGCTATCGGCCAGTGCGCCTTTTCCGGCCTGAGTTTCAGCCACCGGAATACCGCGTGTTTTGGCAAACTCGGCCAGGGCATCGCAGGCAGCGGCGTAATGCACGCCGCCACCGGCAATGATCAGCGGGCATTTAGCCTGCTGCAACGCGGTAATGGCTTGGCTTAGCTGGTATGCATCCGGTGGCGAGCGACGAATGCGATGCACGTTGGGGGCAAAAAAAGCCTCTGGGTAGTCATAGGCAAAGGTCTGTACATCCTGAGGCAGCGCCAGGGTTACAGGGCCGCAGTGTTCAGGATCCAGAAGCGTAGCCATCGCTTGTGGCAAGCTGGTCAGCAGTTGCTCTGGGCGATTAATCCGGTCGAAGTAGCGCGACACCGGGCGGAAACAGTCGTTGACGCTAATCGTAGGGTCACCGAAATGCTCCACTTGTTGGAGCACCGGATCCGGTTCGCGGGTGGCAAAGGTGTCCCCCGGCAGCAGCAGGATCGGCAAACGGTTGGCATGAGCGAGCGCCGCGGCGGTCACCATATTGGTCGCCCCCGGGCCGATGGAGCTGGTCGCGGCCATTAAGCGCTGGCGGCCATTGGCTTTGGCAAAGGCAATCGCCGCGTGGGCCATGGACTGTTCGTTATGGGCACGAAAGGTCGGCAATTCGTCTTGCACGTGGTAAAGCGCTTCGCCTAACCCCGCCACGTTGCCATGACCAAAAATCGCAAACACGCCTTCAAACAGCGCCACTTCTTGGCCATTTATCTCAATACGCTGAGCGGAGAGATACTTGACCAGCGCCTGGGCCATGGTGAGTCGAATGGTGCTCATCTTACGCCTCCTCCGTGTGGGCCAGCGTTTGCGGCTGCGCCTGCCTTAGTTGCCGCCACGCCTTTATCAGCTCGGCATAGTTTTGGGCGACTCGCGCTACCAAGCTAGCGTCGTCGATACGCCCGGCCAGCCAATCACGACTCGCACTAGCAAATAGCGTGCGGCCAACGGTGAAACCCTTACAGCAGGCATGATTGGCTGCTGCTTCAAAGCCGCGTTTCATGTCGTCCATAGGGGCGTCGAGCCCGAGCAGTACAACCCCGCGGCAGTATGCATCCTCGCGCTCAATTGTCTCGCCCACTGCCTGCCAGGCAACATCCGTCATTGAGGGTAGCTTCCACCAGTCTGGGCGAATGCCTAGGTTGTAGAGTCGCTGAAGGCTGCGCGGTAGCGTCGTGTTATCGCTTTGCATATCAGCGGGAGGGATTATCTCAATTAGCAACTCCAGCCCATAAGCACAGGCCGCCTGGTAGAGCTGGCGCAGCCGCTCCTCCTGCTCTAGGCGCAGTGAGATTTCATCGTCAGGGTGGTAGAACACCAAGCATTTAATGATCTGTTCTCTAGGCCAGTTGCGTAGGCAGGCACCTAAGTCATCGCCATGCTGGAAACGCAGCGGGCGTGAGCCTGGAAGCTCTACCGGTCGACCAATCCACCAGCCTTTTCCACTGGCATGATTGAGTGCGTCCTGACCCAGCACGTCATCAACCAGGATAGCGGGAGTGGAGATGCCGCCCAGCTTGGCGCCCTCTTCAGCGGCGGTGACCAAGAGTTTTTTGAGTGCTGGCAACCGCACGCTGTCGGCATGCTCTTCGCGGGCCATATCGGTGAGCTGGCGACGGTGGTCAAATGCCAACCCCAACACTTCGGGCCACTGACTAGGCACCCGGGTAGTGACGCGGTGCAGATGATTAAGGCGTTGATCAATATCCGGACGGGGTACCTCACCCCGGCGCGCCAAGTAATCAAATAACTCGTCTTCGGTGGGCATGGCGGGGGCACAGCCGTGGCGGGAGACCACCAACGCGCCACAGGCATTGGCGTAACCGGCGCTGGTTTGCCAGGGTTCATTGCGCAGCCAGCCGCGTAGCAAGCCACTCATAAAGGCATCGCCAGCGCCCAGTACATTGAGCACCTCGACCTGAACGCCCTTGACCAGAATGCCGTCTTCAATGCGGTCAGGAATAGCGCCTTCAAACACGACACAGCCCATGGGCCCCAGCTTGCATACCAGAGTGGCTTCGCTAACCTCACGTACCGTGCGCAAAGCCGCTAAGGTGTCCGTGCTGCCACCGGCAATATGAAACTCCTCTTCGGTACCGACAATTAGATCAAAATCCGCCAGCCAGCGCTGCAGGTCGGTGGTCACGGTTGCATCCGAAATAAAGCGGGTTTCACCATCACCAGGGTTGGTCAGCCCCCACAGCACTGGGCGGTAGTCGATATCCAGCACCCGCTTCACGCCATGATGGGCGGCGGCGTCCAGCGCTTTGCGGCACGCCCGGCGAGTGGTATCGGTAGAAAGATGGGTGCCGGTAATCGCCAGCGCCTTGGCCCGGGCGATAAATTCAGGGTCGATGGCGTCGGCGTCGATGGCCATATCGGCACAGTCGCGGCGGTAAAATAGCAGCGGGAAGCTTTCGCGATCTTTTAACGCCAGCAGTACCAAGCCGGTGTGGCGCTCGGGGTCGGTTTGTAGCGCGGAGGTATCCACCCCCACTCGTGCTAATTCCTCGCGAACAAAATTGCCCATTTGTTCATCGCCGACCCGCGAGAGCATGGCAGACTTCAATCCTAAACGAGCGGTGCCGTAAGCCATATTGCCCGAGCTGCCACCTAGGTACTTGGCAAAGCTCGCCACGTCTTCTAAACGGCTGCCAATCTGCTCGGCGTACAGGTCGACCGCCACACGTCCCAGGCAAATCAGGTCAAGCGGCCGGTGTTGACTATTGTTATTCAGCATAAATGTCTCCCCACGTCACAAATTCGTGGTATCGGGCAAAAGAGGGCACTGGGCATAAAAGCGTCTTGGGTGGCTATCGATGAGGCTTACCTAAAATGAGAAGGCAGCACGGAATCGATCAAGGGCGAGGCCGTCATCGCCAGAGGCCCAACCTTCTAACCCCACCGTGCCGCGATAGCCTATGTCGTTCAGCGCTTGAGCAATGGCCGGGTAGTTAATCTCGCCAGTCCCCGGTTCGCAGCGCCCAGGCACGTCGGCTACCTGCACTTCACCAATGTACGGCCCGCAGCGGCGAATCAATTCAATCAGATTACCTTCGCCAATTTGAGCGTGATAAACGTCCAACATAATGCGCAAGCTGGGCCGATCAACACTCTCCACCAGTGCTAGAACATCTTCCAAGCGAGCAAACGGCACGCCGGGGTGATCAACCTCGGTATTGAGGTTTTCAAGCACGAAGGTGACGTCACTCTTCTCGCCAAGATCTGCAAGCCGATTGAGCGTGTCGCGGGCTTTGAGCCACATAGCGCCCGTCATCTGCTGGCAAGGCTGAACGGGCAACCCATTACTATCTAGCCCGGTGCCATGCAGGTTAAGGCGCGGAATGCCAAGGCGCTTTGCTACCTCAACCGACTCAGCGGCGGTGCGTAGCATTTCATCTGCCCCGGTGGCATCTGCCAGGGTGCCGGTGACATAGCCGGTCATGGATGAAAACGTCGCCCCGCTATTGGCCAGTGCGTCAATGTCGTGCTTCGTCCAGTCCCAGATTTCGACTTGAAAATCCAGTTCAGAAATACGTTTAACACGCTCCAACACGGGCAAGTGGCGGAACACCATTTCAGCGCAGACGGCCAGCGTGAACGGCGATGATGGAGTAGGTTTATTCATCATGGCTCCCTAATAGCCGTTCGCCGTTCGCGGTGAAGAGAGTTCAGTGCTGCTTGCATCGGCAGGTTGAGTGTCTTGGTCGGCTAAGCTGGCCTTCTTGGCTTTATCTTCCCGCTGGAATTCCGCAAGCTCTGCATCCAGGCTTTCAAGCTCAGCGCCACCCGCCATCATGTTGAGCACTTCTTCGCGACTGACTTCTTCTTTGCGGAAGGAGCCCAAACTACCGCCGCGTGATAATAGGGTGAATGCATCCGCCACTGGGTAAGCATGGTGGACATTGTGGGTAATAAAGATAACTGCAAGGCCATCTGCGCGGGCTTTGGCAATGTAGCGCAGTACAACAGACGCCTGCTTGACCCCAAGCGCGGACGTGGGCTCATCCAGAATCAGCACTTTGGCACCAAAGTAGACGGCACGGGCAATCGCCACACACTGGCGCTCCCCACCGGACAGCGTGCCCACCGGCTGGCTTGGGTCGCGTACATCAATACCGATTTTGGACATTTCCTCTTTGGCAACCCGGTCGGCATATTTCCAATCAATTCGCTTTAAAGGCCCCCAGCCCACCGTCGGTTCGCGCCCCATAAAAAAGTTACGGGTAATCGACATCAACGGCACCATTGCCAGATCCTGGAAAACGGTCGCGATACCAGCGTCTAATGCATAAGCTGGGGACTTGAAACGAGCAGGTTTGCCATCCAGTAGCATTTCGCCGTGGGTGGGCTGGTGAACACCGGAAAGGGTTTTAATCAACGTTGACTTGCCAGCACCGTTATCCCCTAGCAGGCACATAACCTCACCGGAGTAGACCTGCATTGAGATATCACTTAAGGCGATAACGCTGCCGAAGTGTTTGCTGACACTGCGCATTTCAATCATTGGCGTACGTGTGGTCATGTTATTTGGCCTCCATCGCCTTTTTGCGCATGTAATTGTTGAATAGCACCGCCACCAGCAACATCACGCCGAGGAAAACCTGGAACCAGTCGGTATTAACACCGGTGTAAAAGATGCCCATTTGCACCATGCCAAAGATCAGTGCACCCAGCGCTGCACCAATGGCAGACCCATAACCACCGGTCAGCAAAGCACCGCCAATGACAACGGCAATGATGGCTTCCAGTTCTTTTAGTAGGCCACGGATGGTGTCCGCCGAGCCGGTATCCATCACCTGTATGCAGGCAAAGATGGTGGCGGAGAAAGCGGTGAACATAAAAAGTGAAATCTTGACGCGATGGACGGGGACGCCTGAGTTGCGTGCCGCATTGGCATCGCCACCGCTAGCGAAGATCCAGTTGCCGTAAGGCGTGCACAGCAGCACCCAAGTCGCTACAGCGGTTAAGCCCAGCCACCAGACAATCGAGACGGGAATACCGGTAACCGTGGGGTTGCCCGCAAAGTTGGTCGCCATCCAGCCATTTGCTGCCATCCAGCTAAATAGGCCCGTAGCGACTTCTCCAGAGAAAAGCGCCGCAAACCAATCTCCGGGGATATGATCCTGCACTCCTCCCACCTGAGTACGTCCCGTCAACAACCGACTGGTTCCGATAGCCAGGCCACGCAGAATGAACAGGAAGCCCAGGGTAACGATAAATGACGGCAAGCCTGTTTTATTGACCAGATTACCGTTAATCCAGCCCACCAGACCCGCACAGGCGAACGCCAATAAAATTGCGGCCCATAGCGGCCAGCCATACTCCACCGCGGGGATAGCAATCAGAATGCCGGCCAAGCCAATCATCGAGCCAATCGAAAGATCAAACTCTCCGCCGATCATCAGCAACGCAGCCGCCGTGGCGATAATGCCGAGCTGAGCGGCGACTTCAAGAAAATTAATAATACCCGCTGGGGTAAACATCCCGGTGCCGCTGGAAGCAGCGATAAAGAAGGCAAGCACCAACACGGCACCGGCCAACGCCCCCAACTCTGGGCGATTAAGCGCTTTCTTCCAGAAAGAGACTCTCTGGATACGCTCGTCTTGATCAGCCGCTGCTGGCGCAACCGATGGTTTCGTTTCAGTGGAATTCATAGCGATCGACTCCCAGGGCTCGACACCGCCGAGCCTTTTCCGGTTAGGTAGTTATCAGCGGATACCCTGACTACTCAGCTCAATGACCTGAGCCGCGTTTTCTTGAGTAACAAATCCAGGGCCGGTGGCAACATCCCCTGCGGGCAGCAGACCATTTTTGACGAACTGATCTAGGAACATGACAGGTAAGTAGCCCTGCATGTACTGCTGTTGGTCGATCGCGAAGTCCAGCTCACCCGCATCCAAGGCTTCCAAAATGCCGGGTGAAAGATCAAAAGTACCGAGGGTGAACATATCGGTTGCCCCCTGCTCACGCATGGCCCGAATCATCGGGTCAGCGGCCAATGCACCCAAGGTCAGCACACCACGCACATCACTGTTCTCGTTAAGGTAAGCGACAATGGCATTGCGAATATTGGTGGGGTCGTAAGTGGTCGCTAGCTGCTCAGCATTGCCATCGAAGCCATCGACAAAACCATCACAACGCTGGTCAAGTCCTTGGTTGCCTTGTTCATGGTTAACGCAGACGCCTTTCTCGACGCCCATTTCCTGCATGCGCTCAGCAGCCTGCTTACCTGCCTCATACTCACTTTGCCCAATGTGCAGCCGGGCACCATAATCCCTTGCCACGTCACCACCGGAGTTAATGGTGATGACGGGTATGCCGTTATCGACAGCATTTTGGACAGCGCCACCCAGGGCATTTTCGTCGGTAAAAGAGAGGATTAAACCATCCGGACCAGATGCCACTGCTGCTTCTACAAGTTGCTGCATCTTGGCCATATCAAAGGTGGAGGGCGCGCGATACTCCAAGCTAGCCCCGACGGTTTCAGCAGCGGCTTCTGCGCCGTTTTTCACTACCGACCAGAAAGGGTCAGAGGGAACGCCATGGGTCACCATGACGAAACGGCTCTCTTCTTGTTCCGGTTCCTGTGCTTGGGCGACACCTGCAATTAATGCAGTGGTGGCGGCAGAGGCTAGAAGCCATTGAGATAGACGTGCCATAAACAATTCCTCATAACGTTATCGTTGTTGGTAGGGAAGTGGCATTAAATGCCTTGGCGTTATGAAATATAGATTCCAAACATCAGTTATTGCAAATTATTTATTCTATACTTTGGTATAAATGGAATATTTATTCCAATCAACTAGACTGCATAACAACGAGTCACTTTGCTCAGTACTGCATATCCACTAGTACATAAGCAAAAGGGTGCTAGATGGGCCAACGCGAAGGAATTTGTATGCCACAACCACCACAGAGCTATCGTGAGCTGGAAACGCTGATCACCGCCGAGTACGCCACACTGAGCAAACGCTTACAGCAAACCGCGCGCTTTATGCTTGATCACCCTCAGGAAGTTGCTTTAGCGACCGTGGCCAAAATTGCCGAACAGGCGGATGTCACGCCATCCACCTTAATTCGCTTGGCCAATAGCTTGGGCTTTAAGGGCTTTTCCGAAATGCAGCAGCTGTTTCGCAGCCGTCTAGTCGATGAGTTGCCTAACTACACCGAACGAATTCGTGCGGTACGCAGCGCCACCGGAGAAACACCCGATAGCACCCAACTATTATGGGAGTTCGCTGACGCCAACCGTGCCGTGCTTGAGCAGCTACCCAGCCGTATTGATCCAGAGAGCCTAGAGAAGGCGCTGGATATTTTTGAAAAGGCCCAGGCGATTCATGTGATGGGCGCACGGCGCAGCTTCATGGTCGCCAGCTACATGACCTATGCCCTGGCGCATGTGGATAAACCTGCGTTGCTGGTCAGTGGTTTGGGGGGGATGTACGGCGAGCAACTGCGCGCGATGAGCCAACACGACGCCCTACTGACCATCAGCTTCTCTCCCTATGCCGAAGAGAGCCAAAAAGCCTGCGAAGACGCCCATCAGCGCGGTCTACCCATTGTGGTGATTACCGATTCAAGCCTTAGCCCACTGGCGCGTTTCGCGGATGTTGCCTTCGTGGTTAACGAAGCAGAAGTAAAAAGCTTTCGCGGCTTGACTGCATCGCTCTGCTTAACCCAAGCCTTGGCAATTGCCCTGGGCGTGCGACAAGACAAATCCCGGGACAAAGCCCTGGAAAAAGCCTCAACTAAAAAACGTAAGACATAAACACCAAGCCAACAGCAACAACAAAATAGGAGTGCTTATGAAACTCGCGCTTATCGGCGCTGGACGCATCGGCAAGGTGCATGCCCAGGCCATTTATTCACACCCAAACGTTACGCTGGTTGCCGTGGCTGATTTTCATCAGCCTGCCGCAGAAGCCCTGGCCGAGCAGTACGCTAGCCGAGCGGCCTCTGTGGATGAAATCTTCGCAGATGATGAAATTGATGCCGTACTGATCGCCTCAAGCACGCCTACTCATGCGGAGTATCTGGAGCGTGCCGCCCGTGCAGGCAAGGCGGTTCTGTGCGAAAAACCTATCGCCCTGGATTTAGCGCGCACGCGCGATGCTCTGCAAGTACTCAGCGAACACCCAGTGACCTGCGCATTAGGCTTTAACCGCCGCCACGACCCACAGTTTGCTGCATTGAAAAAAGCAATTACCGAAGGGCGTATTGGCGCACTTGAAACGCTGACGATTATTAGCCGCGACCCCTCTCCCCCGCCTGCCGAGTATGTGGCTGAGTCCGGCGGTCTGTTCCGCGACATGATGATTCATGATCTTGATATGGCTCGCTGGTTGCTTGATGAGCCTATTGAAAGTGTCTTTGCCGTCGGTAGTAGCATCATTGACCCAGCGATTGGTGAGGCAGGTGATGTGGATACCGCCATGGTCACCCTTACGACCGCCAGTGGAAAGCTGTGCCAAATCAGCAACTCACGGCGCGCCTGCTACGGCTACGATCAGCGTATCGAAGCCTTTGGCAGCCAAGGCATGCTGCAGGCCCAGAACGAGAGCGACACCCGACTGCGTTTTACGGGTGAAGCCGGCCAAGTGGAAGACAAACCCAAGTGGTTCTTCCTGGAGCGCTACGCCCAAGCCTACCAACTTGAAATTGGCGACTTTGTTGCCGCCTGGCAAGAGAAGCGTGCGCCACTCGCCGGTGCCCAAGATGGCCTAGAGGCGTTGCGCTTAGCCGATGCAGCGGAGCTTTCATTGCGTGAAGGTCGCAAAATCCTGCTCGACGCCTCGGTCTAAACAGACGCAGACGGGTCTGTGTAGACCTTTCATATCGACAACGGCTAGCTGCCAACCAAGCAGCTAGCCATCAGAAGGAGCGATATATGGCTTCACTACTGGTACGCCCCACCGCCCCAGATGCCCAAGGCACCGTGATTGACGTTACCCCTGAATCGGCTGGCTGGACGCACGTTGGCTTTCGGGTGCATAAACTCGCCAAGGGCCAGCGCCTGGAGGCCAGCAGCGATGACCAGGAAGTCTGCCTGGTGCTGCTCACCGGGCGGGCCACAGTGACCTGCGGCGAGCACCGCTTTGAAGACATCGGCAAGCGCATGGATATCTTTGAGCAGATCCCTCCCTACGCGGTTTATCTGCCTGACCATGTTAGCTACGCGGTGGAAGCGACCACGGACTTAGAGCTTGCGGTGTGCGCTGCCCCTGGGCATGGCAATCACGCCCCAAGACTGATTGCTCCCGACAACATCAAGCAAAGCACCCGTGGCCAGGGCACTAATACCCGCCATGTTCACGATATTCTACCGGAGACCGAGCCCGCCGATAGCCTACTGGTGGTTGAAGTATTCACACCCGCGGGTAACTGGTCGAGCTACCCGCCACATAAACACGATGTGGATAACTTACCCCACGAATCATACCTGGAAGAGACCTACTACCACCGCATTAATCCTGAACAAGGGTTCGCCTTTCAGCGCGTTTACACCGATGACCGCAGCCTTGACGAAACCATGGCGGTAGAGAACGGTTGCTGCGTGTTGGTACCCAAGGGCTACCATCCTGTGGGCGCTTCCCATGGCTACTCGCTCTACTACTTAAATGTCATGGCGGGGCCCAAGCGGGCGTGGAAATTTCACAACGACCCCGACCATGAGTGGTTAATGAAAGCCTAACGGGCGGCACAATTTGCCTGCTAACATTTATCCAATGCTATGCTGTATAGCCCCGCTAATGCGGGGCTTTTCGCGTTAGGCTTTTCAACGACTGGTTGCCAAGGACTTGCCATGCTTCCCGATTACTCCACCATCGCTTGGGTGTTGATTGTATTTTCTGTTTACCTGACTGGCGTTTCAAAAGGTGGTTTCGCGGGCGGTTTCGGCACGCTCTCGGTGCCACTCATGGCACTGGCGATTAGCCCTACCCAAGCAGCAGGCTTGTTACTACCCCTCTTGCTAGTCATGGATGTATTTGCGCTAAAAGCATGGTGGGGCAAGCAGGCAAACGCCGAGGTATGGCGGTTTTTGCCGGGGTTAGTCATTGGCGTGGTAGTTGGCACACTGCTGTTTGGAAGTTTAAGTGATGAAGGCGTGCGATTGGTGCTGGGCGTAATCTCCGTTGTGTTTGCGGTGTATATGTTGCTGAAGCCTGTCGCGAAGAAGCCGATTTCCACCCGCTGGGCGCTGCCTGCCGCCAGCGTTTGTGGGTTTACCAGCTTTATTGCCCATGCAGGCGCACCGCCGCTGAACATTTATTTGATGCCACGCAAACTCTCTAAAGAGACCTTTATAGCCACCTGCACGGTCATTTATGCGGTGGTGAATGTCATCAAGCTCGGCCCGTATATGTGGCTTGGCGAAGTCAACGTAACAAGCGCCTGGGCGTCGCTACTGTTGGTGCCGGTAGCCTGGATCGGCGTGCGCAACGGGCTGTGGCTGCAAAGCCGCGTCAACGAAGCGCTATTTTACCGTCTAGTGATCCTGGCCATGTTTTTGGTGGGAATCAACCTAGTCTGGCAAGCGGTCGGCTAGCGCGTGCTTAAAGTGCCACCAGCAGAAGCCCACTCAACATGATCAATGTACCAGCGGCTTTTGCCATCGATGCAGGCTCTTTTAGCCACAGCACGCCCATTAATACCCCCACCGGAATGGAGAGCTGGCGCAGCGCCACGACGTAACTCACTTCGTCGGTTAGTGCCAGGGCCATGAGTACCAGGCCATAAGTGCAGGTCATCATCAGCCCTGTGACGACCAGCATCACTAGCCCTTGCTGGCGGATGGCAGGCAACCGGCGACGCTCTGCGGGTAGCAGCATCAGCAGCGGAATCGCCCAGGTTAAGGTCATCACTGCTTGTAACACCATAAACACCGCGCCAGCGGTTAAACTGCTATGGCCTGCTAGCTGCATCAACGCCAGTGCCTGCTTATCTATCAGCGAATAGCCCACCGTGCCGGCGGCTGCCAACAGTGCAAACCCCATGGCTGGTGTTAAGTAGGTAGATAGTCTGCGCGCCTCTGGATGGCTTAGCGGCAGGCAGAGCGCCCCCGCCACCACCAAGGCCATGCCAATGCCATCCGCCACATCCAGCGTGCGGTTGCCGAGCAGCGCAATGGATACGAGCGGCACAAGCACCACTGGCAGCGCCCGAGCGATGGGATAAAGCACACTGACTTCCCCACGTGCATAGGCCCAGGCTAAGCCAGCCATATAGAGCATTTGGCATAGCCCTGAAAGCGCCAGCCATCCCCAAAATGCGTTTGGTAGCGCCGCTAATGATGGCCCCAGCCACACCAGCGGCAGCAACAATGCACCGCCTGCCCCGTAAGCCAAGGCAAAAAAAGCCAGCGATGGTGCGTTGCGCTTACCCAACACGTTCCACCCAGCATGCATACACACCGAAAACAGCACTAACACCAGTGCGGCTGGGCTCAAGGCCGCTCTCCTCGCTGTAAACGGGCATTAATGGCATCCACAACGCTTGGCAGTTCGGCGATAGTGGCAATGCTGTAGTGCGGTTTTGAGGGAGCAAATTGAGCGGCCACGCGCTCATGGGCTGCACGGCGTTCGCTATCGCTTAGCGCTTGATACTGGCCATAACTCAGCCCCAAGGCGTTGCCTGAACAAGTGAGTGCGACCGTCCACATTCCTGCATGGCGCCCTTCAAGGATGCCGGGGGCGGTATCGTCCACCTTGATACAGGCAGCAACATGACTGATGCCTAACGCAATGACATTGGCCAGCGCCTGGGCGGGGTGTGGGCGACCGTTGGGCACTTCATCGGTGGCCACCACATGATCCACCTGCAGGCCGCTATCGACGGCTAGCGCCACCACCTTTTCCATCACCACGGCTGGATAGCCAGAGCAGGAACCTATTTTCAGCCCCTGCCCTCGCAACCAAGTGAGCGTATCAAGCGCCCCAGGAATCACCGCCGAATGATCGGCAATTTTGGCAATCTGCAGCGGCATAAAGCGTTCATAAAGCGCCGTCACATCGGTATCAGTCGGCAGGTGGCCGACTGCCTGGAGAAAGCGCTCGGCTATCTCAGGCTGATTGCACAGCGTGTGGATATGATCCCATTTGCCCATGCCCATCGGGCCGCGTGCTTCTTCTAGGCTGATCGCCACACCCAGTTCGGCAAAGGCTTCGACAAATATCTGGGTCGGGGCGAAGGAGCCAAAATCGACCAGCGTACCCGCCCAGTCACAAATCACCGCCTGCAGACATTGAGGAGATTGATAGTGCATCAGGCACTCCTTGATTCAGTGAAGAGAGAAACACCCATATTCGTTAGGGCGTCTTGAATAACGCTGAGTAACTGTTCAATCACCGCCGCATCCAATTGGCCAATGCAGCCGATGCGAAAACTTTCGACGTCAGTTAACTTGCCCGGGTAGATCAAAAAGCCACGCGCCTTCAACGCTGCATAGAACGTCTTAAATTCAAACGCAGGGTCGGTAGGGCTCAAAAAAGTGGTGATAATCGGCGATAGCCACTCATCTTCTAAAAGCGTGCTGAAGCCTAACGCTCGCATGCCTTTTACCAGCACATTACGGTTATGGGTATAACGTGTGCAGCGCCCCATCACGCCGCCTTCTTCCCGGTGCTGGGCAAGCGCCGCTTGAAAGGCCACCACCGTATGCGTGGGCGGAGTAAAGCGCCACTGTCCAGTGCGTTCCATGTAGTCCCACTGGGCGTGTAAATCCAGACTCAGCGAGTGGGCTCGCCCCTGACCAGCAGCAAGTAGCGTCTGGCGAATGATCACAAAACCAAAGCCCGGTACGCCTTCGATGCACTTATTGGCTGAGGAAATCAGCACATCAATAGGGGTTGTTGTCAGACTGATCGGTACGCCTCCAAACGAGCTCATGGCGTCAACGATCAGCGTTTTTCCGTGGGCGCGTACCACCTCAGCGATGGCTTCCAGCGGGTTCAAAATGCCGGAGCTGGTTTCGCAGTGAACTAGAAACACTGCTGTAATTTCAGCATCTTGCTGTAGCAGTGCCGCCACTTCGTCGGGTTGCGGTGGTAGGTAGTCACCTTTGTCCAGCGTCACATAACGGCGGCCCATCATATCGAGCAGTTGAGCAGCCCGCTTGCCGTAAGCGCCGTTCATTAATACCAACACCTTGCCGTTGGGGTTGGTTGCGCAGGCCAGCGCACTTTCAACAGCGAACGTGCCGCTGCCTTGCATCGGCACGCAGGCATAGACGTCGCTTGTCGCCTCGGCCATGGCAAGCAGTTGCGCACGCACATCGGCAGTCACACGGTTAAAATCATCATCCCAGGAGCCCCAGTCACGCAACATGGCTGCTTTGGTCGCCTGGGAGGTGGTTAGTGGCCCTGGGGTTAAGAGGTAAGGCACTTGTGAATGACTCATCATTTTGGTCTATACCAGATTATAAGCAAATATTAGACGCTGCCGTAGCGGGCTGTTTAGCCCGCCTGACGCCAACGCTGAGCGTTGTTTAAGAGAACGTGGGTAAGCGCAGTGTGGAGCAGTTTAACCACCAGCGAGGTCAGGAAAATCAGCACAGCCATGGCCGCGGCGCTAGCAAAATAGCCCGCTTCGTCCAGATGCAGTACCGCCACTGAAGCAAGCCGCGTATCGCTGTTATAGAGGAACACTACCGCAGACACTGTCGTCATCGCATTGACGAATAGGTAGACAGAAATATCCAGCACGGCAGGCAGCGATACCGGCAATGTCACGCGGCTAAACGTGGTCCAGAACGGTACTTTTAACGAGGCTCCCACGGCTTCAAACTCCGGATCGAGCTGTTTCAGCGCGGTGACAGAGGTGAGGTGACACACCGTATAGAAGTGCACTAGCGTGTTGAGCACCAGAATCGCCATGGTGCCGTACAGCCAGTTAAGGGGATTCCCTGCCTGGTTGAAAAAGAAGATATAAGCCAGGCCCAGCACCATACCCGGCACCGCCATGGGTAGCATGGCCATAAAATGCAGGCCCTGGCGCAGCGGGCGATAGCCTTCGCTCTTTTCAATCAGCCACGCATTAAAGAAAATCACCAGCGTACCCACTAACGCGACGCTAAAGGCCAGTTTGAGGGAGTTAAACCACGCACCCCAGCCACCGCCGGCTAAGCCCTGAAAGGTGTAATGCTGCAGCGTAAACGACAGGTTATAGGGCCAAAACTGTATGAGCGACGCATACACCGCGGTACCAATGACCAGCAGAATAATGCCCGCGACCGAATAACACAGCAGCGCAAACGTCCAGTCTCGCAGCGGGCTAGGCGTTGGCTGCCACGGTACTGCCCGAGCCGAAAGCTGAGCCACTTGGCGTTTCTGTATCCAGCGGTCGACGATGAACGATAGCACTGCGGGCATCAGTAGAATAACGCTAACCACCGCGCCCATTTGAAAGTTCTGCTGCCCCACCACTTGGCGATACACATCGGTGGCGAGCACGCTGAATTGGCCGCCAATAATTTTCGGCACACCAAAGTCGGTAATGGCCAGCGTAAAGACCACGAACAGGCATGAAATCAGCCCGTAACGCACCCCGGGCAGCGTAATCGTCAAAAATGTACGCCACTTCGGCGTGCCCAGTGCTTCTGCTGCTTCATAGAGGCGTGCATCGCTATTTGTCAGCGCAGTGGTTAGCAGCATTAGCGCATGGGGAAAAATCCAGAAACTCATGCCCATCACAATGCCAATCGACCCATAAATCGAATGACCTGCCAGCACATCGCGCAAAACACCCTGGTTACCAAACAGATAAACCAAGCTAATGGCGGGTAACAACGAAGGGGCTAGAATGGGCAAAATCGCCAACATTCGAAACAGCCGTTTGCCTGGCATGCAGGTACGGGTAATGCCGTAGGCGCATAAAAAGGCGAGCCCTGCGACGACCACCGTCGTAGTGAACGCAACGCGCAATGAATTGGCGATCGAATTGACCAGTGCTGGCGTTTGAAAATACTGCACAAAGTTAGCTAGCCCAATAAAGTCGCCGCTGCGGTCTTGCAGGCTTTTCACCAGCATCGCAAATAGCGGAAACAGCAGGCCGAATACTAACAGCGCCACAGCCGCTAGCAGCACGATCAGGCGTATCAATGCTTCCAGCGAAGGCGTTGCTGCAGGCGCTGAAAATATACTCGCCCTCATGACTGGTTGCTCCCTGCCGGATATAAGCGGGCAGCATCAGCAGGCAGATGGATACCCAAGGTTTGCCCTAGCCTTAATCCTAGTGTGGCGCTATCGCGGCTGGGAACATCAGCCAGCAACCATTGTTCGGTATTGTTAAGACGCAGCGATACCCGCTGAAACGCACCTAAAAACTCAATGCCCATGACATCACCGCTCAGCCCAGTGGTGCTGGCACTAAGCGCGACTGACTCGGGGCGAATGGCCAGTTGAGCTGCTTGGCCTTGTGGGTAGACGTGCGGCAAGCAAGGGCAGGAAATAGTGCCTAGTAACGCGTGGTTATTCGCCTGTGCGGTCACCTCTAGAAAGTTCATGGTGCCAATAAATGACGCTACAAAAGCGCTGGCGGGCTGGTGGTAGATCTCGGCAGGCGTACCCACTTGTTCGATCACCCCGTGGTTCATCACTACGATACGGTCAGCCATGGTGAGTGCTTCTTCTTGATCGTGGGTCACCATAATGGTGGTCACACCAAGACGCGCCTGTAGAGCTTTGATCTGATGTCGCAGATGACCGCGCACCCTCGCATCCAGCGCAGAGAGCGGTTCATCCAGCAGCAACAGGCCGGGCTCAGTAGCCAGCGCTCGTGCCAACGCAACCCGCTGCTGCTGCCCACCAGAAAGTGCGGCAGGATATTTATGTTCGCTGCCGCTAAGATCAACCAGCGCAAGTAACTCCGCCACGCGGGCATCAATCGCCGTTCGATCACTGCGACGGTTGCGTAACCCGTAGGCAACGTTATCGAACACCGTCAGATTGGGAAACAGCGCATAAGATTGGAACACGATGCCAAAATCCCGCGCCTGCGGGGGCAGCATGGAAATATCCTTGCCGCGCTGAATTAAGCTACCTGCTGTTTGCTGAGCTAGGCCTGCAATAGTGCGCAAAAGGGTTGTTTTGCCACAGCCAGAAGGCCCTAAAAAGCATACAAACTCGCCTTCCTGAATCTGTAGCGCAATGTTGTCCAGCGCGGTAAAGCTACCGAAACGCTTGGTGACACCATCTATGCTTAGGTGCGCAGAGGGTGAGAGGGGTTTCGCCGCCGAGTGAGCCGTCAGCGGCGATGTCAGTGTGGTCTGCATAACATCTCCAAGCCCCGGCCTTGGCCGGGGCAGCTGTTCGTGCTTACTGTTCGGTTTTACCGTCGTAGCGGCGCTGCCACTCTGCCAGCACGCGCTCGCGATTAACTGCGGCCCACTGGAAGTCGGCATCAATCATGCGATCGGTAATGTCCGCAGGATAGTTTTCAATCGGCTGTGCCACACCGGGATAGGCCACCACGGCGTAGCCTTCGTTATAGAGTTCGTTAGCCTCGCGGGAAACGGCCCAATCCATCAGCGTTTGTGCAGCTTCTTGTTTGGCGGTACCCGCAACGATGGCGGCAGCTTCCATATCCCAGCCAAGCCCCTCTTCCGGGAAGATCACTTCAATCGGTGCGCCTTGAGATTTTAACCGTGCCCCACGGAAGGCAAACGACACGCCAACAACTGCCTCACCGGTGGCCGCCAGGCTGCAAGGAGCAGAGCCTGAGTGGGTGTAACGGGAAATGTTGTTGTGCAGACGGTCCATATAGTCCCAACCTTGCTCTTCGCCCCACAGCTGCATCCAGCTGGCTACATCCAGATAGCCGGTACCGGAGGAGTTGGGGTTAGGCATAATCACATGCCCCTCAAACTCAGGCTGGGTCAGGTCTTCCCAGGAGGTCGGCATGGGCACGCCCTGGCGCTCGCCTTCAATAGTGTTGTAGCAAATGGCCGCGACCCAGGCATCCATGCCTACCCACGCAGGGTCTTCACCATTACGGTAAGCAGCATCAATAAATTTAGGATCAAGGTTTTCAACGCCTGCGGGCGCATAGCGTTCCAGCATGTCCTCTTCTTCAAGTACCAGCAGACTAGTAGCGGCTAAGCCCCAGATGACGTCTGCCTGGGGATTATCTTTTTCCGCCAGCAAGCGCGCAGTAATCACGCCCGTAGAATCTCGCACCCAGTTAATGGTGATATTGGGATGGGCGGCATTGAAGCGTTCGGCGTATTTTTGCAGGTCATCTGACTCAACGGCGGTGTACACCGTTAGCTCAGTGGCGCTAGCCACCGAAGTGAAGGCAACGGCAGTCGTTGCAAGCAGAGCAGTTGCAATCTGAGTAGGTTGGAACAAACGGCGAAGTTTCGACATGGTAGGCTCCCAGCGTTTTGGTATAGACCAGGAGTTTGCCGTTGTTAAATGACAGTGCGATGACGCTTGTTTGACCGATTTTTTAAGTTGTTATGTACGCTCAAGCATAAGTTCTTGTGAGGGGTCTCTTGAGCGCCCTTGTCTTCGTAACCTTGTTACTGCTGGCCAGACAGCTCAACACTGATGCATAACGAATCGTGTAACCAGTGCTCTTCGTCATATTCGATGGGGCGCTGTTGATCATCAAAAATGGCACGGCAAATGTTTAGCCCTGCCGCGCCCGGGGCAACGAGTAACTCTTCTGCATCTAATGGCGACAGCGCTTCGGACACCATGCGTATCGAGCGATTGGCCAAGTGATGCCCCCACCGCCCTCTCAACAACCCCCAGAGTGACTGTCCGCTGTAGATGTCTAGCAACTCTGGCGCACGCTCTGGCACCACCCAAAGCGACTCCACCAGCACAGCGCGATCATCCACGTAACGGCGACGGCGAATATGGTGAAACGGCTGGTCATCGGGCAGCCCCAAGGCACGGGCAGCCACCAGATGTGAGCGGGTTTCCAGCTTTAAAACCGCCGTGCGTGGTTGCCGCCCCTGAGCCCCCACATAGTCGTTAAAGCCTGCGTCCCGGGTGGGGTCATACACCAGCCGGGCGGGCGAAATGAACCAACCACGCCGATTGCTGCGGTGAATGAGCCCTTCCCCCTCCAGTTGCGCTAAGGCTTGGCGCAACGTAACGCGGGTCGTAGAGAAGCGCTCTGCCAACACTCGCTCAGCGGGCAATTTGCCTTCCCACTGCGTGGCATGCTGGGTAATTAAATAACGAAGCTGTTCCGTTAACTGTAAATAGTAGGCATCAGGCATGCGCCGATTTTCCTGATAGATCGTTGGCCGATGAAGCGTCTGTCGACGCTGCCATCCGCCAGTCTAAGCGCTGCCACCCTTCTACACTAGCTACCTCCGCCAGCACGGGATCAGGGTTAACCGCCACGGGGCAGTCGACATACTGCAGCAGCGGGATATCGTTGCGGGAATCTGAGTAGAACGTTGTGTGGCTGGGAGCAATTTTTTGCTCGGTTAACCACTGCTGAAAACGCACTACTTTCCCCCCACGGTAAGAGAGCACGCCTTTGCTATGGCCGGTGTAGCTTGCCCCGCTTGCCGCATGTTCGACACTTAGCTCTACCGCCAGCACATGCTCAATCCCTAACATCGTCGCAATCGGCGCGACCAGGTGATGCGATGACGCAGAAATGAGGACGAGGATATCGCCTGACTGGCGGTGCGCGTCCAGGCAGCGCCAGGCTTGATCAAAAATACGGGGCTGCAAATGGGTAGCGACAAAGCGCTCAACTTCTTTTTGTACATCTATTACTCGGCGGCCCCGCAATGGCGCCAAGGTCATTGCCAAGTACTCCTCTAGCTTTAGCTTACCGGCATGATAAGCCTGCTGCATCTGTTCGGCACGGGCTATAAAGATCTCGGCATCACTGATCCACCCCTGCTCAATCATCCATAAATTCCAGCGGTCGCTGCAGTCTCCATCCAGGAGGGTGTCATCAAGATCAAACAGAGCGAGGCGCATGTGGCACTCCTTTTTTCGCGAGTTCGGCGGCGCGTAGGGTATGCCAACGATGATGACAGGACGATGACGCCATTGATGAGAATGGAAATTGCTCGCCCTACCTGTCAATAAAATAGCTTAAGGGGTTAACCACATTGAGGCAAACTCATCGGCGGGTAGCGGACGACCAAACCAGTACCCCTGAGCTTCGCTACAGCCCATTTGTGCGAGCAAATCGGCCTGGGCAGGGCTTTCAACTCCTTCTGCAAGGGTTTTCATATCAAGCGTGTCAGCCATGGCAATAATGGTTTGCACAATCGCCCGATCATGGTGGTTATCGAGCATGTCACGCACAAACGAAATGTCTATCTTCAACGCATCCGCAGCGAAGCGCCGTAAATACGAGAGCGATGAGTAACCCGTACCGAAGTCATCAATAAACAGCGCGTAGCCAGCCTGACGCATAGCCTGAGTAATTGTGACCGCCTGATCGGGATCACGCATAAAATCACTTTCAGTCAGTTCAAGCGCAATGCTGCCCGGAGGTACACAGGCGGTTAGCTTAGCCACATGTGCGGTTAGCTGAGGATCGGCAAATTGTTGCGCTGAAATATTGATTGAGAGCCTACCTGGCAGTGGCATATTGCTAGCCTGCCAAACACTTAACTGACGTGCCGCTTCTTCTAGCACCCAGTCTCCCAGCATGCGGATCAAGCCACGCTCTTCCGCCAGAGGAATGAACTCGCTGGGGCTTACCCAGCCCCACTCAGGGTCAAACCAGCGACACAACGCTTCAGCCCCCGTCAATGTTTTGCTAGCAAGACTAAACTGGGGTTGGAAGTAAAGTTGTAGACGCCCTTCAATAATGGCTTGATGCAGGCGCTCGGTCATCCATTGCCGGCGTTCCAGCGTCTGACGCATCGCCTGTGTATAGGGGCATACGCTATTATCACGGCGTTTTGCGTGATGGAGTGCAATACTGGCTGCGTTAAACAGCTCACCGGCCTCCGATATATCGCTTGGATAGCTGGCTACCCCAATACTGACGTCGAGATTAAAAACACGATGCCCCAGCTGGATGGGGCGCCTGATTACCTCGCATAGCTGAAACACTACTTCTTGAAGACGAACATCCTCAATGTTGGGTAGCAGTATCGTAAATTCATCACCGGAAAGTCGTGCGACAGCGCTTTTAGATAGGCTAGCTTGCCTCAAGCGCTCGGCTACGGTTGCGAGTAACTGATCTCCTACCTCGTGGCCATGTAAATCATTTACCTCTTTAAAGCGTCGGATATCCAGCAGCAGCAGTGAAAGAGAGTCATCCTGACTAGCTGCCTCTTTTCCCATACTGGCCAATAGCTCCATAAAGCGCGCACGATTAGGTAATCCTGTTGTGTTATCTGTGTAGGCAAGACGATGTATGTGACGATGATCACGGCGACGTTCAAGCTCACCTGCAGCACCAGTAGAGAGAATTCTCAGCACGGAAGTTGCAAACGCATTGGTCGTCAGTGGTGTTTGATAAAACACCATCATCACGCCGATGGCATCGCCCTTAGCATTATCCAAGCGGCGGCCTATCCACGCCTGGGTACTTAACGAGGTTCCCGGCAGCGTAAACGCATGGCCACTTTGAACAACGCTCTCGCCTTCAAACACGACTCGCTCAGCAGGCGTTCCCTGCAGCATAAACGTTTGGTTATCTATTAACTGGCCATTCGTGACTAAACTAACGGTCTGGGCTGCTGTTGCGGGTAGCACCGCGTTTATCTTATTAGATGCTCCCAAAAGCTGTGGAACAGGTTGATCCAGTAACGCGATAAACCCAGCATCTGCTTCTAATAACGTGGCTAACGTGATGATCAACTGGTGGAAGTAATCGTCTCCTACGCGTGAGGTAACTGTAGAGGCTACTTGTACCACCGCATCCTGCACGCGTTGTGATTCGTGCTGGTCGGTCACATCTGAGATAAAGCCCTCAAGATAGGCAACATGGCCATCATCATCGATAACAGCTTGCCCTTGCTCCCACATCCAACGGTAACTGCCATCCCGATGGCGCAATCGGTACACCACGCGATATGGCTGACGCTGCTGGATTGCCTGTTGTGCTGCTAGATGAACGCGATCTTGATCGGCTTCGTGTATGAGGGAGGCAAAACTGATGAGTCGATTATCTTGTAATTCGTCCGGATGGTAGCCCGTGAGCGCCTCAGCCCCTTGGCTGACCAACTGCATCGTCCAGTGTTGGTCATTTAGGCAACGGTAGGCCATACCAGGAAGGTGATTAAGCAATGTGTTTAAACGCCGCTCACTCTCTCGGGCCAATTCTTCACTTTGACGAAGCGCTTGCTCGGCTTGGCAGCGACCAAGCTCTGCCCCCGCTTGAGCAGCCACAATGCGCAAAATTTCGTTTTCAAGTCCATCAAGCTGCATCGGTTTATTGCTTAACACCGCTAAGATACCAATGGCCGAGCCATCGGATGAAAACAGAGGCAGTCCCATGTAACTCTCTGCACCCAGTTGGCTGAGTAGCTCGTCTTTAGGAAAGCGCGCCTGAACATCGCAGGCATACAAGCAAGGTTCTCTACCTAAAACCGTTTCACAAGGCGTTCCAATGAGAGGATAAGCGACATTTTCCTGATGATGATTATTTGACCAAACGGCCAACGTTGTGGCCATATGAGGCTCGGTGACCGCAGCGATCAACGCATGATCAATCCCAAGCAGTTGGGCAAGTTGCTCGACAAGCGTCGTATAAAAGTCAGGTCTTCCACTACGTCCTAAACCTTCCGCCAACTGACGGAAAATCTCCGACGCTTCGTTTATGGTGTGCATTGGAGCACTCACTTTTGTCATCGTAGAGCAGCTGCCCACAGAGCACTGTTGTAATAAGCTGTTGCAATAAAATGCAGCGGGCTACAGCATAAACAGTTATTTTACTGATGTACCACGCCTATCTATAACCCTGCTAAACAGACGCAGGCGCTATGATTGATAACTTAGCACATAACTTAGTGGCTGCTCGCTACGCTGGACAGCACGTTTAGGGGTAATATGACGAGCCGTTCAACAGAAGATGAAACACTTTATACCTCGCTTACTAATGGGCTTCCCAGTTTTCTTGGTAATGCGTTATTACGCTCGGCCAACCTACCTTCGCTTCCTGCTATTGCCATGCAAGTGCTTGAAGTAACGCGCTCCCCCCGTGCTCCTCTGAGTGACTATGCTCGTGTTATTGAACGCGACCCTGGGTTAACGGCCCGCCTTATTGCGGCCGCGAATAGCGTGCACTACCTTCGTTCAGCTCATCCTGCACAAACCAGTTTGGAAGCAACCCAGCGACTGGGATTAGACGCAACGCTCGCCACCGTATTGAGCTTCACTCTGTTTCCCTGGCCACCCACAGAGAACGCAGCTCTACAAACTTGGCGACGCGCCATTGTTGCCGCCGTGGTAGCAAGTAAGCTGGCTCACCAACTCTGCCCCGAACAGGTTGGCAGCGCATTCACGCTTGCCCTACTGCAGGATATAGGCATTTTCGCGATCCTCACCACCTACCCAGACGAGGCCGAAGCACTATACGCTGAAAGCAAAGTGTCTCACGCACAGTTAGTCAACGCTGAACGCCGCCACTTTGGCAGTGACCACACACTGATTGGCGCTTGGTTAGCCGCCAAGTGGGGGCTACCCTCCTCAATCGTGCATGCTATTGACCAAAGTCATGACGGCTTTTTAACCGATGACATGGCAACACTCTGTCTACGTTTATCCGGTTCAATCGCCGATGCATGGCTCAGCCCTGAACCAAGCACCACCTTAGCAATGTTGCTTAGGCAGTTAGCGGTCACAGAAACACTGCCTACGAATGTCATTGAAGCGCTTTTCCATCACTTGTCAGAACAAATTGATTTATTAACAGATATTCTGGATCTCACCGTACCCGCTCCGGTGAATAGTCAAACACTGCTGGCGGACGCACAGCAGTTGCTCTATCAACACTCTTTGACGCTCACCGCACGATTAGATGCTCAGCAACAGCAGCTGGATACACTACAGTTGCATAATTCTGCATTAGAAGAACGCAGCCGTATTGACCCACTAACTCAATTGGCCAACCGTGCGTGGTTAGAGCAGCAACTCCAAGAACGTTTTGCGCTTTGCAATGAGCAAGGCCGCACAATGTCAGTGGTGTTTATCGATTTAGATCATTTCAAAGTGCTTAACGATCAATATGGCCACCAGACAGGCGACTTAATTCTGGAACGTTTTGGTAAGATACTAGCGTCATTAACTCGCTCAGGCGATTTGGCTGGGCGCTATGGCGGTGAAGAATTTTTAATTATCTTGCCCGATGAGACCGCTCAAACCGCGAGACAGTTAGCCGAACGCATTGCTCTGTATTTAAATGAGCAACCTATGTTGGAAATTGACCAAGAAGCACTGTATATCACTGCATCTATGGGCATTGCGTGTTTAAGCAATGGCAACTTCAGCAATGAACGGGAGCTGATAGATGCCGCCGACCAGAGCATGTATTTCATCAAACGCTCTGGCCGCCGGGGCATCTCCGTTCATGGCCAAGATTGACCGTTAGTCGTCTACTATCTATTCAGTGCCTGGGGTAGATACAAGGCGATTTCAGGGAAGAGATGCATAAAAGCAATCGCCAGCAGCATCAGCAAAAAGAATGGCAGTGTTGCTTTCGTGATGGTGACAATATCTTTACCAGTGAGTCCTTGAATGACAAATAGGTTAAACCCCACAGGCGGCGTAATTTGTGACATCTCGACCACAATCACCAGATAGATACCAAACCAGATCAGATCAAATCCAGCGGCGCTAACCACTGGCATAATGATGGCCGTGACTAGCAGAATCAGTGAAATACCATCCAAAAAACAGCCCATGATCAACAGCAGCACCGTTAAGGCCACTAGCAGCATCGTAGGAGATAGACCCATTTCACCAATCGTGCGAGCTAACTGCATAGGCACTTGAGTAAAGCCCATCGCAGAGGTCAAAAATGACGCGCCAGCAATAATAAAGGCGATCATGCACGCGGTACGTACTGCGGCAAATAACGAGCTGGTAAAAATGTCTCGATTAAAGTGGCCATTAAAATGCGCAATGACCATCGACAGCACGACGCCTACCGCGGCAGCTTCTGTTGGTGATGCTAGGCCGCCATAGATCGATACGATAATACCGCCAATAAGCAGCAGGATTGGCACCAGCGACCAGGTATTGCGCAGCTTCTCAACAAAGCTCATGCCCGACTCATCAGCGCCGGTTAAGCCGTTTCGGTTACCTTTCAATAGGGCCCACAGCACCAGATAGGTCATAAACATGGCCAAGATCATCAGCCCTGGCCCAATGCCTGCCATAAATAGCCGGGTAATGGACTGTTCAGTCACCACGCCATAAACAATCAGTACGATGGAAGGCGGAATCAGCAAGCCTAGCGTTGAAGCGCTGGCCAATGTACCAATCGCCATGTTGCTGTCATAGCCGCGGCGTTCGAGTTCTGGCAGGGTCATTTTCCCCACCGTTGCACAGGTCGCCGCTGAAGAGCCACATACGGCGGCAAACATGCCGCTGCCAATGATATTGGTGTGAAGTAAACGTCCTGGCAGGCGATTTAACCAGGGCGACAAGCCACGAAACATATTGTCGGCAAGACCTGAGCGAAACAGAATCTCACCCATCCAGATAAACATCGGCAATGCCGTTAAATCCCAGCCATAGCTTGCTCCCCAAAAATCCGAGGCAAGAATAGGGCCGGGGTCGAAGGGACTAAAAAACTGAAGAGCAACCCAAGCAGTGCCAATCAGAGCAAAGGCAATCCAGACGCCACTGCCTAACAGCACCACGAGGGTAAAGATGGTAGCCAAACTAAGTAATAGCACGAGGGTGTCTCCTGGGTAGCGTCTTAATGCGCTTCGTTGTCGTCGATGGCGGTTGCTTCACGGAAGCTCGCAGGGTCGTGGATAGCGATACGCAGCGCTATCCACAAGGCTTCCAGAAGTGCCAATGCCAAGAGCCCTACCCCAACAACTAATACCGATTGCGGTATCCACAAGGGAATCGATAAAAAGCCTGACGATACATCGTTATATTGAAGGCTTTCTCTTGCCAGTCCAATCAAGCCATAGGTCAGCAAAAGGCTGATCACTACCGCAATGAGCAATCCAAACACCTCAAACCAGACGCGTATGGCAGAAGGTAGACGCGAGATAAGCAGCGTCACCCGAATATGCGCATGGTGGACAAAGGTGTAGGCAAGCCCAAGAAACGTTGCCCCGACTAACAGATAAGACGCCATCTCAGAAACGCCGGTGATGCTCACGCCGAGTCGGCTAAGGCCAACCAAAACAAGCAGCGCATCTACTAACCGAAACGTGACCTGCAGTGCGATAAGTGTACAAATAGCCACCATACACGCGGCAGCACCCCAAGCACCGAGGCGGTAGAGTTTGTCGAATTTAAACATCATGTTCGCAGTCTCATTGAGCGCGTGGGTGGTAAGGGCGGCACACAGCCGCCCTTAAAGCCAGCATTACTTAAAACCAGCATTAGTTGTTAAGACTCAGTTACCGCGTTGCTCGCGATAGTTCTCTAAGGCTTGTTTTGCATCGTCGTCAGCACGGGATTCCCAGTCAGCAAATAGTTCATCGCCCGCCGCTTGCAGAGCAGCAGAGACCGCCTCATTAGGCTGAGAAACTGAAATGCCATTTTCCCTCAGTGCTTCCAGGCTAGTTTCATTGTTCTCGCGGCTCATTTGCCAGCCACGCTCTTCAGCCCGAGCAGCCGCTTCCATCAGCGCGTCTTGGGTAGCTTCATCTAAACGATCAAAGCTTCGCTGACTCATAAACACAATATTCTTAGGCAGCCACAAGTTGGCATCGGTGTAGTCGGTCACATAGTCCCAGGCTGCCATGGAGTTACCGGTAGAACTGGAAGTAATCATGGCATCCACACGACCGGTGCTAAAGGCAGTAGGAATATCAGACTCTTCGGTTTCTGTCGGACTGCCACCTAAATTATCAACGAAACGCTGAGTATTAATATTTGGCGCACGCACCCGCAAGCCGTCGAACTGATCGGGATCCGTTAACGGCGCAGAGGTGTAAATGCCCTGGGCTGGCCAAGCGACAGCATACAAAGGCACCATTCCTTCATAGGCAAATAGCTCAGTAATCATCGGCTTAGTGGCTTCCCACAAGGCATAGGCATCTTCATAGCTACCGGCTACCCCCGGCAGCGTATCAACTTCGAAAATAGGGTCATCATTGGAAAGAACAGAAAGGAACACTTCGCCAGCATCAATCGTACCCCGGCGCACCGACGGCTTAATTTCACCATGAGAAACCAGAGAACCACCGCTGTGCACCGTAATGGTTAAGTCACCGTTTGTGGCCTCAGCCACATCCTCTGCAAACTGTTTATTGTTTTGGGTATGGAAGCTTGCATCACCATAAGGCGTTGCCATGGTCCATTCAGCCGCATGGGCGGTCGCCGCAGCGGCGAGGCTGCAAGCGGTCACTAGCAGTAATGGCGTTGTTATACGTTTATGCATGGGGACGTCCTCTTATTCATATTAATGGAAGTTCAGGTTGATCGAGGTGTTGCTTCGGGAGTGGTAGGGGTTGCGCTAGGGCAAACCCAGCGGCCGGTAAAACTTGTGTTTGCCATGTCAGCGCACCGCTCTATGGCATAATTGGCTGCACATTCTTGGGCGATCCGCCCCACACTTCGGCAAAAGCGAGGATGATTCGCACTGCGCCATATCACATCATAGTTCATAGGCGGCAACGGCACGGGTAGCGCTAAACGGTATAGATCACCCCGCCGCCACTCATCTAATACGGTGGCGACCGGAAGCGCACCGATTCCCAGCCCCTCCATCGTCATTCGTGCAATGGTCATCAATGTGCTAACGCTATGGATACGAGGCTGCTGAACGCCCACATCAGAAAGGTAACGAACCAGTTCTTCGTAGGGGCGAGCCTGCCTGCCAAAGGAAATAAACGGCAACGACTGGCACCAAGCGTTGGGGTGTTCGCTTAGCAGCGCGGCATGACGAGGTGAAACAAACATGCCCATCTCATAAGGACTTAACGTCTCGCACTCAATTTGCTCCGGAGCCAAGTAACCATTCATTGCCAGCAAAATATCAATCTCATTGCGCATCAGCCGATCATTAAGAGCCGGAGAGTAATCAACTGTTAACTCGATAATGAGTTCTGGAAAACGCTCAGTAAGCTGCTGAATGAACGCGGGAAACCAGCTATGTGCAATGGTTTCAATGGTGCCGAGCCTAAGGGGCGCAGAAAATGTCTCAGCACTATCAAATAGCTTTAGCGCCTCATCACGCTGATGCAGTATGCGCTCAGCATGCAGAAAGAACTCGCGGCCACGCATGGTCGGCTGAACCGGACGCGCCGAGCGCTCAAGCAATAGCTCACCTACGGTGCTTTCCAAACGTGAAATACGCTCAGAAACAGAAGGCTGCGTGATATGTAGGCGTACCGCCGCCTTGCGAAAAGAGCCAAGCTTTACCGCCCATACAAAAGCGTCTAGCTCTTTGAAATCAAGCATACATTTGCCTAACCAATGGTTGCAGTAACATCGGCGGGTATTCCTACACAGCGCAGGTAACGCCGCGTGTAGTGCCGCCCCCTAGCGCAATGTGTCACTGGGTGAAATGGTCGCATTGCTATGTAATGCAATCTTAGGGCCAGCATGGTGGGATTACCCACTATTTTTCGCTGAACAGTGTCTAGCTGAACAGTGACGAGCTGACTCATGGCCGACGTTTGCATGTTTCACTCCTCAAAACTACTCACCGACCGCCGATTATTATTAGTGCTGCGGGTATTCGTTAGGGCTGGCGTGAGCGTTTTTTTTATAATCTTTTATCGAGTCGCTTTATTTATTTGATAATCGTATTCCCCCCTAGCGTCAACCATTTTTCCAATAAATAACAGCACGATAGGAATCACCGATACTAAGTATCGCTAAAAACGATTGGAACTTAACAGGATAGGTTCATATATTGGTTTTAAGACATCACACTGATAATCAAGCTAACTATTTACAACAGGTAGTCATAACAAACACTGTCAACCGCATCTTTAACAACAAATCCTTCAGTATTAGCACTCCGTTATTAAAAATAAGCGTTCTTGGCCAACGCTGCTAACTAACAACTCGCTGTTAACCAACAAGTGACTCTAATAAATTCAAAACAGGCTAGGAGACGATATGGCAACCCCACTGCTCAACTGTGACATGGGCGAAAGCTTCGGTAATTGGTCGATTGGCTTAGATGCCGATGTAATGCCTTACGTCGATTGTGCCAATATCGCCTGTGGCTATCATGCCTCAGACCCTCATGTAATGCGTCGCACGGTCGCCTTGGCCAGTCAGCATGGCGTACGTATTGGCGCCCACCCCGGTTACCCTGACTTAATGGGGTTTGGTCGTCGCTCTATGGCCTGCTCGCCCGCAGAAGTAGAGGATATGATGCTGTACCAGGTCGGTGCGCTGGCCGGAATTTGCCAAGCCGAAGGCGTGACGCTGAGCTACATAAAGCCCCATGGAGCGATGTATAACGACATGGCGGCGAATCTTGAGTTATTGGAAGGAGCCATGCGTGCGGTACGTGCTTATGATGCCGACCTTCCGCTGATGGTCATGGCAACTGCCGATCCGGAACCTCATCGTCAGTTGGCGAAAAAAATGGGCATTACCCTGTGGTTTGAAACGTTCGCTGACCGCGCTTATGAAGCGACCGGCCATCTCGCCTCTCGCCGTCTGGCGGGTGCTGTCCACCACGACCAAGCCACTATCGTTGCGCAAGCCGTTGCGCTCGCCAAAGGCGAGGCGCTGACCGCCCGCGACGGCAGCGCGCTGCACCTACCCTGCGACACCCTGTGCGTGCACGGCGACAATCCTGAGTCGGTGGCTGCCGTGCGCGCGATTCGTGATGCCTTTACGGCGCTGGAGTCTGCGTGAAACTGCGTTTAGAAACGGCGGCCATGGACGCCGTAACGGTACGGCTGTTTGACACTATCGATGAATCCAATATGGCGTGGATCATCGCTGCCGATCAAACCCTGCGCGATGCGCTGGGCGAGGCACTCATTGACCTGATTCCTTCCTACACCACGCTGCTGGTGCACTATGACAGCCAGCAACTAACCTTTGGCCAAGTCGCTACGCTGATTCGCAGTGCCTTGCGCCACTTAACGCCTGCCGAATCTCAGGACGGTCAGTTGCATGAGATCCCCGTATGGTATGACGAAAGCGTTGGCCCTGAGCTTCCGCTGGTGGCAAAACGCGCAGGGCTCAGCGTTGACTCTCTGATCGAGCGTCACTGCGACCATGATTACTGCGTTTTCGCGCTGGGCTTTGCCCCCGGCTACGGTTTTATGGGGTTGGTAGACGAAGGCATCGCCACGCCTCGCTTGAAAACACCCCGCCGCAAAGTCGCGGCAGGCAGTGTGGGCATTGCCGATCGACAAACGGCTATCTACCCGCTCCTTTCTCCAGGGGGATGGAATATTTTAGGTCGCACCGCCGTACCGCTATTTGAATACGCTAAGCGGGGCGAGCCCCTGTTGCGCCCTGGCGATAAGGTGCGCTTTAAAGCGATTGGCAAAGCAGAGTTTGAAGCAGCAGGAGGCGATACAACGCCGATGGAGGAGCGGCCATGAGCCAGGCAATGCTAACGGTTAAGCAGGCCGGACCAATGGCTCTGATTCAAGATTTAGGGCGGTTCGGCGTGGGTCATTTGGGAGTTACCCAGAGCGGTGCCGCCGACTGGATTTCATTTCGCTGGGCAAACTGGCTCCTCGGTAACGCACCTGATAGCGCGGCACTGGAGATTGTTATGGGTGGCAACCTCAGCTTGGTTGCCAATGCCGAGGTACGTCTGGCGCTCACCGGGGCCGATCTTGGTGCCACCATCGATGGACAGCCATTAGCCACCAACACAAGCTTTCTGCTGCGTTCCGGTCAAACACTCATTTTCAGCCAGCCTCGGCGTGGCCTACGGGCCTATCTGGCGTTTCCTGGCGGATTAAACGCACCAACGATTCTGGGCAGCCGTTCCTGCACTGCCCGCGAGCAAATTGGCGGGCTCCGTGACGACGGCAGACCGCTACAAACCGGCGACCAGCTCACCTGGCAAGGTAGCTCACCCGGCGAGCGAAGCTTGCCTGAAGGAACAGCCCCCGCCATGCCAGAAAAAAGCTGCCAACTCAGCATGGTGCTTGGCTCGCAAGCTTCAAATTTCGCCGGACGCAGCCTGTACAACGCTTTTAACCAGCCTTGGACAGTAGATAATCGCGCTGATCGCATGGGTGTTCGTCTCACTGGCCAGCCTCTGCATTGCACGCTCGGTGGCATTATTTCTGAAGGAATTCCCCTTGGCGCCGTGCAAATCCCACCCGACGGCCAGCCGATTGTGTTAATGAATGACCGCCAAACCATTGGCGGCTATCCACGCCTAGGTGCACTTACCCCGATGGCCTGTGCGCTGCTTGCTCAATGCGTACCGGGAACCGAGGTGCATTTGAGCCCTGTCAGTGCCAGCCAAGCGCAAATTGCCTATCGGAAGCAATTAAGCCATTGGCATTAAAAAACCCGCATCTCTCGATGCGGGTTAGAACAGGGAAGTTACTTAGAGCAAGCGTTGCTTTGACGTTTATGCAACGTCTAAGCGGTCCGCGTTCATCACTTTTGCCCAGGCAGCGACGAAGTCTTTGACAAACTTCTCGCCGTTATCATCCTGGGCATACACCTCTGCGTATGAGCGTAGCAGTGAGTTAGAACCAAACACTAGATCAACGCGAGAGGCTGTCCACTTAACCGCGCCCGTTTGACGGTCGCAAATCTCGTAAACATTATTGCCCACCGGCTTCCAGCTGTTGCCCATATCGGTCAAGTTGACAAAGAAGTCGTTGGTCAACTGACCTTCACGGTTAGTGAACACACCGTGCTTGGTACCACCATAGTTGGTGCCCAGCACACGCATTCCACCTAACAGCACGGTCATCTCCGGTGCGGTGAGCCCCATCAACTGGGCACGATCCAGCAGCATTTCTTCGGGTTTGACGATGTAGTCTTTCTTCTGCCAGTTACGGAAGCCATCGGCAAGTGGCTCTAAAGGCTCAAAAGAATCTACGTCAGTCATCTCATCAGTGGCATCACCACGGCCTTTGAGGAACGGCACACGCACATCAAAGCCCGCTGCTTTGGCCGCTTTTTCAATACCCACGCTACCCGCTAAGACAATCACATCGGCAATGCTGGCCCCCGTATCAACAGAGATCTGCTCGTATACGTTAAGCACATCGGCAAGACGCGCTGGCTCATTGCCTTGCCAATCTTTCTGGGGAGCCAAACGAATGCGCGCACCGTTAGCACCACCGCGCATGTCGGAACCACGGTAAGTGCGCGCGCTATCCCACGCGGTGCTGACCATGTCGCTAATGCTTAAGCCGCTCTCAGCAATTTTCTGCTTAACCACTTCTTCGCAGTAATCGGTGCTACCTGCAGGCACAGGATCTTGCCAGATAAGGTCTTCAGCCGGCGCTTCTGGGCCGATATAGCGTGCTTTCGGGCCTAGATCACGGTGCGTTAGCTTAAACCACGCTTTAGCGAAGGTTTGCTTGAAATACTCCGGATCGGCCATGAATTTTTCGCAAATGGCACGGTACGTCGGGTCCATCTTCATCGCCATATCCGCATCGGTCATGATCGGATTGTGACGCACAGAGGGGTCGGTTGCATCAACCGGCTTATCCTCTTCTTTAATGTCGATAGGCTCCCACTGATGAGCACCAGCAGGACTTTTCTTCAGCTCCCACTCGTAGCCAAACAGCAGGTCAAAGTAGCCCATATCGAACTTAGTTGGGTTGGTGGTCCAAGCACCTTCAATACCCGACGTCACGGCATTGCTTGCTTTGCCATCCATGGTCGGGTTGCCCCAGCCAAAGCCCTGGTTCTCAACGTCAGACGCTTCAGGCTCAGCGCTCAATGCAGCGGCATCACCATTGCCATGACATTTACCCACGGTATGGCCACCCGCTGTAAGTGCGGCTGTTTCTTCATCGTTCATCGCCATACGGGCGAACGTTAGTCGCACGTGCTCTGCCGTCTTCAACGGATCTGGCTGGCCATTTACCCCTTCCGGGTTAACGTAAATAAGCCCCATTTGTACCGCTGCAAGCGGGTTTTCCATGGTATCTGGCTTATTGACATCAGCGTAGCGCTCATCAGAAGGCGCTAACCACTCTTTTTCAGCCCCCCAATAAATGTCTTTCTCTGGGTGCCAGATGTCTTCGCGACCAAACGAGAAACCGTAAGCGGGCAGCCCCATAGATTCGTAGGCAACCGTACCCGCAAGAATTATTAGGTCGGCCCAGCTGATTTTATTGCCATACTTCTTCTTCACTGGCCACAGCAAACGGCGCGCCTTATCAAGGCTTACGTTATCCGGCCAGGAGTTGAGCGGTGCAAAACGCTGGTTACCGGTACCACCGCCACCACGGCCATCGGCAATGCGGTAAGTTCCAGCAGAGTGCCATGCCATGCGGATCATCAGGCCACCGTAGTGGCCCCAGTCGGCTGGCCACCATGCTTGGCTGTCAGTCATCAAGGCATGAACATCTTGTTTGAGGGCGTCAAAATCGAGTTTTTTGACCTCTTCCCGATAGTCAAAGTCAGGATCCATCGGGTTAGTTTTACGATCATGCTGGTGCAGAATGTCTAGGTTCAACGCCTCTGGCCACCAATCTTTGTTGGAGGTGCCAGTAGACGTATTACCACCATGCATTACAGGACATTTGCCACTCATGTTTCTCTCCCCTTCTTGCTCTTTGCCTTGGACTCGCCAAGGAAACAGATGATCGACATCTCATATTGCTGTCTACAGTGTAGGTAATCAGCAAGCGTTGCGTTGATATGTACTGTTTTAAAGCACCTCATCGATAGCCACAATTTGTAATAAACCAATAGATCGATAGTTATTTATTATTAAACTAGCTATTTCTTAGTCAATAAAAACTTAGTCAATACAAACTTAGTCAATAAAAACTTAGCCAATAAAAAAGGCAGGACGTCAGACGCCCTGCCCGTACCACTATCATGATAGTAGCGTTTTCTTACCTTTACTCCACCATTGGCAACAGTGCGTTCAAGCTATCCCGCGCATCGCCGTAGAACATGCGCGTGTTCTCTTTGAAGAATAGCGGGTTTTCAATGCCAGAGTAGCCCGTGCCCTGACCACGCTTGCTGACAAACACCTGCTTGGCTTCCCAAACCTTCAATACCGGCATACCGGCGATAGGACTATTGGGATCTTCCTCGGCCGCTGGGTTTACGATGTCGTTGGAGCCGATCACGATAACCACATCCGTACTTGAGAAATCGTCGTTAATCTCGTCCATTTCCAGCACGATATCGTAAGGCACTTTGGCTTCAGCCAGCAGCACGTTCATGTGACCAGGTAGACGCCCTGCCACCGGATGAATACCAAAACGTACGGTCTTACCCGATGCCCGCAGCTTGCGTACTAGATCGCTCACCGCACTTTGTGCTTGAGCCACCGCCATGCCATATCCCGGCACGATAATCACGCTGTCAGCATCGTTTAAGGCACTCGCTACGCCACTCGCATCAATCGCGACCTGCTCGCCCTCAATTTCAGCCGCTGGCCCTTGAGCACCACCGAAGCCGCCCAAAATCACGTTAACGAAGTTGCGGTTCATCGCCTTACACATAATGTAAGACAGGATCGCCCCTGAGGACCCCACCAGTGCGCCGGTAACAATCAATAGATCGTTGGACAGCGTGAAACCAATCGCCGCCGCTGCCCAGCCGGAGTAGCTGTTCAACATCGATACCACCACCGGCATATCCGCACCGCCAATGCCCATAATCAGGTGATAGCCAATAAAGAATGACAACGCTGCCAGCACGATCAGTGTCCAGAAACCTGCGCCGTTGAGGTAAAGAATCGCGAGCAGCAATGAAAGCGCCGCAGCACCGGCATTGAGCATATGCCCACCCGGCAGTTGGCGAGGCTTGCCATCCACCTTACCCGCCAGCTTACCAAACGCAATCACCGAGCCGGTAAAGGTCACCGCACCGATGAAAATCGCGAACACCACCTCAATCTGCAAAAAGGTCAGCTCAGCAGGAGCCTTCGTGGCCACCAATGCGGCAAACGCAGAAAACTCTTGCATCGCGCCATCGGCCGCTTGTGCTGCCAACACCCGGCGGCGCTCTAAATCTGCGCTCCAGGCAACAAAGACCGCTGCCAAACCCACAAAACTATGTAGTGCCGCTACCAACTGAGGCATTTCGGTCATTTCGACCTTGCCTGCGACATAAGCACCAATCCCAGCACCGATTAACATCGCCGGAACCAGCCACCAGTAGCCGCCAATACCTGGCCCGAGGGAGGTAAAGAACACCGCTACGGCCATGCCCACAATGCCGTACCACACGGCACGCTTGGCTTTTTCCTGATTACTCAAGCCGCCTAGCGATAAAATAAATAGCACACTTGCCGCAATTGCCGCGGCAGATACGAATCCTTGTCCTAACATCTCGTTTCTCCGCCGCTTAGGATTTTTGGAACATGGCAAGCATCCGGCGTGTCACCAGGAAGCCACCCACGATATTAATCGACGCAATCAGTACCGAAATGGCCGCCAGCACGATAACGACGCCACTGCCTGAACCGATTTGCAAAATTGCCCCTAAAATAATGATGCCAGAGATGGCATTAGTGACCGCCATTAAAGGCGTGTGCAGCGAATGACTCACCTTCCAAATCACCTGGAAGCCAATGAAACACGCCAACACAAACACAATGAAGTGCTGCATAAATGAGGCAGGGGCTATTTGACCCAGCAACAGCATCAACGCGCCACCAACGGCGAGTAAGCCAGCTTGTCGCTTGGTTTGCGCTTTGAAGGCGGCCAGTTCAGTAGCCTTCTTCTCTTCAGGCGTCGGTTCTTTCTCTTTTTTCTTTGGCTTCGCCGCGGCAATGGCCTTTACTTTGGGCGGCGGCGGCGGGAAGGTGATTTCGCCCTGGTGCGTGACCGTAGCGCCGCGAATGACATCGTCTTCCATGTTGTGATGGATGACGCCGTCTTTCTCAGGCGTGAGGTCGGCTAGCATATGGCGAATATTGGTGGCGTAAAGCAGCGACGCCTGGGTGGCCATGCGTGAGGGGAAGTCGGTATAGCCGACCACCACTACGCCGTTATCAGATACAACTCGTTCGTCCGGCTTGGTTAAATCGCAGTTACCGCCTTTTTCAGCGGCTAAGTCGACAATCACCGAGCCAGGCTTCATGGCTGCCACCATATCTTCCAGCCACAGCTTTGGTGCAGGCCTGCCAGGAATCAGCGCCGTGGTGATGACGATGTCGACATCCGGCGCTTGTTCGCGGAAACACTCCAGCTGCTTCTCACGAAACTCTGGGCTGGAGGGAGAGGCATAGCCACCGCTTTCTGAACCGTCCTGACTATCTTCAAAATCGAGAAACAGGAATTCAGCGCCCATAGATTCAATTTGCTCGGACACCTCTGGGCGCACATCAAACGCACGCACCACAGCGCCAAGGCTAGCCGCAGTACCAATCGCCGACAAGCCCGCCACACCTGCGCCGATCACCAATACTTTGGCAGGGGGAACTTTACCGGCGGCGGTTACCTGGCCAGTAAAGAAGCGGCCAAAGTTATTGCCCGCCTCAATCACCGCACGGTAGCCCGCGATATTGGCCATTGAGGAGAGCGCATCCATTTTCTGCGCTCTGGAAATACGTGGCACCATGTCCATCGCAATAACAGACGCGCCCTGAGCTTTACAGGTTTCCAACAGTGCTTCGTTTTGTGCTGGCCAGAAGAACGCAATCAGCGTCTGGCCTTCGCGCAAATAGTGAGCCTCAGTTTCCGAAGGTTCACGGACTTTAATCACCACGTCCGCATCACGCCACAGCGCTTCCGCGCTTTCCACAACGCTGACACCCGCATCGCGATACGTGTCGTCATTAAAGCCCGCGGCAGCCCCTGCGCCGGCTTCCACCAAGCACTCATGGCCTAGCTTCTGAAGCTGTTTTGCGCTCTCAGGAGTAAGCGCTACACGCGCTTCTCCTTGAGCTGTCTCTTTCGGTGCGCCTATTTTCACACGCTTTCTCCCTTGGTTAGCCCATTTCCAGCGTCATTACCAAAACAATCACGTTTTCACCCTTGGTTATTGGACGCTGGGCATTATTACTGACATGCGTCTTCGCGCCAGATAGCAGTTTAGGATCTAACGCGGCGACTGCCAGTTACTATTCAACCTTCGATTCAATTGGGTTGTTTAACTACAACACTACCCTTTTTAACAACGATTCCCCACCAAAAGTTAGAGAAAACTACTTCCAAAGTACCGCATTCAATTCGCCCTACCAGTGATTAACTGAAGTAGTGGGCATGGCAATAATGATTAACCGCCAAAAACGACCACAGCAGTACTTGTAACGACATTTGTAACGACATTCTCAACAACAAGCTTAACAACGCAGGAGAGTCACTTATGTGGACTAAACCAACGTATCAAGACATGCGCCTTGGCTTTGAAGTAACGCTGTATATCTCTACTCGCTAATCTCTAGCTACTGAGCCACGGCCCCTGCCTGCCTTATTGGGTTGATATCAGGTAGGGGCTTTCAGCCAGGATTCATAGCACACCCACAGCACTAACGTAGGAGGCCAGTCTATGCATATTTTAGTTCTTGGGGCTGCCGCAGGTGGCGGTTTTCCCCAATGGAATTGCAACTGCCCTAACTGCTACCACGCTCGCCTGGGCAGTGCAGATCATCAATCTCGCAGCCAGTCATCGATTGCGTTAAGTGTGGATGGCAAGCAGTGGTTGCTATGCAATGCGTCCCCTGACATTCGCGCTCAGCTCAATGCCAACCCGGAATTATGGCCAAGTGAGCTGCGTGGCAGCGGTATTCGTGGCGTGCTACTGGTAGATGCTCAAATCGACCATGTCACCGGGCTACTCTCCCTAAGAGAAGGCTGTCCATTAGAGGTGTGGTGCACGCCTAATGTGCATCGCGATTTATCGACTGGTTTTCCGCTATTCCCGATGCTGGAACACTGGGGCGGACTACACTGGCAGCCGATTGACTTGGAAGATCATCAGGAAGTTGTCGAGTTTTCGATTCCCTTTCTGCCAGATATCGCGCTCACCGCCTTTGCGCTACACAGCAATGCCCCGCCCTACTCACCGCGGCGCGGCGCGCCCTCCTGTGGCGATAATTTAGGGCTGTACATTGTTGACCGCAACAGCGGCAAGTCGCTGTGCTACGCCCCTGGGCTTGGCAACCCCACACCGCTGGCAATGCGTTTCTTAAACGCCGCAGATGTGGTGATGGTGGATGGCACCCTGTGGGAAGACGACGAAATGCAGGCACTTGGCGTTGGCACCTCCACAGGCCAACAGATGGGTCACCTCGCGCTCAATGGCAACGGTGGTATGTGTGCGCTATTGAACGAACTCCCCAGCAGCACGCGGCGCATTTTGATTCATATCAACAACACCAACCCGATTTTGGACTGCGCTAGCGATGCAGCGAAAACATTGCAGGCCGCAGGCATCGAAACAGCTTACGACGGAATGAAACTGACGTTTTAGGTTGACTTCCACAGACCTTGAACACTCTCTTATCTTAGAATTATTAAGTATTAATCTATTAACATCCAGACCTAAATCTTAGATTAAAAAAGCACTAGGTTAGTAGAATTTAAAAGATAGTAGATCGATAAAAGGTGCAAAAACAGGTCCTGATAAAATTAAACCAAAATAAGCATATAACTTTATAAAATAATTCAAACAGAGCGAGTTATAACCAAAAAACCTGTTTCATTAAACAAATCCTATGCATAAAAAATGGCTAAAAATAAAAACCATGTAAATCAGCAACAAATACATTAGATATTACAAAAATAACCAGGAAATCGACTATGGCGATGACAGCGATAATGCCCAGTGCTTCTGCCACCCCGCTCAGTCGGGAGGGGTTCCGTGAAGCGCTAATGGGTAAAGGGCAGTACTACCATCTTAATCACCCCTTTCAACAGGCGATGGCCAACGGCGAGCTTACCCAGGAACAACTTCAAGGTTGGGTAGCTAATCGCTTTTACTACCAGTTGATGATTCCCCAAAAAGACGCCGCGCTGCTGGCTAACTGCCCAGATGCCGCTACCCGCAGGCGATGGGTGCAACGCCTGCTTGACCACGACGGCCACGACGGAGATGAAGGCGGGATTGAAGCCTGGTTAGCCCTAGGTGAAGCCGTAGGGCTACACCGTCATACACTGCTTTCTCAGGAGCGTGTGCTACCCGGCGTGCGCTTTGCGGTAGATGCTTACCGCCACTTTGTCGCTCGAGCCCCCTGGCAGGAAGCTGCGATCTCATCGCTTACCGAGCTATTTGCGCCGCTTGCCCACCAAAACCGCCTGGACACCTGGCCTCAGCACTACCCGTGGATTAACGAGCAAGGCTATCGCTATTTTCGGAAGCGGCTCAGCGAAGCCCGTCGAGACGTCGAGCACGGCCTGGAAATCGCTTTAGGCGTGTGTACCACGGTGGCGCTGCAGCAGCGCGCGCTGGATATTCTGCAATTTAAGCTCGATGTGCTCTGGAGCATGTTGGATGCCATGACCATGGCCTATCAGCTAGACCGCCCGCCTTACCACACCGTCACCCGCGAAGCGGTGTATCACCGTGGGCTTGAGCACTCACTTTACTAGGCAATGATCGACTAGCGTTGGGGAATTCACCATGTCACAGCAACTCGTCATATCACATCAAGATATTTACCAGCTGCGACGCGGTTGGCGCTTACAGTGGGAAGCCATTCAGGGCTGCCACGTCATTCTTTATCCCGAAGGCATGGTCAAGCTCAGCGCGACTGCCGGTGCGGTTCTTGAGCAGGTTGATGGCCACCACTCCATCGCCGATATTATCGCCACCCTACAGCAGCGCTACCCAGGCGCGGAGTCCTTAGCAGACGATGTCGTGCAGTTTATCGAGGAAGCCCGCGGTAACGGCTGGCTAGCCGTGAAGGAGGTTCATTGTGGTTAATAAAACGACCTCACCGCCCTTATGGCTGCTGGCGGAACTCACCTACCGCTGCCCACTGCAGTGCGCTTACTGCTCTAACCCGTTGGAATTTACCCGTTACCAAAACGAGCTGGATACCGACGCGTGGTTTAGCGTGCTGCGCCAAGCCAGGGCGATGGGGGCGGCACAGCTTGGTTTTTCTGGCGGCGAACCGCTGATTCGTCAAGACCTGGAAGCGCTGGTAAGCGAAGCACGCCAGCTAGGCTTTTATACTAACCTGCTGACCTCCGGCGTGGGCCTCACTGCCCAACGGGTAAACGCCTTGGCTGAAGCAGGCCTGGATCATATCCAGATTAGCCTGCAAGCCGCCGACCCCGAACTTGCTCAGGCGCTGGCAGGCTCTGCCAAGGCCCATGCCAACAAGTTGGCAATGGCCAAAGCGGTCAAAGCTGCTGGCTACCCCATGGTATTAAACGTGGTGCTACATCGGCACAATATCGATCAAATTGGCGACCTGATTGCCCTCTGCGATGAGCTAGGCGCGGATGCGGTTGAACTCGCCAACTGCCAGTATTACGGCTGGGCGTTTTTGAACCGACAGGCGTTAATGCCTACCCGTGAACAGCTGGTACGTGCCGAAGCAGAAACCAATCGCTGGCGTGAAACACTGGCGGCACGTGGCCGCGATATGTCATTACTATTTGTGGTGCCAGACTACTTTGAGCAAGCGCCTAAAGCGTGCATGGGTGGTTGGGGCAGTATCTTTATGACCGTTGCCCCAGATGGCGCCGTGTTGCCCTGCCACAGCGCCAGGGAGCTACCAATGGCGTTTCCGAACGTCAAAGAGACGTCGCTGCAAGACATTTGGTACCAAAGCGATGCGTTCAACCGTTTTCGCGGCACCCAGTGGATGCCTGCGCTCTGCCAACAGTGCGACGATCGCGATAAAGACCATGGCGGCTGCCGTTGCCAAGCCTATTTATTAACCGGCGATATGAACGCTACCGACCCTGTATGCCAGCACTCTCCCCAGCATGGGTTGTTAGAGAGCCTAATCGCAGAAAACAGCCATAACACACCCGATCAAGCGACGCTGATTCCCCGCAATGCCCGCCAGTCAAAGCAGTTGCAGGGTCAGGCTGAAATTCAAAGCGGCTTGAGACAGAGTGGCTTGGCAGCGCCTTCGCCCCGCCAACCACTTGAGCTGATTTACCGGCAATAAGCCTGTTTATCCGTAATAAATCTATTGATTAGTAGTCAACCTGGCTATCAGCAACAAACCGATTAAGGCTCGCAGGTAGCTCGCTCAGCATGAGCGGGCAGCTGCGGGCAAACGGCTGCTAACGAATGTCCGCTCGCTTGCCAGCCATCCACCCCATTGGGGTACCAATAGAGCTCTTCATAACCCATTGCCTCGGCGCGCCGGGCAGCGTTCCAGGAAAGCCAGCAGTCAGCCCGGCAGAAGAATACTAGCGGCGCGGCTTCAGCGCGCTCACGCTGCGCATTCAGTGCTGTGGTGAAATAATCAACCCACTCCTCTTCCAAACTAGCCGCGCCTACGTTGGGCAGCCACATGCTGCCTGGGATCGTTAAGTGCGCACTATCCTGCAGAAAAAGGCCGTTATGCCAGGGCAGCGCGTAGACATCCACCAGAATCACTGGCGGTGACTCCAGCAGCGCTTGAAAAGCATGGTCATCTAACGTGGTCACCCCTGGAAGCGGTGCGGTAACAGGCGCTTTAAAAGGCGGCAAGCGGTAGCCTTCTTGGTTAAATACCGCTGAGGGCGCTTCAGCGTGTACCGCTCCACTGAATACACCCGCTGCCCACACCACACAGAGCATATAGCGGCGCACAGAGTGCGCCGAAGGTTGTGTCGACATGGTGACATTACTCCCAATCAAACGGGCAGCCGGTACAACCCTCCATTTGGGCCATTTGGAAGTTGCCGTAGTGGATGCGTGCACCGGTCATATCAGCATCATTGAGCCGCGTGATGTTCATTTTTGCTTCTTGCAGATTAGCATCGCGCAGGTCCGCACCGATCAGGTTGACCTTATTCATCCAGGCCATTTCCAGATTGCTGCCCATCAACGTCGCTCCTTGCATGCTGGCCCCGGAAAGCCGGGCAAACTCAAGGTTAGCGCCGGTCAAATCGGCATAATCAAATGTCGCGCCCTGGGCATAAATACTCCAGCTATCCAATCCAACCAAACTGGCATGGGAAAGATCGGCGCCGCGTAAATGCGTGTTGGGCATGCGTGCACGATTGAGGTTGGCATGTCTCAGCGATGCGCCTTCAAAATCAACGCTGCGTAGGTTGCTGTGGCGGAAATCCGAGCCTTCTAGGTTACTGCCCGCAAAGTTAGCGCCCTGTAGATCCAAATTGGAAAAGTCGCCGCCGGATAAATCCATATTGGCGCACTGAGTACCTGGCACCAACTCACAGCCGTTATGCACTGGCGGTTGATACTCTTCAACATAATCGTCGGCGACAACGCTGCCTATCGCGCTAAGGCAGAGAAAAACCGCCGTTGTTTGGCGGCTCCATAAAGACAGAGCATTGCGAGTTATCATTGTTATTCTCTCCATTACCGTTAATGTTATTCAAAAAAGGGCGGCAGAAGCCGCCCAAGAGGGGTCGATAACTTAACGGTTAGCCAAGTCTTGAACGAAAGATGGCAGCTTAAAGACCCAGAACGAACCGCCCTGAGCAATCGGCCGCGTCAGTTCAGCCATATCACCGCCCCAGAGAGGAACCGCGCCGCCATAACCGGCAGTAACACCAATGTACTGTTCACCATCCATTTCCCAAGTTACCGGTGGTGAAATGATGCCGGTGCCTACCTGGAACTTCCAAAGCTCTTCACCGGTTTCTGCATGGAATGCTTTTAAGTAGCCATCGCCAGTACCGGTAAACACCAGATCACCGTGGGTAGCTAGCACGCCTGCCCACAGCGGCATAGGCTCTTTATGCTCCCAAGCGTACTCACCGGTGACCGGATCAACAGCACGTAGAATCCCGACGTGGTCGTCGTACATACGCTTAATGCGGAAGCCCATACCCAGGTAAGCTGCGCCTTCCACGTACTCAACTTCCTCGGTCCAGTAATCTTCTTTCCAGTGGTTACCCGGTACGTAGAACAGGCCTGTGTCTTCGCTGTAAGCCATTGGGTTCCAGTTTTTACCACCAAGGAAAGGTGGTGAAACTTCAACAGGCTCAGAACGGGTTTGTCCCTCTTCCAAGCGCGGTGGGCGCTGGCCTTCAGCCTCAACCGGGCGACCGGTTTCCAGGTCAATATGGGTAGCCCAGGTAATGTTATCGACAAACGGGAAGGCGTTGATGAGCTCGCCGTTGGTGCGGTCAGTGACATAGAAGAAGCCATTACGGTCAGCGTGGGCTCCTGCATTCACCGTTTGGCCATTCTCATCCTCGTACTCAAACAAGACGATTTCGTTATTGCCTGAGAAGTCCCAGGTGTCGTTGGGCGTGTGCTGATAGAACCACTTCACTTCGCCAGTCGAAGGGTCGATCCCTAGCTGGCCAGAGGTGTAAAGGCTGTCGTAGTCAGACGGGTCGCCGTCTTCCGAGGTGCGTGCCCAGCCATTCCAGGGAGCAGGATTACCGGCACCAATGATGATGGTATTGGTATCAGGATCGAAACTGGCGCTCTGCCACGGCGCACCGCCACCTTGACTCCAGGCTTGTACTTTACCGGTTTCGCTGTCTGGGTCATCGGGCCAGGAGGGCGCGCTAGCATCACCCGTTGGGGTACTTTCTTCACCGTTCAGACGACCCATATGGCCTTCAACAAAGGGCCGCATCCAAATCTCTTCACCGGTATCAGGGTCACGGGCATACAGCTTACCCACAATGCCGAACTCATCTCCCGAAGAGCCATGAATTAGCAACACGCGACCTGTTTCGCTATCTTCGACAATGGTTGGCGCACCGGTCATGGTGTAGCCCGCGCGGTGGTCACCAAAGCGCTCGCGCCACACCACCTCACCGGTGTCTTTATTCAGCGCCACGATGCCAGCATCCAGCGTACCGAAGAATACCTTATCACCGTAAATGGCCGCACCGCGGTTCACTACGTCACAGCAGGGGCGAATATCGCTGGGCAGGCGATGGTTGTATGACCACAGCCGCTGGCCAGTGCGCGCATCAATAGCAAAAATACGTGAATAGGAGCCGGTAACATAAATAACGCCTTCATGAATCAGCGCCTGAGACTCCTGGCCACGCTGCATTTCATCGCCAAACGAGTGAGACCAAGCTGGGGTCAGCATCTCGACGTTATCTGCGTTAATTTGATTAAGCGGGCTATAACGCTGTGCTTTCACGCCCATGCCGTACATCAACACCGTTTCAGTGTTGTTATGGTCATTGAGAATATCGTCCCAGGTCACCTCGCTGGCGTGGGCTGTCAGCGCAATGCCCCCGACGCCTAAGGCAGAAGCGTAAGCAACGGCGGCGGTGAGTGTACGCAGGCGAAAGGGCCACGAAATTTTGCGGGCTGACGTGTTGTTATTGATAGCGTATGTCATGGGTTTTCCATCCGAGTAATGATCACAATGCAATGGCTGCAAAGCGGCCAAGCTGCTGCTTGCGTGGTGCCAGCAAGACTAAGTCCAGCTTAGAAGCTCGGATAACAAACCAATCTACCCCTCCAGTCGCGTTCTCATCCTGATTTAGCACTACTTCCAAAGGAGGAGCCTAGCGATGCCTAAGGTGCTATAGGTTCGGAAGGCCTGCCTGCCTAAGCTCACTCAAGTGACGATACATTGATCCTCTGAGGAGCATTTCCCATGACTATTACAAAAACAGTACTGACAAAAACAACCTCCGCAAAACTGCCCTTACGCCTCAGCAGCCAAGTGGGTGCTATCGCCCTTGCCGCGTTGCTGGCTTCGCCGCTGGCCTGGTCTCACGGCAGCGTGACCCCTCAAGCCGTTGATATTAAAGACCTCGAGCGCTTAGGCGACGAATGGCGGGAAGAGAACCCCTACCGGGATCATCCCCAGCAAGAGCTCGCCATCGATATTGGTGCCCGCGCTTACAACAGCAACTGTGCCGCTTGCCACGGGCTAGAAGCGAAATCCGGCGGCATCGCTCCCGACCTGCGCGAGTTGGAAAACGGCGCATGGGGCGATGAGTGGTTCAAAGAGCTAGTCACCAATGGCGCCGAGCGCAACGGCCGTGTGCTAATGCCGCGCATGTCCGATTACGTTAGCCAAGAAGGGCTGTGGGCCATTCGCACATGGTTAGAAACGGTAAGTATGGAAACGACTGGACAATAATCCCAACGCTGGGAGGCACCATGGCAACCCTAAACCCTATCATCACGTTACAACGTATCGCCGCGGCGTTCGCCGCGCCCCTTACCCCCGCACTCGCCGTGCTTTTCTGGCTACTGCTCGCGCTGCCGACCACCGCGTTGGCCACAGCGAGCACAGCTGAACAGGATCCGCTTAACTCCTTTATGTGGCCTGTGTACCGCGAGCGCTTTCTGGGCGATGCCCCCGTGGTGTTTGATGAGCGCGTCACCGTTAGCGCGCCGGGGTTCGCCGAAGACTCAGGACAAGTACCCATTGCGCTAGATGCCAGCGCCTTAGAAGCCAGCGGCGAGCCAATCACTGACATTATTGCCTGGGTGGATCTCAACCCGATTCCCCGCCTGTTCCACTACTCCCCGATGAGCCATGGCATAGCCAAGCTATCGTTAAATATTCGCTTGGAACAAGCCTCCGCGGTGCGTGTAGCAGTGAAACAGGGGGATACCTGGCATGTGGGTGGCACCTACATTGAAGCGGAAGGCGGTGGCTGCACCACACCCGGTATTGCCAGCGCTGACACCGATTGGGAAACCACCTTCGGCGAGCTCCAGGGTCGGCTGTTTGCCAATGAGGACGAACAGCGCCTGCGGGTGCGCCTTTCTCACCCCATGGACAGCGGCTTAATCCCCAGCCAGCCCGCCTTTTATGTGCAGTCGTTTGAACTGTTGGATCAGCAGGGCCAGCAAGTGGCCGCCCTGGATATCGATGCATCGGTGAGCGCCAACCCCACCTTAGGGCTGCATATGCGCCCCTCTCCAGGCGGTTATGTGATTGGCGCGCGGGATAACAACGGCAACCGCTTTTCTATTGGTCTGCAGCCATGAAAGCCGGTTTTCTGGCCACCTTCAGTACACTGCTGATCACGCCGCTGGCAGCCAGCGAACCGGTGATGTTCTGCGAACGTCCGCTAGTAGCCCGGCCGATCGCGGAAAACACCTGGATGGTGGAAGGCTTAAGAGAAGAACTCTCCACCAACAACTGCGGCCATATTGGCAACCAAGCGTTTATTGCTACGCCCAGTGGTGTCATCCTTATCGACAGCGGCAGCAGCCCACACTTTGGCGAAGCACTCAAAACACTCATTGCTCAGCACACCGCTCAACCCGTACGCTGGGTGTTGAATACCCATCACCACCCTGACCACTTTTTTGGTAATGCCGCCTTCGACGAGGCACAGCACCTCACCCTAGCCAGCACTCGTGCGTTGATGGCTCGCGACCGGGACGCACTGATCGATAACGTAGCGCGGCTGACCGGATTCAGTCTGGAGCACTCGTCTATTGCCCTACCCAAGGTGATCGAGGCAGGCGAGATAACCCTTGGCAACTACCCGCTCACGCTTTTCGCCATGAGCGGCCATAGCGGTGGTGACCTGGTGATTATGGACCATGCCACCGACGTGCTGTTTTTAGGCGACATAGGCTTCTACCAACGTGCTGCCGCCACTGCCCACAGCCCAAGCCTGCAACAGTGGCAGGAAGAACTGAACGATCTGCGCGCGCTCAACGCCAGTATCGCAGTACCGGGTCATGGCCCCAGTGCGCCGCCCGAAACGATCATTGGCCAAACCACGCATTACCTGGAATGGCTGGACCAACGTCTCAGTGATGTGGCTAGCGAAGGGCTAGGTGCCAATCATGCCTTGGCCGTTGAAATTCCCAGCATGTTTAGCACCATGGCACTCAGCGAATATGAGTTCACCCGCAGCGTAATGCAGCTTTACCCACACTACGAAGCACGGTTGCTGTGGGGCGCCCCACACTAAGGAGCACGCCTATGCTGCTTACCCTGGCAGATGCCGCCGAACCCACTGACACCTTGGCCGAGTTACACAGCGATGCCCAAGCTATTTACTGGCTCGCACGCTCCACGCAAACGGGCGACATGCAACTTTGGCAGTGGCCCGCCGACAGCAACGAGACGCCGCGCTGTGTAATAGAAGAGGCGGTGGGTAGCCGCGTGAATCAGTACGGCGGCGGCAGCTACACGCCCCTGCTAGGGGGTGTCGTATGGGTGCGTCAGCACGACCAAGCCATCCTGCAGCTCGACCGCCACGGTGCAAGCTACTGTTGGCAACAGCGCCCGCAAACAGCCTACGGTGGGCTGTGCGCCGACCCTAAACGTCAGCGAGTGATTGCGGTAGAAGAGGATCAACAAGGTCAACGGCTGGTCGCCATTACTGACAGCAGCAGAACTTACAAGAACAGGCAAGTACTGGCTGAAGGCGCTGACTTCTACGGCGCAGCGGTATTAAGCGATGACGGCAACTATTTAGCCTGGGTGAGCTGGTCACTACCTTATATGCCCTGGCAGCGTAGTCAGTTGAACCTCGCAAACATCGCAGCCGACGGTACGCTTCAATCCTTTGAAAGCTGGGACTTCGGCGCGGCGATTAGCCAGCCACAGTTTGGCCCTCGCAACGCGCTAATTTGCATGGGCGATCACGCTGGCTGGTGGCAACCCTGGCAGGTAAACCTGGCTACCCCTGAGTGCCTGAGCAGTGCCCCGGTGGACCACATCACCACACCGTGGCAGTTGGGTGAGCGCCAGCACGTATGGCGAGACAATCGGCAGGTTTACTGCCAACTGTACCAGGGGGCAGCTCAGCTTTATCGCCGTTGCGACGAGCAGGTTGAAGTACTGCTACCAGACCCCGGCCGCGTGGCAAGCATCACACTAGCAAGGCACGGTGACTACGCCATTGTGCAAAGCGCTACCAGCGGCGCCCAGCTTATACGCTTCAACAAAAATGGTTCGCGTAACCGTCTAGTAGGTAAGGTCGAGGGTAACGTAACGCAAAACCTAGTGACTGAAAATTCCGCCACCGCACAATGGCTGGAAACCCCTGTTGGCAACGAAGGCGAAACGGTTCACGGCTTTTTCTACTCAGCTTTAGCCAACCGCGCTGCGCCGCTGATTGTGCGCGTTCATGGCGGGCCCACCGCCGCCGCCTACCCTATTTATGACCCGCTAGTAGCCTACTGGCAGCAACAGGGCTTTCACGTTTTAGATATCAACCCTCGTGGCAGCGGCAATTTTGGCCGCCGCTATCGAGAATGTTTAGCCGGCCAGTGGGGGATCAGCGATACTGAGGATGTCATCGCCTTGGTCAATGCCGCCTGCACACGCTTTGCGATCGATACAGCGCGCTGCTTTATTCGTGGCCAAAGCGCTGGCGGGTTTACCGCCCTTAATGCCTTGGCGGCCACGCCGCTATTTGCTGCGGCCACTAGCCTGTACGGGGTAACCGATGCGTTGACGCTGTCGGCAAAAACACACCGTTTTGAATCCGGCTACCTGGGCTGGCTAATCGGAGACGAACTTCAGCTCGCCCAGCGCAGCCCTACCTACCACGTCACCCGTTGCCAGCGCTCATTACGGGCACTGTTTATCCAGGGTGGCAAAGACGCCGTCGTGGTGCCAGAGCAGACTCATGCCATGGCGCGGCATATCGAACTCCACGGTGGCGAGGCACAAACACTGCTGTTTGATAACGAGTATCACGGCATTCGCCACCCCAAAGCTCGCCAAACCATGTTGGCCCGCGAGCTAGCCTTTTATCAATCTAGCCACCTAACGACAGCACCAAGGTCGTAGCGCAACAATCCCTTAAGGTGCTTAAGATAATGGTTAACAACGATAAACGAGACTGCCCATGACTTCGCCGCTCACACAACTTCGTAAGTTTGTCGCTCCTGAAATTATTTTTGGCGACGGGGCACGCCACGCTGCGGGCAACTACGTCACGACGTTCGGGGCAGAAAAAGTACTCCTGGTCTCCGACCCCGGCGTGCTGCTGGCGGGTTGGGTCGCCGATATTGAAGCCAAGCTGCTGGAAGCCAATATTGCCGTTGAGCGCTTTACCGCCGTATCACCCAACCCACGGGTCGATGAAATTATGGCCGGTGCCGAGCTCTACCGTGAAACCGGCTGCAAGGCAATTGTGGCAGTGGGCGGCGGCAGCCCCATGGACTGTGCCAAAGGGATCGGCATCGTCACCGCCCACGGCGGACATATTCTTGATTTCGAAGGTGTGGATACGATTCGCGTGCCCATTCCGCCGCTAATTTTCATTCCCTCAACAGCGGGCACATCGGCGGACATTTCCCAGTTTGCGATTATTTCCGACCAGCAGCGACGCATGAAATTCTCAATCATCAGCAAAGCCGTGGTGCCTGATGTGTCGCTGATCGACCCTGAAGTCACCATGACCATGTCGCCCTATCTCACCGCGTGTACCGGGGTCGATGCGCTGGTACATGCCATCGAAGCGTTTGTTTCAACCGGTAGTGGCCCGCTTACTGATGCCCATGCCTTAGAAGCCATGCGCTTAATCAGTAGCCATCTTGAGGCACTGGTGGCGAACCCAGCCGACGGCGAGCTGCGTGCCCAAGTAATGCTGGGCAGTATGCAAGCGGGACTGGCGTTTTCAAACGCCATTTTGGGCGCGGTACACGCAATGTCGCATAGTTTAGGCGGCTTCCTGGATTTACCCCACGGCTTATGCAACGCCATGCTGCTAGAGCACGTGGTGGCTTATAACTACGAAGCTGCCCCTGACCGTTTTAAGCGGGTTGCCGACGCCGTGGGTATCGACTGTCGGGGGTTATCACAGCAGCAAATCAAAAAGGCTCTGTTTCAGTACTTAGTCGATTTAAAACATGCCGTTGGCCTGGGTGGAACCCTTGGCGTAATGGGCGTCTCGCGTAGCGACGTGCCTTTTCTTACTAACCATGCATTAGGTGATCCCTGCATTCTGACTAACCCACGCCGCTCCAGCTCAAGAGACGTGGCGGTGGTTTACGAAGAGGCGCTATGAAAAAAGCCAACGATCCCTCGGGCTTTTCGGTCAGCGACCTGCTTGGGCTTGGTCAGCAGTCGGCGCGTAAAAGCTACTATCGCGAGCTTTCCGTGCGTTTAGAAGAGCTTGAAGTGGAGCGCAACCGCTACAAATGGCTGTTCGAAAACGCGCTACACGGTATTTTTCAGGCATCGCTATCCGGCAAATTGCGCGCCGCTAACCCGGCGCTAGCCGCTATGCTTGATGATAGTAGCGTGTTGCATACACTCGAGCGCTGCGCGCGTTTTGACTCGCTGTTTGTTAACACGTCTACAGGGCAACAGCTGCGCGATCTGCTGCTCGCACAAGGTCACGTAACAGGTCAAACCACCTGGCTGCAAGGCGCATCCGGGCATCAAGTTCCCGTGGCAATTACCCTAATACGTAAGCCCGCCGAGCTTGCCGGGGACGAAGACCTGATCGAAGGCTTTGTGGCAGATATTACCGAGCGTGAGCGCGCTCGCCAGCATTTAGAAACCCTCAACACCCACTTGGAAGCACGGGTAGTTGATCGCACCCAAGCGCTTGAACGGCTCAACGAGGAGCTTAGAAGCGCTCGCGATGCCGCAGAGTTTGCTAACCAAAGTAAAGACCGCTACCTAGCCGCCGCTAGTCATGACCTGCTACAACCCATGAACGCTGCACGCTTATTGGTGGCCTCGCTACAGGAGCGACTGACCGACAGCGAGAACCTGGCTTTGATTGAGAGTGTGCAAAACTCATTGGAAGGCGCTGAAGCGATTCTTTCCGATCTGTTGGATATTTCACGGCTGGATCACGGCCAGGTACAGCCACAACTACGCCACTTTAAACTCGACGATATCCTCAGCAATCTGGTTGATGAATTTTCCCCAGTGGCGCAACGTAAAGGACTAACCCTACGCTACGTGCCTTCTCATCAAGCGGTGACCAGCGACCCTTATCTACTCAGCCGCATTGTGCGCAACTTTCTTGCTAACGCCTGCCGCTATACCCAGCGTGGCGGTATCTGCCTGGGTGTCCGCCGTCATGGCGACGACAGCCTAGCCGTGCAGGTTGTCGATAGCGGTATTGGTATTCCCGAAAGTGACTACCAACTTATTTTTCGCGAGTTTCACCAACTTAACGCTACCCGTGCGCGGGACCGCCAGGGCGTTGGCCTGGGGCTTGCCATTGTGGAACGGATTAGCCAGCGCCTTGAGCATCCGCTCACTGTGCGCTCTGCACCCGGCCAAGGCTCCTGTTTTGCTGTTACGGTGCCGCGTGCCAGCGGTATTTCCTTTAGCCAAGCCCCCGCTCCCAGCGCGCCGCCCTCCGCTGACGATGAGTTTGAAGGTCTTCGCGTGCTGATCCTGGATAATGAGCCAACAATTTTGCAAGGCATGGCGCTGCTGTTAACTGAATGGCAGATCAGTTGCGATACTGCCCTGGATATCGATACCGCTAAAGCCTGCCAGGAAGCACCGGATATGCTACTGGTCGACCTGCACTTAGATGACAATATGACTGGCCTGGAGGCTATTCGCCAACTTCGCCAGCACTGGCACGACCCGCATCTGCCAGCCGCTATTCTCAGCGCCGACCGCTCTGACCACTGGCAGCGCCGCCTGCGTCATGCCAGCGTGCCGCAGTTAAACAAACCCGTTCGCCCTGGCAAACTGCGCGCGCTGCTGCGTAGCCTGCTCAATGGCTAGCCTAAGTTTCCAACAAACCTGTATCTCCCTGCCTAACGGGGCGCAGGGAGTGCTGGCCCAGGCGCCCCACTTAACCCGCGCTCACGTTAGTATCGCCATTGCGGCGGGCTATTTGGATGAGCCGCGCACCCTGCCAGGGCTGGCTCATCTGCTCGAGCACGTGCTCACTACCGCGCCGTTGGAAGCGTTTTCTAACATCAGCCTGCTTACTTGGTTTTCCCAACACCAAGGCAGCCTGAACGCCCATACCGATGACTACGTCACCGATGTACATTTCTCGATACCAGCAGAGACCCTAGAAGCAGCGGCGCTCACTGTTGCCAGCCAGCTCGCCAGGCCTGCGTTTTCGCCATCCGTCATTTGTGCCGAAGTCGCCGCCATCGACGCCGAGTGGCAGGCCCGCCAGCACAGTTCGGCAATGCAACGGCTGTCGGCCATCGCCACGCTCAGCGACCCTCAACATATCGGTGCTGGCTGCCGTCACGGTAACGCGCAAACCCTAGGCAGCGACATGGCGCTCTTACTTGAAGCGCTCACCGCGTTTCACCGCGACCACTACCACGGCGGCCGCGTTAGCATTGCCATGATTAGCCCTTGGACCACGGAAACGATGACCCGGCTGATTAAACGCATGGCAACGCTGTTTAGCCCACCAACACCCAGCGCTCCTTCGCTTGCCATTACGCCCCGTTGGAGCCGCCTGCCCCACGCGAAGATAGCCAGGACGGGCAACGCCGTTGAGCTACTGTGGCCGCTGCCCTCGGCCATTGCTCGTCATCAGCTTATCGCCCTTAGCGGCCTAGCTGGCTCGGTACAGCAAGGCTACCTTGTAGAACAATTTCCTGATTCGATTACCGACTACCGCGCAACGTTGGCCCCTAACGGGGCAACAGACACCTTTAGCTTGACGCTAAGCGGCACTGCGACACAGGAGCAGGTGGAAGCCCTTGCGGCTGACCTAAGTGAGCGTTTAGCAACCTTCTTCGCAACCCTGCTCGGCACAGCACCTAACGATCACGACATCGTTTGGCAGCCACCCGCTGATACGCTGCAGTTAGCCCCGGCTTGGTTTGCACACGCCCGCCGCCAAGCGCTAGCTCGTCGCTTTATTGCGCAGCCCCCTGAGCATCAGCCAGGCGCAAGCCCGTTTGCGGCTAACAATGCCCGTTGGCTATTAGATAACGCGTCTCCATCGCCCTCACCATCCACTTTTGATAGACAACCAGCGGCTTACCCCGCCGTGCAGCATTGGTGCGGTCAGTACGGTGTTAGCGATGATTTCGCGGCACTTGCCACCACCGCCTGGGCGGCCTGCTTTGTGCCCGGCGCAGTGATTGTCCCCAGCCCGCTCACCGCTCAGCGGCTGGCGCTTCAGGATATTGTCTTCAAGCAAGAGAACTCGCTCCACGGCAGTTGGGTGATGGCGGTGGGTAGTCAAGCCAACCACGCCATGGTGGCGCTGTTGGAAGACGCCGTGCTAGCTGCCTCTAAGGCTCAAGAAGGGCTGCTGGCTCAGCAGTTGATACAGCGCTTAACACCATTGCCTGCCACGCCTGCGGTATGGGTCTCTCATCAAGCGGAGTTAGACACTATTTCGCAGGCACTAGCCGCCCTGGCCTGTCGCTCACTGACAACTACTGCTGGAAACACACCCAGAACCGCTCCGTCAGCCGCCGATACACAACCAGCGAACGTTGCAATCATGCGCACGCTGATCTTACCGGGCTCGCCCGCTCAACGCTGGCTATTGGCGGCCGCTGAAAAGTATCACAGCGCAACGTTTTTTCAGCAGGCACGCTATGACCATCACTTGGGCTATGTGGCGGCGGTTCGCAGGGGCGACGGCGCGCCTTGCTCGCTTGGCTATGTCGTGCAAACTAGCAACGAGGTGCAAACCAGCGCAGGCACTGTCTCGGCAGGGGAAAAACGGATAGCGGAAAAGCTACGATCGATCACCGATACCCTCTGGAAAACGTCGGATAGCGTTCTGCAGGGGCAACTGCCAACGCTAACACCACCTGAAACGCCACTCGCGGCGCTGGTTCTCCAGTGGCAAAGCCTCTTAGCAGGTACCCATCAGCCACTGCATCGCCTTGGACAACAACACATCGATTCACAGGCACTTACCAATTTACTCTCTCAGATAAACACCTTGGGCCATTGGCAAACCCACTGGCTGGATAGCGCAGGTCATTATGCAGTCAACCGCTGAGACAAACCGACAGCTGCAGCAAGTCAACGATTGAGGAACTGGGAAAAATCGATATCGTTGGCGGATAAAATCGCCTGTACTCGGCTGGTCACCCCCAGCTTGCGCAAGATCGCTGACACGTGGGCTTTCACCGTGGTTTCCGCAATATTAAGGTGATAGGCAATCATCTTGTTAGATTCACCGCGCGTCATATGCTCCAACACTTGTAGCTGCTTGCGGGTCAGCAGGCGCAGTTGTTCCGCGGTAAACCCTTGGTCCTGATGGCGACGCTTGCGGATACTGTCCGGTGCGCGCATGGCATCGGCAGGTAGAAAGATATTGCCTTCCAACACCTGGGCAATGGCGTGGCGCATTTGATCACGGGGCAGTGACTTGGTGATAAACCCCGCCGCACCACAAGAGACTGCCTGCAGAATAATCTGCTTATCCTCTTCCGCAGACACGATCACCACCGGAATCGTAGGCTGCTCATTACGCAGCTGCAAAAGCCCTGTTAATCCGTTCATGCCGGGCATATTTAAATCTAGCAATATCAAATCAAGATCAGGATCTTGCTGGGCATGGGCAAGGGCCGCATCAAAGTCTTCTACCTCGATAACCTCAGCATCTGCGTAAGCTTCACGGATCACTCGCGCCATGGCATCGCGCACCAGGGGATGATCGTCGGCAATCAGGAGTTTATATGTCGCTGTCATTATTATGGTTGCCTGTGGTTTAGCTAAATCCCGCTTACTGTGTCTTTTATAACACTCTACTAAGTCATCTCGACTAAGTCACCTCGACTAAATCACCACTACGGAGTCATCCGCCTTTAGTGAAGCAACTTCCCACCACCAAGCGGAGCCCGGCTACTGCTCAGCGGCTTTCTGCTTAAAGGTGCTAGCGAATTCGATCAGCGATTGCGTCAACCAAATGAGGGCAGGATCGTTGGCATACAGCCCATGCTGAATCAGCGTCATATTAAGTGCAGGTAACTCTTTAGGCGGCGCGACGATCCGCACCGGCAGCATGGTGATAAATCGCTCGGCCATTTGGCGTGGCAACGTCATGATCGCATCAGTGAGCGCAACGACCCGCGCTGCCGCAATATAATTTAAGTTCTTTGAAATCACTCGGCGGTTTAAGCCGTGCTGCACTAAACAATTATCGATATTACTGGGTCTTAAACCGCTGATATCAGACAGTGCCACATGGGACTCACAGGCAAACTGCTGAATATTCAGTGCATCACCTACGCGCTCATTGTCAGTCGCAGCCAAGCAAACCAACTCCTCATCCATCCAAAGATGCTGTATGACACCACTGGGCAGCACACTTTGGCTATCCAGCCCGACCACCATATCCACTTGGCGCTGTTCCAGCCCTTCACTCAGTACGTTGGGGGTGATCAGCTCAATGGAAAAGCTGATATCCGGCGCGTAAGCCAGCAATTGGCTAAGAAACGCCGGATACATCACCTCTTCAAAATAATCCGTGGTGGCCAGGGTGAAATGCCGCTCGCTGGTGGAGGGTAAGAAGTTGATCGGCGGGGCGAGGCCTTCCTGCAACATGGCCAGTGCCTGCTGCACGACTGGCAACAGCGCCAGCGCACGAGGCGTTGGCTGTAGACCATTGTTGGTACGTATTAATAATGGGTCATCCAACGCGTCCCGCAGCCGTTTTAAGGCATGACTAAGGGCGGGCTGGCTTAAATGTAGCTTTTCCGCTGCTCGTGTCACGTGACGCTCACGCATTAGCGCTTCAAATACCAGCAGAAGATTCAAATCAAAATGACGAAGCGAACGCATAGCGCCTCACTATTTATCCAACGAATGGTTTCATTCTAAACATTCATTTCATTCATCGCTAAAAATTCCTTATCGTCGCGCTACTTCAAGCCCTATCCCCCTGTTTTATTTCTACTGCACGCCATAGGAGTACACGCTCGGTGACCCCATCTCAGATCATGCCAAGCCTGTTTGGTGATGTTATCTCTACCTTTATGGGCGTGCCGAAGGCCACGGATCCTAAAACGACCGATGCTGAGGTCGTGGTCAGCGGTGTGCCCTTTGATCTAGCGTGTTCAGGACGATCAGGCACCCGCATGGGGCCAAACGCCATTCGTCAAAGCACTGCTAACCTGATCTGGGAAGGCAAACGCTGGCCTTGGGACTTCGCCCTGGAAGAGCGGCTGCGGGTATGTGACGCGGGCAATCTGGACTACGCCTACGGTGAGCCGGAAAGCCTAGTCGATAACCTTGAGACCCACGCATTGCGGTGGCTAAAAGCCGATAAAAAAATGCTGACACTGGGCGGCGACCACTATATCAGCCTGCCCCTGCTACGCGCTCATGCTCGGGTGCATGGCCCACTGGCATTGATCCATTTTGATGCCCACACCGACACCTACGAGCAAGGCACGCGTTTTGACCATGGCACTATTTTCCACCATGCCTTAAAAGAGGGCTTGGTAGTGCCGGAGCACTCGCTGCAAATTGGTATTCGCACCAGCTATGATCGCCATAACCACCCTTATGAAGTGCTGGATGCAGACTGGGTAAATGATCACGGCCCTGCCGCCGTACTGGAACGCATCCGTGCACGTGTTGGCCATCATCCAGCTTATATCAGCCTGGATATTGATGGCTTAGATCCAGCCTACGCGCCAGGCACCGGGACACCAGTATGTGGCGGCATGTCTACCGACCTGATGCTAAAAGTGATCCGCGGCATGGTGGGCATGCCGTTAATAGGCATGGATGTTGTTGAAGTAAACCCTGCTTACGACCATGGCGATATCACATCACTCGCCGCAGCCACGTTAGGGCTAGAGTTTTTATATACGCTGGCCGCGTCTAAGCGTGTTGAAAGGTTAAGCGTGTAAGTCTCGCTTCGCGTTGCCGCCTCTTCGCTCACAGCGTTGAGGCGGAACAAGGTTGAGAAGTCGCTGAGAAGTTGTTGAGAAGTAGACGGCTACTGCTGATCACATGGAGTAACATGCGTGAGGCGACGTTAACGAGCACTTTGCTCACGCACAGCAGCAAGATCCCAGTCACGCATTAAGTCGACGGCGACATCTTGGGATTCCAGGTTTTCACCCTTCACCTGCATCATAATTCGACCATCGAGTAATAGCGTCACTTCTGCACGGGAGCGTTCAGGCTCCCACTTCACCACTGCCGCTTCACGCCCCAAACGAACACGCTCCATATTAGGCTGCGCGGCGATCATTGCCGGATTGTTAAACATTGCCCCCATGCTTTGTATCAGAGGACTATCAAGCATCATGCTAGCGGTCATCTGACCATCGCCGTCATCTTGTTGATAAGCGCGCTCAAGCGACGTACCACCAACGCCAAACATGGCGGCAGCTCCCCCTCCTGCGCCGCCTGAGGTCGCTTCATGTGCCGTCCAACCCTCCGGTGCGTCAGGGAAGGTTTGGGCAATCAGGCCTGACATCATCTTGCGCATATCTTCAATAGCAAATTCCAACTCGGTAATTGCCGCGCCGTACTCTTGCTCTTGATAGAGTTCAAGACCTAGTTCGATCTGTTCAACAACCTCATCCGCTAATACGCTTTGTGCGGCAGGAAAAAGTAGTACGCTAGCCACTACCGCCGCCTTTAGACGATGAGTCGACAAGATGTGATTCAACTCCATGACAGTTTCCTCTTTGATAGGTCTTGTTAGTTATTTCTATGGGAAAGCGCCTGCATCGCTGCTATCGCTTATGGAATTAGCTTTATGGTGCTAGCTTTAGTTTTGATAGCATTAGCAATACCGTCAAATTTAAAGTGATATCTAACGTTGAGACATGCCTAACATCAGCCCCTACCCGTTTGTTTGAACCGGATCGAAGCCTCTAACGTCATGCACTTAGCCGAAGGGGCGCGCAAAAAAAGTAGCGATTAAAAGCTGCGTTACTCAACGTAATAACGCTAGGCGATCAAGTAGTTAACTATTTATCACCTAGCGTTAGAAAACGCGGACAGCATCCGAATTAGAGGCGCGTTACTCTTGAGAAGCCGCTAGCGCTTGATCAATATCTGCTAGCAGGTCGTCGATATGCTCAATGCCAATCGACAAGCGCACCATATCCGGTGTAACACCTGCGGCCTTTAACTCCTGCTCATTTAACTGGCGGTGGGTAGTAGATGCTGGAATCGAAGAGCAGCTCTTGGCATCGCCGATATTAACCAAACGCAAAATCAGCGACAGGGCATCGTAGAAGCGCTCACCTGCGGCCTGGCCGCCCTCAATGCCAAAGCTAAGAATTCCCGAGGCATGGCCATTCATATAATGCTTGGCCAGCGCATGGTCAGGGTGATTTTCCAAACCTGCATAGTGCACCCAAGTGACCAACGGATGGTTTTCCAAATGCTTGGCAACGGCTAACGCATTGGCACAAATGCGTTCAATACGCAGTGACAGCGTTTCCAGCCCCTGAAGCAGGTTCCAGGCCGCTTGAGCCGAAAGCGCTGCGCCCATGTTGCGTAGCGGTACCACGCGAGCACGGGCAATAAAGGCGGCGTCGCCCACATCGCGGGTATAGCTAACGCCGTGATAGGAGATGTCTGGCTCGTTAAGCAGCGGGAAACGGCTGGCATTTTCCGCCCAAGGGAACTTGCCTGAATCAACAATCACACCGCCTACCGTGGTGCCATGGCCACCGATATATTTCGTGGCTGAATGAACGACAATATCCGCTCCGTGCTCAATGGGCCGACACAAGAACGGCGTTGCAGTGGTGTTATCAACAATCACCGGTACCCCATGGCGATGTGCCGCGTCAGCTAGCTTTTGCAGGTCCACCACGCCACCGGATGGATTACCGATGCTCTCGCAAAACACCGCTTTGGTACGCTCATCAATTAACGCTTCGATGCCGTCGATATCATCTTTATCGGCAAACCTGACTTGAATACCTTGGCGTGGCAAGGTGTGGGCAAACAAGTTGTAAGTGCCGCCATACAGCTCGCTAATCGAAACGATATTATCGCCTGCTTCAGCGATGGTTTGGATCGCATAAGTAATCGCAGCCATCCCAGACGCCACCGCCAATCCTGCAATGCCGCCTTCTAGCGCAGCCACCCGCTGCTCCAGCACCGAGCAGGTTGGGTTCATAATACGCGAGTAAATATTCCCTTCCACTTTCAGATCAAACAGATCCGCCGCGTGCTGGGCGCTATCAAATGAAAACGACGTGGTCTGATGGATCGGCACGGCAACTGCGTTTTGTGAATCAGGCGCATAGCCATGGTGGAGGGCAATGGTTTCAGGCTTCATAAGAACGGCTCGCTAGTTGATGAAGGATCACCCTTGATCCTAAACAAGCGCCACTCTGAAGGCCAACGTCGTTTAGTCGAGTTAATAAACCTGATGTGCTACATGTTGCACTTGTTCATGAAGATAGCCCTCAATCCGCTGTTTGAAGTATAGAGCCACATAGCGGCATACAGTATAGTTAGCGCGCTTTTATAAGCGCCATGTTGAATTCACAACGTCTATTATTTATCGACAAAGGAACTGGCGATGCAAACAACGCCCTTAGTACGCTCTACATTCTGCACCTTAGGTTTAGCTGCCATACTCACTCTCAGCGGCTGTCAATCAGGTGCAGACATGGGCGGTATGCTCTCCGCTGGCACCGGCCTAGTAGGCGCTGTCACCATGAGTGACGAACAGATGCAACAACTAGGTGATCAAACGATTGCCCAGCTTGATGCCGAAAACCAGCTTGTCGCCAGTGACAGTCAATATGCCGAGCGGCTGGCAAGCCTGACCCAGGGTTGGGAAAATATCGACGGAAACGATCTTGAGTTCAATGTCTATCAGTTGGATGACATCAACGCTTTTGCGGTACCCAACGGCTCTATCCGGCTGCATACCGGCCTAATGGACGCAATGACAGACGATGAAGTACGTTACGTTATCGCTCATGAGATTGGCCACGTGGCGCTGGGACACTCCAAGCGTGCTTTCCAAGTTGCTTACGCAGCATCGGCTGCACGTGAAGCCGCCGCTGCCAGCGGAAGTGCTACTGCTGCGGCACTGTCCAGCTCTGAACTTGGTGAGCTGGGCGAAAAGCTGGTGAATGCTCAGTTTTCCCAACGCCAGGAAAATGAAGCTGATGACTACGCTGTTGAGTTGATGCAGCAGTACAACCTGAATGCAGAAGCCTCTTTGACTGCGCTACGCAAATTGGAAGCAGCATACGGCAACAACAGCAGCTTTTTCTCCAGCCACCCCGCTCCAGGTGAGCGAGCTGAGCGCCTTGAAGCTACGCTAAACTAAGCGCAGCGTACTGCTCCACCACGTATTACTTCACCGTTCACTACTTCATTGCCTTGCCAAGTAAGCGCCTCTCGGTCTTGCTTGGCAAACGCATTGCCCTGTTCGCAACCATTTGCCCCTACCACCCGCTACCTAACGCAAAGCTGTCGTTTGACCTCACGGGAGCCGCGTGACGTTTCACTCGTCACACCTCGTTTTTATGCGTTAGTGACCAATCCTAGTCCCCGACGTCGCCCCTCAACAACCATTCTAAATAATAGAATGGTTCGAGTATTTTTAATCAATTTAATAATTATGTTAGCCTGCTTACAATGTCTCTCGTCGTCCATATAGCGATGAACAGTCATCGCAAATGTAGAGACGTTTTATTTAACGTGAGGTTAAAAGTTATGAAGTTAATCAATACAGTAGCAGCAGCCGCCCTAATTTTATTCTCAGGTGCAGCACTTGCCGAGCGCGGCTCTGGTGAAGCCAATCAGATCGCCTACCCTGATTCATCAGCACAACACCAAACCGACGCGAGCACGTTCAGTGCTTCTGAGTTACCGATTAGAAATTCGAAGTAATCAGCAACCTTCCTAAATCAGGAATTTGCTAATGGGTGGGCCTTTTGGTCCACCCTTTTTCATAGATGGAAAGAGCGGTATATGAGCGCTGATGCCCCCTCCATAGACGAAAATACTCGCTAGCGATCTCTTAAGACTTGCCTCTAGGCCTTTATGAAGCCTCCACAAGTCAACTCCGATTTACCGCTGAGCAACGCCTCTTGTTGTTCGCCATTCGAACAAAATGTTATTTTCTCGCTTCGTACCTACATTGACGCAGCCGAGACACTCATGAGTAATGCCCTACCAGAAGATGCTTTAAAACCGACGGATCGTGATTTTGTTGCCGCGCTGGCCAGCGGGCTGGAAGTCGTGATGGCGTTTGATGAGACGCACACGCGGATGACACTCAGCGAAGTCGCCGAGCGTACAGGAATGAACCGCGCGAAAGCACGGCGATTTTTACTGACGCTCCACGCCCTTGGCTATGTGCGCAAACAGCAACGCTACTTCGAGCTAACCCCCAAAGTGCTGCAGCTAGGCTACTCCTATTTAGCGTCTAATAATTACCGAGGCGTCATTCAGCAGTATCTGGAGGATATTACCCGCCAGTGTGGTGAATCTTCATCGCTTGGGGTACTCGATGGCGACGACGTTATCTATCTGGCCCGCTCAGCTGCCCCGCACCGCTTGATGGCGATCACGCTTTCCGTCGGCACTCGCCTACCGGCGGCATACACATCCATGGGTCGAGTGCTACTTGCCCAACTGCCGGATAGCGAGTTGGATAGCTACCTAAGTCAGCTCACCTTGACGCGCTATACCGACAAAACCATTACCGATAGCGCATCACTAAAAGCGGCGATTCAGCAAGCGCGGGAACAGGGTTATGCGATTACCGATCAAGAGCTTGATTCCGGCCTGCGCTCGATTGCTGTACCCGTGTTTGATACCCATGGAAAACTGATCGGCGCGATGAATATCAGTACCAATGCCGCCCGTGTGGATATGCCTACGCTGTTGGAAACGTATCGACCGTTATTATTGGAAAAAGCACAGCTCATTCGCCAGTCGGTAAGTGTGTAACCCCTTTAAATTATTGAGTTTGTTCAAGCTATGCTCAAACGACGAGTCCTCTACTCCTACGGGAGTCTGGGCGGACTTGTCTATTGGCTACCGCCTAATAGCGCTTGTGTTCCTGTAGAAACGTCCAATCTGGTCATATTAGCGACAGGCCAACCTGTCATTGCCCGTATGACCTGCCGAGAATATGCCAACACAAGGAAACAAAATCTGTCATTCGAAATGACGAGTAAACGACGGATGTCCTTGTTAACGCAGACTCCCTACGCTTAACAACAAAGACTATTTACTGTGGTGGCGTGGAGTGGCCCACAACAAAACTTACAAGGTAACCTCATGGACAACACTCGACTCAAAGGTAAAAACTGCCTCATTACAGGCGCAGCTCGCGGCATGGGCGCTGCCGTAGCCGAACACTATGCTGCCCAAGGGGCAAAGGTTTGCGTAGCAGATATCAATATTGAAGGGTGCGAAGAAGTCGCGGCACGTATCAAAGCAAACGGCGGCGATGCTATTGCAGTCAAACTTAACGTTACCGACCGCGCTGAAGTACAGGCCGCCGTAAAAGCCACCGTTGCTGCCTTTGGCAGCCTGAATGTTATGGTCAACAACGCGGGCATCAACAAGCCATTGATGTTCCTTGATATCACTGAGGAAAACTGGCATCAGATAATGGATGTTAACGCGCTGGGCTGCTTACTTGGCATGCAGGAAGCCGCCAAGCAGATGATTGACCAGGGCAAAGAAAACGGTCCTTATAAAATCATTAACGTTGGCTCAATTCTGTCTCGCCAAGCCTTTGACGACGTTGTGCCCTACTCATGCAGCAAACATGCTGTGCTGGCCATGATTAACGGCGGTGCCAAGGCACTGGTCGACCACAATATTACGGTCAATGGTTATGGCCCTGGCGTCGTGCGCACTGAACTGTGGGAGCAGCTTGATAAAGACTTGGTCAGTATCGGAAAATTCGATAAGCAGGGCCAGTCGATGGACGAGCTTGCTGAGAAAATGATCCTAATGAAGCGCTACTCCTACCCGGAAGATGTGGTCGGCACCGCCTCTTTCCTGGCCAGCGCTGAATCTGATTACATGACCGGTCAGTTGCTGATGATTGATGGTGGCATGATCATGCAGTAAGTCAGTCTCCGCCCCATGCCTGCGATTCAGACATGGGGCTAGTTACCTCACAACGGGCTCCCCCCTTCGGGAGTGCTTTTTTATCTTTGTGGTTTTCGTCCGTGTGATCCGTGAGTGTCCGTGGTCGGCCTCAATAATGCCCCTTTTCGCGCATCACCTTATCGGCACGCTCTTGAGCAATAGAGAGTGCTTTCTTGATAGAGCGCCGTCCATCCAGTACTTCAAATATCTCGTTTCCCGCAATGCTGATGACCTCCGTTACCCCAGGCACGGGCGGGCGTGGCCATGCCTGTAAAATATCCTTCTTTGCCATATCATCGACAATCTTAATCAGCGGCGATAATGCCGACACTTCAGGGTCCTGACTAACACTGAAACGAGGCGTTACCAAGCTACCGTTCATGATGTAAAGCTTGGACATATTGGCTGATGTCAGGTGTCTTAGCGCTGTCCATACCGCCTCAACACGCTCTGGTGCTAAGTTCGAGGGAATAGCGAGGGCATAACCACCAATCGGCGTAATGGCGCGACCATGATTTCCAACCGGATGGGGCAGATAGCCAGTATTGCCATATGCAGGAGAGTGTCGATCTAACTCAAACAACGGGGCGAGTAACGTATAACAGTAGGCCATACAGGCCTCGCCCGATGCGTACGACTGAGCACGTTCGTACCAGGACATACTAAGAATGTTCGGCGGTGAATATTTCAAAATATCCAGCATATATTCACAGGCCCTATAAGCGGCATCTGACTGAAACATTGGGCGCAATTGCTCGCCCGCGGCTTGCTGAAAGTCATAACCGCCCTTGCCGTTGGGGAGGTTAAGCAGCGGCTGACCGAACTTTGCCATTAAAAAACTAAACGTATGACCAAGGGGCGTGCCTCTTGCCGCATTCCAGGCAATGCCATAACGCCCTTTGGCTGGGTCATGTAACTGCCTAGCGACTTTAACCAGTGCTTCTGTGGTGGTGGGCGGCGTTAACTGCGCTGCCTCGAAAACATCCTGACGATAACAAAGTAATTCCGGTGTGGTTTGAACAGGGATACCGTACTGGCTACCCGTATACCCTGAGCTCTGAATCGCCATGGGGTGGAAATCAGAAAGATCGTAATTATCGCGTTTAATTAGCGTATCGAGAGGCATGAGAATCCCTCTTGCCGCTAATTCACCAAACCAGGGCAGGTCACAGGCCACGACGTCATAGCGCGACTTCGCCAAACGGGCATTATCGAGGATCTCATCTAGCAGATTATCGATTGACCGTGCTTTGTTGCGAATTTCTAGGCCAAAGATTGACTCTAACTGACGCTTAAGATTGTGCATGGCCATAAACGTGGGGTCAGCGTGGGCTAACACGCGTAACCCGCCCTTCAGTTCAAGCCGTGCAGACAGGACTGCTGGTGTTGATATCACCCGCTCTGAAGACGACGCCCCTAAGAAGATCTTACTGGCCGTTTCCGATGAGGGGTCGATTCCGAACAATGGGCCGAGGAGCCCTTTAATTCGCTCAGCGTAGCTTTCCCACTCCTGAATCATTTGAGAAGAAGGATGCAGCGAAACTGTTTTACCCGACTTGGTTCGTGGGCGTGAGATAAGAAGACCTCGCTGCATAATGCTGTTAATACCGCGCTTTGCCGTCCCATAAGTCAACCCAGACGCATCGGCCAGCGACGTTGGGGTGGTTAATCGACCTGCAAGATGGTTGCGCATGACGTGCAACAACATACGCATTTCGCGATAGCCGAGCGCCATGGAGAGCGTGCCTTCAGTTTCATCTTCAAATTTTTCAATGAAGTCGATAAAGCGAGCGAACTCTGTATTAGAAATTTTCGAGGAGGGCATTTGCGACAGCTTATCGTAAGGCCCCTCTGGATTAGCCTCATTTATCTCAGCAAGACCGTCTCTCATGACAACCCCCAAGCATGGTAAAGCCATAAGACTAACAAAGTAGTGATAAGTGCTTTTAACGATCAGCCGTTGTTTAAAGCATTCAAACGTCAGTTGATACCATTCATGATTAACCGGATGCCCAGTAAGATCAGTAGACAAAGAATGACACGGAAAAACACTTCACCATCAATACGTTTCTGAATCATCAACCCTAACCTGACCCCCAACCAAGCCACTGGCATCAGTAATAGCGCTATCGTCAGGTTATCGATATTTACCAAGCCAAGCAGAGTATAGGGAACCAGTTTTACCAGATTGGTAATCGCCAGAAAGACAACGGCTGTGCCTAGAAATTGCTGTTTCGTCAGTTGGCATTGCAACAAGTAAAAATTCAGCGGCGGGCCGCCCGCATGGGCAATAAAGCTGGTAAACCCTGCTATCCCACCACACAGTCGTCCAACCCAGCTAGGCATCAACTTGCCACGTAGCGGCTTGAATAGCCCCCATAGACCAAACAGCACTGAGAAAATCCCCAGCACGAGTTTCAGGAGCGCTTCATCAAACCAGCCATAGGTTAAATAACCTACTCCAACACCTAATATCGCAGGTGGAAACATCAGCCACAATAAACGATCAACCCGCTGTCGCCACCACGCTTTTAGGCTAAAGATATCCATCACTATTAGCAGCGGTAGCATCACTGCCACCGCAAATGCTGGGCTCGCTTTTAGCGAGATTAACGGCACGGCAACCACCCCCACACCGCCGGCAAAGCCTGACTTGGAAATACCTGTCAGCAGCACGGCGACCACCATCAAAATAACAAAAACCCAATCAACACCCATGACACACCTCATCAGTCTTCGAGCAGCAAACGGCTATTCGCAGATGAAAAAAGGGGCCATGACATGCACAGCCCCTTTTGCTCGGGTAATTTACCCCTACAAACTGCCCAGATGCTTTATCTGTCGGGCTTAAAGTACCTGTTATCGTACCTGTTATCGTACTTGTTATAGCACCTGGCACACTTCATCGAAGGAGAAGCGATCACCACGGGGGAACAATGCGCTGGCATCGCCATAGCCTAAGTTACATAGGAAGTTGCTCTTCACTTTGCCGTCCGGGAAGAACTCTTCATCCACGGCCGCGTTGTTGAAGCCGGACATCGGGCCAGCATCCAGGCCGAGTGCGCGAGCAGCCATGATCAGATAGCCACCCTGAATCGAGCTGTTGCGGAAGGCGGTGGAGTGAATGAAGTCCGATTTGCCTTCGAACAGTGATTTAGCATCTTTGTTGTGGGCAAACATGCGCGGCAAATGCTCATAAAACTCGGTATCAAAACCAATCACAGCCACCACTGGGGCTTTCATGGTCTTCTCCTGGTTGCCCGGCAGCAGCGCTGGCTTCAAGCGCTCCTTGGCTTCGTCAGTGGTCAGGAAAATAATCCGCGACGGCTGACAGTTCATGGATGTGGGGCCAAAGTGCATCAAGTTATACAGTTCACGCAGGGTGTCTTCACTTACCTCACGGTCCTGCCAAACGTTGTGAGTACGTGCTTCAGTAAACAGTGTTGCGATAGCTTTTTGATCAATCATTGTCATGTCATTTCCTCTTTCGGTTTAACCAGCTCAGTTCGAGCCGGGCGTTCAGGGTAAGCTCAAGCCGTCTTTAAGCCGAAGTTGTAATGAAAGTAGCGGTAAGGGGTTTCCATCTGCCGACCATCGGGCCCCTGACCCGCTGGCTGCTGCGCAAACTCTTTGACCAGTGAATCTTTCACGCCAAAGACCGCATCCGAATCGAGGTAGGGATCATTCTCAGCGAAGATTTGCGTGACCAAGGTTTCGTACCCCGGCGCCATCAACATGAAATGCACATGGGCAGGGCGATAGGGGTGACGACCCGTGATTTCGAGCATCTTACCCACCGGCCCATCGGTCGGAATCGGGTAAGGCGATGGCGTGACCGTCCAGAAGGCATAACGCCCCTGGTCGTCGGTGTGAAAGCGCGCGCGTAACGAGGCGCTTTCAAGCTCAGGCTTCTGGACGTCATAAAAGCCTTCACTGTCCGACTGCCAGACATCAATGGTGACATTCGCCAGCGGCTTGCCCTGGTCATCGTGGACATAGCCCTCGACAAATAAGGGCTCCCCTTCAACGCCCCAGTTAATGGCGTCGCCTTGGCTCGCCTGGGGAGGATCTGCCACGTAGAAAGGCCCCAGCACGGTGCTTTCGGTAATTTTGGGGTCGCTTGATGCGTGGTTAATGGCATCCACCAGCATCGTCACGCCGAGGGTGTCAGACAGCAGAATGAATTCCTGGCGTTCGTCATCGCACATTTGTCCTGCACGGGTGAGAAACTCAATTGCCTGGGTCCACTCTTTCTCGGTGGGCTTCACCTCGCGCAAATACGCATGCAGATGTTTTACCAAGCCATTGAGCAAGGTTTTGAGCCGTTCGTCCTCACAGCTTGAAAATTCATTAATCACTGCCTGGGTAATATTGTCGGTGGTCAGGTTACGCATCTTACTGCCCTCCCTGCTGTGCAGGCGTTGGCTCACCCAGCCCGGAAAGGCGTTCGGTGTGATGTACGGTAGCGATATAGTCATCATCGCCATGCCCGGTGGCGATCAGCGCGGTATAGGCTTCACGCATTTGCGCGGCCAGCGGCGTCGACACCCCGGAGCCATGGGCACAGTTCAGGATCAGGTCAAGATCCTTGGCCATCTGGGCGGCGGAAAACGTCGAGGTGAAATCGCGCTGTGAAAGCGGCGGCACCTTGTACTTCACCATAGGGGAGCCCACTGCGCTGTCAGAAATCAGCTCCAACATGGCGTCCCATTCAATGTTGCCTTTACGCGCCAGCGTCAAGGCTTCGCTCAGCATGCCGGCACTCACCGCAATCATCAGGTTGATGGCCAGCTTGGCGACCCGAGCCTGCTCTTCATCGCCTAGCCAATACTGCGCCTTGGTAAAGGCGTCAAACACCGGTTTCGCCGTTTCCAATGCATCGCGTGGGCCAGACACCATCGCCGACAGCGTGCCGGCCTCTGCCGCCACCGGGTTGCCGGATACCGGGCTGCGCAAATAGGCAATGCCCTGGGCCTCTGCGGCTTCGGCTACTCGCGCCGAGGCTTCAACACTCACCGTGCTGGTTTCAATCAGAATGCTGCCGGGCGTCATGTGACGAATAAGCTCACCCGAATCAAGGCACAGGCTGATCAGTGCCCGGTCATCGGGAATGGAGACAAACACCAGGCCACACTCCGCCACGGCGCTGGCAAGCGATTCATGCGGGGTAATCCCTATGTCTTCGGCGAGCGCCAGACGCTGCGCTGAAAGATCAAAGCCTTGAACGGCCGTCCCTGCCTGAATAATCCGGGCGGCCATCGGCAAGCCCAGCTTGCCCAGGCCAACCCAGGCGACCTTGGAGGATGAATGGGACATTTAATGTGCCTCCTGTGTGGATTGAGCTTCACGCTCCAGCAGCTCGGCGTGAATGCGATGGCCTGAAGCGGCAAGCTCGGCAATACCCGGTTGGATATTCATCAACAGACGACCGCCACGTTTTTTGAACTGCCCGGCCACCATGACACTGTCGACGTTGGCAAGGCTTGTTTGCATAACGACCGTAGAAACGGGATCGTTAACTGGCTGCATATTGAGCTGGTTGCTATCCAACAGCACCAAGTCAGCCTGTTTGCCTGGGGTCAGGCTGCCAATGCGGTCATCAAGCCCCAGGGCTTTTGCTCCATCCAGGGTGATCCAGCCCAGCGCTTCCCGAGTGGTAATGGTCGAAGTATCGGGGATCTTGCCCAGCTCTCGGCGAGAGGCATCGTTATCCAGGGCGCGCTGCATCCCTAGAGCGGCTCGGGCTACGCTGAACATATCGCCGGAAAGCACGGACTCAAGATCTACCCCCAATGAGACTACGCCGCCGTGCTGGCGCACCAGTCCAGTCACCGGAAAGCCATGCCCCTGGGTCATCTCGTTTTCCGGTGCTACTGAAAAGGTCACGCCGCTGGCGCAGAACCTAGCCATCTGGCCATCATCCAGGCTCTGGCCATGCACAATGTTGATATCCGACCCCAGCAGACCACGAGCTTCCACTTCGTCCCAGGCGCCGGGCGACACGGCTTCGCCACCGCCCTGATGCATGGATGCCACCAAGCCAAACTCTTTGGCCAGGGAAAAGTCCTGCAGAGTGACATCCAGGGTGGAGTAATGCGGCCCCAGAATCGCCATCCCCAAAGTGACCAGGCCATCAGGATTAGACAGCTCCCCGCCAAGCAGACGCTCTATTTCATGGCGCGGGTGGGGAATTTCACTAAAGTGCGGTTGACCGGGCTTGGGGTCCGGCTTTGGCGAGCCGTGCATGAACAGGGCCCGAATACCGGATTCCTTCAACCCGCGCACAGCGGCATCGGTATGCTCAGGGGTCGGATTGTTATGGCACCAGTCACCCAGAGTGGTGGTGCCGCAATTAAGCTGGTTGATGGCGCCCATGCGGGTCGCAATGTAGATATCGTCCGGCGTGAACAGGGCCGCCAGCCCGCGGTGCACGTGACGAAAATATTCCAGCAGCGTCCAGTTGGCAGCTACGCCGCGCAGGCCGGTCTGCCAGGTGTGCATATGGGCATTCACCAGGCCGGGAATCAGGATACCGCCGCCACAGTCAATGACCTCGGCGTCCTGGGTTCTGGGGTCAGCCGTCAGATCATGACCCACGGCAGCAATGCGCTCGCCCTCAATCAGCACCTGGCCGTCGCTGAGTTCGCCTAACTGCGGGTCCATGGTGACAATGCTGGCGTTGATCAACAGGGTTTTCATTGCTCACCCCCGTTATCTGCCTGTGGCCGACGCCCGGATTGGGCATCGGTCAACAAACGACGAATGCCATTCGCTTCCACGTCGCGTGGATTCCAGTACGGGTTACGGGTAGCAATCTCAGTGGCACGTTCAACGTCTTCCACGCTAAACCCGAGTTCAGAGAGCGCGCTTGGCGCCCCGACGGCACGTCCCAGGTCATACAGACCAGTGGCGGCATCGTCGCAGCCCAACGCACGGCAGATACGCGCCATGGCCTGCGGCGCGGCCGGGGCGTTGTAGGCCACCGCATAAGGCAACACGATGGTGTGCGTTTCTGCATGGGGAAGATTGAAAGAGCCGCCCAGGGTATGGCACAGCTTGTGGTGTAGCGACATGCCTACCGAGCCCAAACAGGCGCCACACAGCCAAGCGCCGTAAAGTGCATCGGCACGTGCGTCGACGTTGGACAGATCATTGGCGATAACCGGCAGGCTTCGCGCCAGAGCAGCAATGCCTTCTTCGGCCATCAGTGCAATCACTGGGTTGCCATCGCGGGCATAAAGCGCTTCCACCGCATGGGCGATGGCGTTAATACCACTGGTGCCCGACATACCAGCTGGCAGCGTCAGGGTCAGGTCAACGTCGTAAATCACCGTTTCCGGCAGCACGTCTAGGGTACGCTGGGTGGTTTTCTCACCGTCACGGGTTTCACCCAGGATCGGCGTCATTTCCGACCCGGCATAGGTGGTGGGAATAGCAATCTGGGCTAACCCTGTGCGCAGCGCTATCGCCTTGCCCAAGCCAATGGTAGAGCCACCGCCAATGGCGATGGTGCAATCCACGTCCAGTTCCTTGACGACCCGCATGGCATCATCCGTGATATCTACCGGGGTGTGCATGGCAGCCTGGGCATAGACACCGACGCCTTTATCACCCAACTGCTGCAAGACATCCTGGGCCTGCTGGTGCTGCTGGGGCGTGGCCAGAACCAAGGCACGTGAACAGCCGAGATGAGCAAGCTCTTCACTTAGACGTGACAGGGTTCCTCGGCCAAACACCACGCGGGATGGTAAGCCATTATAAACAAAGGGTTGCATGGAACATTCCTTATACGTTTGAAGTGGTCTGTATGTGCTCTTTGCAGTGCACATCAGTCGCAACACAGCGAGCTAGCTCGCCTGTGCCTGCCTGCCCATGCCGGTAATCGCCTGAACCAGTTCGTCCTCACTGACGTTATCGCCATCAAATTCAGCGGTCACACGGCCGTCGTACATAGCGATAATGCGGTTACTCAACCCCAGCACTTCCGGCATCTCGGAAGAGATCACCAGCACCGCATAGCCGGATTTAGCCAAGTCTTTCACCAGGGTGTGAATTTCCGACTTGGAACCTACATCAATGCCTCGGGTGGGCTCATCAAGAATCAATAGCTTCGGATGGGTATGCAGCCATTTGCCGATAACAATCTTCTGCTGGTTACCGCCACTTAAATTGCCTACCTTCTGGCGCCAACTGGGGGTTTTGATTTTCATTGCTTGGTGATATTTGTCGTAAACTTCGCGCTCTTTAGAACTGGTCATAAAGCCCATTGACGACACGCTAGACAGGCTTGCCAGGGTCATGTTGTCTCGGCAGTTCATGCCCAGAATCAGCCCTTGGTCTTTGCGGTCTTCCGGGACTAACGCAACGCCACTGGCGACTGCATCATGGGCGCTGCGAAAGTTGACAACCTCACCATCCAGTATCACTTCCCCAGCGGAAGGTGTTCGCAAACCAAAGATGGTTTCTGCCACTTCAGAGCGCCCTGCTCCAACGAGACCATACATGCCAACAATCTCGCCCTTGCGCACGTTAAAGCTGACGTTCTCAAACACCCGCTTCACTGAGAGGTTACGCACTTCCAGCAGGTTGTTGCCAAAATCACTGGGCTTACTGGCATGATCAAGCTCCAAACTGCGACCGATCATCATGCGGGTGATTTCGTCTTCGTTGGTATCTGCGGTATTGACCGTGCCGGTGTATTCGCCATCGCGTAGTACTGAAATGCGGTGGGAAAGATGGAAAATCTCATCCATGCGGTGAGAGATATAGACGATCCCCACGCCCTGCTCACATAGCGAGTTGATCACGTCGTAAAGCACTGGTTTTTCATGGTCGGTGAGCGACGCCGTCGGCTCATCAAACACCACGACGCGTGGGGTAAACGCCAGCGCTCGACCAATCTCCACCATCTGTTTTTTAGCAATCGATAGCGACCCAACCAAGTCATCGTGCTGAAAACCGCACTTGAGCGTCTCAAGAATCTTATTGGTATCCTCGCGCAGCTTACGCCAGTCAACACGGTTGAACGGCTTTCTTGGCAGGCTGCCCAGAAAGATGTTTTCGGCCACCGTCATTTCCGGTACCAGCGACTGCTCCTGATGGATCAGAACGACCCCTGCACGCTTAGCATGCTTAGGGTTTTCAAAGGCCATCTCCTCACCACCAAGAGTAATCTTGCCTTCATTGGCTTGATGCTTACCGGCCAGCACCTTCATCAAGGTTGATTTACCCGCGCCATTCTCCCCAAGCAAGGCGTGTACCTCGCCGGGACGGACATCGAAATCAACATTGTTGAGTGCCACAACACCAGGAAAGCGCTTGGTGATGCCTTTAAGCTCAAGTATTGGCGCAGCATCGATCGGCTGGCGTGATTGGTTGGGAGCATTCATATCCGCACCTCCTTGGCCGAGGGCGCATTAAGTTTCTTATCAATGATCAGTACTGAAATAAGGATCGCACCGAGGATCACCAGCACGTAGAAGGCAGGCACCTGCATCAGGTTCATGCCATTACGCAGAATACCAATCGCCAGTACGCCGCCCAGGGTTCCTACTATGCTGCCGTAGCCACCGGTCAGCTTGGTGCCGCCCAGCACAACCGCGGTAATCACCCAAAGCTCATAGTCACGCCCCAGGTTTGGCGTTGCTGCGCCCATCTGGCTGGCCAGCAATACACCTGCCAAGGCAGCAAAGAAGCCCACAATAATAAAATTGATCATCATGTGGCGTCCCAGGCGGATGCCCGCATCGATGGAGGCTTCTGGGTTGCCGCCAACGGCAAAAGTATTGCGGCCATGGCCGGTACGGGTCAGCACCAAGTGCATAATTAACGCGCAGGCTAGGAAAATAATCGCCAAGACAGGAAACGGCCCAATCGTGCTGGTACCAAAGTCTGCAAACGCAAAGTTCATGGCAAAGAAGGACTGCTCATCGGTGTACAGAAAGATCAGGCCACGCACACCAAGCATGGCACCTAGCGTGACGATGAAAGCGTTGACACCGGTTTTCCACACCACAAAACCATTCAGGGCGCCCAGCAGAATTCCTGAACCCAAGGCCGCTAGAATCGCCAGTGTCATGCTCACTTCCTGCAAACCCACCGCTAACGATGCAGCAAGCCCCAATATTGCTCCCACCGACAGATCGATGTTGCCGTTGATCATCACGAAGGTCATGCCTAGCGCAACTAGGCCAATCGTTGAGGTCTGCACCAGAATATTGGTGATGTTGCCAAACGACAGGAAGTACTCCGACATAAAGCTGAAGAAAATAAAGAGCGCGATAACAAACACCCAGATAGGCTGGATACTCGTCCTGCCACGGAAGAATCCTTTAATAAACGACATACTGTTTTCCTCCGTGCTATGAGTGGGTCGTGAACAAGCGCTTACGCTTGTTAGCGAGATCCAGCCATACGGCTAGGATGATAATCACCCAGGTCACAATCCACTGGATGTAATAGGGGTAGCCCATCAGCAGCAGGCCATTCTGGATAAAGCCCAGGATCAACACGCCAATCACGGTTTTCCAAATACTGCCCGCACCGCCGAGCAAACTGGTTCCGCCAAGAATGATGCCGGCCAGTACCAGCAGCTCGTAGCCCTGGCCTACGTTGTTTTGCGAGCCCATTACCCGTGAGCCAAGTACCAGGGCGGCACAGGCCACACAAAAAGCTGAAATTAGATAGGTGCTGAACACACACCAGTTTTTACGAATACCGGAATAAACCGCCGCCATCGGGTTGCCACCGACCGCAAAGATGCGCCGACCGTACCCGGTGTAGGACATCACTACCTGCATTACGATGGCCAGTAGCCCAAACATCAGAATGGGAACCGCAATACCACCGACATAGCCGCGTCCAAAGAAGGCAAACCAGGTGCCTTGCTGATCGGCGATATCAACGTTCTGACCGCCGCTGTAAATCAGCACGAAGCCTTGAATAGCCGACAACATCGCCAGGGTCACAATCAGTGAATTGAGACGCAGAAAACCAATCAAAAACCCGTTCACAGCACCGATCATCAAGGTCAGCACGAACATCAACAAAATAGCGTTGGTGGGGCCAATCTTGTCGTGTAGGTCAACCACCAGAACAGTGGAAAATGACAGCATCGAGCCAACGGAAAGATCCAAGTTGCCACCGATAATCACCACGGTGACACCGACGGCGATGATGCCAATGATTGACGCCTGACGTACCACGGTCATGATGTTGGACTGAGAGAGGAACTGCTCAGAAAAGAACGAAAAAACAAACATACTGAGCAGGAAAAAAATGAGTATTCCTTGTGCCGATAGAAAACTCAGCATACCAGCCTTGCTGAGCTTTCCCGTCAGCAACCTAGGTTTTGATTGCTCTGCGGAAGCCATGCTATTCACCTATATAAAATCACCCCGGAAGACACCGATTAGCACGACGTTTGTTCTCACGCTAACCATGCCTCCGACGCAGAAAACCTGCCTTTAGGGTCACGCCGTGTCAGTGTTAGTGGGCAACACCTGCGGCACCAAACCGTTCGCTCTACCTTTAGAAAACCGGGCGGTCGAACTCTTCAAGGTTTTCAGCAGTGATTTTTGGCGTTTCGAAGAAATTCATTTTCGGGATATCTTCGCCAGCCAATACATCCAGAGCCGTTTTTAGGGCAGCCTCCGCATCATCAACAGGTGACTGATAGATGGAACCGTAGTATTCACCCCGCTCAATAGCGTCGTAGCCGACAGCGAAGTTAGTAGCACCAATGAAAATAATCTCATCAGCACGTCCAGCGCCATTGGCAGCATTTAAAGCGCCGACGCCCATGTTGTCATCGCCGGAATAAACACCATCAATACGGTCATATTTGGTCAGGAAGTCTTCCATCACCCGCTGGGCTCGCTCACGGTTCCAGTTACCCGGCTGAGTTTCCATTAGCTCAACGCCTGGACAAGCTTCTGCAAGACGCTCCTCAAAACCACCGGCACGCTCCATCGCGGTGGTATAGCCCGGCTGACCAGAAATCTGCACGATTTGACCTTCACCGCCCAAGGCATCACACATCATCTCGGCAGATGAAATACCCTGCTGAACATTGTCCGGCCCAGAAAAGGCAGCGATGAACTCAAGACCCGCTTCAGCAATTTTAGAGTTAGTAACCACCACCGGAATGCCGGCGTTATGCGCTTGGCGAATCGCAGGAATGACCGCTTGGCCGTTGGTTGGCCAAATAATGATGGCATCAACACGCTGCTGAATAAGATCCTGCATCTGGCCAATCTGACGTGCGACATCGCCACCGGCATCCAGCACGACAATATCTACGTTGCCAGCGCGCTCTGCAGCGGCTTCAAAGGCGCTTTCATAGGTTGTTTGGTAACTATCGACACCGACGTTGTTTTGGGTAATGCCAATGCGGTAGGTAGTTTCGGCTTGAGCCGTCGTGATCGACATCATAATGACCGACACGGCAATAGCGGTTTTCTTGAACATTGCGTTACTCCTGACGTTTTTTAGTAATTGTTTTTTAGCCTGCAGGCTATGCAAGCCTGGGTTTGGAGCTTACTGCTGAGCTTTGTTCCAGCACAACGTGACCGAAGTATAGAAATGACCAAACTGGTTATTTTGTTTTGTTACTTGAACACGACGATATGCAGGTCATTCATCAGCAAGGTCTTAGCAGAAAGAAAAGGAAGAAAAGGAAGGAAAGGAAGGAAAGGAGAAAGATTACTGAACAGAACGACAACGGCCTCTATCACAGAGGCCGCTGGGCATACACCTACTCTAAACGTTTAATAAAACCACGCCATAGCGGCTTAACGATTTCGGTCAGGCAGATCAGCCAAGGCATTGTGCCCAATAGCACCGCTGTGCTGCTGGGACGTTGATTCTGGGTAAGCGATTTGATTATCTTCACCCGAACCGCGCTCCGCTAATGCAACACCAGAAACCAGTGCAAGAGCGATGGCAGCGACGATATTAATTACTTTCATTATTCATTCTCACTCGTTTTAATTGGTTAACTAATAAATTGAGTTATTAATAAATAGAGCGGTTAATAACTAGAACAACTCATCAATGATTGCTCAGTGACCTTAATTCCCACGGTACGTTGAGTAGCCGTAGGGGCTAAGCAGTAGCGGTATGTGGTAGTGCTGATCGGCCTCTTCCACTACGAAAGGTACTGGCACATTGGGGAAAAACGTAGCGGTGTCATGCGCTTCAAACCATTCACCGGTTTCAAACGTGACACGGTAAGTGCCTGGCAAGAACGCTTCATCAGTGGGGTAAAGGGCTGATACACGGCCTGCATCGTCGGTAGTTGCCGTTGCCATCAATTCCCAGCCCGTATCGGTATGACGCTCAAGTTCCACATCAACGCCAGGAGATGGCTGGCCGTTCTGAATATTGAGGACATGAACACTCAGCGGGTTATCAGCCGCCAGTGCTGTGGCAGCAACACTGCTAAGAGCAATACCAGCAAAAAAAGCAGACAATAGTTTCATAACAACATCCTTTTAGTGTGATAGGAGTAAAGCGGTGTTTGTGGGATTTACTGGGGTATCACGCTGTCGATAGCCGTTAGGGCACAGCCTTCGTCAATAGCAGAACCACCCGCCCCAGCAACACCAAGGGCACCAATCAGTTCACCTTCGATTCGGAGCGGCACACCTCCCCCCAACAGCAGCAATTCATCCAACGTGTTTAGGTTTGCCGACTCAGGGTCTTGGCGAGCATGTTCAGATAACGCGCGACTAGTACTGCCCGTCGACAATGATGTAAATGCTTTGCGTTGGGCGGCCAACGTGTTGTGGGGGCCGATGTTGTCATCGCGTTGCAAAGCAACCAGATTGCCACCACGATCTACTGCAGCGACCACCGCAGTGCGGCCATCGGCATGACACGCTTCCAAGGTGGCATTCACTAAGCGATTAGCCAGATCTAGCGACAGTGTCTGCTGCTGGAGCGGCCCGGTATCGGCAAGTACGCTACCGGCCAACAAGACAGCGCCAAGCAGAGGCAGGCGAGCACGTCGTGATGTCATGAAAGTCTCCTTATCAAGTGATGGCATCATCCTGACAGCTCGACCTCGTCAAACACCTGACGGCAGCATTACAGATTTGTAATGTGAAAAAGCGTCCGATCCGGCTACTCTGTGTCGATTTCGCGGGGTGACTGTATGCGTATCCTGATAGTAGAAGACGAGCAAAAAACCGCTGATTACCTGAGCAGAGGGCTTGGTGAATCGGGCTATGCTGTTGAGGTAGTTCGCGATGGATATGATGCACAGCACTACATTGAAGAGTACGAATTCGACTTGATCATTCTTGATGTCATGCTGCCCGGCCTTGACGGCTGGCAGTTACTACAAATGGTCCGCCAGCGAAGCCAAGTACCGGTGCTTTTTCTGACCGCGCGCGATGCCGTAGAGTATCGCGTCAAGGGGCTGGAACTGGGCGCAGACGATTACTTAGTAAAGCCCTTCTCGTTTGTCGAACTATTAGCCCGAGTACGTACGCTGTTACGCCGCAGCCCGCCTCGCGAGAGAGAGCATTTTCGCGTAGCCGATTTAGCAATGGATGTTTTGCGCCGCCGAGTCACCCGCCAAGGCGAACGACTTGCACTCACCAACAAAGAATTTGCGCTTTTAGAGCTGTTTCTCGACCGGGAAGGCGAAGTGCTATCACGTACCTATATTGCTTCTCGGGTTTGGCAGATGAACTTTGACAGCGACACCAACGTCGTTGAAGTAGCTGTACGGCGACTTCGCGCTAAAGTCGACGACCCCTTTCCCACTAAACTAATCCACACCGAGCGTGGCATGGGCTATGTGCTTGAGGATCGTTCCTAATGCCAGCATTAAACTCTCTAGCAACGCGCCTATCGTTACTTTTTGCCCTTGTCAGCACACTACTGCTGGGAAGTATCGGCACCTATCTCTACCATTCGTTAACCCGTGAAATAGCATGGCGTGATGACCAAATGCTGCATGGACGCCTGGAACGTATGGAGGCGCTGCTTGACGATAGCGAAAGCATCGCGATGCTTCACCAGCGCCCTCAGCTCTATGCCAACATGCTAGGCAATCGCGACAGCCTGCTGTGGGTACTTGATAGTGAAGGAAAAGTTCTCATTGAGGTTAATCCCAGCAATGTGCCCGTGCCAGAACTGCCAATGACGCCATCCGTTCGCTTTAGTGATATGCCTGAATCGATCCAGGCGAGACTGGCGTGGCACACTCTTGAGCAAGATGGCCAGCCATTAACTCTGGTCGCAGGCAAGCTGCTAAATGAGCGAAATCAGATGCTCGCTGCCTATCGGCTCAAACTATGGGTGGCATTAGTGACTGGAGCATTACTGGCTTTTTTGCTTGGCTGGGGCGTCAGCCGACAGGGGCTTCAACCGCTGCGCCGCCTGGCTGAGCAGACCAACCGCATTGACATTCGCCAATTGGATCGACGCTTGAACGTGGCTGGGGAAACGGAAGAGATCAACCGTCTTAGCCAAGGCCTGAACCGTATGCTGGGTCGATTAGAGGAAGGATTCTCCCAACTCTCTCGCCACTCAGCCGACATGGCTCATGAGTTGCGCACCCCCTTAACCAATTTATTAGGGCAAACACAACATACGTTGCGCCGGGAAAGAAGTAATTTGGAATATCGCCAGGTACTTGAATCGAATATCGAAGAGTATGAGCGCCTATCAAGAATGATCGACAGCCTGCTATTCCTAGCCCGTACTGAAAGCCCATCAAGTGATATTCCCAAGGAGCGCGTCGATATCAGGGAGCTAGTCACCCAGCTATGTGATTACTTCGAGGGCATGGCGGAAGACGACAACCGCACATTGATAAATCACACTAGTGGTAGCGTACTTGCCAACTGCGATCTATTGCGCACGGCATTAGCCAATCTAATCGCTAATGCCCTACGCCATGGACGTTCAGGAACACCTATCCGCATTTATACCAAAAACGTTGAAAACCAAATTGAGTTACACATTCATAATCATGGGCCTGTCATCTCACCAGACGATCTGCCAAGAGTGTTTGAACGGTTCTATCGCTGCGATCCAGCGCGAAGCGGAGTGGCAGGCTCAGGCGGCTTAGGCCTAGCCATTGTTCGCTCAATTGCTCAGTGGCATAAAGGTGACGTGCGGGTCGAAAGCGATGCCGAAAAAGGCACTACCTTTACGCTCTTACTCAGCATTAACGACACGCACTGATACGGTTACGACTCTCTTACTTAACACACTAACTTATTTTTTGTTATCACCTAGCATTATCTAAAAAACAAATAACAACTATCAGCCTCACAAAAACTAACGTTTTCTTAAGTTAATTTTTAATAAATTACGCTATAGTTTACTGTAACGTATGTTAATTCTTAATGATTTTGTGAGGAAATATATGATGCTACGCCTTTCTAAACCTCGTTTAGCGCCGCTATGTATCGCCGTTGCCAGTATCGCCATAGCACCCACCGTATCCGCTTGCACTTCCCTTCTCTATAGCGACGCAAATGATCACTATTATGCGGGCCGCACCATGGAATTGCCCATGGAGTTACCTTACAAGGTATCTTACTTTCCTGAAGGCACTACCTTTGGTTCGCAAGCTGACAAACATCATGCACTAGACTTTACTGGTCAAAACGCATTTGTAGCGATTAGCGTACCTGACCCAGTCTCAGGAGACGTAAAAGTAGCGGAAGGGCTTAATGACAAAGGCCTAACATTCAGCGTGCTGGCATTCGCGAGTACCGAAGGTCCCGTAGATATGGTCGACAACACACAAGCAGTGCTAGCCGCTATCGACTTAGGCGCCTGGACGCTTTCTCAGTTTGATACAGTCGACGAAGTCAAACAGGCATTAGAAGAACAACCTGTATTAGTCACTTCATTACTACCCCATGGGTTACTAAAAACACCGTTCCATTACACCCTGCATGACGCTACGGGTAATTCAATTGTGATCGAGTTTGCTAACGGCGAACAAAATATTATTGATAACCCGCTAGGTGTTATGACGAATGGGCCAGAATTTTCCTGGCATATGACTAACCTGAACAACTACACATTTTTAAGCAACATTGATCAATCAAAATTGGAGCTTAATGGGGTAACACTCGCCCAACCTGATTCAGGCATCGCCACTGCTGGGCTCCCCGCCTCAAACACATCGGTTGGCCGCTTTGTACGCGCCGTTTACTATTCTCAGTTTGCCGAAAAAGCGGAAGATGCTGATAATGCAATCACCACGCTGGCGCACGTCATGAATAATTTTGACCGTCCGCGCGGCATTACTATCGACAACCGTTTCCATGATTCTATTGAAAACATTGCGGCCCCAGGCGTTAACAATAATCGCGTCTACACGTCTGAGTACACCTCCTGGACGTCATTGATTGACCTCCAGCAGCGGCACTTCCACATACGCTCTTACGACAGCCTTAACTATATTCATTTCGATTTAGATGAGCTAACTGATATTGATGAAATACGGCACGTCGAACTTAAAGATGTTGTCCATGGCCCACAAGATGCCACCGCATCCTTACGCCAATAAGCAATTCTCTGAAGAACTTGATTCGATAAAATACTTTTATAAACAACACACTAGGTAATAAAACATACTAAGCCGTTATGCGAACCGTCCAGGGCAAGAGCTAGCACCTCTTGCCCTACAAGCTCTAACTAACCTACGACACGGTCTACTCACACGTTAACGCCTACCCTCTAACCAGGCGTTAATTTCCCGAGCGACAAGCTCTGGATGCGTCATGTGGATACAGTGCCCCTCGCTTGCCATAACACGCAGTGTGCTATGAGGCATTTGCGCATGGATATAACGCCCTACTTCCGGGCTAGCAAGGGAGTCTACTTCGCTTTGAAGCAATAGCGCCGCGTGTTTCGCTTGAGGTAGTAAATGTCTGTAATCCGAAAAGAAGGTAGCTCGCGCAAAGGTTTTCGCCACTAACGGGTCGGTTGAACAGAAACTGCTGGAGAGCTCTCCAATTAACGCATGAGACGTCCCAGACCCCATAATCAGTGGTGCCAGATAATTAGCCCATCCGATATAATTTCGATCCATTAAGCCAATAAGTTCTTCCAGATCACTACGCTCAAAGCCACCGTAATAGTTGGGTGGCATATTGAGAAAGCAAGGCGAGGGACAAATCATAATATGACTAGCGAATCGCTCGGGGCTGGCAATGGCCGCTAAGAGGCCAATGTTGCAACTAACAGAATGCCCAACAAAATGCACCTCGCTCAAATTGAGAGCATCACAAATATCGGTAACATCACGAGCATAACCTTCCAGCGTATTATAGCGTGACTCGCTGAAGGCAGAAATTGTTGATTGACCTGATCCTACATAGTCAAACAAGACCAGCGTGTAGTGCTCTTCAAGCTGGGGGATAAGGTACTGCCACATATGTTGGTCACAGCCAAAACCGTGAGCGAGCATCAGGGTTTTATTGCCTGACCCAACAACGGTTACATTATTTCGAGCTATGACTCGCTCATTTGTTAACACGTTTGCTTTGCTCCCTTAGCTTAACGGTTTTATATACCAAAAATTAACTATCGATGACGTTTGAATTGCTTCTTAAAAGCGTGCTGATGCCACTCTTCAACCCAGGGTTTGAAGGCATGAGCAGGCATTGGACGGGCAATAAAATATCCTTGCCCACATTCGCAGCCAAGCTCAATAAGCTGTTGGCTATGTTGAAGCGTTTCAACACCTTCAGCGACCAAATCACATTCGAATGCGCCGGCAAAACCAATAACACCTTTAAGAATCGCTAAATCTCCAGCGCTAGACAGCATATTTTGAACGAAACTACGATCAATTTTTAGTGTATCAACTGATAGGTCTCTAAGATGGCTTAAAGAGGAGTACCCGGTACCAAAGTCATCTAACGAGATACGGATTCCCATCATTCGGCAAGCATTGAGCACCGAGTAAACATGGCTAACATCCTCAATAGTGCTTGTTTCCAAAACCTCAAGCTCAAGTCGCTGTTTTGGCAAACCAGGAAAGTCAGCAAGTATGTGGCTTAAATCGCAGAGAAACTGGGAATGCTGTAAGTGATACCCATCGATATTGACACTGACATGTAAATCCAGTCCTTGCTGAAGCCACTCCTGAAGCTGGCAAAGTGCGCTAGTGATAACCCATCTCCCCAGCTCCACGCCAGTCGACGTATTATTCAGCACAGGCAAAAAAGTGGCGGGTTCTTTTAATCCGTCGCTGGGGTGGTTCCAGCGTATGAGCGCTTCAGCTCCAATCACCCTCCCCGTGAGCATATTAATTTTGGGCTGGAAATAAAGCTCAAACTGATTAGCGCCCATCGCAGCTCTAATAGCATTTAACTCTGATTGTTTGCCTTTTTGGACTTGTTCATTACCCACATTAAATAAACAAATCTGATTTTTTCCTGACAGCTTTGCTTGATACATCGCCTGATCGGCTTGACGAATCAATTGGTCAGGCTCTACCTCTTTCGATTGCGGATAGAGGGTAACGCCTATACTGGCAGAGAGCTTTAACAACACCGAATCTATATCAAAGGGTTCTGAAAGTTTATTAATAAGTCGAGAAAGTGACTCTTCAACTAAACCGGCACTAAAGCGTCCATTCAAAAAAATAACAAACTCATCGCCACCAAAACGAGCAATCAAATCGTCGCTTCTTAAATTAGTAGCCAAGCGTTTGGCTACTAATTGAAGAATTCTATCGCCCATATGGTGACCATAGAGATCATTCACCTCTTTAAAGCCATCAAGATCAACAAACGCAAGCGCGAACGCCATATCATTTTTCTGTAAATCAATGATTTTCTGATCAAGGTGCTTGGTCAAAGCCGCGCGGTTAGGTAAACCGGTCAATTGATCGGTATCTGATAAAGTGCGTAGCAAAGAGACCTTCTGCTCAAGAAGCTTTTTAGTCTCCGTCAACTCCTGAAATAATTGGTCAGATCGGCTAGAACTACTGACACTCCAGAAAATACGCTCATTGGCACTATCATCGCAAAGCACATTCACCACGATTGGCAGGGTACTTGTAGAACGAGTCACCATTGAAAGCCGTATTTCGTCGCACTGCTTTTCCCGAACTAAAATAGGCACTATATAAGTGTCATACATAATCTGTGACGCTTTGCTCAATAAAATGAACAGATCGGCGCCTAATAAATCACGCGTTGAATAACCGTGATACTGCTCAAGATAGCGATTACTATAGAGAATCCGACGCTTATAGTCAGTAACCATGCACCCTATTGGGAAATCATCAAGCGAAAATAAGTTGGATGTCACCATGCTCTACCTTGAAATATACCGCAATGATTCATGCGTAAGCGTTTTTTACATTTACATATGATCTCTGATAATTAGAGAATTTGCTATTTTTATAACGTAACCAATTGATGTCATATAAAAAAACATCAATATAAAGAACTCTGCAAGTGGTACCGCCCGCTATATCCCACGCTTGTAAGTTGCGCAATAAAAAAGTGAAGCGCACTAACGAAAATATGAAGAAAACACTAAGAACAACCGATGCTGCCCACTAGATTTTTCTAGAAGGCAGCATAGCTAGTCAACGTCATCATCTTGACCAAGAAAAAGACGGTTATCTCGACGGCCCCAGGAAACGCGTTTCACTCACACGCGTTACCGATGGTTCTTCCAGCGATGTAAAGCGCAGCTCAATGGAGTGGCTGGGTTGAGTCAAAACACCCTCATCGGCGCTGAGAGCAACCCGTAAGCGGCGAGTCTCGTTAGCCTCTACGTCAATGGTTTCCATGCCTTGTAAGCGCAGCCCTGGCAAGCCGGATGCCGTTAACACATAGCGGTGAGGATCGGTATCTTGATTGCGCAGCGTTACGTTGTAGTAGTTGACGATGCGTCCACTTTCAGTACCTTCAAACAACGCTTGGCGATCTCGCGCAACATCTACATCGATGGGCACACGGGTGTTTAAGAAGCCAACGAGCAGCACCACCATAGAGAGCAGCGCCACAGCATAGGCGATCAGTTGAGGGCGCCAGAAACGGGTGTCTTTACCCTCCAACGCGCGCTCCGTGGTATACCGCACAAGGCCAAGCGGTTTATTAATCCGTGCCATGACGCTGTCACAGGCATCAATACACGCGGCGCAGCCAATGCATTCGTACTGCAGTCCATCACGAATATCGATACCTGTTGGGCACACCTGAACACACAGCTCACAATCGATGCAGTCACCAACACTGGATGCCTCAGCACCCTTTTGATGATGATTACGACGAGGTTCACCACGCGCAGCATCATAAGAAACAATCAGTGTATTGGCGTCGAACATTGCCGACTGAAAACGCGAGTAAGGACACATATGGAGGCATACTTGGTGGCGTAGCCAACCCGCATTCAGGTACGTAAAAACCGTGAAGAAGCCGATCCAAAATAGCGCCCAGGGATGCGCATTCAAGCTGACAAAATCTACCACCAACGCTCTAATCGGCGTGAAGTAACCGACAAAGGCGATCCCCGTTGCCAGCGCGATTAGCAACCAAGCCGTATGCTTAGCGGTTTTGCGCCAAAGCGTGTCAAAGGTACGTGATGCGTTATCACGACGTATGCGACGGTGCCGTGGCCCTTCCAAGCGATGCTCAAACCAGATAAACAGAAAGGTCCAAACGCTTTGCGGGCAGCTATAGCCACACCACACGCGCCCCGCCGCTACCGTGATCAAAAACAGGCCAAACGCGCACAACACCAAGATCCAGGTGAGCAAGATAAAGTCTTGTGGATAAAACGTCGCCGCAAAAATATGGAACTCTTGCGCAGCAAGATCAAACCACACCAGCGGCCGCCCCCCCCAATTAATCCATGGCAAGCCAAAATACAGCGCCATTAACAACCAGTTTGAGCAGCGCCGGATGCGCTGAAAAAAACCACCAATTTCTCGCACATAAATATGTCCAAGCTGGGGTGGCTTATTATTGGACGGGTTGCTACTAGAAGGCTGGTGGCGGGAATCATTAGATGCAGGCGAGTGGTGTTCAACCGCTGCCTCAGTGGTTAGGTTTTGCAATGGAATGCGTTGCGTCATACCGATATCCAGAAAAGAGGGAATGGAGGTCATACGGTCGAGGGGCGTCGCCGATTATTAACCACCACTATCCCCACTACGCTGACTAACAAACAGGCGCAGTTTTAGAGAAATATTGCGTATCAGTTGAGCCTAAACAGCTTATAAAGCTACCTTCTGATATGCTTTTTATTAATGGATTTGAGCCTGTTTTAAATTTCCCACATCCGTCACAGTGGCATTTCCCTCTAGCAGAGAGTCTCACCTGTGCCACCTAAAACTGTGATGGAGTATCCTGGTGCTATCCTCAACGCACCGACGGTTTATCCCATGAAACGTTACGAACAATTTGCCGATGAGATAGCCACGCTGATTCGTCAGGGCGTGCTTGGTCCTGGGGAGCGAATTCCGTCGGTTCGCCAGGCCAGTCGTCACAATGGGATCAGCCCATCCACGGTGTTTCAGGCGTACTACTTACTCGAAAACCGCGGTCTCATCACAGCACGAGCGCGCTCAGGCTATTTTGTTCGTGAACATGCTCGGCGCTTGCTGGGCGAGCCACGTGTGACGTTGCAGCCCACCGACCCAGCGGAAGTAGAAGTCAGTGAGCTAGTGTTCTCGGTGCTCGACTCACTGCAGGATGATCGAACGGTGCCTTTTGGGTCAGCTTTCCCAAGCCCTGAGCTTTTCCCACTTTCTCGGCTGAGCACTAGCATGACACGTGGTCTGCGCGAGCTTTCTCCTCAGCAGGTAGTGGCCGACATGACCACCGGGCATGTCGACCTGTGCCGACAAATCGCTCTCCGCTACATGCTGGGAGGCATTCAGCTGCCAATGGAAGAGCTAGTGATTACCAATGGCGCGATGGAAGCGCTCAACTTAGCACTGCAATGCGTGACCCAACCTGGCGATTTGGTGGCGGTTGAGTCCCCGGCGTTTTATGCCAGCCTGCAAGTATTGGAGCGGCTAAAACTGCGTGCAGTGGAGATTCCAGTGCATCCACGCGAGGGTATCGACCTTGATGTGCTAGCAGAGCGATTGGCGTCGCTACCTATCAAAGCCTGCTGGTTTATGAGCCATCTGCAAAACCCGCTCGGCGCCAGCCTAAGCAATGAACGAAAGCAGACCCTTTATCAACTATTAAAGCAGCACCAAGTCCCCATGCTAGAGGATGATGTGTATGCCGAGCTGTACTTTGGCAGCACACCGCCTACCCCAGTGAAAGCGTTTGATGATGAGGGGCTAGTCATTCACTGCAGCTCTTTCTCGAAATGTTTGGCGCCTGGCTATCGCGTTGGCTGGGTAGCGGGAGGGCGCTACGCCGAAGCTATTTCACGACTGAAGTTAATGACGACTATTTCGCCTTCCATTCCCGCACAGGCAGCCATTGCCGACTATTTACAGCACGGCGGCTATGACCGTCACTTACGTAAGCTCCGCCACGCTCTAGAAGCCCAACAAGGTAGTATGCTGGCGTCTGCAGATCGCTACTTTCCCACCCAAACACGTATCACTCGGCCTGATGGCGGCTACTTTTTATGGGTAGAGTTTCCTGAAAAAGTTGATTCACTACGCTTATTCAACATGGCGCTCGACCATGGTGTTAGCTTGGCGCCAGGCCCCATTTTTTCCGCAACTCAGCAGTTCCGGCATTGCGTACGCTTAAGCTATGGCCACCCGTGGACAGCACGCAGCGAGCGGGGCATGGAAACCCTAGGACAGCTATTAACTCTGTTTTAAATCCCTGCCGCTCTGTAGCTCACCCCTCTTCCTAACTGATATGGTTTTTTGGTTAAAAACTAAGCCTGCCATGAAGAACATCTACTAATAAAGTAATCTAGCAAATAGCCAGATAGAACCACTCGCTAGGCGCTTAGGCTGGTTAATGATCATTTGGTTTTCGAGTGTTGGTGTTCTATTACTGCTTTCACTGGGAATTAAGCTCATGATGGGGCTAGTGGGCTTAACCAGCTAAAAGACTTACGTTGTCTGGTCAACGTATTAGACATTGGGTCATAGGTTATGATCGCTCTTTGGCAACTTGCCTGCCATTGAACAATGTTAACCGGATTAGCCTATGCCAATTGACCTGCAAGCGCTCTATCCCAAACTAGTGCATCTGATGCTGGACACGGTCTTCGTGGTCGATAAAGACCATCAGATCCTGTTTGTGAGTGATGCCTGCGAGTCACTGCTTGGTTACCGTGCTGATGAACTGACCGGCACTTTAATCACCCATTACATGCATCCTGACGATCTCGCGCTCACGCAAGCTTCCATTGTGCGGGTCATGAGCGGTCAACAACACATCGATTTCCGCAACCGCTACCTCCGCAAGGATGGCAGCACTGTGCACATTCTATGGTCTGCTCGCTGGTATGAAGACGAAGAAGTTCGCATCGGCGTTGCTCGAGACGTAACAGCCCTAATACAAGCCGAAGAAGAATTACGCTTCCTTGCCCATCACGATCCACTAACAAAGCTGACGAATAGATCACTCTTCTATGATCGGCTCGTTTCAGGCTTGGGCGCGGCTCATCGCCATCAGAGCAGCCTTGCGCTGCTGTTTCTGGATATTAATGACTTCAAGCTGATTAACGATACCTATGGACATGCCATAGGAGATGAAGTGCTCTGTACAGTGGCTCGGCGACTGGAAAGCTGTCTACGTCAAACAGACACGGCCGCGCGCATGGGCGGTGATGAATTTACTATTCTACTGACGGACATCCAATCAATGGAGACCGTTACACACAAGGTAAATCAGATTCTCGCCATCATGGCCGAGCCGCTGGACGCAGAATTTGGAGCGATCAACATGCCGTCTTGCAGTATTGGTACAGCCTGTTATCCCGCCGATGGGGACGATGCGGATACGCTGCTCAGGCATGCTGATAGCGCGATGTACAGAGTGAAAATGCATCGGTAAAGCACAACCATTGCGTTAGGCGTTTTAAAAAATCCGACGTTGCTGATGCCGCTGGAACATCGCGTTGCCCCTTGCTATTTCACGCCGACAATACCCCGCCTTCCCATATCAAGACTAAAGTCTAAGAATTTTAATTATCAAAAATTGATAACTTTTTTTTCTTTTATCTATTTTGCTGCGTATCGTTTATCAAAATTTGAGGTAATTGCGATGGGGCCATCCGACCGGATGCTAGCGCTACTGTGCTGCCTAGCTAATCAAGGGGAAGCAATGACGGTGAAGTCGCTGGCCGAGCTGACCGCTCAGCCAGTCTCGACCGCATATCGCCACCTGCGCCAACTTTTGGCCTGGGGCCTAGTCAGCGAACGCGAGGGCGGCACCTATGCGCCGGGCCCTCAGGCGGTGCGTCTGCACCAAGGTTTCGAACACCACAACGAGCTGCTTCGCTGGGCTCGCCCAGTGTTGACCGAATTGACTGAGACCACTCAGGAGAGCTCGGCGCTGCTGGTGGCGGTGCGTGACCACGCCCTTTGCGTAGAGATGATCGATAGTCCACAGCCGCTGCGCTGCTGCTACCACCGGGGCCAGGTGCAACCGCTACTCAAGGGCGCCAGCGCTCGGGCGCTGCTGGCCTGGATGAGCGATGAAGAGCGCCAGATGGCGCTGATGCTTCGCTCGGAGGCGGAGCGGGACGATGCCCTGATCGATCTCGAGACCATTCGCCTACGGGGCGTGGCGGTCAGCGTGGGCGAAATCGATCAAGGAGTGTGGGGCGCCAGTGCCCCAGTGTTCAACGGCCGCGGTCGTCTCAAGGCGGTGATCAGTGTGATGGCCCCCAGCGCTCGGGCTCAAGACCGAGCCGAGACTCTGAGCGAGGCCACGCGCCTCAGTGCACAACGATTGGGAGAACTCCTGCAGTGACACAAGCAGATAATGAGGCGGCTCTGATGGCGCCCTGGCAAGGCCGGGTCGATAGCACAGAGGCAGGTGACGCACGGCGCTGGCATCAGGTGATGCGTCCGGCCTTCCAGGCCGAGGCGCCGGGGCGCGCTTTGTTAGGGTTCTGCTCTGATGCTGGCGTAGCCCGCAACCAAGGGCGGACGGGGGCCAGTGAAGGGCCCCTGATGCTGCGTCGCCAGCTAGCCAACCAGGCGTATCATCTGACGGCACCGCTGTATGATGCCGGCGATGTGGTCTGCCAGGGAGACAACTTAGAGGACGCCCAGCAAGCCTTCGCCGGGCGGGTGTCCGAACTGCTCGAACAGGGCCACCGGGTCATCGGCTTGGGCGGCGGCCATGAGATCGCCTTCGCTAGCTTCTCAGGGCTGCTGGCTCACGCCCAGCGTCAGACGACGATGCCGCGCATAGGCATCCTCAATCTGGATGCCCATCTCGATCTGCGCCAGGCCGAGCGCGCCAGCTCAGGCACGCCCTTTCGGCAGTGCGCCGAGCTGTGCCAAGAGGCGGGCATCGACTTCCACTACACCTGCCTTGGAGTGAATCGTGGCGGCAATACGCCAGCGCTTTTCGCCCGCGCCGAGTCGTTGAGAGTGGAGTGGGTGCTCGACGAGCAGTGTCGCTCGCTGGACAGCCCCGCGATGAAAGCCGCTCTGGAGCGGCTGCTGACACAGGTCGACTGGCTCTACCTCACCATCTGCTTAGACGCCCTACCAGCCTGGATTGCACCGGGCGTCAGCGCCCCTTCCGCCCGGGGCATCGAGCTGTCCCTGGTTGAGGATGTCATTGATCACCTAGCCGCACGCGTTGCGCTGCCAGTAGTGGACGTAGCCGAGTTCAATCCAAGCCTGGATATAGACGCGCGAACGGCCCGTGTGGCGGCCCGTCTGGTCGAGCGCCTGGCGCGCTAACCAACGATTAACCGGTCGTCAACGGCCACCCCTACCCGACCGCCCTGAGCGGCACACAACAACTCATGGAGCATCAACATGCACTTTACTCTGGATGCCGTGTCCACCACGGCACTGGCGCTGATATTGCTTGCATTTGGCGCCGGGCTTAAGCGCCGGCTCAACTGGCTGGAACACTTCTGCGTCCCTACCCCAGTGATCGGCGGTTTCGGCTTCGCCCTGCTGGCCTGGCTGCTGCGCGATCTTGGCTTGGTTACCTTCGAACTTGACACGGCGATGCAGAGTCCATTGATGATCGCCTTCTTCACCACCGTGGGCCTGGGTGGAAGCCTGGCGCTGCTCAAGAAGGGCGGTAAGGCGCTGGGCATCTATCTAGTGGCCTGCTGGCTGCTGGCGCTGATGCAGAACGGCGTGGGCATTGGCATGGCCAGCCTGCTTGGCCTCGACCCGCTGATCGGCCTGATGGCCGGAGCCACCTCCTTAGAGGGCGGCTTTGGCGCAGCAGCGGCCTTTGGCCCTGAGGCGGAAGCCCTGGGTGCCCAGGGTGCCACTACTGCCGCCATTGCCTCTGCCACTTTCGGCATGATTGTCGGCGGTTTGATCGGCGCGCCCATCGCCCGCTGGATCATCGATCGTCGGCAGATTCCGGTTGTCGCCGAGGACGTGCATGATCTGGAGAAACTGCAAGCCGAGGAGCGCCCCACCCAAGCGCCCATCGACAGCCGTACCCTGCTGCGCGTGCTAGCCGTCGTAGTACCGATCATGGTACTGGGAGTGTGGTTCAAAGAGGCCCTGTCAACTCACCTAGGGGTCATCCTGCCGAGTTATGTGGGCGCCATGTTTGTCGCCATCCTGCTACGCAATCTTAATGATCGCTTCCACTGGGTCAGCATGCCAGACAACGCCCTCGCCACCCTGGGCGACGTAGCCTTGGGCGTCTTCCTGACCATGGCAATGATGAATCTTAAGATCTGGCAGCTCCAGGAGATGGGCGGCTCACTGCTGTTAATCCTGCTGGTGCAGACCTTGGCCATCGTCTTCCTGGCCGTGGTGGTGCTGTTCCGTCTGCTGGGCCGCAACTACGATGCCGCAGTGCTTACCGCGGGCTTTATTGGCCACGGTCTAGGCGCTACTCCCAATGCGGTGGCGAATATGAGCGCGGTGTGCGAGCACTATCGTGTGGTGTCGCATAAGGCCTTCATTATCGTCCCGCTGTGCGGCGCCGTGCTGATCGATATTGTCGCCATCCCCGCCATTACCTGGTGTCTGAACGCCTTCGCCTGATCAATGTTCGTCCGACAACGCTAGCCTCTGGATTCAGCTGGCGTTGTCGTTTTTGTCGCCGATGCCGCGAAGGTACTCATTACCTCTAGCCACACCTCTGCTACCGGTGAAGGCAAACCCTCGCGGCAAATTGCGCTCCCCAGGCACCTGCTCCAACTCCTCCATGGCTTTCGACCGTATAACGCCAATCAGAAACGCATTAGGACACGTTATCCTCTTTAGTAACGGGCTCTTCGATGGGCTCGCCATTCTCATCCAGCAATTGGTGATCATATGCTGCTTGAAGCCCCGTCTCTTCAGCAGCGGACTGCTCCTCTTGCAGTGGTTCTTCTTCAACTGATTCTTCCACCAAGTCTGCCCAGTAATCAATGTGGCCAGGATAAGCTGGCGATATAATCGCCACCACAATACCAACGACAGAAAATAGCGAAAATGCATAGGCATAACCAAAGCCGTCCACCAGCATGCCAACAACCGGCGATCCTACTGCCTGCCCAAGCGCACAGGCCATGAAAGGCAAGACTGGCCCCATGGAAAGCCGCCCCGGCAATAGCCGAATCCCCGTCATCAGATACAGTCCCGTTAAGCTCATGTAAGCAAGTCCAAACACCATGGCGGAAAATATCGCCAATGCTAACTGGCCTGGACTGGCAGCAAGCAACACCAAGCTTGAAGACAGCATCATTAACATTAATGCCTGCGTAATAGGAGGGTTATTACGGTCAGCCAAATCACTCACTACGGCACCTCCAAGCCCAGCAAGTCCTACGGCAAACCAAAGCCAACCAGTTTGATTAGGAGGCAACTCACCAAGGGTAACGGCCAAATCAGGCGCAAAAAGCCAGAACGGCGAAGACACAAACCCCATAGCGAAAGCAAAGAGTGATAGCCGGGTAAGGCGCGACCACTGTAGCCGCGTGATTGGCGGTGGCGGCGCCGCATTCGCTGGCACAACCCGAGAGACCGAAGGAATAAAGTACCAGGCAGCAATGACCCCTAAGCCTGCCAAAACAGCAAAGCTAGTGTAGGTAAAGCGCCACGCATCGGCCAGGAAAACGACCGTCGGCACTGCTACGATAATGCCAATACTGGTGCCAGCATTCATGATAGAGCTAACGCGGCCATGCATTGTTCGGCTCACCAGCGCCTGCATAGCAGCCGTCAGAGCGGGCATCATCAAGCCGGTACAAATGCCGCAGACAAACACACCTACGCCGAGCGATAAGGCGCCAGACGACTGGCTGATAAAGACAAGGCCAGCCACACCAAATCCACCTGACAACACCGCTAAATTACGCGCACCGAGCCGATCGGCTGCAAGCGGTGCGAACAACGTCGCCAAGACAAAACTAATAAACGGCAGCGCCCCAATAATGCCAATCAAGTACGCTGTCAGTTCTAGCTCGGCGCTAATGGAAGGCACAAATAAACCAAACGCAAAGCGCGCAAGTCCATAGCTAATCGCTACCAGCGCTGCACCAAATAGGGCGAACCCCATGTTCGACAAGGTTTTCATACCGAGCACTCCACGGCCGTGTGTGTCTTGTGCATCAAGCTGATCTATCAACTGCGCCACCAATAGCTTACTTCGCTGGGTGATTGCAATCTCCGGCTGTGTGGCTGCCGCAAAGAGGTATGATTTAGTCGATACGCAGAATGCTTAAGTTAAAAATAAGCATTAAAAGAAGGTGACACTGAAAATTTCACCGCTAGCTGCCAAGGGCGTTGATAACATCGCTAAGAAGTCACTTCGGTTGTATCAACCCATCATCGTTGCTTTGAAAGCAACAAATTCGTCATTAAAACGACTCCTTTCTACCCGCCAAGTCGCTTAGCTTACAAAAAGCCGAATAAAGGCACCGACAACAGTAGGGATAGGAAATGTTTTCAGATAAACAAGTTGGTGAAGCCACTGCTTTGCGGCATCGGCTACACCAGCAGCCCGAGCTTAAATTCCAGGAAAATAACACCGCCGCGCTGGTCGCGGAGCGGCTAAGAGCGCTTGGCTATCGCGTTACCGAAGGTATTGCCACTACAGGCGTTATGGCTGAGCTAGCGACCGGTCGCGAAGGCCCAGTGATTGCCTTTCGCGCCGATATGGATGCGTTACCCATCAAGGAAGCCAACACATTTGAGCATCGCTCCCAACGGCAAGGTTTGATGCATGCCTGTGGTCACGATGGGCATACCGCCACGCTGTTGTTGGCTGCCGAGGCCATCATGGCGCTGCGTGACGAGCTATGTGGACACATTAAACTGCTATTTCAGCCTGGCGAGGAAGGTGGCAATGGTGCCGACATCATGGTCAAGGCAGGGGTATTGGAAAACCCCAAGGTGGACGCGATATTTGGCTACCACAACCGCCCTGGTTTCCCAACAGGCCAACTGTTTGTTAAACCAGGGCCGGCTATGGGCGGTAACGACACTTATAAAATCACTATCGAAGGTATTTCCGGCCATGCCGCCATGCCGCACTTGGCGGTAGATCCTATTTATGTCGGGGCATCGCTGGTACAGCAGTTGCAAGGGTTAGTGGGCCGCCACAAATCGCCGCTGGAAGCAGGCGTGATCACTGTAGCTGCTTTCCATGCGGGCGATGCCGCAAATGTGATTCCTGGCCAAGCCGAGCTGCTAGTGAATATCCGCAGCGACCGCCCCTCTTCACGCGAAGCGCTTGCAGGCAAGCTTGAGCAGGTAACCGCTGGCGTATGCGCAGCCCACAGTGCGCAGTTTCATCTGGAACACCTACACCAGGTGCCCCCCCTGGTTAACGACCCTGCGTGGTCAGAACGTGTGTTAGCGGTTGCCAACAAGCACGGAGTAAGCCACGACATTCAGCAGCTGGACTATATGCCCACTATGGGTGCGGAAGATTTCGCGTTCTACCTGCAGGAAGTACCGGGGTGTTTCTTCTTTGTCGGTAATGGCGATAGCGCCTATCTGCACAACGAGCACTACGACTTTAACGATGCTGTTCTGCCGGTCGCAGGCGGGATGTTTGTGGCGCTGGCAAAAGAGCTGTTAGCACGAGCGTAATTCTCTGCAGGCCTCTCATTACGATTAAAAAAATAACGTTAAGTAAAAAGGATTAATACGATGCAAGGTGTTCTTTCATCTATTGAGCGTGTGGGTAATAAGCTCCCACACCCGTTTATTCTCTTTGTCATTTTGGCTGGCGTAGTTGTGGTCGTCTCAGCCCTGCTTGCCGCACTCGGCGTTTCAGCGGTTAACCCGCAAACCGACGCAGTGGTGCAGGTACGCAGTCTACTCTCGGCTGATGGCATTGAGTTTATGCTGACCAGCGTGGTCAGTAACTTCGTTAACTTCCCTCCCCTCGGCCTTATTTTGGTGGTGATGTTTGGCATTGGTTTGGCCGATAAAGTGGGCTTAATGTCGACCTTGATGCAGGTGAGCGTGGCGAAAGCACCACCCGCTCTGCTCACTTTCTGCGTTTTTATGGCGGGTATTTGCGGCAGTATTGCCTCCGATGCCAACTACCTGATCCTGATCCCGCTAGCCGCCATGGTGTACTACTCGGTGGGCCGCCACCCAATCGCCGGTGCAGCTGCCGCCTACGCAGCGGCAGGCGCCGGGTTTGATGCCAGCCTATTCATTACCGTCGGGGATGCGCTGTTTGCTGGCATAACCACGGAGGCCGCACGCTTGGTAGACCCAGACGCCTACGTCTCACCTGTGGATAACTACTACTTCGTGGCCTGCTCAGTGTTTGTGCTGGCAATTATTGGCACGTTAGTCATCGATAAGATCGTAGAGCCGAGGCTGCAACGCACCCTACCGATAAGCAAAGACTTTAAAACTGACATCATAAAACCGGCATTAACCGACGCAGAAAAGCGCGGCCTAAAGCGGGTAGGCGTTGCCACACTGATTTACCTAGCGCTGATCTTAATTGCCGTGGTGCCCGAGGCATCACCACTGCGCAATGAAGAGGGCGGCTTGATCCCCTCGCCCTTTTTGCGCTCACTCGTGCCACTGATGTTTGGCTACTTCGTCACTATTGGCTTGGTATACGGCATCACCACCGACAAGATCACCAGCAGCCGTGATGTACCACAACGCATGGCGGAGTCTGCCAGTGACTTAGCACCTACCCTAGTACTGTTCTTTGCCATTTCGCAGTTTATTGCTTATTTCCGCTGGTCAGAATTGGGGCAATTTATTGCTATTGAAGGCTCCAATATTCTGCAAAGCACCGGATTTACCGGGCTACCGCTAGTAGGCGCGTTTATTGCGATGAGCGCAGTGCTGAACGTCTTTATGACCAGCGGCTCCGCTCAGTGGGCGTTAATGGCCCCGGTATTCGTGCCGATGCTGATGATGATCGACTTCGATCCAGCCTTTGTGCTGGCAATGTTCCGCATAGGCGATTCCAGCACTAACATCATCTCCCCCATGAGCCCATATTTTTCGGTAGCACTGGTGTATATGCAGCGCTATAAGCCAGATATGGGGCTAGGCACGTTGATAGCCACCATGCTGCCGTTAGCCATAGGCTTTTTGCTCGCCTGGTCAGCGTTTTTGATGTTCTGGCTGGCCATGGGCTGGCCAATTGGCCCAGGCGTATACATGATGGCTAACTGATACTTCAGTACGTCACTGCATCGCCATCATTAACTTCCACAAATAGTCGGCAGCGGGCGAAAGCCTTCTGCCGACTCTACGCACCAAATTGCCTTGGCTACTAGCGGCCATAGGGTGATCAATGGGAATCGCCTTCAGCAAACCAGCGTTTACTTCGCTGCGTGCAGCAGCAGCCGTCATAAACGACACGCCAATCCCCGCACATGCCATCCTTCGAGACACCGAATGCAGGTTGCAACGATAGGCAGGCGTAGCCAACTGCCCGGCAGCACCAAATAGCGCATTCACGAACTGCTGCGAGCCCGAGGCATCCGGTAAAAAAATCAATTTGTGCTGTAATAACTCCGTGACCGACACGCTATCTTGGCGGGCAAGCCAGTGGGATGGTGCTACCAGCGCGCACAACGGCCCCCGCTCAAAAGAGTGCACTACTAACCGTGGGTCTGAAATGGGGCCGTAGGTAATAGCAATATCCACCTCGTCGCTGGCCACCATCTCATGGGGTTCTCGGGGGTAATAAATCCCTGTTTTAATCTCGATCAGCACGTCGGGATAATGCTCGGAAACACGGCGCATCACGTGGTTGATAAAGCTATCCACAAAGCCATCACCTACCGAGACTACCACCTTCCCCGACTGTAAATTGCGTAACCGAGACAGCGTATCTCCCAGCTCTGAATTCAACCGCCGCTGAGCAAGAAATCCTTCCACTACCAATTGGCCTGCTTCGGTCAACGTCACATGCCGCCCTTGACGCTCCAACAACGCCATGCCCAATTCTCTCTCCAACCCACGTACTTGGCGGCTTACCACAGAGGGATTGATATGCAGATGCTCCGCCGCCGCACGAATGCCACCGCAACTGCTTACCTCAAATAAGTAAAACGCACGTTTATCCAGTAGGGTCATGATGATCTCGTGTGAATAACCTCGTGCCGATGAGCTCGCACACCAGCTTTTTCAAACCAATAGCAACAAAATGCCCCTATCTAAGGCAGCTTGCTCCCAATCTTTTTATGCTACTTTCGAAATATAAATAATGTAATTTTATAGTGGCAGGCCATGCGTGCCTATCTAAGCCAGAACGTGTGCCCTAAACCCTATTAAGTCAAAAGATCACCCACACGCTCACATAAAGACATGGAACATGGACACAAAGAGTAGAATGAAAATTACTCTGAATGCGATAGGAGCATGCATCGTTGCAAATAGCTGAGATAACCCCCTCTGAGGTGCCAATGGAGCTACTTCTTTTAGCGGATCCCTGCGAAGAAGCCATCAAAAGCTACCTATATCAATCAAGGTGCTTCATAGCCAGCGCCAAGGGTTCGGTAGTCGGAGTTTGTGTTATCAAGCCGATTTATGAGAGAGCACTGGAATTGATGAACATTGCCGTTTCACCATCGGTTCAACAGAACGGTGTTGGTACACAACTTCTCAGGCATGTTATCGAAAAAGTAAAGGCATCTGGTGCGCAACGCTTAGAGGTAGGAACGGGTACATTCGGCTATCAACTGACCTTCTACCAACGGCAGGGCTTTAGGGTTAATTGTATTGATAAAGATTTTTTCTTGAAGAACTACCCTGAGCCTATCATTGAAAATGGAATTCAGCACAAAGATATGCTTAGACTAAGCCTGGAATTTTAGCCCCCTCATAAGATAACGGTTAATAACTCAGCATATTCTTTTTAGACTACTCTATAAACAAACGCGAAAACCCCGCACACGGCGGGGTTTTTAAGCTTACCGACTTAGCCGGTAGCTAATATCTCGGTAGGGAGTTTATTCCACAACCTTGATATTAGAAGCTTGAAGGCCTTTTTGGCCCTGAGTTACGTCAAAAGAAACCTTCTGACCGTCTTGCAGGGATTTAAAGCCTTCTGCTTGAATTTCGGAGAAGTGTGCGAACAGATCGTCGCCGCTAACTTCAGGAGAAATAAAGCCGAAGCCTTTAGTGTCGTTAAACCACTTTACGGTACCAGTTGCCATGATCGAAATCCTCGATTTAGCGAAATTAATGCCGGGGAAATACCCGAGTTACAGAGGGTAGAACAAGAAACTTTCACCAGGCTCAACGCTAAAATGCTTCGATACTGCTGACAACGTTCGACTTGCTAACCAACTGAGATCAGTCTGCGCTTCTATATTACTTACGTCAACAGCTAATACGAAAAAGAGCTAAATAAGATAACAGCAGCATCTATATTAATGTGCTTACCCTGAACATAAAATAAAGCTTAATAATATATTGAGGATTTAAAATATGCATTACAGCAACTTACAAACTTATTGGCTGGCATATAGCCAGCCATTCTTTTAAAACAATTTTAAAAAATCTTCTTCAAACGCTTAAATCGCACATCAGCATGGCTTTTCCCTCTTCTTCGTCAGTAATCAACTGCGCCTGATAGGGGCCGCTGTAATGGTTCACCAAGGAATAATCAACGCTTGAAAGCGGCTATCAGGTAAGGTTGAGTTCTTTGAGCATTTTTGAGGGATGTTCGTACCACGTCTGCAACACCTTTGCCGGCATGGGACGGGCGATACCGAATCCTTGCAACAAATGGCAGCCCATTTCTGTCAGTCGTTTGACGTGAGCGTTACTCTCAACCCCTTCCGCGACGACTTTTTTATTGAATCGTTTAGCCAGATACACAACGCTCTCAACAATGGCCAAATCATGATCGCGCTCCAACATGTTGATAACGAAGCTGCGATCTACTTTAACCACGTCCACGGGCAGATCACGTAAGTAGGTCAGCGACGAATACCCCGTACCAAAATCATCCAAGGCAACGTTCACCCCTAGCGAGCGACAGGCACGCATGACCTGTGTCGCGGCTTGCAAATCGTCCAGCGCAGCAGACTCCAGTACCTCAAGGCATAGCAGTGCTGGCGACACATCTGGGTGTGCGGCCAACGCACCCTGCAGCGTATCGAAGAAATCGGCTCGAGTGAGTGACTGGGGGCTTAGGTTAATGCATACCTCCAGCATGATGTCGCTGGCATGCCACTCCTCCATCTGCTTCAGCGCTGTTTCGAGCACCCATGCATCAAAGCTCAGTTCTAGTTCGCTACCAGAAATCGCGGGTAGAAACTGACCGGGGGCCAGCAGCCCGCGCTCGGGGTGCTGCCAGCGGATCAGCGCCTCCACACCGGTGACCTGCTGAAAGACTGGATCAAACTGCGGCTGGTAAAAGAGCACAAACTCATCTGCATCAAGTGCACGTGCAATTTGTCCGCGCCGGATCTGAAGGTCCTTAAGCTCTTGTTCGCGCTCAGGATCGAATAGGACGAAACGATTACCACCGGCCATTTTGGCGCGATACATCGCTTGGTCGGCGTGACGTAACAGGGTGTCAGGATCATTGTGATCAGCAGGAAAGAGAGTAACGCCTAGGCTGCCAGTCAGTCTCAGCGGCGCCTTATCTGTGCCCCCTAGTTCAGGCATCGTCAATGGTTTCGTAACCTGTTGAAGTATAAGATTTAAACGCTCAACACCACCCTCAAATCGGTGCAGCAGAAAAGCAAACTCATCCCCCCCAATACGAGCGATAAGATCACCTGACCCTAGCGCATCGACTAATTGTCCAGCCAAAACCACCAGGATTCGATCAGCCCCCGCTCGACCAAATCTCAAATTGAGTTCCTGAAACCCGTCTAAGTCGAGTACCGCTATTGCCAGGGTTTCATCTGGCTTGCTGCTATCAAGTGCCTCATGCATAAGCTCAATCATGTGGCGGCGATTAGGCAGCGCGGTCAAGCGATCCACATACCCCGCTCGAAACAGCTCATCCGCATGCTGCTTGATGCGCGTCAGGTCGGAAAAAACGGCAACATGATGGGTAGTGTCACCAGTTTCATTGCGTACCACTGAAATTGACAGCATCTCTGGCAATGGATCGCCGTTTTTGCGTCGATTAATCACCTCACCCTGCCAATATCCCTTCTCGTTCAGCGATGCCCACAGTGACCGATAGAAGCTAGGCGTTTGGCGCCCTGACGATAAGACCCGAGGGTTCTTGCCAAGCACTTCGTCACGGGTATAGCCGGTAATTCGTTCAAATGCTTCATTAACCTCAATAATGCGGTTATCGCTATCCGAGATCATGATCGCTTCACGACTGCTAGAAAACACCTTGGAGGATAGCTCCAGGCGCTTCCAGGCTTCGTCGTTCTGACGGCGCAAGCGTAAGCCGTGAATCAGTTGACCAAGTGGCCGGAGCAAAGGCTCAAGCAACGTAAGCGTTTCATTGCTATACCCCTTAGCACAGTTAGCAAGTCCCAGCATAGCAACCATCTCGCCTTCCACCGAGACAGGCAGACACAACAGCGTATCGAGGGAAGGATGCCCTTTAGGCAGTCCGCCACGCCTGGGATCATGGGAAGGCCGATTGCTAATCAGCGGCTTGCCAGTACGCAGAACATGACCATAGAGTGAGTCTAACTGAGAGAACACTAAACCGTGCGCTTGTGCCTTACGGTAAAGTGTCCGTGAAGCGTCGTCCCAACTAATATCAGTAATGGCGTGGGTCTTAAGAAACGGCTCTCCGCTCTCATCCTTAAACACCTCACCAATAAACCCGTATTCACTCTCTGTTAGCGACAGCAGCGCCTCTAGCGCACCTGAAAACGTATCAGAAATATTATCTCCAGCAATAATGCTCGCTTGCAGGCGAGTGATTAGATCGTCGATACGGTGACGCCACTCAAGTTCGTGTTTGTTCCGCTGAAGGAGCGTAATGTCCTGCAGGGTACCGGCAATATGACGGGCAGGCACCGTATCGTCGATAGAGGCACCCGTTAACTGTACCCAGGTAATCGCCGTTTCGCCGGGGGCTTTCAAACGTAGGCAGGCGTCAAAAGGAGTGCCCTGATGAATGATTCTCCCCAACCCGCTTTCCAGTGTGTCGCGATCTTCAGGCAAATAGTGACTTGCGAGCTCAAAGCGGCTACTAGGTGTTAACGGCGAAGCGCCATGCAAGCGCAGAAACGCCTCATTACTCCATATCGTATTGGAGCTTACATCGAGCTCCCAAACACCCAGCCCCGCGTGATTAATAAGTCGCTCAAGACGCTGAAGCCGCTGCAATTCCAGATGACTCATGACCTGGTGGGCTAAGGTCTGCAAATGACGCTTATGCTCGTCACCTATGGCCCTTAGGCGGTGATCTATCAGGCACAGCGTGCCAATAGAAAACCCGTCGGGCGTCAATAGCGGCGCTCCCAGGTAGTAGCGAATATAAGGCGGGCCGGTGACTAAGGGATTATTCTGGAAACGGGCATCCACAGTGGCATCCACCACCTCCAAAAGCTCGTTTTCCAAAATAGTATAAGCGCAGAACGAGACGTCACGGGGGATATTGGCAATTTCGGGGCCCACTTGGCTCTTGAACCACTGACACTCTTCTTCAACCAAGCCGATCAGCACAATTGGAACGTCAAAAAACTTGGCGGCAGAACGAGTAATAGCATCTAAAACAGCGTCAGGAGCCTGGTTATGACGGATATAGCGCCACATCGCACGCAAACGGTCTGCTTCATTCGGTGGCAATGGTGCAACCATTAACACTCCTCAATGAAACAGAGCTGAAGGTTTGCTAAGGGGCAAAATAATGACGGCCTGAACTCATGACGCATGGGAGACTTCCTTACATTTTTTTTGGCGTCTTTTAGTATCGGCAAGCAATGCAATAGCTTTAGTCGGATATCGCGAGAATTAGCATAAAGGAGGAGCACTTTTACGTTGCTATCACTTATGTTTAGTTACATGGTACGAGTTGAATAGCTACGCGTCAGAATTAAACATAAATACAGTCATACGACCCTTGCGCCTCATGCATGTAAAGGGCGCGTTATGCACCATGAATTTCCGCTACTAGAGGCCCAGCAGGAAATCCACGAGCTGACCGCCGCCGGAGCGCCACTCACCACAACGCTGGTCGCGCTAATTGAATAGGCAGAATTGATGCTGCCTGACGCGCTGGTTTACATTATGCGCTTCGATCCGGCGCACACTTTCTGAGTGGCACCGCTCCCTGTTTGTGAATCACCCTGGTGGCGTTTATGAATTTGACCTTAACGGACACTTTCAACGCTGCAATAAAGCACTTGAAAGTATCACAGGATACCCAGCATCTCATTTAATAGGGGCACATTTTAACCCGTTTATTGCGCACTCCTTTCAATAACCTACCCAGCAACAGCAAGAAGACCTCACTCGCCGCCACTGTGACCTACTCCAAGGGTACCTATTCGCACGCCCCATGCCCTTAGAAGAACTAAAGCGCCTGCCCGACTATTTACCCGTCGCCCTAACAACTAACAACTAACAACTAACAACTAATCCAAACGAGCTCGTATCCACTCAATAAAAACGCGCAGCTTATAAACGTCGACCATATGCTCTGGGTAGGCCATGTAGTAAGCATCCTGGCTTTTAAGCGAGAACTGCCAAGGAATGATTAACTTCCCCTCATCAAGCTCTTCCTGAGCAAGGAATTTTGGCACTAGGGCGACGCCACAGCCCGCGCGGGCCGACCTTAACGCCATATAGAACGTATCGAATCTTGGGCCATGGTAGCTGTGCTCCGTATAGAGGTCTTGTGCTTCAAACCAGTCATGCCACCCTTCGGGCCGAGTAGAAACCTGTAACAACACCATGTCTGTTAAGTCTAATGGGTCGCGAACGGTTGTCTGCTCCATGGCGGAAGGCGCGCAGACAGGCACCACCTCTTCATCCAGCAACTTTATACACTCAGCCCGCGGCCATACACCATGGCCAAAAAAGAACGCCGCCTCTATGCGCTCTTTTTGCATATCAAACGGTTCGGTACGGTTAGAAATATTGAGATTAATATTGGGATGTTTAAAGCGGAACCCGTTGAGTCTGGGGATAAGCCACCGTGCCCCAAAGGTGGGTAACGTGGCGATATTCAGCACATCTGCCTCTACGCCATAAGACTGCATATAACGCGTGGACATTTCGACCTGGGCTAATATTTTACGCGCCTCGCCGAGATAGACCGCCCCCTCTGGCGTCAGGTGCAGGCGCTTTCTCACCCGCCTGAATAACGGATGTTGCAGGGTAACTTCCAACTGTGACACCTGCTTGCTCACCGCACTTTGCGTCAGGCTCAGCTCATCCGCGGCCCGCGTAAAACTGAGGTGCCTCGCCGCTGCCTCAAAGCAATTCAAGCTGGTCAAAGAAGGTAAGTTTCGACGACGCATGGCAATCCCACTTGGTGAAATTAAGGAATGATGTTTTTCACAAACATCGTTTGATGAGCTACCGCAAGCTTGGCAATACTGGCCCTGTAACCAATTTACTCACAACTTAATATTTGGTGAAGCAATGATTCATTCCCTGATGGAAAAAATGGGCGTCGCAAAAGAACAGTATCAAGGCGGCGACCTGATTGTTACAACGCCGATTGATGGTAGCGAAATTGGTCGTCTTACAACGGCTTCTAACAGCGATATTGAAACTGCTATTGCGAACTCAGAAAAAGCCTTTCAAGCCTGGAAAAGCGTGCCTGCCCCCCGTCGTGGTGAATTGGTGCGCCTGTTTGGGGATCAACTGCGCCAGCACAAGGAATCACTCGGCGAGCTGGTCACCTGGGAGTGTGGCAAGATTCTCCAGGAAGGGCTTGGCGAAGTTCAGGAAATGATCGACATTTGCGACCTTGCCGTTGGTCAATCTCGCCAGCTTTTTGGGCTGACCATCGCTTCCGAGCGCCCCGGTCACCATATGCGTGAAAGCTGGCACCCGTTAGGCCCGATTGGCCTAATTACAGCGTTTAACTTTCCCGTCGCCCCTTGGGCATGGAATTCAGCCTTAGCGCTGGTATGCGGCAATAGCTTGCTTTGGAAACCTTCCGAAAAAACACCGTTAACGGCGCTGGCCTGCCAAGCACTGTTAGAGCGTGCTATTGAAGAGTTCGGCGATGAAGCCCCCGAGCACCTGAGCCAAGTGGTTATTGGTGAGCGTGCCGCTGGCGAGCAGTTGGTCAGTGACACTCGCGTTGCGCTGATCAGCGCTACCGGCAGCACCCGCATGGGTCGCGAAGTAGGCCCACAAGTGGCAGCGCGCTTCGGTCGCAGCATTCTTGAGCTGGGTGGCAACAACGCCATGATCTTAGCGCCGAGCGCAGATCTTGATATGGCGACTCGCGCCATTCTCTTCTCTGCGGTAGGTACGGCTGGGCAACGCTGCACGACACTGCGCCGCTTAGTCGTTCATGAATCCATTAAAGACGAAATCTTAGCGCGTCTTAAGAAGTCCTATAGCGCGGTGTCTATCGGCAACCCGCTTGAAGGTAACTTGGTTGGTCCGCTAATTGACCATCAAGCCTTTGATGCGATGCAAAGCGTGCTGGCTAAAGCGCGTGAACAAGGTGCGAAGGTGTTCGGTGGCAACCGTGTAGAGATCGCCAACAGCAACGAAGGCTACTACGTCGAGCCTGCCATTGTTGAAGTGACCGAGCAAAACGATCTGGTCAAGCACGAAACTTTTGCGCCCATTCTTTATGTTCTCACCTACAAAGAGCTGGATGAGGCTATTGCTACCAATAATGACGTCCCCCAGGGTCTGTCATCGTGTATTTTCACCACCGATGTTCGCGAAGCCGAAACCTTCATCTCTGCGGTTGGTAGTGACTGCGGCATCGCCAACGTCAACATCGGCCCTAGCGGTGCTGAAATTGGCGGTGCGTTTGGGGGCGAGAAGGAAACCGGCGGCGGTCGCGAGTCCGGCTCCGACGTTTGGAAGAGCTATATGCGTCGCCAAACTAACACCGTGAACTACTCTCGTGAACTCCCACTGGCCCAAGGCATTAAGTTCGACTAACCCTTCCCCTCTATAAGGGCCCCTCCCTGCAGGGCCCTTACTAAAAACATAAAAAAATGAAGGTGATGTATGCGTGACGATGTCCAAATCGGCCCGACGCCGGGCCTCGCGATGGCGCTATTACCGCTGCTGGCCACTACCGCCATTCTAATTCTGCAATTTTTTATCTTCTCTGACTTTACCCCGCATATTCCTTTAGCCTTCGGGATAATGATTTGTGCCCTGTGCGGACGCATCCGTGGCGTACCCTGGCAAAAAATGGAAGCCTCAATGCTTGAGGTGGTTAAGCTGGGGATGCCCGCTATTTTTATTCTATTAGCGGTCGGTATGGTGATTGGCACCTGGATTCTTTCCGGCACCGTTCCCACGCTGATGTATTACGGTTTCCAGCTGGTTTCACCCTCTTACTTCCTTGTCGCGACCTGCGTCATTAGTGCTTTGGTATCTCTTGCCACAGGCACGTCCTGGGGCACAGTAGGAACGCTCGGGCTTGCCCTAATGGGCATCGGCGAAGGGCTGGGCATTCCCATGTATCTAACGGGCGGGGCGCTGGTATCCGGTGCGTTCTTTGGCGATAAAATGTCGCCCTTATCAGAGACTACCAACCTAACCCCTGCCGTATGTGAAACCGATTTATGGAGCCATATACGCAGCATGATGGCCACCACGGTGCCCGCCATGATTGTCGCGCTGGTGCTTTATTTATGGCTCGGCACTAGCTATGGCGGCCAGCTTGAACGAAGTACCGATATTGCAACGTTTCGTCAGGCTCTTGATGACACCTTTACGCTCTCCTGGGTAACGCTGATTCCGCCTTTTGTTGTGATCGGTTTAGCACTTGCCAAATTCCCACCTTTTCCGACTATTTTCACCGGCGCTGCGATAGGCGGCTTAGTGGCTATCGGCGTTCAGGGCGAAACCGTTCATGCCGTGTTTGATGCCATGCAAAATGGCTTTAGCAGCGATACTGGCAATCCGGCGATTGATGCTCTACTCAGCAGTGGCGGTGTGCTCTCCATGACCTGGGTGGTAACGCTAACGTTCTTCGCGCTGGGTTTTGCTGGCATGTTAGAAGCCTATGGCACCGTTGACGCGATTATTAAGCAGCTCATGCGGCTTATTAAAGGGCGCTTCAGCTTAGTGGCAACAAGCTCCGGCACCACGCTGGCGGTAAGCACTATTATTGGCGATGTTTATACAACGCTGGTGCTGCCCGGTCGCTTGCTGAAAGGCCAGTATCAAGCCATGGGCTATAAGACTTCGACGTTGTCACGCACCATTGAAGACAATGGCACGCTCTCCTCTCCGTTGATTCCCTGGAACATGGGCGGTGGGTTTGTGTCCTCGACGATTGGCGTACCCACGCTAGCATATGCGCCCTTCGCATTTGCTTGCTGGCTATCCCCTTTATTCGGCCTGCTGTGGGCGCTAACTGGCCGCTTTATTCCTCGTGAATCCCCCGAGAGCGCGGCTGAAAACTCGCCCCATACACCTCAAACCAACTACTCCTCCCAACCTACTTCATAGCCATACAGGGTCGGCCATAGGCCGACCTGCGCTTCTTTTCAGGAGGTACTATAAGATGCAAACGACCCTCTCCGAGCGCTGCCTTTGGCTGCAAACGAGCGCGGAAGCCCCAGTACACTATCCTGCGTTAGCGAACCAGGAAGAGGCCGAGGTCTGTGTTGTTGGTGGCGGTATTACGGGTCTGTCCACCGCGTTACATTTGGCCGAAAAAGGCATCAAGGTAATTTTGCTGGAGGCGGGAGATATCCCCACGGGGGGTTCAGGCCGCAACGTTGGCCTGGTTAATGCCGGACTTTGGATTCCACCCGATGACATCGTGGCCGCGCTAGGTGAAGAGAAAGGTGAGCGCGTTAATACTATTTTGGGCGGCGCCCCAGCAAAGGTATTCGACATTATTGAGCGCTATGCCATTGAGTGCGATCCAACGCGCACAGGCACCCTGCACCTTGGCCATAACACCAAAGGCTGCCAAGAGCTCGCACGCCGCCGGGACCAGTTACAAAACCGTGGGGCGCCGGTGACTTTAATTGAAGGAGAGGCATGCGAGCAGATGACGGGGACCTCTCAAATACATGCAGCGCTGCTTGATAAGCGCGCGGGCACTATCAACCCCTGCGCCTATACGCGCGGTCTCGCACGTGCGGCAGCGGATCGTGGGGCCACTCTCTACTGCCAAAGCCCCGTAACAGGCATCGAGCGACAGGAAGACCGCTGGCGGGTGTTAACTCAAGACGGCAGCGTGACCGCGAGCAAAGTCGTCATGGCGACCAATGCGTATACCGAAGACGACTGGAATCAAGTTCGACAACACTTCTTTATCGGCCACTATTATCAACTGGCGTCAGAACCCCTGACGGGCGAAGCCGCCGATGCGATACTGCCAGAAAAGCAAGGCGCTTGGGACACTCGCACGGTACTTAGCAGCATTCGGCGAGATAAGGCAGGCCGCTTACTGCTGGGCAGCCTGGGGAAAGGTGAAGGCAAGCCGTTGGCTTACTTAACCCGTTGGGCCAATACTATACAAGATCATTACTTCCCTGGGCTCGGCAACGTACGCTGGGAATACACCTGGACCGGCAAGGTCGCGTTCACACCGGACCACACCTTACGTATTTTTGAACTGGCCCCTGGGATATTGTCAGCCACTGGCTATAACGGACGCGGCATCACTACCGGCACAGTGGTCGGGCAAGGTTTTGCTTATTACATTGCAAACGAGGATGACAGCCTGCTGCCGCTGCCGTTGTCACAGCCCAAACCCATCAAAGCCCGCCCGCTGTGGAGCTGCGCCTATGAAGGCGGTTTCTCGCTATATCATGCGGGTCAGTGTCTACGGGTGCTGATTTAGGGGCATTACTACGTAACAAAACGGCAGCACATTCCTGTGCTGCCGTTCTTTATAAACGAAAGATTAGCTTTTTAAACTTGCCAGCACCTTCGCTTTAGAGGCATTTTCGCGCTCTGCATAGAGCGATAGCTCATCCGTCACCTGGGCACCCAATGCCTCTTCAAAGGCATCGCGATTGGCATTCCCAGCATAGGCTTCGCTCTCTGCACCACCCAGGTTCGACTGGAAAATACCCGCCGCACTCACTGGTAGAAAGTCTTCATAGGTAATCGGCTGTGCTTCCACCAGCCCCTGGGCGATTAACGCCTCAATATCAGCACTACCAGCGTCGTTAGCGGCCTGACCTTTTTCGGTCAGATGATAGTGAAAATACGCTAGCCCCGCACGGCGCATGGCTTCGTCGTTATCAGGGAGCTTGGCAAAGACGTTTTGCATAACCGTTTGGTGTGCGTCGTTATCCAAGCCTGCGGTTTGCTTGCGGCCTTCAGTAAGCAACTGGTCGTAAAGCGCACGGCCTTTCGGTGTTAGCGCCACTCCACGCTGCTCAATTTCACCAAAGCGAGCGGTGTGAGTGCCTTGCGCGTCACCGGCAAAGCGGATTGATTCTTCCAACGCTTTAAAGCTGGTTTGGCGCAGCAAAATGGGGCATTCACGACGCGGCGGCCCTTCAATGACGGCTTTGGGGTTCATGCCCATCTCCGGCATGCGGCGCTGTACTTCGTCGATATCCAGGGTGCGTGGCGTCAGGTGATTAATATGCGGCCCACGGAAGCACACTACATCGGCAATCAAACGGTGCTCATCATGTAGCGCCTGATAAGTCTCCAGATCGACCGTCGCATCCTGATGCCAACGGAAGGTTTCCAGTGCTTCTTTGACGAACTGGTCGGTCTCTTCGCTGGTGAGCCCCCCCTGGGTTTCATGGCGCTCAATAAGCTCGCGCGCCCCTGGGGTAAAGATATCGCGCTTAGCCAGAATTTCTTCCGAACGCTGGCGCAGCGCCTCGCTTTCAATAAGCTCTAAACGCAGCAGCGAGGTAAAAACACGGAAAGGGTTCATCGCCAGCGCATCATCGTCGATAGGCCGGAAGGCGGTTGAGTGAACCGGTACGCCCGCTTCTGAAAGGTCGTAATAGCCCACCGGATACATACCCATCACAGCAAACAGGCGGCGCAGCATGGCAAGCTCTGTAGCGGTTCCCACGCGAATAGCCCCGTGGCGTTCTACGCTCAAACGGGCCAATTCACCCTGCGCTTCCAGGCGGCGATGCAGTTCGGGCTGTTGACTAAGTGTTTCTTGGTTAACGCGCTCGACAAGTTCAAGCAGCGTGCCGTACTGCGGCACTTCGGCTTGATACATGGCCGACATTGCCTTAGAGAAACGGTCACGCACTTCATTGGTTGAAAGAAGGCTCGGTTGAGTCATTTCGTTGCTCTCTCTTGCATATTGTTGGGATAAGGATGAGATACCGACCTCAATTGCGCCAATAGCGCCTGAAGCGGGTGTAGCAAAGTTTGCCCAGAATAGCGTTTCACCTGGCTGCGGCAGGAGTAGCCTGTTGCTAGCAGCTTGCCTGTGTTTTCGTCAGCTTCCACCTGGGGCTGCCAGGATTGGGCATAAATGGTTTTGGAGGTTGCGACATTACGGGTTTCATGGCCGTAGGTGCCGGACATACCGCAGCAGCCGGTCGCCATCAGCTCAAGCTCTAAACCAAATGCCGCAAACACCTGCTGCCAGGCTTTGGGGCTGCCCGGGGCGTTGGTCTTTTCGGTGCAGTGGGAAAACAGCTTAAAGCCAGGATCGGTTAGGTTCAGTTGGCGAGGTGCTAGCGTGTTCATACGCGTGGCTAGCCACTCTTGCAGCATCAGCACGTTGGGTACTTGTTCACGGCCCAGGGCTTTGACGTACTCTTGGCGATAGGTCAGCGTCATCGCCGGGTCGATCCCCACCATGGGCACGTCGAACTCAGCCAACGCCCGCAGGCGCTTGGCCTGTTTTTCCGCTGTGCGCTCAAAGGCGCCTAAAAAGCCCTGCACTTGCAGCGGTTTGCCGTTAGCAGAAAACGGCATCACAAACACCCGCAGATTCAGCCGCGACAGCAGTTCCACCAAATCCATCACCAGCTTGGCTTCAAAGTGGCTGGTGAACGCGTCCTGGACAATTATCACGCTGTTGGCACGCTGCTGCTCAGTCAGCAGCGCAAGCGAGGTAGGCGTGGCTTCGGCAACGCCCCAGGCGCGTAGCTGTTTCTTTACGCTGGCGCGGGAAAGCTGCGGGGAGTCGC